>NZ_OCMQ01000004.1:0-114621 GCF_900230165.1 Pseudomonas sp. URMO17WK12:I9 | reverse complement strand
AGAGAGCATAGTCCATTTGCGATGGCGACGCTTAATCACCTTTTCGCCCTTACGGCGAGTCACTTTTTGTCAAACGCCACAAAAAGTAACCAAAAAGGCTGCGCTCCGTTCATACGGCCCCTACGCTGCGCTTCGGGGTTCCCTCACTCCGGTCTTGCTCCCGGGAGGACCGCGCTGCAGGCCCCATCCTGGGGCCCAGCGCTTGACAGGCATCCATGCCTGTCACCTCCCTCCGCAAGACCTGCGTTCGGCCTTCTGAAGTCGCGAAGATCAAAAGCAAGATCAAGAGCAAGAGCAAGAGCAAAAGCAAAAGCAAGATCAAGATCAAGATCAAGATCAAGATCAAAGGCAAGAGCGTTGGGGTGCTTCGTGGGTGCGAAAGATTCAAAAAGTTAATATATGAGCCCGCGTTATACCGGTTTTATATCAGGGGTATGCTGTTTGGCACAGTGCTCGCTGTTAAACACATCTCAATAAGCAGCAGCGTATCCCTAAACAGCACGCACGCGCGTAGAAGCGGTCTTGCCGGGACGCCAGACCGGCCCCGACAATGTGGGCCGCGAAGCTAAATCCTGCAGTCCCCATCTTCCCCCAACCATTCAATCGGGCTCAAGCACCGTGTCTCTGGCCTCGCCAAGCATCGCCGGATAATCCAACGTGTAATGCAACCCCCGGCTCTCCTTGCGCTGCATCGCCGAGCGAATCATCAACTCCGCCACCTGCGCCAGATTGCGCAACTCGATCAAATCCCGACTGACCTTGTAGTTGCTGTAGAACTCGTCGATTTCATCGAGCAACAACCGCACGCGATGCTGCGCCCGCTGCAACCGCTTGCTGGTTCGCACGATCCCCACGTAATCCCACATGAAGCGCCGTAGCTCATCCCAGTTATGCGCAATGATCACATCCTCGTCCGAGTCCGTGACCTGGCTGGCATCCCACCCAGGCAAGGCCATTGGCATGCCGACATTCTCGAGGTTCGCCTGGATGTCGGCCGCCGCGGCCCGACCGTAGACGAAGCACTCCAGCAGCGAGTTGCTGGCCATGCGATTGGCGCCATGCAGCCCCGTGAAGCTGGTTTCACCAATCGCATACAGCCCCGGTACATCCGTGTGCCCCCGGTCGTCCACCATGACGCCACCACAGGTGTAGTGCGCTGCCGGCACCACAGGTATCGGCTGGCGGGTGATGTCGATGCCAAAGCCCAGGCACCGCTCGTAAACGGTAGGGAAATGGTTCTTGATGAACTCGACAGGCTTGTGCGAGATGTCCAGGTAGACGCAGTCCACCCCCAGGCGCTTCATTTCATGGTCGATCGCCCGTGCCACGATGTCGCGCGGGGCTAGCTCCTCGCGTGGGTCGAAGCGGGGCATGAAGCGCTCCCCGTTTGGCAGGCGAAGCAGGGCGCCTTCGCCACGCAAGGCCTCGGTGATCAAAAAGCTCTTGGCCTGCGGGTGATAAAGGCACGTAGGGTGGAACTGGTTGAATTCAAGGTTCGCGACCCTGCAGCCAGCCCGCCAGGCCATGGCGATACCATCGCCGCACGCGCCATCTGGGTTGCTGGTGTACAAGTACACTTTCGCCGCCCCACCCGTGGCCAACACCGTGAACCGCGCGCCGAACGTGTCCACCTGGCCCGTGTTGCGGTCCAGCACGTAGGCACCCAGGCAGCGCTCGCCGTGCAGGCCCAGGCGCCGCTCGGTGATCAGGTCCACCGCCACACGCTGCTCCAGCAGCTCGATGTTCGGGCGCTGCCTGGCCTGGGCCAGCAAGGTGTTGAAGATGGCCGCGCCCGTGGCGTCGGCGGCATGGATGATGCGCCGGTGGCTATGGCCGCCTTCACGTGTCAGGTGAAATTCGAAGCCTGCGTCGACCACGCCGTTGGGCTCATCCCGGGTAAACGGCACGCCTTGCTCGATCAGCCACTCGATGGCTTCGCGGCTGTGCTCCACGGTAAAGCGAACAGCGTCTTCGTGGCACAGGCCACCGCCGGCATTGAGGGTGTCATCCACGTGGGACTGAATCGTATCGGCGCCGTCCAGTACGGCCGCTACGCCCCCTTGGGCCCAGTAGGTCGAACCGCTGGCCAGGTCACCCTTGCTCAGCACCGCAATGCGCAGATTCGCAGGCAGGTTCAGGGCCAGGCTCAGGCCCGCTGCGCCGCTGCCGATAACCAGGACATCATGTTGGAATTGTTGGCTCATGTCAGGACACTAGTAATCTTCGGAGGGGGCACGGCACAATAGTCATGCGTCGATGGCATTGTGAAACTATCGTTTAATGGCCGGGTGGCCTTTATAGCAGCCTCGGGTGGCCCTTTTCCATGCCGCTCGCCCGGTAACGGCAGGCATTGTGGGAACTTTCCAGCGTGGCTGGAAATCCTATGAAGGCTGCCCGCACGCCAACAATTTGCCGCGGCGACGCAGGGTGGTAGCTCGACATTGGGCTCACCTGCGTATTCGTAACCTGATTATCGACGTTGTCGGCTGCTGCCGTGCCGCGTCTTCCGTGCACGCCGCTCAAGGTCTGCAGGAAACTTGCTTGGAGGGGAGAACTTTTGCGCAAAGCCCGAGTCTATGGTTGCAAGCCTGAGCGATGGCTGCTGCAACGCTCCTTCGAGATCACCGAGGAGTGTTCATGCTAACCCAGGAAGAAGATCAGCAACTGGTCGAGCGCGTACAACGCGGCGACAGGCGAGCTTTCGATCTATTGGTGCTGAAGTACCAGCACAAGATTCTCGGGTTGATCGTGCGGTTTGTCCATGACACCCACGAAGCCCAGGACGTTGCACAAGAAGCGTTCATCAAGGCGTACCGTGCGCTTGGCAACTTCCGCGGTGACAGTGCGTTTTATACGTGGCTGTACCGCATCGCCATCAACACGGCGAAGAACTACCTGGTGTCCCGTGGAAGACGGCCGCCAGACAGCGATGTGAGCTCCGAGGATGCGGAGTTTTACGACGGCGATCATGGCCTCAAGGATCTTGAGTCTCCAGAGCGCTCCTTGTTGCGGGATGAGATCGAAGGCACTGTCCATCGCACCATTCAGCAACTGCCAGAAGACTTGCGTACGGCGCTGACCCTGCGAGAGTTCGATGGCCTGAGTTACGAAGACATTGCCAGCGTCATGCAATGTCCAGTGGGTACCGTGCGCTCTCGTATCTTCCGCGCTCGGGAGGCCATTGACAAAGCCTTGCAGCCTTTGCTGCAGGAAACCTGAGACAGCGGCTACAGCCAAGAGAGGAACCGCCATGAGTCGTGAAGCTTTGCAGGAATCGCTGTCCGCGGTAATGGATAACGAAGCGGACCAACTGGAATTGCGTCGGGTGTTGAATGCCGTCGACGATGCCGAAACCCGTGCTACCTGGTCCCGTTACCAGGTAGCCCGTGCAGCCATGCACAAGGAGCTGCTGCTGCCTAACCTGGACATCGCCTCGGCGGTATCCGCAGCGCTGGCCGATGAGGCCGTGCCTGCCAAGGCCAAGCAAGGCCCATGGCGCACCGTAAGCCGCGTGGCTGTTGCCGCGTCGGTGACCCTCGCCGTACTGGCAGGTGTGCGCCTGTACAATCAGGATGATATTACCGGTGCCCAGCTTGCGGCCCAGCAGCCTGTTCAGCAGGGTGTGACCGTGCCGCAGGCCCAAGGCCCTGCCGTGCTGGCCGGCTACAGCGAAAGCAGCGATCAGCCGACTGGCCCGATGGCCAACGGTGTTTTGCAGAACCAGGCTGGCTGGGACCAGCGTCTGCCAGGTTACCTGCGCCAACATGCCCAGGAGTCCGCTCTGAAGGGTTCTGAAACCGCACTGCCTTACGCTCGCGCCGCCAGCCTGGAAAACCGCTAATTAGGGAGGCTCATGCGCGCGCTACCTCTCCTGTCGCTGCTGCTCGGCAGCTGCATGACGGTGCCAGCGTTGGCAGCCAATTCTTCGCCCGAGGCGAACGAGTGGCTGGACAAGCTGGCACAGGCCGAGCAACGACAGAGCTACCTGGGCTCCTTCGTTTACGAACGTAACGGCAGCTTTTCAACCCACGATATCTGGCACCGTGTCCAAGAGGGCAAGGTCAGCGAGCGGCTGCTGCAGCTCGATGGCGTCGCCCAGGAAATCGTGCGCGTCGATGGCAAGGTACAATGCGTCAGTGGCGGGCTTGCCGAAGGTGTTTCGGCGCCGCCCGATAGCGCGCCACGCCGCCTTGACCCCCTCAAACTCATGAGTTGGTACGACCTGTCCGTGTCCGGCAAGTCTCGCGTTGCAGGCCGGGACGCGGTGGTCGTGTCACTTTCACCGCGTGATCAGCACCGTTACGGTTACGAGCTGCATCTGGACCGTGCAACGGGCTTACCGCTGCGCTCGCTGATGCTCAACGAGAAAGGTCAACTGCTTGAGCGGTTCCAGATGACCCGGCTTGAAGCACGCATGCCTACCGACGAAGACCTGCGCCCCAGTTCGGCCTGCAAGCCCGTGGTGGCAGCGGCGCCTGCCGGTGGGGCTGTCTCTGGGTGGCGCTCCGATTGGCTACCGTCAGGGTTCGAAGTGGTCAATAGCGCCATCCGCCGCGAGCCTGGGCAGGGCAGCCCGGTCAGCACCTTGATGTATGACGACGGTCTGGCGCGTTTCTCTGTCTTCATCGAGCCTGTGAAGGGCGAGGCTGGCGCTGATGTGCGTACCCAGTTGGGCCCGACATCGGCAGTATCGCGACGCCTGAGTACGCCAAAGGGCCAGATGATGGTGACCGTCGTTGGCGAGATTCCGCTAGGCACGGCCGAACGCGTTGCCTTGTCGATGCGTCCTCAAGACGCTCAGGCGGGCCAGTGAGCAAAGGCTAATGGCGAGCGGTCCCGCTCAGGGCGTGGCTTTTTGAAATGAAATTAAAGCATTGTCATTTGCAATCTGACGGCAAATTTTCTATAGGTCAGGCTTCTGGGAGCCTGGCCATTGCTGCGTTGTGCAGGGTCGTTTCTTAATTACCGCTCGTTGTGACGGGAGCCGTATGTCAATACCTCGTTTGAAACCCTATCTATCGTTCTTCGCGGCCGTGCTGATGCTCGGGCAAGTGCTGACGGTCCAGGCTGAAGAAGCCCTGCCGGATTTCACGACGCTGGTCGAGCAAGCCTCGCCGGCGGTCGTCAACATCAGTACCAAGCAGAAGCTTCCGGACCGTCGCATCGCCGCAGGTCAAATGCCGGATCTCGAAGGCCTGCCGCCAATGTTCCGCGAATTCTTCGAGCGCAACCTTCCGCAGCAACCGCGTGCACCGCGTGGTGACCGTCAGCGTGAGGCGCAGTCACTGGGCTCGGGCTTCATCATTTCCAGCGACGGCTATGTACTGACCAATAACCATGTCATCGCCGATGCCGACGAAATCATCGTGCGCTTGTCCGACCGCAGCGAATTGCAAGCCAAGCTGGTGGGTACCGACCCGCGCACCGACGTCGCATTGCTGAAGGTGGAGGGTAAGAACCTGCCTACCGTCAAGCTGGGGGATTCTGAAAAGCTCAAGGTCGGCGAATGGGTATTGGCCATCGGCTCGCCGTTCGGCTTTGACCATTCGGTGACCAAAGGTATCGTCAGCGCCAAGGGCCGCACCCTGCCCAACGACACCTATGTGCCGTTCATCCAGACCGACGTTGCGATCAACCCGGGCAACTCGGGTGGGCCGCTGTTCAACATGAACGGCGAAGTGGTAGGGATCAACTCGCAGATCTTCACGCGCTCCGGTGGCTTCATGGGTCTGTCGTTCGCGATCCCGATCGACGTGGCCATCGATGTCTCGAATCAGCTGAAGAAGGACGGCAAGGTCAGCCGTGGCTGGCTGGGCGTCGTCATCCAAGAGGTCAACAAGGACCTGGCTGAATCCTTCGGTCTGGACAAGCCTGCCGGTGCGCTGGTCGCTCAGGTGCTGGAAAATGGCCCGGCTGCCAAAGGGGGCCTGCAGGTCGGTGATGTCATCCTGAGCATGAATGGCCAGCCGATCGTCATGTCTGCCGACTTGCCGCATCTGGTAGGTGGCTTGAAGGATGGTGCCAAGGCCAAGCTGGACATCATTCGCAACGGCAAGCGCCAGACCCTTGATGTCAGTGTTGGCGCACTGCCAGACGACGATGCCGACATCGGCGCCGGTGCCGGCGACAGCAATGTCGAGCGCAGCAGCAATCGCCTGGGCGTTTCGGTGGCCGATCTTACTGCCGAGCAGAAGAAATCCCTGGAGCTCAAGGGCGGCGTGGTCATCAAGGAAGTGCAGGATGGTCCGGCCGCGCTGATCGGCCTGCGTCCGGGTGACGTCATCAGTCACCTGAACAACCAGGCCATCGGTTCGGCCAAGGAATTCACGCAAATCGCCAAGGAGCTGCCGAAGAACCGCTCCGTGTCCATGCGCGTGTTGCGCCAGGGGCGCGCCAGCTTCATCACCTTCAAGCTCGCCGAGTAAGCGCGGCGAATACGGGAGGAGGGCAGCGACAGCTGCCCTTTTTCATGTGCAGTGACATTTCAATGCCAAGCTGCAGGTGACGGCCGGGCAGAGGAATCTCCCACATCCTGGCAGCTTCAGGTACAATTGCCGGCTATTTTTCGGCGGGCGTCCGGCTCGCAGCCTTTTCCGAGTGTTGACCCGTGAGTGATTTGAGTCATATCCGCAATTTCTCCATCATCGCCCACATCGACCATGGCAAGTCGACGCTGGCCGACCGTTTCATTCAAATGTGCGGTGGCCTGACTGCGCGCGAAATGGAAGCCCAGGTGCTCGACTCCATGGACCTGGAGCGCGAACGCGGGATCACCATCAAGGCCCACAGCGTCACGCTCAACTACAAGGCCCAGGACGGCAAGGTCTACCAGCTCAACTTCATCGATACCCCCGGCCACGTCGACTTCACCTATGAAGTCTCGCGCTCGCTGGCGGCGTGCGAAGGGGCGTTGCTGGTGGTCGATGCCGGCCAGGGTGTCGAGGCCCAGTCCGTCGCCAACTGCTACACGGCCATCGAGCAAGGCCTGGAAGTCATGCCGGTTCTGAACAAGATGGACCTGCCACAGGCCGATCCCGATCGCGTCAAGGACGAAATCGAGAAGATCATCGGCATCGATGCCACCGATGCCGTGGCCTGCAGTGCCAAGAGCGGCATGGGGGTGGACGAGGTGCTCGAACGCCTGGTGCACACCATTCCCGCACCGACCGGCGATATCGACGCGCCACTGCAAGCCCTGATCATCGACTCCTGGTTCGACAACTACCTGGGCGTGGTCTCGCTGGTGCGCGTGCGCCATGGTCGCGTCAAGAAAGGCGACAAGATCCTGGTCAAGTCCACCGGCAAGCTGCACCTGGTCGACAGCGTGGGCGTCTTCACGCCCAAGCACACCCAAACCGCCGACCTCAAAGCCGGCGAAGTGGGCTTCATCATCGCCAGCATCAAGGACATCCACGGTGCCCCGGTCGGCGATACCCTGACCCTGTCTTCCACCCCGGAAGTCGAAGTGCTGCCTGGGTTCAAGAAGATCCAGCCGCAGGTATACGCCGGTCTGTTCCCGGTCAGTTCCGATGACTTCGAAGACTTCCGCGATGCCTTGCAGAAGCTGACGCTCAACGATTCGTCCCTGCAATACATGCCCGAAAGCTCCGACGCCCTGGGCTTTGGCTTCCGCTGCGGGTTCCTGGGCATGCTGCACATGGAGATCATCCAGGAGCGCCTGGAGCGCGAGTACGACCTGGACCTGATCACCACCGCGCCCAGCGTGATCTACGAGCTGGAACTCAAGACCGGTGAAACCATCGTCGTCGACAACCCGTCGAAGCTCCCAGACGTCTCGTCGGTCACCGACTTCCGCGAGCCCATCGTGACCGCGACCATCCTGGTGCCACAAGAACACCTGGGCAACGTGATCACCTTGTGTATCGAGAAGCGTGGCGTTCAGCGCGACATGCAGTTCCTGGGCAGCCAGGTGCAAGTGCGTTACGACATGCCGATGAACGAAGTGGTACTGGACTTCTTCGACCGCTTGAAGTCCACCAGCCGTGGCTATGCTTCGCTGGACTATCACTTCGATCGTTACCAGTCGGCCAACCTGGTCAAGCTGGACGTGTTGATCAACGGTGACAAGGTCGATGCCCTGGCATTGATCGTGCACCGCGACAACGCTGCGTACAAAGGCCGCGCGTTGACCGAGAAGATGAAGGAACTGATCCCGCGGCAGATGTTCGATGTGGCGATCCAGGCAGCCATTGGTGGCCAGATCATCGCGCGTACCACTGTCAAGGCGCTCAGAAAGAACGTACTGGCCAAATGTTATGGCGGCGACGTCAGCCGTAAGAAGAAGCTGCTCGAGAAGCAGAAGGCCGGTAAGAAACGCATGAAACAGGTGGGCAACGTGGAAATTCCACAAGAAGCCTTCCTCGCCGTGCTCAGGTTGGATAGTTAGGTCCTATGTCGCTAAATTTCCCGCTGTTGCTCGTCATTGCCGTGTTCGTGTGCGGTCTGTTGGGCCTGATCGACCTTCTGTTCCTGGCGCCGCGCCGACGTGCGGCGATCGCCACTTACCAGGGCAGTGTCAGCCAGCCGGAACCGGCGGTGGTCGAGCGCCTGAACAAGGAACCCTTGCTGGTCGAATACGGCAAGTCGTTCTTCCCGGTGCTGTTCATCGTGCTGGTGCTGCGCTCGTTCCTGGTCGAACCTTTCCAGATTCCGTCGGGGTCGATGAAACCCACGCTGGAAGTGGGTGACTTCATCCTGGTGAACAAGTTCTCCTATGGCATCCGCTTGCCGGTGATCGACAAGAAGGTCATCGAGGTGGGCGACCCACAGCGCGGCGATGTGATGGTGTTCCGCTACCCCAGCGACCCGAACGTCAACTACATCAAGCGGGTCGTCGGCTTGCCCGGTGACCAGATCCGCTACACCAACGACAAGCAGTTGTTCGTCAACGGTCAGCGGGTCGCCGAGCAACTGGTGGGTACCGAGCCTGGGACGCTGGGCAGCGCCCAGCTGTACAAGGAAAAGCTCGGTGCTGCCGAGCACCTGATCCGCAAGGAGATGAGCCGTTACCGTATGCCGCCGGACCAGCAATGGACGGTGCCAGCCGGCCATTACTTCATGATGGGCGACAACCGCGACAACTCCAACGACAGCCGCTACTGGGATGACCCCAACATTCCCAAGGAACTGCACGGCATGGTTCCGGACCGCAACATCGTTGGCAAGGCTTTCGCAGTATGGATGAGCTGGCCTGAGCCAAAACTCAGCCACCTGCCCAACTTGTCGCGGGTCGGACTGATCCATTGATACCCTTCGGCGCTGTCCATACAGCGCCGAATGCTTTTCTGACATAGGCTGTGTCTCAAGGATGGGAGATTCGCCGCCCAGCGTGCGGTGACCATGGCCAAACCGTCTTTCAGGATGCTGATTTGAACAACGCGTTTAACAACGATCGGGTGGCCGCATGACTGCTTCCCTTACCCGCCTGGAGCGAAAGCTCGGTTACACCTTCAAGGACCAGGACCAGATGCTCCTGGCCCTGACCCACCGCAGCTATGCCGGGCGCAATAACGAGCGTCTGGAGTTCCTCGGTGACGCCATTCTCAACTTCGTCGCCGGCGAGGCGCTGTTCGAGCGCTTCCCCCAGGCCCGTGAAGGGCAGCTGTCACGGCTGCGTGCCCGCCTGGTCAAAGGTGAGACCCTGGCCCGTCTGGCCCGAGGGTTCGACCTGGGCGAATACCTGCGCCTGGGTTCGGGCGAGCTCAAAAGCGGGGGCTTTCGCCGCGAGTCCATTCTGGCCGATGCGCTGGAGGCCTTGATCGGGGCCATCTACCTGGACGCCGACATGGACACGGCCCGCGAGCGCGTGCTCGCCTGGCTGGCCAACGAGTTCGAAGGGCTGACCCTGGTCGATACCAACAAGGATCCTAAAACCCGCCTGCAGGAGTTCCTGCAATCGCGCAGCTGCGAGCTGCCGCGTTACGAAGTGGTGGATATCCAGGGCGAACCTCACTGCCGTACGTTCTTCGTCGAATGCGAAGTCGTGCTGCTGAACAACAAGAGCCGTGGTCAGGGTGTCAGCCGGCGTATCGCCGAGCAGGTAGCCGCTGCGTCCGCATTGATCGCCCTGGGCGTGGAGAATGGCAATGACTGAGAACACCACTACCCGTTGCGGCTACGTCGCTATCGTCGGTCGCCCGAACGTCGGCAAGTCGACCCTGTTGAACCACATCCTTGGCCAGAAACTGGCCATCACCTCGCGCAAGCCGCAGACCACGCGTCACAACATGCTCGGCATCAAGACCGAGGGCCCGGTGCAGGCCATCTATGTCGATACCCCCGGCATGCACAAGGCCAACGACAAGGCCCTGAACCGCTACATGAATCGCAACGCCTCGGCCGCTTTGAAGGACGTCGACGTGGTGATCTTCGTAGTGGACCGCACCCGGTGGACGGATGAGGACCAATTGGTGCTCGAGCGCGTTCAGTACGTGACCGGCCCGGTGATCCTGGCGGTGAACAAGACTGACCGCATGGATGAAAAGGCCGAGCTCATTCCGCACCTTCAGTGGCTGCAAGGCCAGCTGCCCAACGCCGAGATCGTGCCCATTTCCGCGCAGCAGGGCCACAACCTCGAATCGCTCGAAGCGCTGATCGCCAAGCACCTGCCGGAAAACGAGCATTTCTTCCCGGAAGACCAGATCACCGATCGCAGCAGCCGCTTTCTGGCTGCCGAGCTGGTGCGTGAAAAGATCATGCGTCAGCTGGGCGCCGAGCTGCCTTACCAGATCACAGTGGAAATCGAGGAGTTCAAGCAGCAGGGGCATGTGTTGCATATCCATGCGCTGATCCTGGTCGAACGCGACGGGCAGAAGAAAATCATCATCGGCGACAAGGGTGAGCGCATCAAGCGCATCGGTTCCGATGCGCGCAAGGACATGGAAGTGCTGTTTGACGCCAAGGTCATGCTCAACCTCTGGGTCAAGGTCAAAGGCGGCTGGTCCGATGACGAGCGCGCCCTGCGCTCGCTGGGCTACGGCGACCTCTAAGGCTTACGCAGCCTGATGCGAGAGCGCCCCGGTCGGGGCGTTCTCGACAACGTCTGCCTCACGCGGGCTGGTGAATTTCATGGAACAACCTGTCGGTCAGCCAGCCTATGTGCTGCACAGCCGCGCCTACAAGGAAACCAGCGCGCTGGTGGACTTCTTCACCCCCCAGGGGCGCGTACGTGCCGTATTGCGCCGCGCGCGGGGCAAGGGTGGCAGCCTGGTGCGCCCCTTTGTGCCACTGGAGCTTGAGCTGCGCGGGCGAGGGGAGCTGAAGAACGTTGGCAGGCTGGAAACGGTCGGCATGGCACCCTGGCTGCACGGGGACGCTGTGTTCAGCGGTTTGTACCTCAATGAGTTGCTGATGCGCCTGCTCCCGGCAGAGGCACCTTCGCCTGGGTTGTTTGATCACTATGCGCAAACCCTGCAAGCTCTTCTGGCCGGCCGTCCGCTCGAGCCGCTGTTGCGGGCCTTTGAATGGCGGCTGCTCGATGAGCTGGGTTACGCCTTCTCGCTGCACATGGATGTCAACGAGCAGCCCATTGCCGCCGAGGGGCGGTACCGCCTGCGCGTGGACGCTGGGCTGGAGCGGGTCGAACTGCCCCAGCCTGGGCTGTTCGGTGGCACCGAGTTGCTGGCCTTGGCCGAGGCAGACTGGGAAATGCCAGGTGCTTTGCTGGCGGCCAAGCGCTTGATGCGCCAGGCCCTGGCCGTTCATCTGGGTGGCAAGCCGCTGGTCAGCCGCGAACTGTTTCGCAAGCGCTGATCACGACGTATGCTGTAGGGCTCAATCCAAGGAGAGCCTTTCGTGACTCACAGCAACCGCATGCTTCTCGGCGTGAACATCGACCATGTGGCCACCCTGCGCCAGGCCCGGGGTACGCGTTACCCAGACCCTGTCAAGGCGGCGCTGGATGCTGAAGAGGCGGGTGCCGACGGCATCACCGTGCACCTGCGCGAGGATCGCCGCCACATCCAGGAGCGCGACGTGTTGCTGCTCAAGGATGTATTGCAGACGCGCATGAACTTCGAAATGGGCGTCACCGAAGAGATGATGGCCTTTGCCGAAAAGATCCGCCCGGCGCACATCTGCCTGGTGCCTGAAACCCGTCAGGAACTCACCACCGAGGGTGGGTTGGATGTGGCAGGCCAGGAAGCGCGAATCAAAGCGGCGGTCGAGCGCCTGTCGCGGATCGGCGCAGAGGTGTCGTTGTTCATCGATGCCGACGAGCGCCAGATCGAGGCCTCGCACCGGGTAGGCGCGCCGGCCATCGAGCTGCACACCGGCCGTTATGCCGACGCGCAATCACCTACCGAAGTGGCTGAAGAGCTCAAGCGCATTGTCGATGGCGTGGCGTTTGGCATCGGCCAAGGCTTGATCGTCAATGCCGGCCATGGCCTGCACTACCACAACGTTGAGGCCGTGGCGGCCATCAAGGGCATCAACGAACTGAACATCGGCCACGCGCTGGTCGCCCACGCATTGTTCGTGGGCTTCAAGGCCGCCGTATCAGAAATGAAGGCATTGATTCTCGCGGCCTCGCGTTGAGCCAACGGCTATTTGCGCGCCACCAGCGTGGCGCGACGCGGGGCAGGCAAGCCCTCGATGGTTTTGCCTGAATCGCTGGGGTCGAGGAAATCACTGAGCGACTGATAGCGCATCCATTCGGTGCTGCGCTGTTCTTCCAGGCTCGTGACACTGACATCCACGCAGCGAACATCACTGAACCCAGCCCGGCGCAGCCAGCGCTCCAGGGCTGGGACCGAGGGCAGGAACCACACGTTGCGCATCTGCGCGTAACGGTCCTCGGGCACCAGCACCTGTTGCACGTCGCCTTCGATCACCAGTGTTTCCAAAACCAGTTCGCCGCCCTTGACCAGGCAGTCCTTGAGCGCCAGCAGGTGCTCGATAGGCGAGCGACGGTGATAGAACACCCCCATCGAAAACACAGTGTCGAAGCCCTCGAGGCTGGCAGGCAGGTCTTCCAGCGCAAAAGGAAGGTGCCAGGCCGGCAGGTTCGGCAAGTACCGTTGTACCGCCTGGAACTGACAGAAGAACAACCAGTTCGGGTCGACCCCGATGACCATGTCGGCGCCAGCGCCCAGCATGCGCCACTGGTAATAGCCATTACCGCAGCCAACGTCCAGTACCCGCTTGCCCTTGAGGTCCAGGTGCGGCGCAACGCGAGCCCATTTCCAGTCCGAGCGCCATTCGGTATCGACGTGCACGCCAAACAGATCGAAGGGGCCTTTGCGCCAGGGCGACAGCCCCATCAATGCCTGGCGCATTTGCACGCGGCTGGCATCATCGCAGTCGCAGTCCAGACGCAGTCCGTTTACCAGGTCGATTTCGCTCGGCTGCAGGGCCGGTAGCGCGTGCAGCGCACCACGCCAGCGGTCCAGGTCGCCATGACCTTTTTCCAGCTTGGCATCGAGTTGCGCCTGCAGGCCTTGCGACCATTCAGCCAGGGGGGTGCCCGCCAGACGGCGCGCCAGAGGGGAAAGATCGATCATGGTAGGGCTATCAACGAGGCAAAGTTAAGGCATTGGAACCAGGGCACCACCGTCGAGAACCCTGCATCGAGCAAGCGCTGGCGGTGGGTTTCCAGGGTGTCAGGCTTCATCACGTTGTCGATGGCGCTGCGCTTCTGGGCAATTTCCAGTTCGCTGTAGCCGTTGGCGCGTTTGAAGTCCAGGTGCAGGTCGTTGAGCAGCGCCTGCGCAGTGGCGTCGGCAAAGCACAGCTTTTCCGAAAGGATCAGGGCACCGCCGGGCAGCAGTGACTGGCGGATGCGGGTCAACAGCGCCAGTCGCTGCGGCGGTGCGATGAACTGCAGGGTGAAGTTCATCGCCACCACCGAGGCCGGTTCGAACGCCAGGTTGAGGATGTCCGCTTCCAGCACCTCGACAGGCAACAATTCCTGGAACATCGAGTCCTGGGCTGCGAGGTATTCGCGGCAGCGCTCGACCATGGCGGCGGAATTGTCCACGGCGATTACGCGGCAACCTTCCCCGCGCACGTGCCGGCGCAAAGCCTGCGTAACCGCACCGAGCGAGGCGCCCAGGTCATACAACGCCGTGCCGGGCATGGCGAAGCGTGCGGCCAGTACGCCCACATTCTCGACAATCGTCGGATAGCCCGGCACGGAGCGCTTGATCATGTCCGGGAACACGCGCACCACGTCCTCGTTGAAAACGAAGTCGGGTACCTGCGCCAACGGTTGGGCGAAAAGACGATCGGGATCTGTGGTCACGGCGGGCTCAAGGCTGGGTGAAACGGGGCGCGCATTTTATCGAATGGCGGGTGATCTTGCCATGCCAGCGTGGCGCCGATTGGCCTGGATCCTGCGTATGTACGGCAGATTCGCCCACGTACATCAACGCAAAGCGTCAGCGCACGACAACATTGCAATCGAAGGTTTGCACTGGCGTCACCTGCCTGGCCCAAGGCTGTTGATAGACCAGCTTCAAGGCGGCCTTGCCGCTTTGATCGGCTTGATAACGCCACGTCGAGAGGCCTTCGCTGCCGACCACATCCTCCTGATCGGGCGCGCTGTAGACCTCGGGCCCGAGGCTGAGGAGCACAGGCGTAGCGGCGGCTTCCACTCGCCAGCGGTAGCCAGTGGAAGGGTTGCTGGGAAGGGTCAGGTTCAACACCTGCCCTTTTTCCAGGTAGATCGGGCACTCACTGTCAGCATCCAGGGTGACAGGCTCGGGCCCGTGCTGGGCGCAGGCGGTTAGCAGAGTCAGCCCCAACGGGGCAAGCAGGCGTGAGGTGGACATAGGGGCTCCACGGGTTGTCGAGTGCCCGAGGATAACCGATTAAGCGGCACGGTAGTCATACCGAGGGAAGGATGAACCAGGGGGCTGCAGCACAGCCCCTGCTCCTGTACTTCAGAAAAGCACTTTGGCGACGTCGGCAAAGCGTTTGGCGAAATGCACCGTCAACCCTTCACGCAGGTAGTCGGGCAGTTCCTCGAAATCGCCGCGATTAGGCTCGGGCAGGATCAACTCGTGGATCTTCTGCCGGCGCGCCGCGATGACCTTTTCACGCACCCCACCAATGGGCAGCACCTGCCCGGTCAAGGTCAGCTCGCCGGTCATGGCCACACCTTTCTTCGGTGCCTGATCCCGTGCCAAGGACAGCAGCGCGCTGGCCATGGTAATGCCGGCACTCGGACCGTCCTTGGGGGTAGCACCCTCGGGTACATGCAGGTGAATGAACGCTTCGTTGAAGAAGGCCGGGTCGCCGCCAAACTGCTTGAGGTTAGAACTGACATAGCTGTACGCGATTTCAGCCGATTCCTTCATGACATCGCCGAGCTTGCCGGTCAGCTTGAAACCGCGGTTGAGCGTGTGAATGCGCGTCGCTTCGATTGGCAGTGTGGCACCGCCCATGCTGGTCCAGGCAAGGCCCGTGATCACACCTTTGCCCGCCAGCACCTGCTCACTGCGGAACACCGGTATGCCCAATGCGCCTTCCAGATCCTTTGGTCCGATTTTGAGCTTGGCGGTGGGGTCTTCAAGCAGCTTCACCACGGCCTTGCGCACCAACTTGCCCAACTGTTTTTCCAGCTGTCGTACGCCGGCTTCCCGGGCATAGCCTTCGATCACCAGGCGCAAGGCGCTGTCGGTGATACTCAGGCTGCTTTTGGCCACACCCGCCTTGGCCAGTTGCTTGGGCCAGAGATGGCGTTTAGCGATGGCCAGTTTTTCTTCGGTGATGTACCCGGAGAGGCGGATGACCTCCATGCGGTCGAGCAGTGGACCGGGGATGGAATCCAAGGTATTGGCGGTGCAGACGAACAGCACCTTGGACAGGTCCAGGCGCAGGTCCAGATAGTGATCGAGGAAGTCGACGTTCTGCTCGGGGTCCAGGGTTTCCAGCAGCGCCGAGGCCGGGTCGCCTTGGTAGCTTTGCCCCATCTTGTCGATTTCGTCGAGCATGATGACCGGGTTCATCACTTCGACATCCTTCAGGGCTTGCACCAGCTTGCCTGGCTGGGCCCCGATGTAGGTGCGGCGATGCCCCTTGATTTCGGCTTCGTCGCGCATGCCGCCCACGCTGAAGCGATAGAATGGGCGGCCCAACGATTCGGCGATGGACTTGCCAACGCTGGTCTTGCCCACCCCTGGCGGGCCCACCAGCAACACGATCGAGCCACTGATCTCGCCTTTCCATGCCCCAACGGCCAGAAACTCGAGGATACGTTCCTTGATATCGTCCAGCCCCGCATGATGCTGGTCGAGCAGCTTGCGGGCGTGCTTGAGGTCGAGCTTGTCGTCCCCGTAGATACCCCAGGGCAGGGCTGTCGCCCACTCCAGGTAGTTTCGGGTCACGGCGTATTCGGGTGAGCCTGTCTCCAGGATCGCCAACTTGCCCATCTCCTCGTCGATGCGCTTGCGTGCCTGGTCCGGTAGGGTCTTGCCTTCGAGCCGTTGTTCGAACTGCTCGAGGTCCGCGCTGCGATCATCCTTGGTCAACCCCAGTTCCTGCTGGATGACCTTCAGTTGCTCCTTGAGGAAGAATTCGCGCTGATGCTCGCCAATCTGCCGGTTCACCTCGGCGGAAATTTCATTTTGCAGGCGAGCGACTTCAACTTCCTTGCGCAGCATGGGCAGCACTTTTTCCATGCGCTTGAGCATGGGCACGCAGTCGAGCACCTCTTGAAGCTGGCTGCCGGTCGCCGAGGTCAACGCGGCGGCGAAGTCGGTCAGCGGGGAGGGGTCGTTGGGGCTGAAGCGGTTGAGGTAATTCTTTAACTCTTCGCTGTACAACGGGTTGAGGGGCAGCAGCTCCTTGATGGCGTTGATCAGGGCCATGCCATAGGCTTTGACCTCGTCGGTCGGGTCGGCCGGTTGGCGCGGGTAGTCGACTTCAACCAGATAGGGCGGGCGATGGTGCTTGAGCCAGGTCCGAATACGTACCCGCGTCAGGCCCTGGGCCACGAACTGCAACTTGCCGTTTTCCCGGCTGGCATGGTGCACCTTGACCAGGGTGCCGTACTCCGGAAGGGCCTTGGTGTCGAAATGGCGGTGGTCTTCAGGCGGCGTGTCCATGAAGAACAGCGCCAGGCAGTGGTCGGGAGACTTGGCCACCAAGTCCAGCGTCTCGGCCCACGGCTCTTCGTTGACGATGACCGGCAGCACCTGCGCCGGAAAGAACGGGCGGTTGTGAATGGGGATCACATAGACCTTGTCCGGCAGCTGTTGTCCAGGCAGGGCCAAGGCATGGCCGGTTATCGGCTGGCTACTGGTATGTTCGACTTCGTTGGAATCGTCGGCGTGTTCAGGGTAATCCTGCTGGTCGCTCATGGGGCACCTGCGTGAATGACTATGGTGCTTAGATGGGGCAAGGCAGGAAGGGTTTCAAGCCGCTGCCGGGCAGTGGCGTGCGCGCATGAAAAAGCGGAGCCTGCAAGGCTCCGCTTTTGGTGACACCGTGCCGGTTACTCGGCGAGTTTGTAGGCGATGATGTAGTCGCCCATCTTGGTGCCCAGCGAGCCGTGGCCACCGGCCACGATGAGCACGTACTGCTTGCCGTCCTTGCCGGTATAGGTCATTGGCGTGGCCTGGCCGCCTGCTGGCAGGCGGGCTTTCCACAATTCCTTGCCGTTGTTGACGTCATAGGCGCGCAGGTACTGGTCCAGCGTACCGCTCAGGAAGCCTACGCCGCCGGCGGTGACGATCGAGCCGCCCATGCTGGGTACCCCAACCGGCAGGCCGATTGGGACCGGCGTGCTGTCGCGGGTAGTGCCGTTCTTGTGCTTCCAGACCACCTTGTTGGTGAACAGGTCGATGGCGGCCACATAGCCCCAGGCAGGCGCCTGGCACGGCACGCCCAGCGGCGACATGAACGGGTGCATGGTGACGGCATAGGGTGCACCGGTGTTCGGTTGCACGCCGCTGGTCTCGCTCTCGCGCTTGCTACCGTCCGCAACCTGCTCACGGGGGATCATCTTGGAGACGAATGCCATGTAGTTGGGCGATGTGAACAGCAGTTGACGTACCGGGTCGACCGAGACGCTGCCCCAGTTGAACACACCCACGTTGCCTGGGTAGATCAGCGAACCCTGCTCCGATGGCGGGGTGTACTGGCCTTCGTAGCGCAGCTCGCGGAACTGGATGCGGCACAGCATCTGGTCGAACGGCGTGGCGCCCCACATGGCCTGTTCGGTCAGCTCAGGGCCGAGCAGGTTGAGGTCCGAACGGGCCTGGGTCGGCGAGGTGTGATCGCCCTTGACCGCGCCTTGCGGGGTCGGGATTTCACGGATCGGCACGATCGGCGTACCGTCACGACGGTCCAGCACGTACAGGCTACCCTGTTTGGTCGGCACGATGACCGCAGGCTTGACGCCATCGTCGGTCTTCAGGGAGACCAAGGTAGGCTGGCTGCCCACGTCCATGTCCCACAGGTCATGGTGGGTGAACTGGTAGTTCCAGCGGGCCTTGCCGGTCGCCAGGTCCAGGGCGACCACACCGGCGCTGTATTTCTCGGCGCCTGGCGTGCGGTCAGCACCCCATTGGTCCGGCGTCTGGTTGCCCAGTGGCAGGTAGATCATGCCCAGGTCTTCGTCGACGCTGGCAATCGACCACATGTTGGCCGAGTTGCGGCTGTACATCTTGCCCGGTGCCAGTGGCGCGGTGTCGTCCGGGTTGTTGCTGTCCCAGTTCCACACCAGGCGGCCGTCGTGTACGTCGTATGCGCGGATCACGCCAGACGGCTCGCTGGTCGACTCGTTGTCGGTCACGTGACCGCCAATGATCACCAGGTCGCGCGTGATGGCCACAGGCGATGTGGAGTAGTAGCCACCTGGCGTGAATGGCCCAAGGCCGGTGGTCAGGTCGACACTGCCCTGGTTGGCAAAGCCTTCGCAGACCTTGCCGTTGTCGGCATTGATGGCGATCAGGCGCGCGTCGGCAGTTGGCAGATAAAGACGGCGCGGGCAGGCCTGAGCCACGGCCTTGCCAGCATCGCTGATGGTCGGCGCAGGGCTGCCGTCACGGCTTACGTAGCGGTTTTCGTCATAGTACGAAACGCCACGGCACGTCATGTGGGCGAAACCCTTGAAGGTGCCCACCGGGCTCTTGATCTGCGGGTCATAACGCCAGATTTCAGCACCGGTGTCCGGGTCCAAGGCCAGCACGCGGCTGTGGGCGGTGCAGGCATAGAGCATGCCATTGGCTTTGAGCGGCGTGTTTTCGTTGGTCAGTTCCACCGGGTCTTTGTCACTGGGCAAGTCGCCGGTGCGGATACGCCAGGCCTCTTCAAGGCGGTAGGCGTTTTGCGCGGTGATCTGGCGCAGCGGCGAGTAACGGTCGCCGTGCTCGGTGCGGCCGTAGGCATGCCACTCGCCGTCGGGCATGGCCGGGGCGGTGCTGGCCATTTCGCTGGTGTCGCGACCCAGTTCGCCATACACCTCACCGGGGTGGGTGAACTGACTGGCGACGGCGCAGGCACCCGATGCCACCACGGCAACGGTGAGCAGGGCCGTGTTGGCTTTGCTGGCTGGCCCGATCAACGGTCGGCGCGACCAAGGCAGCAACAGCACTACACCGATGGCGAACCAGATGGCCAGACGCGGTACCAGTTGCCACCAGTCCAGGCCCACTTCGAGCAGTGCCCAGACCGTGCTGCCCAGCAACACGACGGCGTAGACACCCAGGCCGATGCGGCGCTGGGCCAGCAGGAGGGCGCCAGACACGGCAAACCCGATGCCGGCGATCAGGTAATACAGCGACCCGCCCAGCTGACTGAGCTTGATGCCACCGGCCAGCAGTGCCAGCCCCATCAACAACAGCAGGACGCCGATCAGGCGGGGTAGCCAGCGGCTTCCCTTGTTGGCACCTTCAGTGCTCATCGCATGTTCTCCGTTTGATATGTGTTTTTAGAAAGTGCTCTGGATTTTCAAGCCGCCGACCAGGGCGTTGTCGACCTGCGACACGCCGCCGGGGTGGCGGATGTATTGCAGGTTCGGTCGCACCGTGAGCCAGTCGGCCAGGTGAATGCCGTAGTACAGCTCGGCGCTGTATTCGGTGTCCTGTACTGGCAGGAAGCCAGGGTTGTCATAGTCGTAAAGCCCCGCGGCCTGGTTGGCCAGCCGGGCATTCTTGCGATAGGCCGGGTTGACATGCACACGGGCGACTGCAAGGCCGATGTCGTCCTTGGCCCGACTGTCGAACGGCCCTTTGAATACCAGTCCAGCCTGCACATAGTTGTCGATGGCATTGGTTTTCTTGTCATGCATCGTGGCGTTGGCGAATACGCTCAAGCCACGCGAGGCGTCCGATGCCAGCGCAGTCACCTGCTGCTGAGCACCCAGCCACACGCCGTGCTTGCTTGAGCTGCTGCGGTAGGCGGCACCGCTGATCGCTGCCGACTGCCCGTCGCTGTCCTTGAGTACATCGCTTGCCTTGGCATTACTGTAGTAGTACCCGGCGCGATATTCCCCTTTCATGCCTTTGATACGTGGGCTCCATACCAGTTCGATTGGCATCACCGCGCCTTGGGTGCCGCTGCCGCTGAGCTTGAAGCCGTTGCCCGACTCCAGGTTGGACGGGTTCTGCTCGAACACGCCAACCTGCGCGAAGAGGCTGTCGCTGAGGTTGTAGCGCACGCGCAGGGCCCACTGGCTGACGGGCCAGTTGTACCAGATGCCACCTACCCAGTTGCCCACCTGAGAGCCACAGAAGGCCAGGTTTTGGAAGTCGCAGGGGAAGCTGTTGAAGTCTTCACCTTCGCCAAAGCGGCCAAACTTGACGTCCAGCGCGCCGTCGAAATATTTCTGCTTGACCCACAGCTGCGTCAGGCGCCAGGTCTGACCGCGGCCCCACACTTCCTGCGCCGAGGTGAAGCCGCCGACGCGGGGGTCATTGATGCGGTCGTTGCTGATGTTCTGGCCATGGCGCTCGGTGACCGTGAGCTGGAACTCGGCGTCGCGCCAGCCGAAGATCTTTTCCAGGTCCATGTGGCTGCCGAAGGTGAACTGGTCACTGTAGCGGGCCGTGCGGTTGTGGTCGTAGCCACCGCGCAGGTTGCTGCCCATTTCGCCTGTGTAGCCCAAGGTGAAGTCATAACCTTGGTCGAGCAAGGCGGTACGGTGCCCGGCCCAATCACCGAACATCCAGGGAGAGTCACTGGCAAACGGCTCGTTAGCGTAGGCTGCGTTGGCCATGGCCGCTAGGGCGAAGCCGAGGTAGCTGGATTTTGGCAGTTGAAGCATGAGGTAGCGCTGTCTTCTGATTGTTGGAAAAACGGCAAGCGCATCGACAGGCAGGCCCTGGCAATGGGTTGACGAAGGGGGTAAATGGGTGAAGCGATTCAGCTTGGGGCGGGGAGGATATAGGGTAAAGCGTGGGAAAAAAAGACAAAATGTCGCAGTGCATTGTTACCCTTTGGGTAACAGTGCACTCAAATGGGGCGCGTGGCGCCCCATGTTACCCGTCGTGGCAGGCGGGCTCCCTCAGAAGGTAGTGCGCAGGCCGACTTCCACGCTACGCCCCGGGGCCGGTGCGATATCACGCAGGATCGAGCTGGCATAACGCACCGTCTGATCCGTCAGGTTCTCACCCCGCACGAACGCCAGCCACTGGCTGTGGCCCACGTCGAACCGATAGCCCACGCTGGCGCCCAGGGTGGTATACCCATCGGTGCGGGTTTCATTGGCCGGTTTGCGGTGTTGAGCGGCGGCATGCTCAACGTCCACTCGCGCCTGCCAGCGGTCGAGCTCCCAGACCAGGCCGCTGTTCAGGCGCAGCGGGGCGATTCGTGGCAGGGGCTCGCCGGAATCGAGGTTCTTGGCCCTGGTGTAGTCACCCGACAATTCGAGCGCAAAGCTGCCATAGCGGTTCTGCGCCAGCTGCCACCGGTCTTGCGCCTCGATGCCGTAGAACCGGGCCCGAACACCTTGGTACTGGTATTCGGGAATGCCGTCGTGGTCATGGTCGTGGTCATGATCTTCGCCTTCATGATCATGATCGTGACCTTCGCGCAGGTTGCCGGTGCCGATCAGGCCGATATAGTTGCGAAAATGGCTGTAGAAAACGCCCACGCTGCCTTTGTGCGTGCCGTTGTCAAAGCGCAGTGCCAGATCGCCCGAAACTGCCTTTTCCTTGTTCAGGCTGGCATCGCCCACTTCATAGGCGCCGGTAGCCACATGTGCGCCGTTGGCATAGAGCTCATAGAAAGTCGGCGCCCGCTCGGTGTAGCCCAGGTTGGCGGCGAGCGACCAGATCGGGTCCAGTTGGTACACGGCACCTGACGACAGACTGAAGGCGTTGAAGCTGCTGGCGCTGTCGGCGTCTGCGAACTGCGCGTTGCCCTTGCCGTCCGGGTCGACGCGGGTGTGCTCCATCCGTGCCCCGAGGCTCAAATCCAGCCGGTCAGTGGCGTGCCATTGCTCCAGCAGGAACAGTGCAAAGCTGTCGGTATCGGTATGCGGCACGAACGCTTCTTCGCCCAGCGCTGAGAATTCGTTCCGGCTGACCTGCGCTCCCAGCACCCCTTCCACGGGACCCAAGGGTTGGTGGCGGGCCTCGACACGGGCTTCATAGCCCTTGTTCTTGAACGTGGTATGAACTTCGCCTTCTTCGATCTCACGATGTTGGTAATCGGTATACCCGGCATCGAGCTTCACCGAGCTGAACGGGCCGTCCAGGTCGCGAAACTGCGAGGCGAAGGCATAGTGGTCCTGCTCCATGTCCAGCCGAACGCCGGGCTCAGCCACCGAACCGTAGTTGGTGTCATAACGGCTGTAGGACAGGCCGGCATAACCGTGGTCCCAGTGGTAGGCACCGCCCAGTGCGCCGCCGTCCTGGCGGCCGTCGCTGTTTTCCAGGCGATGCTTGCTGCCGGGTGCATCGGCATCGCGGACCTGGGCGCTGCGTGCAAAGCCTGGGATGCGCAAATCATTGTACTGACGGGCGTTGGCATCCACGTGCAGGGCGAAGGCACCGTTGCCGGCCTCCAGCTTGCCGGCACTGCTGCGTGTGGTGTCGGCGCCACCGTAGCGCAGCTCGCCGGCGCCCTGGATGCCGTCGATAGGGGTATCGGGAATGCGGTTGTCGAACGTGTTCACCACGCCGCCAATGGCGTTGCCGCCATAGAGCAGGGCAGCGGGGCCCCGGACGATTTCGATGCGTTCGACAGTGACGGGGTCAAGGGGCACGGCGTGGTCGTAGGACAACGACGAGGCATCCAGCGCGCCGACGCCATTGCGCAGCAGGCGGATGCGATCCCCGTCCAGGCCTCGAATGATTGGGCGGCTCGCCCCTGGCCCGAACCAGGTGGAGGCCACACCTGGCTGTCGGTTCAGGGTTTCCCCCAGGCTGCTGTGCTGTTGTTGCAGCAGGTCAGTGCCTTCCAGCACCGTGCTGGGGCTGGCCAACTGGGCGCTGCCCAGCGGGTTTGCAGTGATGACCTGAGGCGAGAGTTCAACCCCCTGGCTGTTTGAGGTAACCATGCAAAGTGCTAGTGCGAGGGGAGAAAGGCGAAGCGGTGAGTGCACCATGAGCGGTAGCGGTCCTTGGCAGAGATGTTTATTGTTACAATATAACATCTCTATTTCAGCATAGCCTTGCCGCACGCCGCCAGCCTTATTTGTCCCGTGCAGGGTGCGCGACGATGCCTGCACTGGTGTAAGGTGCGCATCTTTGTACCGGAGCCTTGGCATGAGCACTGCCCAACACAACGCGCTGCACGGCAAGACCCTCGAGCAGATCCTGACCGAGCTGGTCGCCCACTATCAATGGCAGGGGCTGGCCGAACGCATCGATGTGCGCTGCTTCAAGAGCAACCCGACGGTCAAGTCGAGCCTTACCTTCCTGCGCAAGACCCCGTGGGCCCGCGAGAAGGTCGAGCAGCTGTACATCAAGCTGCAGCGCCAGGCCTGACATGCAGCGTCACCCGTGGTTGAGCACCATGGCCATGCTGGGCTGGCTAGGCCTGAGCGTGCAGGTATACCTGGTGCTCTGGGGGCGATGGCAGGAGCAGGCGAGCCTGATAGGTGGACTGATCAACGTGTTCGGCTACTTCACGGTGCTGACCAATACGCTGGTGGCCACTGTCCTGAGCTATGCCGCATTTGGCCGGGAAGGGGCGAGCAGGCGCTTTTTCCTGTCTCCTGTGGTCAGCTCGGCGGTGGCGGCGAGCATCGTGCTGGTGGCGCTGGCGTATAGCCTGTTGTTGCGCCATCTGTGGCAGCCCGAGGGTTGGCAATGGCTGGCAGACGAGCTGTTGCATGACGTCATGCCAGCGCTTTACGCCTTGTACTGGTGGTTCGAGGTGCCCAAGGGCCGATTGCGGCTGCACCACCTGGGGCTATGGGCGTTCTATCCTGCCGCCTATTTCGCCTATGCGTTGTGGCGTGGCAGTGAGATTGGCGTCTACGCCTATCCCTTCATCGATGTTGCCACCCTGGGGTATGCCCAGGTGATGATCAATGCGCTGGGTGTGCTGGCAGGGTTCTGGGCAATCGCCGGGGTGCTGCTCATGCTTGACAGGTGGAGAGCGGGATGAGGCAGGGCGTGCCGTCAATCAGGCAAATCAGGCAGCCATCAAGTCTGCGCAGCAGCCCAGGGATTTGAGCGCCGCGACGGGCATTGCCAGGGCCGCCGCAGCCCCGTTGGCCTTGATTGACTGGCCTTGGCCACAGCCTTTCAGTCGTCGCTTGCTGAACCTTCGGCGCGCCAGTAGGCGGCAGCCTTGAGAGCGTCCTGCGCCACACCTTTGCTGATCAGCAATGTCTTGACCTGACGCGTCAGGTTCTTCTCCAGCGCTACCCAGGCGTACAAGGTCCCCTCGGGTAATGGCAAGGCCTCGACCGTGGCCACCAGGTCGTCCCGACCTCGTACGGACCAGGTCACGTCCACCTGAGCTTGGCTGGGCAAGGGCTGACGCTCCTGCTCATCGTGAACCTGGATGACGGCCACCACCCGTCGTCCCGCAGGCAGGGCTTCAAGACGGCGGCCAATGGCCGGCAAGGCAGTTTCGTCACCGATCAGCAGGTAGGCCTCGAAGATGTCCGGTACCACCATCGAGGCACGTGGCCCGGCGATATCCAGGGTTTGCCCCGGCGCCGCCTGCGCCGCCCAGGTCGAAGCGGGGCCATCGCCGTGCAGCACGAAGTCGATGTCCAGTTCGTTGGCTTGCAGGTCGATGCGCCGGGGGGTGTACTCACGCATGGTGGGCCGCTCGCCCCCTTCCCGATTGAGCGTGCGGGCATCAATGGCGTGCTGCTGCTCGGCAGTCTCGGCAAACAGCAGCTTGATATGGTCATCCGTGCCCAGGCTGGTGAAGCCCTGTAGCTCGGGGCCGCCCAGTGTCACGCGGCGCATGCGCGGGGTCAGGTCGGTCACACGCAGCACGTTCAGGCGGCGCTGGCGAATCTCGTGGTTGACGCGGTGGATGGCTTCACTCATCAGCGCTCTCCTGGTCAGGGGCATGGGGGCCGCCAGCGATGGCTTTGGCGGTCACGTTAAGCAAGTCGCGGACGCGCTCGATTTCCTCAGGTGTCCAGCGGCCATGGTGCATGTGCAAGGCGTGGCGCAGATTGCCCACGGCCTCGTGAATCTCAGCGGGGCGGTCGTGACCCCGCAGGGCATGCTTGCTGACTTCGATACGCACGCGTAACCCGTCCAGTGCCACGGCCTGCTCGGTCAAGGCGCTGCGGCCCGTGTCGGTGATGGTGTACAGCCGCTTGCTGCCTTGAGGCTGACCCTGGATGAGTTCGGCCTCCTCCAGGAAGTTGAGCGTGGGATAGATCACCCCTGGGCTCGGCGTATAGCTGCCATCGAAGCGTTTTTCGATTTGCCTGATCAGGTCGTAGCCGTGTCCTGGCTGTTCGCCCAAGAGTGAGAGCAGCAGCAGTTTCAGATCGCCTGGGGCGAACACCCGAGGGCCGCGTTCGCCGCGGCCGGGTTTGCGTTCGAAGTTTTCGGAATCGCGCATGCTGGAAAGTGCCTGTTCAAGATATATCTCAAGATAGTACTCAAGATGTATCTTCGGCAAACCACAAATGCTGATGATTCTTATCTACCCGTTCGATACATCCTCAGGTGAACGGGCAACTACGCTTGCCTGCTGCGGGGGGATGCATTCGTTAGGGTTGCCCGGCTGCAAGTAGGGCATGAGGATCGGCGCCATGCCCTTGAGCACCTGCACCGGCAGCGCAGAGGTGAACTTGAAGGCTTCCGCCGAGCGTCCGGGCACGAAGGCAGTCAAGGTGCCGAAGTGGTTATCGCCCAGGAAGAACACGAACGTCGCGGTGCGGTTAAGCGACCGTGAGCCTATCAGGCGGCCCCCGGCGCCGAAGCTCTCGATGCGGTTGTCGCCCGTTCCGGTCTTGCCGCCCATGACCAGAGGCGTGCCATCCTTGAGCATGAAGCTGCCGGAAATGCGCCGCGCGGTACCTGCGTCCACCACTTGCGACATGGCGCCCTTGAGCGCGCGCGCTACCTCGACCGGCAGTATCCGCACACCACGATCCGGGTCGCTGATCAGTTTGGTCTCGTACGGCGTGTCCGCTGCAAAGTGCAGGGTATCGATGCGCAGTGTCGGCAGCCGTACACCGTCGTTCTGAATGATGCCCACCAGTTCGGAAAGCGCGGCAGGCCGGTCACCGGAGCTGCCAATAGCGGTCGCCAGCGACGGGACCAGGTGATCGAAGGGATAGCCCACCCGCTTCCAGCGCTGATGAATGTCGAGAAACGCCTCGATTTCCACCATGGTCCGGATGCGGCTGTCCCGTGCGCCCTGGTGACGGCTCTTGAACAGCCAGCTGTAGACCTCCTGGCGTTCGAAGCGGCTGGCGTTGATCATTTCGCTCAAGGTCGATGCAGGGTGCTTGAGCAGGTAGCCCAGCAGCCACAGGTCCAGCGGGTGGACCTTGGCGATGAAGCCCTGGTCAGGCAGGTTATACCGCCCCGGGCCGTAGGCATCGTACATCTGTACCAGACGGTCGTCGGTCAGTTTGCTCTGGGCGAGCTTGCTGTCTTTGCTATGGGCCCGCACGAAGGCGTTGAACGTGGCCTGGCCAGCCTCAGGGAACAGGTAGCGGTGCACGGCCGCCAGGCGCTGGGGTGTCACGCGCATGCCGTCGAGGAAGGTGTCCAGGCGTTGCTGCGAGGTCTTGCGCTGGTACTTGCGCCAGAAACGCATCAGGTAGCTGGTCCCTTCCTTGTCGGCGAACTTTGCCAGGTACTCCTGCCGGCGCGGGTCAGCATCGTCCTTGAGCAGCGGCACCCTGTTCAAGGGCTGCTGATAGGTGACGTAGCGCACCACGTCGCGCATCAGGCGGATGAACGGCAGGTTGATCGATTCGCGCAGGGCGTCCTTGAGGGTAGGGTTGCGGCCGTTGTCTTCCTTGCGAAAGTTATTGAACACGTGCATGCCGCCGCCGGTGAAGAAGGATTCGCCAGTGCTGGCCGAATACTTGCGCTCAAGGGCGGCGTCGAGCATCGCGTCCAGGCTCTGGTTTCTGCTGTTTTGCATCAGCCAGTCCAGTGACCAGCGGCTGATGACGTCCAGGTCGGCGACCTCGACTTTCTTCAGCTCAGCCGCAGGCTTGCCGGCGTACTTGTCATGCAGCTCGGCGACGATTTCCAGGTAGGTGGTCAGCACCCGAAGCTTGGCGGTCGAACCCAGTTCCAGCTTGCTGCCTTCGTTGATGTCGAAGGGCTGGTCGGTGCTGTCCGTCTGGACCCGCACGCGTGAGCCATCGGCAGTGCGTTCGAACAGGGTGAAACTGTAGCTGACCTGGTCGGTGGTTTTGGCAGTCAGCAAACGCTCGCCAATCAGGCCGATCTGCGCGGCGAAGGCCGGGTCGGCCAGATGCTTAAGGTACTCGCTGACTTGCAGCTGCAGGTCAGCCTGCAAGGTGCTGGTGGCGGAAAGGTCCAGACGGTCGAGGTCGTACAGCGGGCGGTTGAGCATGGCCGAAAGACGGTTGCGGGCCAGGCTGATGCCCTTGTTGGTGACGATAGGCACGATGGTCGGCTGCGCGACCCAGTCACGGTAGACGGCCTTGCTGGCCAACGCGGCATCGGCCAGCGCCTGAGGGATGATCTGGTTCGCTGCCAGCACACGAACGTGGGCGTCGGTCAGCTCGGCAAGTTCCACGCGCCCCTTGGAGAGGTAGTGCGATGGCCGGCGCTGGGCAATCATCAACGACAGCACCTGACGCAGCGCAAGGCCGCGGGCCGCCAGGCTCTGCGCATCCGTGGCGGTGTCATTGAGCGCGCGGTTGACGTGCTCGAAGTCTGCTCCATACCACACGCGCAGGCCTTCGGCCATGCCGTGGACTTCACCATGACCCGGCACGGCGGACAGCGGCACGCTGTTGAGGTAATCACGCACGATGCGCTGGCGCGCCTCGGTGGTGTCCGGCCCGCCCTGATAGGCGCGCACGCTGGCAGAAATCATCTGCCTGATCTTCTCGGCGCCCGACACGGTCAACCCGTCGGGTGAATGGCGGTACTTCTCCAGCTGGGTGGCCAGGGTACTGCCGCCGGCGGATTGGCCAGGCAGGGCCAGGTAGCGCGCGATCTGGCTGTAGGCAGCCTTGGCGAAACGCGGCCAGTCCACTGCCGGGTTGTTGCGCGGATCACGGGTATCGAGCAGGTCGCGGTTCTCGATGAACAGCAGGCTGTTGACCACGACCGAGGGAATCGAGGCGAAGTCCGGGTACAGGTACTGGGGATACTGATACTGGTAGAGCATGTCGCCCCGGCAATCGGTAATCGCCAGACCTGCCTGGACCTTTTCGATATAGGGCGCGAACAGCCCATGATCGACGTAATTGACCAGCGCCGGCGAGAATCGCACTTGTTGGCTGATCAGGTAATCGCGCTTGAGCAGGCGCGGCAGGAACTCGCCGAGCGAGCTATAGCCCAGGCGCTTATCGAACGGTCCTTCGCCTGGGTACACGATCGCATCGCTGGGACCGGGCTGCAGCGAGTAGGTCAGGGTGCTCGCCAGCTTGCTGAACTCGCGCGATTGCAGCTCGGACGTGCGGAACTCTTCATAGGCCGCGAAGCCGACAGCGCCAGCGCCCACCAGCAGAATCAGGATGATCAGACGCCACCATAGCCGGCGCTGACGAGGGGACTTGGGTTCTGGCGTCTCGGCAGGCGTTTGTTCGGGTGCTTGCTTGGTGTTTGGTTCCGTTTGCCACAGTGCGCCCATAATCGTCTATCCAGCCAGGTATTTTCGTCTTGCTTGCCTGAAGCTTAGACGTTGCGCCGGGTATGTGAAAATTTTGTGGAAACTGCGGAATAAAGCGGGTGCGCGGCAGGGCCGCGCTCAAGCATTCAGGCGGCTACCTCGCTGTTGGGCTCAAAGCTGTCCGCTCGGGCCAGTTGCCACATGCGCGAATAGAATTGCCCATCGACCTCACCGGTCAGTAGCTCGCCCGGCTTGAGGAACACATGCATTTGCGAGAACAGCTTGATCTCGGTGGCTGAAATGCGCCGCACCAAGTGCTTGGCTTCGAGCTGCGACGGGTGTTCCAGCCCAGCTGCAGCCAGCATCTCGGCCAAGGCACGCAGGGTGTTGCGATGGAAGTTCAGCACCCGTTCGGCCTTGTCCGGCACCACCAGGGCACGTTGGCGCAGCGGATCCTGCGTGGCCACACCCGTCGGGCACTTGTTGGTGTGGCAGCTCTGGGACTGGATGCAGCCGATGGCGAACATGAACCCCCGCGCGGCGTTGGCCCAGTCCGCACCGATGGCCAGGACGCTGGCGATATCGAAGGCGCTGACGATCTTGCCGCTGGCTCCGAGCTTGATCTTGTCGCGCAGGTTCAAGCCCACCAAGGTGTTGTGCACGAACAACAGGCCTTCGCGCAGCGGCACCCCGATATGGTCGGTGAACTCCACGGGGGCGGCCCCGGTGCCGCCTTCCTTGCCATCGATCACGATGAAGTCAGGCAGGATGCCGGTTTGCAGCATGGCCTTGGCGATACCCATGAACTCCCACGGGTGACCCAGGCAGAGTTTGAACCCCACGGGTTTGCCGCCCGACAGTTCACGCAGTTGGGCGATGAACTGCATCATTTCGATTGGCGTGGAAAACGCGCTGTGCCGCGATGGCGAGATGCAGTCCTCGCCCAGCGGGACGCCGCGGGTTTCGGCAATTTCCTGGGTGACCTTGTGTTTGGGCAGTATGCCGCCATGCCCAGGCTTGGCGCCCTGGCTCATCTTGACCTCGATCATGCGCACCTGCGGGCTGCGTGCCTGCGCGGCAAATGCCTGCGGGTCGAAACGTCCGTCCGAGGTGCGGCACCCGAAATACCCGCTGCCCAGTTCCCATACCAAATCACCGCCGTGCTCGCGATGGTAGGGGCTGATGCTGCCCTCACCGGTGTCGTGGTGAAAGTTGCCCAGTTTCGCGCCTTGGTTCAATGCGCGAATGGCGTTGGCGCTGAGCGAGCCAAAACTCATGGCGGAAATGTTGAAGATCGAAGCTGAATACGGCTGGCTGCACTGCGGGCCGCCGATGGTGATGCGAAAGCTTGCCGGGTCAGCCAACGGCGCCGGGCGCATGGAGTGGCCGATGAACTCGAAGCCGGACGCGTAGACGTCGATCAGGGTGCCGAACGGTTTGTCCGAGACCTGGTTCTTGGCCCTGGAGTAGACCAGCGAGCGTTGGGCACGGGAGAAGGGCAGGGCGTCGCTGTCTGCTTCGAGCAGATACTGGCGGATTTCCGGGCGAATGGTTTCCACCAGGTAGCGGATGTTGCCCAGGATCGGGTAGTTGCGACGCACGGCGTGGCGTTTCTGCAACAGGTCGAACAGGCCTATCAGGCTGAGCAGGCCGGTTGTCAGGGTGAAGGGCCACAGCCATTGGTGGTGGATCAATGGCAGGGTTGCCAGGGTAAACACGATGCAGATGGCGAACACCGCATAACGGCTGAGAAGTGACAGGCTCATACAGGGTCCTTGCGATGGCTCGGTCAGGCTCACGGCCTGGGTTGAGCCCCGACCATAGCCAACTTGTCCGTCCCTGCAAAGGCCGTGTCGCGCAGCAGCAACTGCCGCCACTGCGTCTGCTGCGCCGCGCAAGCCTCGACCAGGTAGTCGTAACGCTTGCCCACCCGCGCAGCCACCGGCACGCCGTCGCGGTAGAGCAGCCGGTTGCCGCTGGTGGCAGGTACCTTGGCCCCCGGCAGCAACGTGCCGATCAGGTTCAGCGGATCACTGGCGCTGACCACCACCAGTGTGCCGTCCGCCGCTTGCCGGCGAATCTGGCGCAGCATTGCCACGGCTTCGGGCAAGGCGAACTGTTCGCCGGACAATCCGGCAATGAAGCGCCCGCCCCGTATTTCCCCACGCGCCTCCAGGCGATGGTAGCAGCGCAGCAGATCACGCCAGGGCGGCAGCACATCGCTCTCACGCGCCAACAGGCGCCAGCACATCACCCCGTAGCGCTGCAGCAGCAGGCGAGCAAGGTGTTCGATGCGCTGATCCTGATCCAGCTCGGCTTCGCTGCGCGCCAGCAGGGCCCAGCGCCCTGCATGGGCCATGCTGCTGGACAAGGGCAGGTGACCGAAGCGAGGCCGACGCGTGGTGCGCCGAGCGGCCGGGGTGATCAGGCTGCGCAGCCCGGTGAAGCTGTCGGCATTGGCCAGGCCTGCACCGACCAGCGCCTGCAGGGCCGTTTCCAGTTCGCTGGGGAGCAGGCGGGCCTCTTGGGCCAATTCGTCGAAGAACAGTGCACCCCGGGTTTTCAGGGCGTCATGCACCCGCTGGGCGCGTGGTCCCAAGGTGTCGAGACTCGGGGGTGGGGCCAGGCTTCGCCACAGCTGCAGGTGTTCGCGAGGCAGCAACACCACAGGCGTGCTGGCCACCGTGCTGGCTGACACGGTGTTTGCCAACCGGCTCCAGGCGAACTGCCCGCTGCGGCAAGCCTCGTCGAGCCAGCTGGGGCTGTAATCGCGTACGCGCGCCGGCAGCACGTCGGCTTCCCACGCCCCGGCCGCACTTGGAAATCCCTGCAGCTGGGCCAGCACAGCAGGCAGCGCCTGCGGCCCTTGCAACCGTTGCCCCGGATCAAGGTGTTGCCAGTGAAACAGGAAACGCATGAAGTCCTGCAGGCTGACGGGCTCGATCTCCCGGCGCAGGCGTTTGACGGTATAGCGGTGAATACGCGCCAGCAGGTGGCGTTCGCACCACTGTGTGGCTACTGCATCCGGGCTGAAATGGCCCCGTAGCACATGGCCTTGGGCCTCGAGCCGGGCCAAGGCCTGTTCCACCTCAGCGATGGGCTTGCCCAGCGGCGCCGCAAGCTGGGCGACGGTGACAGGCCCATGGCCGCTCAGCCGGGCACGCAGCAATTCGGGCAGCGCCAGGCCGTGGTCCACGGGTTGATCGAAGCCAGGCAGCGGTTCGACGGCAGGCACCAGAGGGCAATCGGGGTAGACGGCTTGCAACAGCGTCAAGCGCTCACGGGCCAGCCACAACGCCTGCTCAGGCAGGTAGACGGCCCGGCCCCGCTTGGCCAGCTGGTCAAGCAGCGTACGCCAGCGTGAGCCTGCCTGGGCTTCTGTCTGGCTGATGGCGCCCAGGCTCATCAGCGCTTCATGCATTTCATCAGCGTTGACCGGCTGCGGCCAAGCCTCGGCTGCCACCGCCGCGATCGCATCCGCATCCAGTGCACCCAGCTCATCGCCTGACTGCACATCCGCCCAGCGGCGATTAAGGACCGCCTGGGTACGACGCTCTTCAATCGGGGCATCATCCAGAAAGGTGTAAGGCCTGGCGTTGAGAATGGCTGAGGCCAGCGGCGAGGGCGCCGACAGGTCGCATGCCAGCAGGCGCACGGCACCGCTTTCCATGCGCCGCAGCAACACCAGCCAGCCCTTGCTATCCATGGCGTCGTGCAGGCAGTCGTCGAGGGTCTGACGAACCAGTGGGTGGTCCGGCACCTGCCGTTCACCGGGCAGATTCTCAAGGCAGGCGATCTGATCGGGGAATACCGAGGCGATCAGGTCCTCGCTTTTCATGCGCTGGATCTGCGGCGCAACTTTGCGACCACCGGCAAAACGCGGCAAGGCCATCGCCACACCCGCGTTCCAGCGCCAGCGCACACCGAACATCGGGGCGTCGAGCACGGCCTGGATCAGCACCTGCTCGGCGCTGCGGCTGTCGAGGTAGCGCCACACTTCGTCGAGGGCGAAGCTGTGGCTGGTTGACAGCGACAGCACGATAGCATCTTCACTGGCTGCCGCTTGCAGCTCGACATTGAAGGTACGGCAGAACCGCTTGCGCAGGGCCAGCCCCCAAGCGCGGTTGATGCGGCTGCCGAACGGCGAGTGAATGATCAGCTGCGTGCCGCCTGACTCGTCGAAGAAGCGCTCCATCACCAGGGTGTCCTGGGAGGGCAGGGCGCCCAGTACCTGCCGCGTACGGGCCAGGTAGTCGAGCAACTGTTCGGCACAGCTGGCGTCCAGTTCGAAGGTGGCTTGCAGCCAGGCCAGCACGTGCGGCAGCGAGCCACCGGCGTGTTGCAGGCGGTCATCGATCTGCCCTTGCAGCCTGGCCACGGCAGCGCTGAGCTCGCGGCTGCGCCCAGGGGCTTCGCCTAGCCAGAACGGGATCGTGGGGGGCTGGCCGTGTGCGTCTTCGACCCGGACTCGCCCGGCCTCCACGCGCAGGATGCGATAGGACGCATTGCCCAGCTGGAAGATGTCGCCAGCCATGCTCTCCACGGCGAAGTCTTCGTTGACGCTGCCGATGTTCAGCGCCTGGGGGTCGAGCATGACGGCGTAGTCGGCATTGTCGGGAATCGTCCCGCCACTGGTCAAAGCGGTGAGCTGGCTGCCACGGCGCCCTCGCACCATGCCGCTGACCGCATCGCGGTGCAGGTACGCGCCGCGCACGCCCTGGCGGCCGTTGTAGCCTTCGGCAAGCATGCCGAGCAAGGCGTCGTAATGTTCGTACGCCAACGTGTCGAACGGCATGGCCTGGCGCAGGCAGTCGAACAGCGCTCGCTCGTGCCAGGTCTGGTTGCTGGCCTCGGCGACGATCTGCTGGGCCAGTACATCCAGCGGCGCCTGCGGTACCTGTACTTCATCCAGCTCGCCGCGGCGCACGCAATCGAGCAGCGCCACGCACTCGATCAGGTCGTCTCGCGATGTCGCGAACAACCGTCCTTTGGGCACCCCGTCCACCTGATGCCCAGCACGCCCCACGCGCTGCAGGAACGCTGCGATCGAGCCGGGTGAAGCGACCTGGCACACCAGGTCGATGTCGCCGATGTCGATGCCAAGTTCCAGCGAGGCAGTGGCCACCAGCACCTGCAGCTCGCCGGCCTTCAGGCGCTGCTCGGCACTCAGGCGCCTCTCCTTGGACAGGCTGCCATGGTGAGCGGCCACCGCCGCCGCGCCCAGCCGATCGCTCAGGTGACGGGTGATACGCTCAGCCAGCCGCCGGGTGTTGACGAACACCAGGGTGGTGCGATGCGCACGGGCCAGTTCGGCCAAACGATCGTACACCAGCCCCCATGCATCCTGGTCGAGCACCGCCCCCAGTGGCACGGGTGGGATTTCGATGGCCAGGTCACGTTGACGCGCGTGCCCCACATCGACGATGGCGCAGGCCCGCCCGCTGCCCACCAGAAACTGCGCCACGCGTTCGACCGGACGCTGGGTGGCAGACAGGCCGATGCGTCGCAGCGGACGGTCACACAACGCTTGCAGGCGTTCGAGGGTCAGCGCCAGGTGGCAACCGCGCTTGTTGCCGGCCAGGGCATGGATCTCATCGACGATGACGGTGTGCACCGTGCGCAGGCCTTCACGTCCAGAGGCCGAACCCATCAGCACGTACAGGGACTCCGGGGTCGTGACTAGAATGTGCGGCGCCTGCTTGCGCATGGCGATACGTTCTTTCTGGGGCGTATCACCGGTGCGCACCGCCGTGGTGATGGTGGGGGCTGCGTGCCCTTGCGCTTGGAGCGCGCGCTGGATGCCCTCCAGCGGTACTTGCAGGTTCAAACGGATGTCGTTGGACAGGGCTTTCAAGGGCGATACATAGACGATTTGCGTGGTGGCGTGCAATGTGCCGCCCTGCTCCAGCCCCTGGCGAAACAGCGCGTCGAGCACTGCCAGGAATGCACTGAGCGTCTTGCCTGAGCCGGTCGGCGCTGCCAGCAGCACGGATTGTCCCGCCTGGATGAGCGGCCAGGCCTGGGCCTGGGCATCGGTCACCGACGGATAATGGCCTGAGAACCAGGCCGCAACGCCTGGATGGAACAGCTCAAGTACTGGATGGTTCGCGGCAGGAAGCGTCATGAGAAGGTTATGAAGGGTACAGGCCAGGTTGGCAAGTGACCGTTCGTCCGCCTGTGTCCGAGCCTGGCAGTGGCCTTGTCACGGTCGGGGAGGCATGGGATGCTCGCCGCCCATTTTCAGGGAGATCACCCATGGCCAATATCATCCGCATTGCCGCCGCATTATTGCTGGACCCGCAAGGTCGCACCCTGCTGGTGCGCAAGCGCGGCACCCAGGCATTCATGCAGCCGGGCGGCAAGATCGATGCAGGCGAAACCCCGGTTCAGGCGCTTGCCCGGGAGCTGCTCGAGGAACTGGGCCTGCAGATCGACCCCGCCAAGGCCGTGCGCCTTGGCCAGTTCAGTGCCCCGGCCGCCAATGAGCCGGGGTTCGAGGTGCAGGCCGAGCTGTTCCGGGTGGACTGCGCGGCAGCGGTAATGCCGGCGGCCGAAATCGAGGAGATCACCTGGCTGGCCGCTGACCAGACGCCAGAAATGCCCTTGGCGCCCTTGACCCGTGATCTGATCCTGCCGCTATACCACCAGTTGCTCAGCGTACCGCGCTGACACCGTCGAGGGTGGCGAACGAAGTGTCCTTGGCCGTCAGTAGAAAATCGCGCATGTAGGGCGCATCGAGCATGTCGGTGCGCACGGCCGCGTAGAGTGTCGCGAACAGGCCTTTTTCGCCCAGGCGCTTGCCTTTGACGTAGCCGCGAGAGCTGTATTCGTGCAAGGCCCAATGGGGCATGCCGCACACGCCCCGGCCGCTGGCCACCAACTGCATCATCATGACCGTGAGCTCGGAGGTGCGTACGGCCGCAGGTTCGATGTCGGCTGGCTCCAGGAAGCGGGTGAAGATGTCCAGACGGTCGCGTTCCACCGGGTAGGTGATCAGGGTCTGGTCCGCCAGGTCCTGGGGCACCATGTAGGGTTTGCTGGCCAACGGGTGTTGGTTGGCCACTGCCAGCATGGCTTCGTAGGTGAACAGAGGAACGTAGGTGATGCCGGCCAGGTCCAGGGGATCGGAGGTCACCACCAGGTCCAGGTCGCCACGGGCCAAGGCGGGCAAGGGCGCGAACGCGAAGCCTGACGCCAAGTCCAGTTCCACTTCAGGCCAGGCATCACGGAACTGATCGATGGTGGGCATCAGCCACTGGAAACAGCTGTGGCATTCGATGGCCATGTGCAAGCGACCGGCCGTGCCCCCCGCCAGTCTGGCGATATCGCGCTCGGCGCCACGCAACAGGGGAAGCGTGGCGTCGGCCAGTTGCAGCAGGCGCAGCCCGGCGCTGGTGAAGCGAATGGGCTTGCTCTTGCGCACGAACAACGTCAGGCCCAGGCGCTCTTCCAGCTCCTTGAACTGGTGTGACAGGGCCGACTGGGTCAAGTGCAACCGCTCGGCCGCTTCGACCAGGCTGTCTGCCTCGCGCAGGGCATGAAGGGTTTTCAGGTGGCGAATCTCCAGCACAGCTGACTCCGGGGGTAAGGCTGAGGGTGAACATCATGGAGTTGAGTTTCCCTCATGTTGCCGCCGCTGTCGACCGTGCCTTGCCTATCGACTGAGACGGTGCAGCGCCTGGGTAACTCAACCAAGCCCGTATTTCTTGACCTTGTCGAACAACGTGGTCTTCGCCATGCCCAACTCCTGGCTCGCCTGGCTCAAGTTGCCGCCGGTGCGCTGCAAGGCGTCACTGAGCAGGTTGCGCTCGAAGGCCTCCACAGCTTCGGCAAAGCCCAGCCCTTGGCTGCTGGTGCCCGTAGGGCCTTTCTTGAAGGCGGGCAGACCCAGCGCATAGCGCTCGGCCACGTTACGCAATTCGCGAACGTTGCCCGGCCAGTCGTGGGCCATCAGCCGTGACAGGGTCTGGCTGTCCAGAGTGGGCGTCTCTCGGTCGAACCGCAGGGCCGATTGTTGAAGGAAGTGTTCGAACAGCTGCAGGATGTCTTCGCGGCGTTCGCGTAGCGGTGGCAGTTCGAGGGTCACCACGTTCAGACGGTAATACAGGTCGCTGCGGAACTGCCCGCTCTGACCCAGGCTGTCGAGGTCGGCCTTGGTCGCCGCAATGAGCCGGCAATCCACTGGAATGCTCTGGTTCGAGCCGAGCCGTTCCAGGGTACGCTCCTGTAACACCCGCAACAGTTTGATCTGGAGGTTGATCGGCATGCTTTCCACTTCATCGAGGAACAGCGTGCCGCCGTTGGCGTGCTCGATCTTGCCGATGCGGCGTTTGCCAGCACCGGTGAAGGCGTTGGCTTCGTGGCCGAATATCTCGCTCTCGAACAGGTTCTCTGGCAGGCCACCGCAGTTCAGTGCCACGAAGGGCTGGCCCTGGCGACGGCTGAAGTCGTGCAGGCAGCGGGCCACCAGTTCCTTACCGGTGCCTGTTTCACCCTCGATCAGCACATTGGCAGAAGTGTCCGCCACGTTGGCGATCAGTTCGCGCAGGTGCTGCATGGCGGGCGAGCGCCCGATGATGCGCCCTTCCAGGCTGCTTTGCCCGGCAAGCTGGCGGCGCAGCGCCGACACTTCGCGGGACAGACCGCGCTGCTCGAGCGCACGGCGCACCACATCGACCAGCCGCTCGGGCGAGAAGGGCTTTTCCATGAAGTCATACGCGCCGTTGCGCATGGCGCCGACGGCCATGTCGATATCGCCGTGCCCGGTGATCAGGACGACTGGCAGGCTGCGATCGCGTGCCTTGAGACGGTTGAGCAGCTCTAGGCCATCGATACCCGGAAGGCGAATGTCACTGACCACGATGCCGGCAAAATCATCGCCAATGCGTTCGAGCGCCTGTTCGGCACTGCCCACGCCTTCGCAACCGATGTCCTCCAGCGCCAGTGCCTGCTGGCAGCCAAGAAGGACATGGGGGTCGTCTTCGACGATCAGAACGGTAAGGGGCGCTTGGGTCATGGAAAGTCTGCCGATTCGGTGGGGGTGGATGCCAAGGGCAGGATCAGCACGAAGGCTGTGCCGCCGCTGGCAGGATGCTCGACACTGAGGCTGCCCTTGGCGGCCGCAGCAAGGCTGGCCGAGAGGGTCAGGCCCAGGCCAAGGCCATCGTCGCCCGGCTTGGTGGTGAAGAACGGTTCGAAAAGATGCTTGCGTGCCTCCGGATCGATACCATGGCCGTTGTCGCGCACCTGCAAGCGGTATTTGTCACCTTGCAGTTCGCCTTCGAGCCACAAGGCCGGCTGGGGCTGGACAGCCATGGCATCCAGGGCGTTGCCGATGAGATTAACCAGAATCTGCTCCAGGCGGGTCTGGTCGATGGCCAACTGCAGGTCTTCGTAATCGCGGTGTACCTGTAGGTGGCTGCTATTGATGCGTTCTGCCAGCACCTGCAGGCTGGCTTCGACCGCCTTGGCCACTGCGGCCTGGCCGCTGTCGTCGCTGCGTCGGGCGAATGAACGCAGGCTGGCGGTGATGCGGCCCATGCGGTCGACCAGGCCATTGATGGTGCGCAGGTTGGTACTGGCGGTATCCAGAGCGCCGCGTTCGATGAACCGAACGGTATTGCCCGACAAGGTACGCAGCGCCGCCAAGGGTTGATTGAGCTCATGGGCAATACTGGTGGACATCTGCCCGATGGCCGCCAGTTTGCCAGCCTGCACCAGTTCGTCTTGGGCCTGGCGCAGGGTCTGCTCGGCATGACGGCGCTCGCGTATCTGCCCCTTGAGCCGCTCATTGCTGGCCCGCAGGTCGGCCGTACGCTCGGCGATGCGACGCTCAAGCTGGCTATTGGCTTGCTCCAGCGCCTCGCGGGCTGCCAGGCGGGTGGCGATGACTTTGCGTCGCTCGTTCCAGGCGATGCCCAGAATGGTCAGCAAGGCAAACGCCACGCCAACCAGAATACCTTGCACCATGGACTCGCGGCGCAGGTCCTGAAGCGGCGTCAGCAGCGTGAAGTGCCAAGGCGTATCGACCAGGCGACGTGTCTGGGCCAGGTAGGCCACCTCATGCGGGTTGCCCTGGGCCGTTTCGCTGTTGGCCGGGAAGGTCAGCTTTTCCACCCCGTCGGCCAGGGTCTCGCGCCCCAGCGGTTGCAACTCGTTGAGCGGCCACCAGTAGTATTGCAGGCTGCGCGCCAGGCGCTCCTTGGTTTGCGGGGTCAGCGGACGGACTGATTTGAGGCGTCGAGCCGGATCGCTGGAAAGAATGATGATCCCGTTCTCGTCGCTGACGAACGCTTCCAGGCGGGCGCGCTGCCAACGTTCCTCCAAGGTATCGAGGCGCACCTTGATCACGGCCACGCCGATGATCTTGCCATGCTCCTCGAGCCCATGGGCCAGGTAGTAACCGGCTTCGCCCGTGGTGCTGCCGATGCCGTAGAAACGCCCCGGTTCGCCACGCACGGCGGTCTGGAAATACGCGCGAAACGACAGGTCTTCACCCAGGAAGGAGTCGGTATCGCGCCAGTTGCTGGTGGCTTGCACCCGCCCCTGGGTGTCGAGCACGAAGATCGCGCGGCTGCGGCTGCGCCGGTTGAGGCCTTCGAGATATTCGTTGACGGTTTGCCGTGAACCTCCATCAGGGTCGGTCAGCAGGTGCGACACACTGTCTTCGAGTTCCAGCAGGCTGGGAAGGTAGGTGTACTTGCTGATCTCGCTTTCGACCGTGCGTGCATGCAATTCCAACTGGCGTTCGCCATTTTCACTGAGCACCCGTATGCCGTTGCTCTCGCTGATCAGGAACCCGGCCATGCCCAGCCCGATCATCAGCAGGACGATCAGCGGTGGTAACAGCAGTTGGCGAACAAGGCGGGCTTTCACGGCAGGCTTGGCAGGTAACAGGAGCGAGGGGTCGCATTTCATCACAGTGACCTCGTCACGACCAGCGCCCGCTGCCCGCAAGGGCGGCGGGGCCGAGCGGCTCGATGAGGCAGGATCAGTGCTGAAGGATCTTGCTCAGGAAGTGCTGGGTGCGTTCGTGACGGCCTTCGGGGTTGCCGAAGAAGTCTTCCTTCTGGCAATCCTCGATGATGTTGCCCTTGTCCATGAAGATCACGCGGTTGGCCACTTTGCGAGCAAAGCCCATTTCGTGGGTCACGCACATCATGGTCATGCCTTCGTGGGCAAGCTCGACCATCACGTCCAGCACTTCGTTGACCATCTCCGGGTCCAGGGCCGAAGTAGGCTCGTCGAACAGCATGACGATCGGGTCCATGGACAATGCGCGCGCGATGGCGACCCGTTGCTGCTGACCGCCGGACAACTGCCCGGGATGCTTCTTGGCGTGGGCACTCAAGCCGACGCGGTCGAGCAAGGCCAGGCCCTTCTTGGTGGCTTCGGCCTCACTGCGGCCCAGCACCTTGCGCTGGGCAATGGTCAGGTTTTCGGTGATGGTCAGGTGCGGGAACAGCTCGAAATGCTGGAAGACCATGCCCACGCGCGAGCGCAGCTTGGGCAGGTTGGTCTTGGCGTCGGCGATCGAAGTGCCGTCGACCACGATGTCGCCCTTCTGGAAAGGCTCCAGCGCGTTCACGCACTTGATCAGGGTGGACTTGCCCGACCCCGAGGGACCGCATACCACCACCACTTCACCTTTCTTGACCTCGGTGCTGCAGTCGGTCAGCACCTGGAAGTCCCCGTACCACTTGTTGACGTTCTTGATGGAAATCATACGGTGATCCTTTTTTGCAGGCGCTTGACCAGCCACGAAGCGGAGAAGCTGATGATGAAATACACGATGCCGGCGAAGATCAGGAACTCGTGGGAGCGCCCGATGATGTCGCCGTTGGAGCGTGCCGAGTTGAGGAAGTCGACCAGGCCTACCGTGTAGACCAAGGACGTGTCCTGGAACAGGATGATGCTCTGCTGCAGCAGCAACGGCGTCATCTTGCGGAAGGCCTGGGGCAGGATGATCAGGCGCATGGTCTGGCCATAGGTCATGCCCAACGCCTGGGCTGCGCCCATCTGGCCTTTGGAGATCGACTGCACACCGGCACGCACGATTTCGCAGAAGTAGGCCGCCTCGAACATCATGAAGGCGACCACGCAGGAGGTGAAGGCCCCCACCGGCGTATCCTGCCCAGTGATCCAGCGCAGCACGAACGGCACCGCCAGGTAGAACCAGGTGATCACCAGCAGCAGCGGGATCGAACGAAAATAGTTGACGTAGGCGCCGGCCAGCCTGGACAGCAGTTTATTCGACGACAGGCGCATCAGCGCCAGCAGGGTGCCCAGCACGATGCCGCCGATGACGCCCATCACCATCAATTGCAGGGTCATGGCCATGCCATCCCAGAGGGCGGGCAGGGCGGGGATGATTTCGCTGAAATCCAGGTCCATTTACTTGCCCCCCACAGAGATCAGGCCAGGTACGGCCACTTTCTTCTCGACGATACGCATGAGCAGCATCAGGCCCATGTTGAGGGTGAAATAGATCAACGTGGCCAAGGTGAACGCTTCGAACAGGTTCGCCGAGAACTCGGCAGTCTGCTTGGTTTGCGCCAGCAGCTCCATCAGGCCGATCAACGAAGCCACCGAGGAGTTCTTGAACACGTTCAGGAATTCGGAGGTAAGTGGCGGAATGATGATGCGGTAGGCCTGTGGCAGCAGCACGTTGGTGTAGATCTGCGGCAGGCTGAAACCCATCGCTCGCGCGGCGGCTTCCTGGCCACGCGGCAGGGCCTGGATGCCGGTGCGAACCTGTTCGCACACGCGCGCGGCGGTGAACAGGCCCAGGCACACGACCACACTGATCAAGGCCGACGTGGTCGGGTTCAAGTCCTGCTTGAACCATTCCTGCAGCCCCTCTGGCAGCAGGTCCGGCACCAGGAAGTACCAGATGAACAGCTGCACCAGCAAAGGCACGTTGCGGAACAGCTCGACGTATGCGGTTGCGATACCGGAAACGAGCCGGTTAGGCACGGTTCGCATCACGCCCAGGATCGACCCCAGCAGCAAGGCGATGATCCAGGCGGAAATGGCGATGGCGATGGTCCACCCCAGGCCGGTGATGTACCAGTCCAGATAGGTTTCGCTGCCCACGCCAGTGGACTTGAAGAATACGCCCCAGTCCCAGTTGTAATTCATCGGGATTTCCCCTCAGACGATTGTTTCACAGGCACCTTCCAGCATCCGAGGGCAAACTGCCCTCGGATGAAAGGTTAGACACTAACGGGGAGCCTGCCCGTTTAATTCGCGCCTTGCAGCGCGGCAGGCTCCAGGCTGGGGGTCAGGATTTCTTCTCGTCCGCCGCCTTGTCGGTCGGCTCGGCGATCAGCTTCTTGAGCTCGTCGCTCATTGGGAACTGCAGGTTCAGGCCTTTAGGCGGGATTGGCTGCTGGAACCACTTGTCGTAGCTCTTGTTGACTTCACCGGACTTGAAGTAGCCAATGATCGCGTCATCCACGGCCTTCTTGAAGGGCTCATCACCCTTGCGCACCATGCAACCGTAGATTTCGTAGGATTGCGGCGTACCGGTGATGACCCAGTCCGACGGCTTGCGAGCCTTGGCCATTTCGCCAGCGAGCAGCGCGTCGTCCATCATGAAGGCCACAGCGCGACCGCTCTCGAGCATGTTGAAGGCTTCACCGTGGTCCTTGGCGGAGATCACGTTCATCTTCATCTGCTTGTCGGCGTTCATGGCCTTGAGGAGGCGTTCGGAGGTGGTGCCCGCGGTGGTCACCACGTTCTTGCCAGCCAGATCTGCGAAGTCCTTGTAGGCCGGCTGGCCGTCCTTGACCTTGGTCAGCAGACGGGTGCCAACCTCGAAGATACCCACCGAAAAGCTGACTTGCTGCTGGCGCTCGACGTTGTTGGTGGTGGAGCCGCACTCCAGGTCGACGGTGCCGTTCTGTACGAGCGGGATGCGGGTCTGGGAAGTGACCAGGTTGTAGCGGACCTTGATGTCGGTACCCAGTTGCTTCTTCAGGGCCTCGACGACGGCCAGCTGGATATCGTGGGAGTAGCCGACGGGCTCTGGCTTGCCGGCCAGGTAGGAAAACGGGATGGAGGAGTCGCGGTGGCCCAGGGTGATGGTGCCTGAATCCTTGATCTTCTTCAGGGTGCCGGTGAGTTCTTCGGCCATGGCCGGCGAAGCGATCACAGCAGCCGCGATGGCGGCGCCCAGCAATTGACGAACGATACGCATCAAATTTTCCTCGACGTGTTTGTTTTTTTTATGGAGCCGTTGGCGGACTCTTTCGTTCAACGGATACGGCAGCGGTTGCATCCGGTTGAATGGATATGAGCAGAAGTCGTGCCAAGGTCCGTGAAGCATGTTAGCCCCGCTGAAAGCAAGGGCGTTAGCCTTGTTCGACTAATTCGAGTTTTTCAGCAGGGTCGGAAATTCGAATTACCGTCATTTTTATGTTCGGTTATCCGAATGAGTGCTCACCATTGTGCACCTAGCCATATGTATATGTAACACCTGTCCATGACAGCTCGATGTTCTGCTGCGGCATTTCCCAGACCAGAGGAAGATCCGTGGCAGATAACGCACTACCTCACGTTTCCGTTGATGCGCTCGTGGCGAGCGCGTTGCCGGCTTGGCTGACCAGCGCCGATCCAGACCTGCTCAGCACGTTCCATCGTGCGCTCGAGCTTGAACAGTTGTCCTGCGAGGCGGTCAAGGTGCGTCTGAAAACGTTGCCTGGGCTGCAGACCTTTGCCCGCCCATTGCTTCAGGAGGCGCTGCGAGCCATGGGCTTGGGCGAGGTGAATGTGGATACCGCTCGGGTGGTGGTGCACGACAGGCTTGCGATGCCCAGTGCCGCCCCTCGGCTGCACACACCCATGAAGGTGATTTACAGCAATGAATCGCTGTTGATGGCCGCGTTACACAACTTTCATGAAAGCGAGACCCATCCCGGCCTGCACCGGCGCGCTCAATTGCAGAAGGCAGACGGCACTGTACTGCCGCTTTCCTTCGAAGCGTTTGCTCGCCTCTGCCGGCAGCTGGATCTGGGCGGGCGGTACCAGCAGCAGCTGCATACGTGCCTGTTCCCCAAGGCGCGTCCCCCGGCACCCGCCGATTTTGGGCAGCGTGCAGTGGAACAGATTTTCGAGGAGCGCCTACGCGCGGCGCTTGATGTTGCAGTCAGGATGGCCAGGCTCAAAGGGCAGCTGACCGATCAAGACTACCTCACACTTCTGCCGCTGATAGCCCGCAAGCCGACGGTACCGGCCGTGGCTCAACTGTTCCAGGCGTTCGAGCTATTCGTCTTGGGTAAGCGCGTTCAGCGTTGCCTGGTCATTGAGCTTCGCGCGGCGGCAAATGGGCCCGTGCACGGCCTGATAAGCTGGTTTTCCAATGACCCGGCCGAGCCCATCGGGCGGCATGCGAACTGGACTGGATTGTACGAACACCTCGGCATGCGGCTGCGTGAGCGTCGATATACACAGTACTTTGCCGGCTTGATTGCTCAGCGCGAGCGGCCTGCGTTTCTGGCCCAGCTGGCGCAGTTGAACAAATCCTCGACTGGTCCTACACCGCTCGCCCTCGATGGTCGGCATTTCGCAATAGAAGGCTCTGTCTTTGCCTGCCTGCGCAAGCGCTTGCTCGATGCAATGATCGATGATGCCCGGGTACTTGCCGTTCCCACAGGCGACCTGACTCAACTTGAGCGGCACGAGCGCATCGACGCCTTGAAAGGGGCAGGGCTGGATGCGCTTACCCTGGCCGCGCTGTTCGTCCCCGGCCTGGGCGAAGTTTTATTTGTTGCGGCTGCGGTGGACGTCGTGCGCGAAATCTATGACGGTTACGAGACTTGGCAGATAGGCGACAGGCAGCAAGCGCTGGCGCATGTGTTCAATGTGGCCCAGGTCGTGGCCACGGGCGCGCTTCTGGGTGCTGCGCAGCCATTGTTCGGCGGCGCGCTCGAGCGCATCGGTTTGGTCGACGGCCTCACGCCGGTCATGGCCGGCAACAGGGGATTGCGGCTAAAAAAGATGCCGGCGTCGGCCCACTACCTGGAGCATCCGGGGGAATTGATACGCAGCTTTGGCGCCGATCTTGAGCAAGTGTCGGACGTGGACGCCGACGCGCTGGTGCATATCACCGGCCTGACGCCCGAACACTTGCGCAGCCTGCGGGTACACGAGGAACCGGCGCCAGCGCGGTTCAGAGAAGCGCAGGCACGGCACCTGCTGTATGGGCAGGGGCCGACATCAGAGCTGTTGGTCGAGCAAGCGCTGACGCATTCAGTGGGCGAGCCAGGCGTTGGCGTGGATACGCTCACTCGCGACTTCACCGGCCTGTCAGTGCCACTTGCGCAAGAAATCGTGGAATGCGCGACCACAGAACAACTTGAAACGCTGATGAGCGGCAAGGTCCCCCTGCCGCTTGCTGAGCGGGCGCGTTGGGCAGTGCGTGAAAGCCGCATCGATCGCGCGCTGTTGGGCTTCGAGCATGAGCAGGCCACCAACCTGGACACACTGCGCCTGGCGCTGGCGCTGATCGATGAAACATCGCCATGGCCTGTGTCGATGCGTATCGAGGTGCGCCTGGGTGAGGCCCAGGGCAAGCTCGTGGCCTCCCACGGCCCAGTTGACGCACAGCGCACCGAGGTGATCGTGCAGACCAGCGGAGGATATCAGTTGCAGGCACGTTCGATTCAGGCCGTGGATCAAGGACTGCTGGCGTGTTTGCTGCAGACCCTGGATGAAACCCAGAAAACCGCCTTCGGCGGTTCATCGGTTACGGCTGTCGAATTGGCGGAAAACCTGCTGCACAGGGCGGCTGTCGATCGGGGCAAAACGGCCCAGTCACTGGGCATGGTGGCTCTGGGTGGCCGATTCAACCCGCCTCGCCGACTCCAGGATGGTCGTATTGGTTACCCCCTCAGCGGGCGAGGGGAGAGCAGCCGGCAAGCACTACGCCGGGGCATACACCGCATCTACCCGACGCTGACCGAGAGCCAGATGGACGCCTACCTGGAGCAATTGACCGAGCGCGACGTGAATTTATGGGACCACTTGAGCGATCTCGAAGGGCGACTGGCACGTTTGCGTGAGTCCCTCGCCTCCTGGGAGAGCCAACGCAATGGTTTCATCGATGGGCGCCGCCGACGCAGGGTTGCCACCCAGATCCGCCGCGCTTGGCGACGCAAGACAGTTGGGTCCGGGAACGATGAGTATGTGCTGCGTATACAGGGCGAGCAGGTGGGCACGCTACCTGACCTGCCTGACGACATCGATTTCAATCACGTGCGGCAATTGAGCCTGCGCAACTTGGCGCTTATCAACGTCAGCGACAACTTTCTCAAGCGCTTCCCGCACCTGCAGGTGCTCGATCTGCGCGGCAACCAGTTGACGCAGCTGCCGACCGGCCTCAGTGACCTGGAGCAGTTGCGGGTATTGCGGTTCGATGACAATCGAATCGTACTTCGACCTGACAGTGACACGGCACTGACCAGACTGACCCACCTTGAGTACATTAGCTTGAGCGGTAATCCGATCGGCAGAATACCGAACCTGTCTCCCCTACGTCATCTGCGTACGATTTCACTGCGCAACACAGGCCTGTTGAACATCCCGCAGCGCCATCAATTACTGTGGCGCGGCCTGATGGACATCCGGGAAAACCAGATTCGTGAGGTCAACGAGCATCTGCAGATGCTCGGAGAACACATCCAGCAAATGTCCCTGCACGACAATCCGTTGGACGAAGCCAGTCAGCAAGCACTCGCCACTGTAAACGAGGGCTCGCTCGCGCCGCGCACCCATGCCCAGGTGTCCATTGACGACGAGCTGCGAGACAGCTGGATTGGACCGGCCAAGCCAGACATTCGCCATCGATATGAAGGCATCTGGAACGCCTTGCTTGACGATGAGGGCTCGGCCGATCTCTTCCGGTTCCTTGCCGACTTTGCCGAATCTGACGATTTCCATGAACGCCCGCCATACTACCGCGCACGCATATGGCGCATTCTCGAATTGTGTGCTGAAAGTACGGATGTCCGCGAATCGGTCTACCTGCAGACCCAAGGCCCGCAGACCTGCGAAGACCGTTTGTTGCTACTGCTCAGTCAACTTGAGGTGAGAACGCTTATTGCCGTTCATACGGCTGGGGCGAGTGCCGGGCAGACTGAGCGCGAACTCCTGCGCCTTGGGCGTTCGCTGTATCGTCTGGACCAGGTGGACAGTATCGCCGCTCGGCATATCGAGCGTATGCGGCGCGATCCCTATGCGAGGGTGGATGACATCGAGGTGTACCTGGCTTACCGGGTCAATCTGGCGAACCGCTTGGGGTTACCGGCTCAACCAAGTTACATGAATTACCCGGAATTCAGCGATGTCAGCAGTCGGCAGATCAGGCTGGCCGGAGAGCGGGTACTGGCGGGCGAGAGTTTGGATGTACTGGCCGCGGCACTGGCGCAACGCGAGTTCTGGCAGTCGTTTGTACGCAGTCATTACCGCGAACGTTTCGAGGCGCTGGCTGCACCGTTTCACCAACGGCTCGAAACCGCCGAGCGCACCGTCGGCGAACACGGGGAGCAGGTCTATCTTCAACAGGCTGCTGCCTTGAAGGCTGAGCTCGATGCGCACGAGCAGGCGCTTTACCACGAGCTGGCCGTCGAGGCCTACAGCCGCCTGTGAGCATGTGCTGACAGGCGGTACATCTGGGTCAGGCAGCGTGACTGCGCTGCGTTGCCTTTTCCAGGTACTGGCTAAGGGTGTTCTGTTCGGCTTCGGTGGTGAACAGCCCAAGCTTGGTACGACGCCACAGGATATCTTCAAGGCTGGTAGCCCACTCATGCTCGCGCAGGTAATCCACCTCGCGGGCAAACAGCCCTGCACCGATGGCCTGACCCAGGTCCTGCGGGCCTTCAACGCCTGCCAGAAGCGTCCAGACGCGGCTGCCATAGGTGCGTGCCCAGCGCTGGGCAATGGCCGGGGCAAGCCAGGTATGCCGAGCAAGCAAGGCTTCTTCAAGTGCCTGCGGCGTGGTCATGTCCTCACCGCCCGGCAGGGTTGATTCGGCTGTCCAACTACCGCCCATCTGGCTGAAGAACGGCTTGAGTTCGGCCATGGCCGATTCGGCCAGCTTGCGGTAAGTGGTGAGCTTGCCACCGAAGACCGAGAGCAGGGGGGCTTCACCGTGGGCGGCCGACAGTGCCAAAGTGTAGTCGCGGGTAACGGCCGATGGGTTGTCCGATTCGTCATTGCACAGAGGGCGAACGCCTGCATAGGTGCTGAAAATGTCACTGCGCTGAAGCTGATGATTGAAGTGGGCGTTGACCACGTTGAGCAGGTAGTCGGTTTCCTGATCGGTGATCGCCACCTTGGCAGGATCGCCCGTGTATTCACGGTCGGTGGTGCCGATCAGTGTGAAACGATCAAGGTACGGAATGCAGAAAACGATGCGCTGGTCTTCGTTCTGCAGAATGTAGGCGTGCTCGCCTTCATACAGCCTAGGGACGATCAGATGACTCCCCTGGATCAGACGGATCCCATAAGGGGCGTCCAGTTTCAGGTCGTTCTTGATGAACTGCGCAACCCATGGGCCGGCGGCGTTCACCAGGCCCTTGGCACGCACCGTCCGGGTGCTGCCGTCGGCGTGTTGCACTTCCACTTCCCAGAGGGCGCCGACACGTTTGGCGCCCAGGCACAGCGTCTGGGTGTGAATGTGCGCGCCATGTTCACGGGCAGCCATGGCGTTGAGGACCACCAGGCGAGCATCATCGACCCAGCAGTCGGCATATTCGAAACCACGGGTGATGGCCGGCTTGAGCGCGGAGCCAGCGCCAAATCGCAGGCTGCGCGAGGCGCCCAGCCGCTTGCGCTTGCCCAGGTGGTCGTACAGGAACAGGCCAGCACGGATCATCCAGGCAGGGCGCAAATGGGGGCGATGGGGCAGCACGAAGCGCATGGGTTTGACGATGTGCGGTGCCTTGGCCAACAGGACTTCGCGTTCGGCCAGGGCCTCGCGTACCAGACGAAACTCGTAATGCTCGAGGTAGCGCAGACCTCCGTGAATCAGCTTGCTGCTGGCTGACGAGGTGTGCCTGGCCAGGTCGTCCTTTTCACACAGGAAGACTTTCAGGCCGCGGCCGGCTGCGTCGGCGGCGATGCCCACACCGTTGATGCCACCGCCTATCACCACCAGGTCATAGCAGTCGGCGACGGGAGCGCTGGTCGAATCGGGCTGGGACACAGGGAAGGCCTCCTGGAGCAGTTCGTATCGAAAGTGAACATTTATGTTCGTTTCCGAAAATACTAGCGCAAGCGCAGGCGACTCGCCAGTCCGTATTCATAGAAAATACTGATCAGGTGACAAGCAAATGAACATTAACGAAAAAGTCAGCGTGTGTCGGGCGCCCATGCTCACAGCGCCGGCGCCGATCTTCTAAACCACTTCGACACGTACCTTGTGGTCATTGAGCAGTTGGACCAGGGCAGGGGTCGGTGCCTGGTCAGTCACCAGGCAGTCGACCAGGCTGATGGCCCCCAGGCGCACCATGGCATTGCGCCCGAACTTGCTGGAGTCCGCAGCCAGAATCACCTGCCGAGCATTGGCGATGATCGCCTGGGACACGCGCACTTCCTGATAGTCGAAATCCAGCAGGCTCCCGTCTTCATCGATGCCGCTGATGCCGACCAGGGCGTAATCGACCTTGAACTGATTGATGAAGTCCACACTCGCCTGGCCTACGACACCGCCGTCACGGCGCACGGTGCCGCCCGCCACCAGCACCTCGAAGTCATCCTTGGCCGCCAGGATGGAGGCGACGTGCAGGTTGTTGGTAATGACCTTCAGTTGGCTGTGGTTGAGCAAAGCGCGGGCGATGGATTCGGTGGTGGTCCCGATATTGATGAACAGCGAGGCATGATCGGGCACCTGCCGCGCGACAGCCTCGGCGATGCGCTGCTTTTCATCACGCATCTGGTCGGCGCGCATGGCATAGGCGGTGTTTTCGACGCTTGAATCGTAGGCTGCGCCCCCGTGGTACCGGCGCAACAGGTCGAGCTCTGCCAGTTGGTTGATGTCGCGGCGGATCGTCTGCGGGGTAACGACGAACAGCTGCGCCATTTCCTCGATACTGACATAGCCGCGGTCGCGGACCAGTTCGAGGATTTGTTGTTGGCGTGGAGGCAAATTCATGGACGTCCTTCGGAGCAGCCTGACAAATGCTGCAATGATGCCGTAGGACGGGGATGACGACCAGCGTGGCGTCCGAAGGGTGGATCCGGCGCTGACCTGGGAGCGGACTGCGCCGTTGCCTAAAGCGATCAGGCGTCGTGATCTTCCCAATCGCGGGTGCGATCGACGGCTTTTTTCCAGCCGCCGTACAATTTCTCTTTCTGCGTTTCATCCAGTTGCGGGCTGAACTCCCGCTCGATGATCGCCTTGTTGCGCAGCTCGTCCAGACTGCTCCAGAAACCGCAAGCCAGGCCCGCCAGGTAGGCTGCACCCAGCGCCGTGGTTTCACGCATCTTGGGGCGCTCGACACACGTGCCGAGGATATCGGCCTGGAACTGCATGAGGAAATTGTTGGCCACGGCGCCGCCGTCGACGCGCAGTTCGGACAGGCGCTGGCCGCAGTCCTGCTGCATGGCATCGAGCACGTCGCGGGTCTGGTAGGCGATGGACTCCAATGCTGCGCGGATGATGTGATCCACCTTGACGCCACGGGTCAGGCCAAATAGCGCACCGCGGGCATAAGGGTCCCAGTAGGGGGCGCCGAGGCCGGTGAAGGCAGGCACCAGGTAGACGCCATTGCTGTCCTTTACCTTGCTGGCGAAGTACTCGGTATCCAACGCGTCATTGACGATCTTCAGCTCATCACGCAGCCACTGGACCGTCGAGCCACCGTTGAACACGGCCCCTTCCAGGGCATAGGCCACTTCACCGCGCGGGCCACAGGCAATGGTGGTCAGCAGGCCATGGGATGACGTGACGGCCTTGTCGCCCGTGTTCATCAACAGGAAGCAACCGGTGCCGTAGGTGTTCTTCGCCTGCCCCGGTTCCACGCACATCTGCCCGAACAGTGCCGATTGCTGGTCCCCGGCAATGCCGGCGATGGCGATGCCACTTTTGGTGTGCCCATAGACCTCGGAGGAGGAGCGCACTTCTGGCAGCATTTGCGCAGGAATGCCCAGGATGTCGAGCAGTTTTTCATCCCACTGCAGCGTGTGGATGTTGAACATGAGGGTTCGCGAGGCATTGGTGTAGTCGGTGACATGCACCTTGCCGCCGGAAAACTTCCAGATCAGCCAGGTATCGACGGTGCCGAACAGCAGCTCGCCACGTTCGGCGCGTTCCCGGGCGCCGTCGACATTGTCCAGGATCCACTTGAGCTTGGTACCGGAAAAGTACGGGTCGGTGACCAGGCCCGTGGTTTCACGAATGTAGTCCTCAAAGCCGTCGCGCTTGAGCTGGGCGCAGATTTCGGTGCTGCGCCGGCATTGCCAGACGATGGCATTGTACACCGGGCGGCCTGTTTCCTTGTCCCAGACGACGGTCGTCTCGCGCTGGTTGGTGATACCCAGGGCCGCGACCTGGGCATGGCTGATGCCAGCCTGGGCCAGTGCCTCGACCATGGTCGCACTCTGGGTGGCAAAGATTTCCATGGGGTCGTGCTCGACCCAGCCTGCCTGCGGATAATGCTGCACGAACTCACGCTGTGAGGTGCCGACCACATTGGCGTCACGGTCGAAGATGATCGCACGCGAACTGGTGGTGCCCTGGTCCAGGGCGATGATGTATTGCTTGTCCTGAGTGTCTGTCATGGTGTTGGCCTTGCAAAATAGGGGTCGTGGCGGGTCTGGCTGCCGTGCTCAACTGATTTGCGTATCGCCTTGGCGACCGTCGCCTGTCGCGGGCGTGGGCGCTGGTGCAGGCAGGTTGCGGGCAATCAAGCCACGATAGGTGGCAGCACCCAGGCAGGCGCCGATGATAGGGCCGAATATCGGCACCAGGAAGTAAGGCACATCCCGGCCGCCGGTAAAGGCGATTTCGCCCCAGCCTGCCAGGAACGTCATGATTTTCGGGCCCAGATCGCGTGCCGGGTTCATGGCAAAGCCGGTCAACGGCCCCATGGCACTGCCAATCACCGCGATCAGCAGGCCGATCAGCAGCGGCGCCATCGCGCCGCGTGGCAGGCCGTTGTTGTCGTCGGTCAGGGCCATGATGACGGCCATGAGGATCGCCGTGATGACCACCTCAACCAGCAGCGCTTGCGCCGTGGACAGGGAGGGGTGTGGGTAGGTCGAGAACACCGCCGCCAGTTCCAGGCTGGATTCACTACCGCGCAGCAGGGTGTGCGCTTGTTCGAAATCGAAGAACAGGCTGCTGTAGAGGGTGTAGACCAGTGCCGCGCCGCAGAAGGCACCGCACACTTGGGCTAGTATGTAGAAAGGCAGCTTGCGCCGCTCGAAGCCGGCGAACAGGGTCAGCGCGATGCTGACGGCAGGGTTCAGGTGGGCACCGGAGATCCCTGCGGTGAGGTAGATACTCATGCTGACCCCCACCCCCCAAATGATGCTGATTTCCCAGAGTCCGAAGCTTGCGCCTGCGACCTTGAGCGCGGCGACGCAGCCGGTACCGAAGAAGATCAGCAGCGCAGTACCGAGAAATTCGGCCAGGCACTGGCTGGACAGCGTGGGTTGGCCTTGGGCAATTGTCATGTATGACCTCGTTGTTTTTGTTGTGAGTCGCGCGGGGCTCGACAGCAAGGCCCGGACCTTCCGGATGGTCCTGGGCGGGTATGAGATGCACCGTGAAGGTGCACCCCCGGTATTCAGAAACGAAAAAATATAGACAAGAAACGCTGATGTCAAAGGTCGAAAGTGAACGGTCAGTCACGTTTTGGGCAACCGCCGCCAGCGTGACGCCCCTTTGTAGAGCGGGGCGCTTGGGCTTATTGGCTGGGATGTAGGAATTGACCTAAAGTAGCTGCCGATCTGTCTTACACCGGAACTTCGTATGACACCCGCTCTGGATCTGTTGAAAAAGCATCACGCGCACTATCACGTTCACAGCTACGAGCATGATCCCAAGACAGCGTCCTATGGGCTGGAAGCTGCAGATAAGCTCGGCCTGGACCCAAAGCAGGTGTTCAAGACGCTGCTGGCCTGTAGCGAAAAAGGAGAGCTGCTGGTGGCGGTGGTGCCTGTGGTGGGTACGCTCGATCTCAAGGCCTTGGCGCATGCGGCGGGCGTCAAAAAGTGCGAGATGGCCGATCCGGTCAAGGCGCAGCGAGCAACGGGTTACCTGGTAGGTGGGATCAGCCCCTTAGGGCAGAAGAAGCGTCTGCGCACCTTCATCGACGAGGCGGCGCAGCGTTTTGCGACCATCCATGTGAGTGCTGGACGACGTGGGCTGGAGGTAGAACTGGCGGCAACGACTTTGGCCGAGCATACTCAGGGCACCTTTGCCAGTATCGGCAGAACGTGATGCCAGCGCCCATTCACCCTCGCTACCCGCTCGGATCGAGCCGGTAGCGCGTCCGCTCAAGACGTAGCCCGGGCCTGGTCAGTTTGGCCCGCTGTGGCGACGAACCCCTGTTGCCTGCTGCACCGTCTGGGTAGCGATGCTACCTGGCACCGGGAACACCACCAGGTGGTCGGCTTTTACCGCAATGCCCACCTCTTCGCCTGGCTGACGATCCACATGGCTGGTGAAGATCGCTTCGAGCTGGCTGCCGGTGGGGAGTTGCAGGCGATACAGCGTTGAGGCGCCTAGAAAGCTCTTGGCCACGATGACAGCGCGCAACGGGCTTTCGGGAGCGTGCACGATATCATCCGGGCGCAGCAACACATCCACCGAGCTGCCCTGCGCCATGCGATAGGCACGGTTGCCTCGCAGCTCGCCCAGTTCGGTGCTGACGGCTTCCACGCTGGTCATCTGGCCACGGATGAAATAGCCCTGGCCGATGAAACTGGCCACGAAAGGTGTCTGCGGCTCGTGGTACAGGTTGTAGGGCGTATCCCACTGCTCAAGCCGGCCCTCCTTGAACACCCCAACCTGGTCGCTGACAGCGAACGCTTCTTCCTGGTCATGGGTGACCAGAATGGCGCTGGTGCCGCGCTGCTTGAGGATGTCCCGCACCTCATGGCTGAGCCTGCGACGAAGCTCCACGTCAAGATTGGAAAACGGCTCGTCCAAAAGCAGCAATTGCGGCTCTGGGGCCAACGCCCGTGCCAGTGCGACCCGCTGCTGCTGGCCGCCGGACAACTCGTGGGGGTAACGGCCACCCAACCCACCCAACTTGACCAGGTCGAGCATCTCGTCGATGACCGCAGCTTGGCGTGGGTGCTTGGCGATACCGAAGGCGATGTTCTGCGCCACCGTCAGATGGGGGAACAGGGCGTAGTCCTGGAACACCATGCCGATGCGACGCTTCTCCGGCGCCAGGGTAAACCCCGCCTTGGAAATGACGTTGCCGGCCAGTTGGATTTCGCCTTCGTGCACCGACTCGAAACCCGCGATGGCGCGCAAGGTCGTGGTTTTGCCGCAGCCGGACGAGCCAAGCAGGCAGCCAATGTCGCCTGCATTCAGATGCAGATTCAGGTTCTGGACGATGCGCTGGTCGCCGTAGCCGCAGGCAAGGTTGCGCAGGTTGAGCAGTAGAGGTTGACTCATGCGTGGTGGTAAGCCGGTTCGACGAGAAATTCGAGAAGTGCCTTTTGTGCATGCAGGCGGTTCTCAGCTTGATCCCAGGCGACCGAACGGGGGTCATCGAGCAGATCATGGCTGATTTCCTCGCCGCGGTGGGCGGGTAGGCAATGCATGAACAAGACGTCAGGTGCTGCCAGGTCGAGCATGTCGCGGGTGACCTGGTACGGCGCGAAATGCGCCAGGCGACGAGCAGTTTCCTCTTCCTGACCCATGGAAGTCCAGACATCGGTGGTCACCAGGTGGGCGCCTTTTACCGCTTCGCGGGGATCGCGCACGATCTGCACGTGCTCAGCGCCGATGGCCATGAACCGGGGATCGGGCTCATACCCCTCGGGGCAGGCGATGCGCAGCTGGAAACCGAACTGCCGGGCCGCTTCGATGTAGGAGTTGCACATGTTGAAGCCATCGCCAATCCAGGCGACGGTCTTGCCCTCGATCGCCCCCCGGTGCTCGAGAAACGTCTGCATGTCGGCCAGAAGCTGACACGGGTGCGACTCGTCCGACAGGGCATTGATCACCGGTACGCGGGACTTGGCGGCAAAGTCGGTCAGGGTGCTGTGGGCGTGGGTCCGTATCATCACCACGTCGAGCATGCTCGACAAGACGATGGCGCTGTCGCCGATTGGCTCGCCTCGCCCCAGCTGGGTGTCGCGTGGGGACAGGAAGATGGCCTGGCCGCCAAGCTGGATCATCCCGGCTTCGAAGGACACGCGGGTGCGGGTCGAAGATTTTTCGAAGATCATGCCCAGCACACGGCTTTTGAGCGGCTCGAACAGCACGCCGCGCTTGCGCAGGTCCTTCAGCTCGATGCCGCGGCGGATCACCCCGAGCAATTCGTCGGTGGTGAAGTCCAGCAGGGAGAGAAAGTGCCTAGCGCTCATGATTGACTACCTTATCTGCAACAGTATGCAGGCCGACCGTGCGGTTTTTTTTGACAACGGCGGTGACCTGCGGCGTAAGCCGCACGGGGCGGACGAATAGGGAAAGGCGCAATACTATAATTAAATGTCGCCTGAAACCAAGGGGTGAAACCACTTGGCGCCCCCGGCGCTGTTGCAAGGGGTTTCGCAGGGCACTGTATTGCTGTGTTTTATTTGCTACGGCTGTTTGTACACGGCTTGAGGGTGCATTGGCAAACGGGCTGGGTCTGCCGTGTGGGTGATAAAGGCCAATTCACACCACGAAGCACGCTGGCCCCTGCGCAGGGCACAGTTCATAGTCGAGCCATCAAGACAACGAGGCATGCGGCCATGACCCGTACCCTGCACCACCGCGCCTGTCACCTGTGTGAAGCCATTTGTGGTTTGAACATCGTGGTGAGCCACGCGCCTGGCGAACCTGCCCGGATCGAGTCCATCAAGGGCGACCCTCAGGACCCTTTCAGCCGGGGGCATGTCTGCCCCAAGGCGGTGGCGCTGCAGGATATCCAGAATGATCCTGATCGGCTGCGCCAACCCCACCGGCGCGTGGGCGAGCAGTGGCAGGCGATTGGGTGGGAGGAGGCATTTGACCTCGCCGCCGAGCGCCTGTGGGACGTGCAGCAGGCCCACGGCAACAATGCGGTTGCCGTGTATCAAGGCAACCCGAGTGTGCACAACTATGGGTTGATGACCCATGGCAACTACTTTTTAGGGCTGTTGAAAACCCGCAATCGCTTTTCTGCCACGTCTGTGGACCAACTGCCTCAGCACCTGATCAGCCACCTGATGTATGGCCATGGGCTGCTCCTGCCGATTCCGGACATCGATCACACGGACTTCATGCTGGTGCTGGGCGGCAACCCGTTGGCCTCCAACGGCAGCATCATGACTGTCCCCGATGTGGAGAAACGCCTCAAGGCCTTGCAAGCCAGGGGTGGACGTCTGGTGGTGATCGACCCGCGGCGCAGTGAAACTGCGGCGATCGCAGACAGTCATCTATTCATTCGCCCCGGCGGCGACGCGGCCTTGTTGTGCGGGCTGCTCAACACGTTGTTCGAAGAAGGCCTGACGCGCGGCTCGCATCTGCCGATTACAGGGCTGACCGATGTCCGCGCCGCCCTGGCTCCCATGACAGCCGAGGCCATGAGCAGCCTGTGCGGCATCCCGGCGCAGGACATTCGTCAGTTGGCGCGTGATTTCGCCGCGGCGGACAAGGCGGTCTGTTACGGCCGCATGGGGGTATCGACCCAGGTGTTCGGCACCCTCTGTCACTGGCTGGTACAGATGATCAACCTGGTCACCGGTAACCTTGATCGCAAGGGCGGGGCACTGTGTACCGAACCTGCGGTGGACGTGGTGGCGAGCACGTCGGGTGGTCACTTCAACGTCTGGCAGAGTCGGGTGTCCGGCCTGCCCGAATATGCCGGGGAACTGCCGGTAGTGGCGCTTGCCGAGGAGATGCTGACCCCGGGTGAGGGGCAGGTCCGGGCTTTGGTCACGGTCGCGGGCAATCCCGTGCTGTCCACGCCCAACGGGCGGCAATTGGACAGCGCACTGTCGGGGCTCGATTTCATGCTCAGCATTGACCTGTACATCAACGAAACCACGCGCCATGCCGATCTGATCCTGCCATCGACTTCAGCCCTGGAAAACGATCACTACGACACCACCTTCAACTTGCTGGCAGTTCGCAATGTGAGCCGGTTCAACCGAGCGATTCTGCCCAGGCCCGATGGCGCCCTGCACGACTGGGAAATCTTCGTCGGCCTGGCCAAGGCGTATGCGCGACGCGCCGGGCGTGAACTGTCGCCGACCGTAGCGCCAGCGCAGATGATCGACAAAGCCTTGCGCAGCGGGCGTTATGGGCAGGCGACGCCCTGGCAGCTGTCACTCCAGACCCTCGATGCACACCCGCACGGGTTGGACCTGGGCCCCTTGCAGGCCAACCTTGCACATCGCCTGGGCACTGCGAGCAAAACCGTCGAGGCAGCGCCGCGCCTGCTGCTTGATGATCTACAGCGTCTGGCCCGGCAGGCGCCGCCAGAAACCGGGCAACTGCTGCTCATCGGGCGGCGGCACGTACGCAGCAACAACTCCTGGATGCACAATTATCACAGGCTGGTGAAAGGTAAACCGCGCCATCACTTGTTGATGCACCCTGATGACCTGCGTCAGCGCCAACTGCAGGATGGCCAGCAGGTCAGGGTGCGCTCGCGAGCAGGGGCGGTGCAGGTGCAGGTGCAGGCATGCGAAAGCATGATGCCCGGGGTGGTAAGCCTGCCCCATGGCTTCGGGCATGACCGTCAGGGTGTGCGCCTTCAGACTGCCCAGGCGCAGCCCGGCGTCAGCGCCAATGATCTTACTGACGAGCTGCTGCGTGACTCGGTCTGTGGCAATGCTGCGCTCAACGGCGTTCCGGTGTACGTCGAAGCCGCTTGAGCCTTGGCAAGGCCGAGCATGCTGCTCGGCTTTCCGTTACAATGCGTCACCGTGCCGACGCCCGTGTCGGAAAGTCAAGCCGAGGTGCTACATGGATATCATCGAAACGATCAAAGAGCAGATTGCCAACAACACCATTCTGCTTTACATGAAGGGCTCGCCGAATGCGCCGCAGTGCGGCTTTTCGGCCCGTGCCTCCCAGGCAGTGATGGGTTGCGGCGAGAAGTTCGCCTACGTCGACATCCTGCAGAACCCGGAAATCCGCGCCAACCTGCCCAAATATGCCAACTGGCCAACCTTCCCCCAGCTGTGGGTCGGTGGTGAGCTGGTCGGTGGCAGCGACATCGTGCTGGAAATGTTCGAAAAGGGTGAGCTGCAGACCCTGATCAAGGATGCCGCCGCCAAGGCGAAGACTGCCGAAGCGTAAACACTGCGCTCATAAAAAAACCCGCCATTGGCGGGTTTTTTTGTAGGGGCGTCTTATTCTTCGCCCATCTGCGACTGCAGGTAATTTTCGATACCGATCTTGTCGATCAAGCCCAGCTGGGTTTCCAGCCAGTCGATATGCTCTTCTTCGGACTCCAGAATATCTTCGAGGACGTCACGCGAACCAAAGTCACCCACTGTTTCGCAGTGGGCAATGGCCGCCTTCAGGTCGATCAGGCCTTTCTGCTCGATTCGCAGGTCGCATTCAAGCATCTCCTTGGTGTGCTCGCCAATCAGCAGCTTGCCCAGGTCCTGAACGTTAGGGATACCTTCGAGAAACAGAATACGCTTGATCAATTTGTCAGCGTGCTTCATTTCGTCGATGGATTCTTTGTACTCGTGCTTGCCGAGCTTGTTCAGGCCCCAATCTTCGTACATGCGGGCATGCAGGAAGTACTGGTTGATTGCGACCAGCTCGTTTCCGAGGATCTTGTTGAGATGCTGGATGACGCTGATGTCGCCTTTCATTGGGGTTCCTGCCCTGTCGAAGTGTGCCAATGCAGGGAAGTTTGAGCCTGATGCTCAGGCCTGTCAAACCTAAGTAATTGAATAATAAATGAAAATTAATAGGAATAAGAATGTTTGTGAACCGCGTTGGCGCGCTAACTTGTTGAATTAAAGCGAAAAAAAACCGGACACAGGGTCCGGTTTTTGTCAATCTGGGTATCAGGCAGTGGTGAATTCTACCGGATAGGGCAGGGCGGCCTGGCTGACCTGAAGTTTGGTCAGTGTCTCGCGCACCACTTCCTTGGCCAGGCAAGCGCACTTGCCACACTGGCTGGCGACATTGGTGGCGGCTCGGACTTCCTTGTAGCTGCAGCATCCTTCATAGATCGCATCGCGGATCTGTCCGTCGGTGACGCCGACACAAAGACACACATACATAGGGCTGACCATCGCTGGCGGGTTCGATGGGTTGGAGCTTAATGTGAATGAGAATGCTTGTCAAAGTGGTTTCAGAAGGCATTCGGCCCGGCTGACCAGCGGTCGTGCGCTCAGCATTCGGCCTGCCATCGTAACCTGTGTATGATGGTCAACCTTTGCTGCATGTCGGGTCGGCGACTCGGCCTGGCAATGGTTCTTCACTCACATCAGGAGATAACAATGAGCGTACTCGTTGGCAAGAAAGCCCCCGATTTCACCGTACCTGCCGTACTGGGTAGCGGCGAGATCGTCGACAGCTTCAACCTGGCCTCGGCCATCAAGGGCAAGTACGGCCTGGTGTTCTTCTACCCGCTGGACTTCACCTTCGTTTGCCCGTCCGAGCTGATTGCCCTGGACAACCGCATTCCTGACTTCCAGGCGCGCAACGTAGAAGTGATCGGCGTATCGATCGACTCGCACTTCACCCACAACGCATGGCGCAACACCCCCGTCAACAATGGCGGCATCGGCCCGGTCAAGTACACCCTGGCTGCCGACATGACCCATGAAATCTGCAAGGCCTACGACGTGGAGTCCGAAGGCGGCGTGGCCTTCCGTGGCGCCTTCCTGATCGACACCAACGGTGTCGTGCGCTCGCAGATCATCAACGACCTGCCGCTGGGCCGTAACATGGACGAGCTGCTGCGCCTGGTCGACGCCCTGCAGTTCCACGAAGAGCACGGCGAAGTCTGCCCTGCCAACTGGAAAAAAGGCGACAAGGGCATGAACGCATCGCCAGAAGGCGTTGCTGCCTACCTGAGCGAGAACGCCGGCAAGCTGTAAGCCCGCGTCGCGCACAAAAAAACCGGCCCTCATGGCCGGTTTTTTTTGGCCAACCGCATGGGGCTGACCTGAACCTGGAACGCGCGGATCAATCCTGGCGCCAGCCGCCCATGTCTTTCCAGCGATTGACGATACCGCAGAACAGCTCAGCCGTTTTTTCGGTGTCGTAGCGCGCCGAGTGGGCCTCGCGACCATCGAAATCGATGTCGGCGCTCTGGCAGGCGCGAGCCAGTACGGTTTGCCCATAAGCGAGCCCTGCCAGGGTGGCCGTGTCGAAGCTTGAGAACGGGTGGAACGGGTTACGCTTGAGGTCGTTGCGCGCTACCGCCGCGTTGAGGAAACCCAAATCGAAACTGCTGTTGTGGCCCACCAGAATGGCGCGCTTGCAGCCATTGGCCTTGAGCGCCTTGCGGATGCCTCGGAAGATATCCGTCAGGGCCGTTTCCTCGCTTACTGCCATGCGCAACGGATGGTCGAGCTTGATGCCGGTGAACTCCAGCGCGGCAGCCTCGATGTTGGCGCCTTCGAAGGGCTCCACCCGGTGAAAATAGGTATGTTCGGGGAACAGGAAACCCTTTTCGTCCATGCCAATGGTGACGGCAGCAATTTCCAGCAAGGCGTCAGTGGCGCTGTTGAAGCCGCCAGTCTCCACATCCACCACCACTGGCAGGTAACCCCGGAAGCGTTCTGCCATCGGATGGCGGTGACCACCGCTGCCGGAGGATTCAAGTTCGTCTTCGTACAGGTCTTCGCTCACGCGTGTTCCTCCAGCAGGCGCCAGCGCAGTGTTTCCCCGGCGCGCAGCGGGATCACGGTTTGCTCACCGAAGGGCAGGCTCTCTGGGGCCGTCCACTGATCACGAACCAGGGTGATGGTGTCGGTGTTGGCCGGCAGGCCGTAGAACGCAGGGCCGTGCAGGCTGGCAAAGCCTTCGAGCTTGTCCAGCGCGTTGCGTTGTTCGAACGCCTCTGCATAGAGTTCGATGGCCGCGTACGCGGTATAGCAGCCAGCGCACCCACACGCCGCTTCCTTGGCGTGGCGGGCGTGGGGAGCCGAGTCGGTGCCGAGGAAGAATTTCGGGTTACCGCTGGTGGCGGCGTCGAGCAACGCCACCTGATGCGTGTTGCGCTTGAGAATGGGCAGGCAATAGAAATGGGGTCGTATTCCGCCCACCAGCATATGGTTGCGGTTGTACAGCAAGTGCTGCGCCGTGATGGTGGCGCCAACGTTGGCCGAAGCTTCGGTCACGAACTGGGCCGCATCGCTGGTGGTAATGTGCTCGAAGACTACCTTGAGCGTGGGGAAACGCTCGACCAGGCGGCGCATGTGCTCATCGATGAAGCGCTTTTCACGGTCGAACACGTCGATCTCGCTGCGCGTGACTTCGCCGTGCACCAGCAACGGCATGCCGACTTCAGCCAGCGCCTCGATAGCGGGGAAGATGTTGTCGATGCTGGTCACACCAGAATCGGAATTGGTGGTGGCGCCTGCCGGGTAGAGCTTGGCGGCATGCACGATACCGCTGGCCTTGGCATCTCGGATGTCTTGCGCGCTGGTGCGGTCGGTGAGATACAGCACCATCAACGGCTCAAACCGACTGCCAGCCGGGCGAGCAGCCAGGATACGGTCACGATAGGCCCCGGCTTCGGCGGCATTGCGCACCGGCGGCACCAGGTTGGGCATGATGATGGCACGGGCGAAAGTGCGCGCCACATCACCAACGGTGTGGGGCAGGACGGCACCATCACGCAGATGGATGTGCCAGTCGTCGGGGCGCAGGAGGGTCAGGCGATCGGACATTGAGGATTCCAGGCGGGTCGAACTCAAGCCGCAATGCTACCGGAAAAGCCCCTCCAGAGCACAGGTATCAAGTTTTCCCGCGACTGCCCGATAGCGTAAAGGTGAGTGTCGAATTATGTGGAGCCCGCCGTGCGCCAGCGTTACCTAGCCTTGTTTATCGTGTTTGCCAGCTTGCCGGCCGGCGCGTTGACGTTTCAGACGCGCATGGAAAGCATTGCCTGGACGGTGGAGGGCGACGCGTTCGAATGCCGGCTGACCCAGCCGATAGACGGTTTCGGAAGCGGCGAATTCGTGCGTCGTGCCGGTGAGCAACCGGTGTTTCGCCTGCGCTCACAGACCAATGCGCTCGGCGCCGGCGGTGCCACCTTGCTGGCGGCAGCAGCACCCTGGCAACCTGGGCGCGGGGACATCAACCTGGGCAATGTGCGCATGGCGCGCACCGGCGTGCTCTTCAACTCATCCCAAGGCCAGGCCAGTCGGTTGATCAATGGCCTGCTCGATGGCCGCAGCGCCGTGGTGCGCAATTACACCGGGGAGGGGGGCAGGGCAATGGAAGTGCGCGTACTGCCGGTCAGTTTCGCCAAGGCCTACAGCGACTACCAGGCCTGCGCCAGCAAGCTGCTGCCCATGAACTACGACCAGGTACGCCAGACCCAGGTGGGCTTCCCGGGTGGCGGCATTGTGCTGGATCAGGCTGCCAAGGCCCGACTGGATGTGCTGCTCGAGTACATGAAGGCCGACCCCAGCGTCAATCAGGTGGCCTTGGACGGGCATTCCGACAACAGCGGCAACCGGTTGACCAACCGCGACGTGTCCCGCCGGCGAGCCCTGGCGGTCGCCGATTACCTCATGGCCCACGGCGTGCCTGAAAGTCAGATAACCGTGCGTTTCCACGGCGAGCGTTACCCGCTGGCCAAGAACAACAACGCCGGCAATCGGGCCCGTAACCGGCGGGTCAACATCGAGCTAGAGCGAGGCCCTGTCCAGGCGCAGCCCACACAAAAGGTCGCCGAGGCGCCCGCTGCTCCCGCTGCTCCCGCTGCTCCCGCGCAGGCTGCGGGTACCACGACGCCGGCCCAAGGCAAACCCGCCATGGCCAAGTAGCGGCCGTCGCGCCATCGACAATTCTTGTCGCTTTGTCGTCAGAAGCTGTCGCGCCTCTATAAATTGAGCCTCAACGCCGTTAGAATCGGGCCTTTTCCGTACAACCCCGTGGAGTGATGGCATGGCGGACGTAAAAAAGGTCGTACTGGCGTATTCCGGCGGCCTTGATACTTCGGTGATTCTCAAGTGGCTGCAAGATACCTACAACTGCGAAGTGGTGACGTTCACCGCCGACCTGGGGCAGGGCGAAGAGGTCGAGCCGGCGCGCGCCAAGGCTCAGGCAATGGGCGTCAAAGAGATCTACATCGACGACCTGCGCGAAGAATTCGTGCGTGATTTCGTGTTCCCGATGTTCCGCGCCAACACCGTATATGAAGGCGAGTACCTGCTGGGTACTTCCATCGCCCGTCCGCTGATTGCCAAGCGTCTGATCGAAATCGCCAACGAAACCGGTGCCGACGCCATCTCCCACGGCGCTACCGGCAAAGGCAACGACCAGGTTCGGTTCGAACTGGGCGCTTATGCCCTCAAGCCTGGCGTCAAGGTCATCGCGCCATGGCGTGAATGGGACCTGCTCTCGCGCGAGAAGCTGATGGACTACGCCGAGAAGCACGGTATCCCGATCGAGCGTCATGGCAAGAAGAAGTCCCCTTACTCGATGGACGCCAACCTGCTGCACATCTCCTATGAAGGCGGTGTGCTGGAAGATACCTGGACCGAGCACGAAGAAGACATGTGGCGCTGGAGCGTTTCGCCCGAAAACGCCCCGGACCAGGCAACCTACCTGGAACTGACCTACCGCAACGGCGACATCGTCGCGATCGACGGTGTAGAGAAGAGCCCGGCCACTGTCCTGGCTGATTTGAACCGCATCGGCGGCGCCAACGGCATCGGTCGACTGGACATCGTCGAAAACCGCTACGTGGGCATGAAATCGCGTGGCTGCTACGAAACCCCTGGCGGCACCATCATGCTCAGGGCGCACCGCGCCATCGAGTCGATCACCCTGGACCGCGAAGTCGCTCACCTCAAAGACGAGCTGATGCCCAAGTACGCCAGCCTGATCTACACCGGTTACTGGTGGAGCCCGGAGCGCGTCATGCTCCAGCAGATGATCGACGCCTCCCAGGTCAATGTGAACGGTGTCGTGCGTCTGAAGCTCTACAAGGGCAACGTTACCGTAGTCGGCCGCAAGTCCGACGACTCGCTGTTCGATGCCAACATCGCCACCTTCGAAGAAGACGGCGGTGCCTACAACCAGGAAGACGCGGCGGGCTTCATCAAGCTCAATGCGCTGCGTATGCGCATCGCTGCGAACAAGGGCCGTTCGTTGCTCTGATGCAGCAAGCCGCTCTGCAAGAACCCGGCCTAGTGCCGGGTTTTTTGTCTTTACTCCAGCGGGCTGACTGAAAGCCGGACACACTGGCCCCTCGGCACATTGCAGAACTGCCAGGTGCGAGCCGGCTCAGGCGCTTGTGCGAGCGCTTGCAACAACTCCTTTTCCATCAACTGACTTGCCTCTGGCCCGCTGAACATGAAGGTCATCGGCTCCCCATGCGCGATTGCGCTTGGCGTGGTCGTGGAGGTGATCTTGCGGGCACTCTGCGCACTGTCCACAGCTTCAGTGCGCGATCCAGCAGGCGTATAGAAGGACTTGTAATTGAAGTTCAGCGTCAGGAAGAACAAAGCGGTCAGAAAGAAGGGAAAACCAACCAGGAACCACGTGTAAAGCGTCTGGCTGGCTTCGCTGAGAAAAGGCAAGGTAGCCAGGGCGGAGGCTTCGATTATCCCAGCAAAGATGGCGACAATTGTCAGCGGAGCAACGGGTTGTGCTTGATTCATGGGCCTTCTCCTGCGCTTTCGTTACATCTATAGCCTAGGATCTTGCTCAGCTAAACCCTGCACTATTTCCATGCCGCGGCTGCGCCTGGCTAGCGTTCGAAGCTTAATGAAAACCGTTGTCCGCGGTTGATGTGAAAGTTTCGGGAGTTGTCATCCCGGGGAGTGTTATCCGCTTTTTTATAATTAGCTTGTAACAACTCTTCATATTGTGTGTAGGAAACTTCCGTAAGTTTAGTAATCCGTGTCTGTACGTCCGTTTCTAGGCGAAAACGCCGCGCCATGAGTTCTTCTCTCGGTTATCGTAGCCTGCCAATGCAATAGCAATGAATGGATATCGCATGAACAAAGTGCTTATCGTGGATGATCACCCTGTGATACGTCTGGCCGTACGCATGCTGATGGAGCGGCATGGGTACGATGTCGTCGCTGAAACGGACAACGGAGTGGCCGCGCTGCAACTGACTCGGCAACATCTTCCCGATATCGTCGTGCTGGACATCGGCATACCCAAGCTCGACGGCCTCGAAGTCATCGGCCGCATGGCCAGTTCCAGCCCCTGCAGCAAAGTGCTCGTACTGACCTCCCAGGCACCCGGCAACTTCTCGATGCGGTGCATGCAGGCAGGGGCGGCAGGGTACGTGTGCAAGCAACAGGAACTGACCGAACTGCTCAGCGCGATCAAAGCCGTGCTATCGGGCTATAGCTACTTTCCCAACCAGGCGCTGCACGCCTCGCGAGGGCGCAGCGGCGGCAGTGAAGCGGAAATGGTCAATCGCCTTTCGGCAAGGGAGATGACGGTGCTTCAGCAATTGGCGCGGGGCCGTTCGAACAAGGAAATCGCCGACAGCATGTACTTGAGCAACAAGACGGTCAGTACCTACAAGTCTCGGCTGCTGCTCAAGCTAAACGCTCGGTCATTGGTGGACCTGATCGAGCTGGCGCAGCGACAGGGGTTGAACTGATGGTATGCAGAGCCTCCTCCAGGGGAGCTCTGCGCCGAATTCGAGGCCCTGAACGGCGCAGTCAGGGGAGGGAACGGGGCCATCGAAGGCCCGCCAGCGACCACCTCCCTAGAGGTCGTAATCGAAATCGGCCAGTTGCTTTTGCAATCGACGTTCTTCCAGCAGATTGTCGATGGTGCGACGCTTGCTCAAATTGGTTTTCGCCGGTTCCACGTGCGGCTCGACCTCTTCTTCAGCTGTCACAAAATCATCTTCAATCGCGAGGTCGTCTTTATCAGTGCTCATGAGTCGCTCCACGGCAAGGGCCAATGGCCGACCTTATAACCATAAAGTGAGCGCTGGTAAAAAAGATTTTTTCAATCGAAGCGCAGTGTTTTTACTATTGCTTCAATCATCAGTGGTCTTGTGCTTGTATTCGCACAGGTCCTCGATTCGGCAACTGCCGCATCTGGGCTTACGGGCCTGACAGACATAGCGGCCATGCAAGATCAGCCAATGGTGTGCGTCGAGCAAGTAATCCTTGGGGACGAACTTGAGCAGTTTTTTTTCCACCTCCAGCACCGTCTTGCCCGGGGCGATGCCTGTGCGATTGCTGACGCGGAAGATATGGGTATCCACAGCCATCGCCGGTTGGCCAAACGCCGTATTGAGCACTACGTTGGCTGTCTTGCGGCCCACGCCCGGCAAGGCTTCGAGGGCCTCGCGCGTGTCCGGCACCTGGCCGCCGTGCCGCTCAATGAGCAGACGACAGGCCGCGATGACGTTCTTGGCCTTGCTGTTGTAGAGCCCAATGGTCTTGATGTACTGGATCAGTCCGTCGACACCCAGCGCGTAGATAGCCTCAGGGGTATTGGCGACTGGAAAAAGTCGCGCTGTCGCCTTGTTCACACCGACATCGGTGGACTGCGCGGAGAGGGTCACGGCTACCAGCAGCTCGAAGGGTGTGGTGTAAGCCAGCTCGGTTTTGGGTGTCGGGTTATCTTCGTGCAGTCGACGGAAGATTTCTCGACGTTTGACGGCATTCATGAATTGGCAGCGTTCCTGGAGAACGTGAGCAGTCACTTGGACGCGCCTGCTCTAGGCAAAGCGCAGCAGCCCGTGGCTGCGCGCCATTGTCGCAAGGCGGAGCCCAATGCAGGCTCCGCTTGTGGGTCACTTGATGCGCTGACCGGGCTTGGCGCCGCTGTCGGGGCTGAGCAAGTAGATTTCTTCACCGCCAGGGCCAGCGGCCATCACCATCCCTTCAGAGACGCCAAAACGCATTTTGCGTGGCTTGAGGTTGGCGACCATCATGGTCAGCCGGCCTTCGAGCTGGGCGGGATCAGGGTAGGCAGACTTGATGCCGGAGAAAACGTTACGGCGTTCATCACCGATGTCCAGGGTCAATTGCAGCAGCTTGTCAGCACCCGGTACGGCTTCGGCCTTGACGATCAATGCCACGCGCAGGTCGACAGCGGCAAAGGTATCGAAGTCGACTTCCGCCGACAGCGGGTCCTTGTGCAGCTCGCCATTACCCACAGGTGCCTTGGGCTCCTCGGCGGCCAGCAGGTCTTCCTTGCTGGCCGCGATCATGTCTTGCACCTTGGCAGGCTCGATGCGGCTGAGCAGGGCCTTGAACGGGTTGAGCGTGTGATTTTCCAGGCGAGAGCGGTGATCGTCCCAGGTCAACGGTGCGACATTCAGGAAGGCCTCGGCATCGGCCGCCAGCACGGGCAGCACAGGCTTGAGGAAAATCACCAGTTGGCGGAACAGGTTGATGCCCTGAGCGCAAATGGCTTGCACTTCATCCTGCTTGCCCTCCTGCTTGGCCAGCGACCAGGGCGCCTTGTCGGCGATCCAGGCATTGGCACGGTCGGCCAGTGCCATGATCTCGCGCATGGCGCGTGCGAAGTCGCGGCCCTCGTAGGCCTCGGCGATGGACGGCGCAGCTGCCTGGAAGGCTTCTGTCAGCTCTGGCGCCGCATCACCGGCCACCATCACGCCGCCATTGCCTTTGTGGATGAACCCGGCACACCGGCTGGCGATGTTGACCACCTTGCCCACCAGGTCGGAGTTGACCTTCTGCACGAAGTCTTCGAGATTCAGGTCCAGGTCATCGACCCCGCGACCAAGCTTGGCTGCGTAGTAGTAGCGCAGGTATTCGGGTTGCAGATGGTCGAGATAGGTACGGGCCTTGATGAACGTGCCCCGCGACTTGGACATCTTCGCACCGTTGACGGTTAGGTAGCCGTGCACGTTGACCGCGGTCGGCTTGCGCAAGCCCGCACCTTCGAGCATGGCGGGCCAGAACAGGGCGTGGAAGTTGACGATGTCCTTGCCGATGAAGTGGTAAAGCTCGGCGGTGGAGCCTTGGTTCCAGAAGGCGTCGAAGTCCAGGTCCGGGCGGCGCGCGCACAGGTTCTTGAAGCTCGCCATGTAACCGATTGGCGCGTCCAGCCAGACGTAGAAGTACTTGCCAGGCTCGCCAGGGATCTCGAAACCGAAGTAGGGCGCGTCGCGGGAGATATCCCACTCCTGCAGACCGGCATCCAGCCATTCGGCGAGCTTGTTGGCCACGGCGTCCTGCAACGTGCCGCTGCGCGTCCACTGCTGGAGCATGGCCTGGAAGTCGGGCAGTTTGAAGAAGAAGTGCTGGGAGTCGCGCAGCACCGGTGTAGCACCTGAAATGGCAGACTTGGGGTCTTTCAATTCGGTCGGTGCATAGGTCGCGCCGCATTTTTCGCAGTTATCGCCATACTGGTCTTCGGCCGCGCACTTCGGGCAGGTGCCTTTGATGAAGCGGTCTGCCAGGAACATGCCCTTTTCAGGGTCGAAGTATTGGGTCACCGAGCGGGTAGAGATGTGCCCCGCCTCGCGCAGTCGGGTATAGATCATGCCCGACAGCTCACGGTTTTCTTCGCTGTGGGTGGAGTGGAAATTATCGAAGTCCACCAGGAAGTCAGCAAAGTCGGCGCTGTGCTCAGCTTGTACGTTGGCGATCAGTTGCTCTGGCGTGATTCCTTCCTTCTCGGCCCGCAGCATGATGGCCGAGCCGTGTGCATCATCGGCGCAGACATAGATGCACTGATTGCCGCGCAGCTTTTGAAAGCGGACCCACATGTCTGTCTGGATGTACTCGAGCATATGGCCAAGATGGATCGATCCATTGGCATAGGGCAAGGCGCTGGTGACGAGAATCTGACGTGGCTCGGACATGGTGGCTCGGCTACTTATCTGGCGACGGGTGAAAATAAGGATGATCGGCCACTATAAAGGGCTGACGAATATATTTCACCCCGCGTACGCATCTGCTGACGATTGACGGGTTAGGATAGGCGCTTGTTTTACATTCAGTTTGCCAACGGGAGTGTCCATGAGTGCCCTCAATCGCGCCGCCATCGAAGCCGTGCTTCGCCAGTACACCGACCCCTATCTCGAGCAGGATCCGGTCACTGCCGGTTGCGTGAGTGCCATCGAAATCCAGAATGGGCGTGTCAGTGTACAGATGCAGCTCGGCTACGCCGCAGGCCTGTTCAAGCAAGGCTGGGCGCAGGTGCTGGAAACTGCGATCGGTAACCTTGAGGGGGTGACCCACGCCCAGGTGAACATCGAGTGCGTGATTGCGGCCCATAAGGGCCAGGCTCAGGTGCCCGGCATGGCCAACGTCAAGAACGTCATCGCCGTGGCATCGGGCAAGGGCGGTGTAGGCAAATCCACCACTGCCGCCAATCTGGCGCTGGCACTGGCCCGCGAGGGTGCGCGCGTTGGCATTCTCGATGCGGATATCTATGGCCCCAGCCAAGGTGTGATGTTCGGCATCCCCGAAGGTACTCGGCCGCAGATTCGTGATCAGAAATGGTTCGTGCCTATCCAGGCCCATGGGGTCGAAGTGATGTCGATGGCATTCCTGACCGATGACAATACCCCCATGGTCTGGCGCGGCCCCATGGTTTCGGGTGCGCTGCTGCAGTTGGTAACCCAGACGGCGTGGAATGATCTCGATTACCTGGTCATCGACATGCCGCCTGGCACTGGCGACATCCAGCTGACGCTGGCGCAGAAAGTGCCGGTTGCAGGTTCGGTCATCGTGACCACGCCGCAGGACCTGGCGCTGCTCGATGCCAGAAAAGGCGTGGAAATGTTCCGCAAGGTCAACATACCGGTGTTGGGCGTGGTCGAGAACATGGCCGTACACATCTGCTCCAATTGCGGCCATGCTGAGCACCTGTTCGGCGAAGGTGGCGGTGAGAAACTCGCCAGCCAGTACGGCGTCGATCTGCTGGCTTCGTTGCCGCTTTCGATGTTGATTCGCGAGCAGGCCGACAACGGCAAGCCTACGGCTATCGCCGAGCCCGAGAGCCAGATCGCCATGGTGTACCAGGAGCTGGCACGCAAAGTAGGGGCGCGTATCGTACTGCGTGAAGCGGCAGCGCCAGCGATGCCGAGCATCACTATCAGCGAAGACTGATCAAGATCGGAGGGCGGCTCGGTGAGTCGCTCGTGCTGACGGGCCGTGGTTGTTGGAGGCCGATCCATATTTAACGCGAGCCTTGACCACGGCCAGCATGCTCTGGCGCCTTCTGGCGAAATGACAGGCATAAAAAAACCCGCCGAAGCGGGTTTTTTTGAAAGCTAGAAAGCTCGATCGACTTAGGCGATCTGAACTTCTTCAGCCTGCATACCTTTCTGGCCGCGGGTAGCGACGAAAGTAACAGCCTGGCCTTCTTTCAGGGTTTTGAAGCCGTCAGCTTGGATGGCTTTGAAGTGCACGAACAGGTCGTCGCCCGACTGAGGGGTGATGAAGCCGTAGCCTTTCTCATCGTTGAACCACTTGACGGTACCGCTTTGACGATTGGACATTTTTCTGTCTCCTTGGACAATTTGATTTCGGTCAGGAAAAACCCCGCCCGGGACTGAGCGCAAAGAGAGCAGAAAATTCAGCGATGGGCCGATCAGGATCGTGCATCAAACTAGAGATTCTCGGTGTCACGTGCAGCACAGTGGCAACACCTTACCCCACTTTGCCCAAGCTGCCAATGGCCAGACGCCTCTTTACCCGAAAAGAGATCGACGGCAGCTGCAAGCCACGCCTTGCGGGCACTGTAGCGGCAGCGGGCGGCAAACGCCGGATGGAACTTTGAAGAGCGCGCCGGGACCGGTAAGATGCGCGTCTATCTTTACCTTGCAGACTCTTCAGGACATCCCGCCATGAGCATCAAATCGGACAAGTGGATTCGCCGCATGGCGCAGGAACACGGCATGATCGAGCCGTTCGTCGAGCGCCAGGTGCGTGGCGAACAGGATAACCGGGTCATCTCTTTCGGCGTTTCGAGCTACGGCTACGACGTGCGCTGCGCCGACGAATTCAAGGTCTTCACCAATATCAACTCGGCCACCGTCGACCCGAAGAACTTCGATGCCGGCAGCTTCGTCGACATCAAGAGCGACGTGTGCATCATCCCGCCCAACTCCTTTGCACTGGCACGCACCGTGGAGTACTTCCGCATCCCGCGCGACGTGCTGACCATCTGCCTGGGCAAGAGCACCTATGCGCGTTGCGGCATCATCGTCAACGTGACCCCGCTGGAGCCTGAATGGGAAGGCCACGTGACGCTGGAGTTCTCCAACACCACCACGTTGCCGGCCAAGATCTACGCCAACGAAGGGGTGGCGCAGATGCTGTTCCTGCAGTCGGACGAGCCATGTGAAGTGTCCTACCGGGACCGCGGCGGCAAGTATCAGGGCCAGCGTGGCGTCACCCTGCCACGTACCTGACCGACAGGCGTTGGGAATTTCACTGCCTTTTGACACTCCAACCTGTAACCCTGCCGATTTGCATAAAGCGGGTCGGCTGTTGTCAGGAGGTGCCAATGAAACTCCACCCAACGATCAGTGCGAAGTTGGCTGGCTTGCAGCCCAATCACATCGGGCTGCTGTCCTGGTCACTGCTGGCTGACCCATTGCCGATGAATGCTGGCGGTGTGCCAGGGCAGCCCGATCCGGACACGCCGCAGCCCGGCCAGCCGGGTGATACGCCCATGGAACCCGGTGAGCCTACCCTTCCCGATGAGCCGCCTCCCGCGCCTGTGGCCTGACGCATCTCATAGCGGCCATACCCGGCCGGCGCCCGCCAGATAGACCTGGCTGGTGCTGGCGGGCTCGATTTCCCAACCGCCCGTGAACTCCCCGAAAGCTGGCAACAGGCTGACGTGTTCGTCGATCAAAAAGCACGGTAGGCGAAGCCGTTGGCGGGCCCTGCCGCGCAATACGAAGACCGGGTGGACGTGCCCTGAAAGCACCGTGAGCGTCGGATGCTCCTTGGGTTCGTGTTGCAGGGCAAACGGCTCCACCACATAAGGTTCATCCACCACGTCGATCCCCAGCTCCACGGGTGGATCCCCTGCGTTGCGGTCATGGTTGCCGCGTATCAGCACGATGCTCAACCCGGGGTGACGTGCTCGCCAGGCTTGCACCCGGGCCAGCGTAGCCGGCGCCCGCGCAGTACGGGCATGCAGGAAATCACCCAGCACGATCAGTTGCTCGCACTCATGTTCGGCAAGCAGTGTGTCGAGCCGGGCCAAGGTGGCTTCGGTAGTGCCTCTGGGAACGGGTTGGTGCAAGGCCCTGTAGCTCGCCGCCTTGCCGATGTGCACATCGGCCAGCAGCAAGGCCTTGCGGGCCGGCCAATACACGGCTTTGTCCGGGAGCAGCCAGAGTTTCTGCCCGGCCAGTTCGATGGCGCAATGTGTCGTCATGTGTGGATCGCCAGGCCGTCGATGGCAAGCGAGATAACCGCTGCCCCATGAATGCGTTTGGTCGTTATCGGGTTCAACCTGCAATGCTCTCCAATTCCGCCACCATCCGCGCAATGCGGTCGGCCAGTTTTTCCGTGCTGAGGGTTTCACGCAGTCCTTCGACCAGCAGCGCGAACGCCAGCGGCCCGGTGCGCTCCATCACGCGCAAGTCCAGCCTGAGGTCGGTCAGCTTCAGTAGCTGGCCCCGAAGCCGATCGATTTCCAATTCTTCACTCAGTACCTCATCACGTGCCTGGCCCAGCAGCAGGTTGCCTGCATCGTGCTTGCGGAAGACCTCGTAGAACAGCCCGCTTGAGGCCTGGATCTGGCGCATGCTCTTTTGCGCCGCAGGATAGCCACCGAATACGAGCCCTGCGATCTGGGCGATTTCCCGGAACCGCCTCAATGCCATTTCCCCGGCATTGAGGCTGGCAAGCACATCCTCCAATAGATCTTCGGTACTCAACGCCCGGGGCAGGTAGCTGGCCCAATCCACCGGTCCAGGGCTAAGCAGCTCGAAGCCATAGTCGTTGACGGCGATGGAAACCGACAGCGGTTGCTCGCGGCTGACACGCCAGGCAATCAGGTTGGCCAGCCCCATGTTGGCCATGCGCCCGGCAAAGGGGTACACGAACAGGTGCCAGCCCTGCCTGGACTTGAACGTCTCTGCAAGCAGGGTCCCTGTCGTCGGAAGTGCCGACCACTGGGCTTGTACCGTGAGCAATGGCCTTACTGCGCGCATTTCAGGGCTATCGAAGCGCCCGTGCGCGGCGGCGTCAAGTTGTTGCACCACAGCGTCGGCCAGTTCGCTGGAAAGTGGCATGCGCCCGCCGTTCCAGCGGGCCACCGCCGCCTTTCGCGCGTTGCTGCGGCGTACATAGGCGGTCATGTTTTCCACGCGAACCAGCTCCAGCACGCGGCCGGCGAACACGAAGGTGTCCCCGGGCCTCAAGCGTGAGATGAACGCCTCTTCCACGCTGCCTAGGTTCTTGCCGCCACCGCCTTTGCTCCAGTATTTCAGGTGCAGCGAAGCGTCACTGACAATGGTGCCGATGCCCATCCGATGGCGGCGCGCCAAGCGCTCACTGGCAACCCGGTACAAGCCGTCGGGGTGCATTTCAACACGTTGATAGTCGGGGTAGGCGCTGAGCGAGCTGCCGCCATGGCAAACGAAGTCCAGTGCCCATTGCCACTGGCTGTCGCGCAGGTCGGCAAAGGCCCAGGTGCTGCGCACTTCAGCGAGCAGTTGCTGCGGATCGAACCCGCTGCCCAGGGCCATGCTGACCAGGTGCTGAACCAGTACATCCATGCACAGGCGCGGCGACCGGCGGCCCTCCAGGTGGCCTGCCGCCAGGGCCTGACGCATGGCGGCGGCTTCCACCATCTCCAGGCTGTGGGTAGGCACAAGGGTGATGCGCGAGCGCCGCCCAGGCGCATGCCCGGAACGCCCTGCGCGCTGCATCAAACGGGCGATCCCTTTTGCCGAACCGATCTGCAGGACGCGCTCGACCGGCAGGAAGTCCACGCCCAGGTCCAGGCTCGATGTACAGACGACGGCTTTGAGCGTGCCTTCCTTGAGGCTGCGCTCGACCCAGTCGCGGGTGTCACGTGCCAGGCTGGCGTGATGCAACGCAATCAGGCCCGCCCAGTCGGGGCGCTCTTCGAGCAGGGCCTGGTACCAGAGTTCGGCCTGCGCCCGGGTGTTGGTGAAGACCAGGCAACTGCTGCTGGCGTCGATTTCCCGGCTCACCTGCTTCAACATTTTCAGGCCGATATGCCCCGCCCATGGGAAGCGCTCGATGTGCTCGGGCACCAGGGTATCGACCTGCAGCACCTTGTCCTGGCGCCCGCGCACCAGCTGACCACCTTGGGGCAGCAACACGTCCAGGGCATGCTGCAGGTTGCCGAGGGTGGCCGACAACCCCCAGGTCGGCAGGCCAGGGTGCCAACGGCGCAGGCGGGCCAACGCCAGTTGCAGCTGAACCCCCCGCTTATTGCCGAGCAGCTCGTGCCACTCATCGACCACCACCATGCGCAGCGTCGCGAAGTCATTGCTGGCCTGGGCTCGGGTCAGCAGCAGCGTCAGGCTTTCAGGTGTGGTGACCAGCACGCTGGGCATGCGCCGGGCCTGGCGTGCGCGCTCGGCGCTGCCCGTGTCGCCGCTGCGCACGCCAACGCTCCAGGGCAGGCCCATCTCGTCGATAGGCGCCTGCAGCGCCCGAGCCGTATCGGCTGCCAGGGCGCGCATGGGGGTGATCCAGATGACCTGGAGTGGCGCCGCGTGACGCCCCTGGGCCTGGGCCTTGAATGCCCGCAGGGCCGCCAGCCAGACCGCATACGTCTTGCCAGCGCCGGTATTGGCATAAAGCAGGCCTGACTCCCCCCGCTCGACGGCGGCCCACACCTTGCGCTGGAAAGCGAACGGCTTCCAGCCGCGTTGAGCGAACCAGGCATTGGCAAGATCGGTGGTGGTGGGCATCAGGCAGGCAGTCCCTCGAAGGCTGTGCTTCTAAAGACCACCGCTGCAAGGTATTGGTTTACTTGTCAGTTGGCCAGCAGATTGCCGCTGCGGCACACCTGCTCGCCGGCCACATGGGCGATCACCATGCCTGCCGTGGCCATGCGCCGCACACTGCGCGCATACAGCAGTCCAGGCTGGCTGTTGCGCAGGGGCATGACGCGATCACTGAGCGGGTCGATGACCTCGGCAATCAGTTGACCTGCCTCCAGGTACTGCCCTGGCTTGGCGTGGTACACCAGCAACCCGCCCGCCGCAGCCGTGATCGGCTCCACAGCAGCCAGTGGCGTGGCTGGCCAGCGCAAGGGCGGCAGGGCAGGGGCATTGCCCTGGATAACGCCAGCATGGGTCAGGAAGTCGAGAATGGCCTGGCAGTCCTGACGCGCCAGGTCATGGCTCACATCAGCCTGACCGCGCAGTTCGAGGGTGACCGAACACGTGCCTGCCGGGATGGGGAAGCGTTTGCCAAAGCGCTGTTGCAGTTGCCACCACAGCAGGCTGAAGCACTCGTCAAATGACTGCCCGCCCGAATCAGTCGCCAATAGGCTGGCCTGGACACCCAGGTAACGGGCCAAGGGCTCGAACTGCGGCCAGGCGTCTGGAGTGGTGTAGAGGTGTTCGACGGCCTCGAAGTCGCAGTGCAGGTCCAGAACCAGGTCGGCATCGCACGCCAGGCGCTGCAGGATCAGGCGCTGCGCTTGCAGGGGGGTACGTGCCGGATGGGCATCCAGGCCGCGGCGCAGGTATTCGCGGATCAGTGCCTGGTTGTGGAGCGGGTCCTGGGTCAGGTGGGCCTCGACCTGATCACCGATGGTGTCTGACAGGTCGACGAAATTGCGGTTGAAGTTCTCGCCACTTTGCAACTCGAACCGGCCCAGCGGGGCGTCGAGCAGCACCTGCTCAAGGCCCACTGGGTTGGCGACCGGCACCAGGATAACCTCGCACTGCAGGTGGCCTTGCTGGTCCAATTCCAGCAACTGGCGCTTGAGGTGCCAGGCCACCAGCATGCCGGGCAATTCGTCGGCATGCAGCGAGGCCTGGATGTACACCTTGCGACCACTGCGTGGCCCGAAGTGAAAACTGTGCAGTTGGCGGGTTACCCCAGGAACAGGGGAAAGAATGTCGTGGGTCGAGTGGTGCATGATGGTCCTGAATACGGGGCTGTACGGTCTGGGGCACGGGTTGAGCCTTCAGATGAAAGCACAGTTTCGCCGCCAGCGCCTCACGCCAGCCCCTCGCCGCCACCTGCGATCCCGATCAGGCCAGCAAGGCCTGCAAGGTCGCCAAGTCGTCAGCCTCCTCGACAGGCTTGTCCAGACGCCAGCGCAACATGCGCGGAAAGCGCACGGCAATGCCGCTCTTGTGGCGCTTGGACAGGGCGATGCCTTCAAAGCCCAGCTCGAACACCAGCGTAGGCGTGACGCTGCGCACTGGGCCGAAGGTTTCCTGGGTGGTCTTGCGCACGATGGCATCGACCTTGCGCATCTCCTCGTCGGTCAGGCCGGAATAGGCCTTGGCGAAGGGGATCAGCGTGCGGTCCGGGGTGCCGGCAGGGCTGTCCCAGACCGCGAAGGTGTAGTCGCTGTACAAGCTGGCGCGCCGTCCGTGACCCCGCTGGGCGTAGATCAGCACGGCATCGACGCTGAACGGGTCGATCTTCCACTTCCACCAGGTGCCCATGTCCTTGGTGCGGCCAACGCTATACAGGGCCTCGCGCTGCTTGAGCATCATGCCTTCCACGCCCAGGCTGCGTGACTGCTCCCGCTGCCGGGCAAGGTCCGCCCAATCGGGCCCTTCGAGCAGTGGGGAGAGCAATACAGGTGCCAGTGGGGAGGCCTCAAGCACGCGCTCGAGCTGCGCGCGCCGTTCATGCTGCGGGCGACTGCGCCAGTCCTCGCCTTGCCACTCCAGCAAGTCATAGGCCTGCAACACCACCGGGGCATCGCTCAGCAATTTCTTGCCCAAGGTCTTGCGACCCAGGCGCTGCTGCAGCAGGGCAAAGGGCTGCACGGACGCCTCTGCCTTGGCATCGCTCGCTTTCCAGACCAGGATCTCGCCATCGAGCACCACGCCATCGGGCAGGGTCTGGGCCAGGCTCTGCAACTCGGGAAAACGTTCGGTGACCAGCTCCTCGCCGCGCGACCAGACCCACAACTGCCCGTCGCGCTTGACCACCTGTGCCCGGATGCCATCCCACTTCCATTCGATTTGCCAAGCGCTGGGCGGCCCGAGCAGCGTATCGAACTGTTCGACCGGGGCTTGCAGTGGGTGCGCGAGAAAGAACGGATACGGCTGCCCACCACGCTGGCTATGCTCGTCGGCAGATTCGGGCGCGATCAGTTGAAGGTAGCGCTCGGCGGTTGGCCGGTGGCTGATGTCGGTATACCCGACCAGCCGCTGGGCTATCCGCTTGGCATCCAGCTCCGCCAACTGGGCCAGGGCACGCGTGACCAGCAGCTTCGATACGCCGACGCGGAAACTGCCGGTGATCAGCTTCAGGCACAGCATCAGGCTGGGGCGATCCAGCCGTGCCCACAAAGGTGGCAGACGTTGCTGGAGCTCTTCCGGGGGCAGGCCGCGCAACGGCAGCAGGTAGCTTTCGACCCAGTGCGCCAGGCCTTCGTCATCGCCCTCCTGGGTGTCGGGCAGCAGCAGCGAAATGGTCTCGGCCAGGTCGCCTACCGCCTGGTAGCTTTCCTCGAACAGCCAGTCCGGCAGCCCTGCCATCGCGCCGGCCAGTTCGCGCAGTACCCGAGTGGGTACCAATTGACGCGGCCGCCCGCCCGCCAGGAAATACACCGCCCAGGCGGCGTCCTGGGCCGGTGCGCTGGCGAAGTATTCACGCAGGGCCTGGAGCTTGGCATTGCTGGAGGTGGTGCCATCGAGGCGCAGGTACAGTTCGGCGAAGGCTTTCATGCGCCCGTCTCCCCAGCTGTAGCGTCATCTTCCTCACCGTATTCGGTAACGAATGCGCGGGCGTCGAGCCCCTGTTCATTCAGGTAGCGCACCAGCACGCCCACCGATCCATGGGTGACCATGACCCGTTCGGCGCCGGTCTGGCCGATGGCCCACAGCAGCCCAGGCCAATCGGCGTGGTCCGAGAGCACGAAGCCCCGGTCCACACCGCGTCTGCGCCGGGTGCCGCGCAGCAGCATCCAGCCACTGGCGAACGCGTCGCTGTAATCGCCGAAGCGTCGCATCCAGCTGCTGCCGCCAGCGGACGGCGGGGCCATCACCAGGGCGGTGCGCAATAGCGGGTCGTTGCGTGCAATATCGCCGGCATAGCGGGTTTCAGGTAAATACACGCCCGCTTCGCGATACACCCTGTTCAGCGGCTCGACGGCGCCGTGCACCAGAATCGAGCCGATGCTGGGGTCCAGGCCATGCAGGATGCGCTGCGCCTTGCCGAAGGCGTAGCAGAACAGCACGCTGGCCTTGCCCTGTTCGCTGTTGGCCCGCCACCAGGCGTTGATCCCGGCGAACACATCCGCCTGGGTCGGCCAACGGTAGATGGGCAGGCCAAACGTCGATTCGGTGATGAAGGTATGGCAGCGTACGGGCTCGAACGGCGCGCAGGTGCCGTCGGGCTCGACCTTGTAGTCGCCCGACGCCACCCACACCTCGCCTTGATACTCGAGGCGCACCTGCGCCGACCCCAGCACATGCCCGGCAGGGTGCAGGCTCAAGGTCACGCCGTGGTGCAACAGGCGCTCGCCGTAGGGCAGGGTCTGCAAATTGATGTCCATGCCCAGGCGGCTGCGCAGGATGCCGGCGCCCGGGTCTGCGGTGAGGTAGTGGCGATTGCCGGAACGCGAGTGGTCACCGTGGCCATGGGTGATCACGGCGCGGTCTACCGGCCGCCAGGGATCGATGTAGAAATCGCCGGGCGGGCAGTACAGGCCTTCGGGTCGAGCGATGACGAGGTCCATGGCACACGCACTGGTAGGGAGTTACCAGTTAGGAGCCGCAGCGGCCAGGGGAAGTTCGACCGGTGGTTTCTTCACCCCTTGACCGCCGCAAGCGCTGCACGCCGCCGGCCGTTTCTACTTGCCCGGTACCAGGGTCAGGCGCTGGGTGCCATAGGCACGCGCGAAGTGCTGAGGCGCAAGGGGCATGACAGCGAAGCGGCCCTTGAACCAGGCCTCAAGGCCATCCCCGTAATGTGGGCTGGCCGGATTGCCGGACTGGCCGCTGCTGGTCAGCACCTGGAGGGGTTCAGCCTGGCTGAAGTCCACGATCAGCCGCGCCGATGCCGGCAGGCGGGTGACGAAGTCGCTTCCCCAGGCGTAGGGGGTGAAGGCAAGCGTGCTGAAGTCGCCGCCTGCAGGCTGCGCAGGGCGGCTGATGGCATCACCCAGCCCATGGTAGGCCGGTGCAGGCCATTGGTATTGGTGCAGTTTGCCCCATTGCCAGGCGCTGCGGTCGGTGCCCAGTTGGGCGATGCCCGTGTCCATTGCCGCGACCAGGCTGCGGGCCAGGATGGCGGGTTTGTCTTCCTTCTGTGGCGTACTGCGGTCGTCCCAGAACGGGCTGTCATCCCGGCCCAGCAGGTGATCGGCCTGTGCCGAGAACGACAAGCGTGCATTGCTGACCAATGCCTGCCAGGCCGCTCCCGCTTCCGGTCCCAAGTCATCGAGGAATGTCTGACGGGCGACAGCCTGGAGGAACAGGGCGTACAGCGCAGCATCTGCCGACACTGGGCTCAAGCGACCATCGAATGCCTTGAGCCTAGCCAGCGCCGTACGGGCCTTTTCGCGCTGATCGGCGGGCAAGGCATTGATGGCCTGCTGCAGCGGGCCTGCCATGCCTGGCGCTTCGAACATCTGCTTGAGCTTGCCGGCCAACAAGGTGACCTGGTCGTTCTGCAGCGCCATCAGGCTGCGGCTATCAAGGCGGCCACTGCCGGCGAGCTGGCCCAGGCGCTCGGCACGCTCCGGGTAGTACCAACTGCTCGACAGCTGCATGCCGTAGCCGCGCGGCAGGCTGCGCTGGTTGGCGTGGCCGATCCAGCCAGCGGTCGGGTCCTGATCGTATGGGTGCAGCATGGGGTCGGCATAGCCATCCCAGTCATAGCGCCCGTCCCACCCCGGCGAAGGCAACAGGCCTTGGCCTTCTCGGCGATTGGGGTAGCGCCCGCTCACCTGCCAGCCAATGTGCGATGCTTCGGCGAAGACGAAGTTCAGCGCCGCAGCCGTGACATCACGGGTGCTGTCGAATGCGCGCTCCACGGTCTTGGCGCGGGTCAGGTCGAACAGTGCATCAAGGCTGCGATCGCCCTTGAACTGCGGCAGGTTCAGTGCAAGGCCCAGGCTGGCATTGCCCGACTGGCCAAGTAGCGTGCCATGGCGGGTGTCGTGCATCACTTCGCGCACTGGGCGCTCGCCGCGCACCAGGAAGGTCTCGGTGTGCGCCCTGGCTGCAACCCATTTGCCGTCCGCCAGGTAACTGACCTGATTGCCCTGGTGGCGCAGTTTTTCCAGGAACAGGTCCTGGTTGTCGGCCATCACCGCGCTGCTGGTCCAGGCCAGCTGGCCGTTGTAGCCAGCCAGCACGATCGGCAGGCCCGGCAGCGACAGGCCGGCCACTTGGTACTTGCTGGAGTGGATCTGCACCGGGCTCAGCGCCCAGGCTGCACGGCTGTCGCTGGCCAGCAGGCTCTTGCCGCTGCGGCTGCGTTGCGGGCCGATGGCCAGGTTGGCCGAACCGGGACTGCCCAGCAGATCAAGGTCGCCCAGTTTTTGACTGGCAGCTGCCAGGGCAGACAACCCCGGCAACTGACTGGCAAGGTCCAGGCCCTTGAGCTTGGCTGCTTCGCCTTCGGGAAGCGGTTCGTCGGCAGCACCGGGTAGCAGCCAGGCCAGCTTGTCGCTGCCGACTTTCTGCGCCAGGGTCAATGCACTGATCTCTTCTTGCAGGTTGACCGACTGACTGAAGGCATACAGCGAAAACATCAGCGCGCAGTCTTCGGGCTTCCAGTACTCGGGGCGGTAGCCGCTGTTGGCCAGGTCCGCTGGCAGCTTGTCGCGGTAGCGGAACAGGTAGGCGTTGACCCCGCGCGCATAGACGTCGAAGAAGCGCTTGAGCCGTGGCGATGCGTCGGCGTACAGCTGCGCCGCGCTTTGCTTGAGGTTGGCCGCCCGCATCAAGCGGTCGATATCCACTGCATCACGGCCGGCCACTTCAGCCATGCGCCCTTGGGCGAGCAACCGCATGGCGACCATCTGCTCGATCCGGTCCCCGGCATGCACGTACCCCAAGGTGAAGAGCGCGTCATGGAACGAGCTGCTCTCGATCAGCGGAGCGCCCATGGCATTGCGCCTGACCGACACGTTCTGGGCCAGGCCCTTGAGCGGCTGCACGCCGCTGGACGGCGGCAGGCTGTCCTGTTGGGCGGTGGTCTGGCAACCGGCCAGGCCAAGTGAACCGAGCAGCAGGGCAGCCGTTGCAGCGCGCGGGCGGAAAAAGAAAAGGGCGGGGGCGGCCATGGCAAGGCTCCTGCAAGGCGTAGCGGGTATGGAAAGGCGCTAAGGTAGTGAGCAGGCCGCCTGGGTGCAAGGCCTGCCCCGGCTTTATTTCGGCACACTGCCCCAGCGGTGGATGAGTGGCAGGACTCTGTCGGCAATTTGCCAATCCGTGGCCATGACGCTGGGGTACCCAAGCGCGCCTTGCAGTGGGTCAAACCTCGAAATGCTCAGCCATGGCGTCGGAAAAGTGCGTGCAGTTGATGCGGGTGTACTGCACATAGTTACGTGTGATCGCAAAGGATTCGCCAGGCATGAGCAGCACATCGTGCTGTTCGAGTTGGCGCACGAACGGATGCAGGTCGGCGATATCGGGGTGATGGACCCACAGAAACATGCCGCCTTGGGGCGTGATATCGAAGCGCCAACCGCGGTCTGTCAGCGTGCGCTGGGTCTGAACCTGCTGTCGAATCAGGCGTTGCTGCAGATCGCTCATGTGCCTGGCGTAGGTGCCGTCGGTGAGGATGGTGTTGACGAAGCGCTCGCAGAACGCAGGCACCGCCACGCAGGTGAGCAGTTTCAGGCGCATGAGCGGTTCGACCAGTGCAGCCGGGCAAGCGATGTAGCCCACGCGTAGCGAGGCGGACAGGCATTTGGAGAAACTGCCGATATAGATGACCTGCTGCAGGTTGTCCAAGCCGGCGAAGGTCTGGCGTACACCCGGGCTGAAGTCGCCATAGACATCGTCTTCGACGATGTAGAAGCCGTGTTCGATCGCCAGTCTCAGCACGCCGAAGGCGTTGTGCGGGCTGACGTTGCTGCCGGTGGGGTTGTGGAATGTGCTGTTGCAGAAGAATGCCTTGACCTTGTGCTGGACCAGGTGCCGCTGCATGTCCTCAAGGTCCGGGCCGTCTTGCAGCCGACGGATGCCGATCACGTGCCCGCCGGCCAGCTGGATCAGCTTGATCAGGTTACCGTTGCAGGGCTCGTCGACGAACACGTGGTCGCCAGGGGCGATCAGCAGACGGGCCACCAGGTCCAGGGCCTGGGTGGCGCCCAATGTGCTGAGTAATTGCTGTGGACCTACATCGATCTGGGTCATGCGCCGCAGGTGCACGCACAGCTGCTTGCGCATGGGCAGGTAACCCTGGATGTCGCCGTAATCGGCCAGCGAGCTTTGTTCCAGGCGCGCCGTGCGACGCACAGCCTTGGCCAGCAGCTCGGTGTCGCGCCAGGCAGGGGGCAGCCAACCGCAGCCGAGCTTGGTGTAGTGCTGGCCGCCTTGCAGCAGTTTGAACAGCGCGTCCCCGGCCATATGCCCAGGTGCCTCGTCTCTGGCTGGCGGCCGAGCGGTGCCGGCCACGAAATAGCCACGCCCTGGCACGGCCGTCAACAGCCCTTCGCTGACCAGGCGCCCATAGCTGGACACGACCTCGTGGTAGGTCGCACCCATGCTGGCCGTGAGCTTGCGAATCGACGGCATGCGTTGCCCTGGCAGCCATTCGCTGGCAGCCAGACGCTGCCGGAGTTGATGAAGCAGAGTGTCAGCACGCATCGACGGGTCCGCCAGTGTTAGAAAAAACAGCCTAACAGTTAGCTGGAAACCGCGTCGACTGTTCGCCCGTGCTCGGCCGATCAGTGAGAAGCTTCGGCGCATTCCATTCCTGCATCATCAGCGAGCACGCCATGACCGAAACCCTGCCAGCACGCATCTACCTGTATTTCATTGCGCAGTCGGTCAACCTCACCACGGCTGTGATGTCCGTGACCATGGCGGCCCTGGTCGGTGCTGCTCTGGCGCCCGATCCTGCGTGGTCAACGGTGCCCTACGGGTTTCAGTTTCTCTGCGTGATGCTGGCGACCTACCCGGTGTCGTGGCTGATGGGGCGCATCGGTCGTCGGCGCGCGTTCATGCTGGGTGCTCTACCCTTGGCCCTGTCCGGCGTCAGCGGGTTCCTGGCCGTGCAGCACCAGCACTTTGTTGCCCTGATACTCAGCCACTGCGCATTGGGGGTGTATATCGCGTTCGCCAACTTCAACCGGTTTGCCGCTACCGACAACCTGACGCAACACCTCAAAGCGCGGGCGCTCTCACTGGTGGTGGCAGGCGGAGTGATCGCGGCAGTGGTGGGGCCGGCCTTGACCGGTTGGCTCAGGGATGTGGGTGGGTATCCGCTGTTCTCGCTGTGCTACGCCGCCTTTGTCGGCCTGGCGCTCGTGTCGTGGTTGATAGCCCTTTGCTTGCCTAAAGAGAAACCGGTCAATCGCCCGCAGCAGGACCTGCGAGCGTGCGAGGTAGGGCAGCTTGCGTCACGCAGGGTGCTGGTGATGGCGATGAGCGTGGCAGCGCTGGGGTACGGCATCATGAACCTGTTGATGATCCAGGCTTCGCTGCACATGAAAGGTATGCACCAGGACTTCTCCGACGTGCGCATGGCCATCCAGTGGCATGTCGTGGCGATGTTTGCGCCTTCGTTCTTCACTGGCAGCATCATTCAACGGTTGGGCATCAAGGTGACGATCTGTGGCGGGTTGGGCCTGTTCGTGGTGAGCACGGCCTTGAACATGGGGTCTAGCAGTTATGCCGTGATGACGGCGGCACTGATAGCCCTGGGCCTGGGCTGGAACCTGACCTACGTGGGCGGGGGGGCGCTGCTGGCGCAGGCATTGCAAGATAGCCCGGGGGCGATGCGCCTGCAGGGCAAGAATGACCTGGCCATCGCCGTGTGTGCCACCCTCGGCGCCTTTACGCCATCCTTGTTGCTGGACACCGCAGGCTGGACGGGCACCAACGGTCTATGCATGGTGCTGTGCCTGGGGCTGTTGCTGGCCACCGCGCTTCGGTTGCCAGCCAAGCCAGGCACCTCGGCGCCCGGGCTGCAGACCGCACCGCGCCCGCGCTAACGGACAGGCGCAGTGCTGTCAAACGGCGGGGCGGCTATCAGGCGCCGTGGCACTTCTTGAATTTCTTTTCGCTGCCGCAGGGGCACGGGTCGTTGCGGCCAACATCCTTGAGGGCGTTGCGCACCGGCTCCTGGTGACCGTGGTTGCAGTGCGGCCCGTGGACGTGGCCGTGGCCGTGATCATGGTGATGATCGTGGTCGTGGTCGCAGTCAGGGCCGTGAACGTGAGGCTGTTGGGACATTGCAGGGTTACTCCAGGTAATGATCGCCGGGCATTATCTCACCACCGCGCAACAAGTGCAGGTTCCGATGGATCAACAGGCCGGTGCCCAGTTCGGCCTTGAGCGTGTACTTCAAAGGCTGGTGACTCTTGAGCATCTTGGCCAAGGGCTTGAGGCGCTGCCACAGGTTGGTTCGGGCGGTGATCTTGAAGGTGCGCTGGTCGTGCCCGCCAACACTGCGCCACAGGCTGGCTTCGTCTTCTGCCAGCAGCACATCGTTCAACCGCAGGGCATAGGACAGGTTGCGGATGAACAGGCGGCTGTCGTTGGGGTTTTCCACCCGCACGTGGAGCACGAATTCCTGTTGCAGCAGGCGGGCCTTGACCGTTTCCACCCTGACCAGGTGGATCTCCGGTTGCCGCCATGGCTCACCACCCCAGCTGACGCAGCCGGCCAGGAGCATCACCAACAAGGCAGGCAGCAGGACACGCAGGCGGGTCATCATGCTCAGCCACCCACATAGCTGGCGCAGCATTTCTTGAATTTCTGCCCGCTTTGGCAAGGGCAGGGATCGTTGCGCGTGGCGTTCAGGCCAACGGTGGGGTCGATGAAGTACCAGCGGCCATCGTGCTGCACGAAGGCTGAGCGCTCGCGGTGCTGGTGATCACCGTCCTGGTCGTGCCAGCGGGCAGTGAAGGTGACGAAGCCGTGTTCAGGCTGGCCACCGATCAGCTCGGCGTCTTCCACTTCCAGGCCCAGCCAGGTGCTCTGGGCACTCCAGGCGGCCATGGCGGCGCGATCGAGGCCGGCCTGTTGGGCTGGCAAGGTGGTCGCCACCAGGTAATCGACCAGCCCCAGCACATAGGCGCTGTAGCGTGAGCGCATCAGGGCTTGGGCGTCCGGTGCAGGCGTGCCGGCGTGGTAATGCCCGCAGCAGGCGTCGAGCAAGTTGCCACTGCCGCATGGACAGACCGAAACACTCATCATCACCACCAGTATTTGCCGAAGTTTTCAGGGTTGGCCCAGAACCGCGCATTCAGCCAGTCAGGGACCTGCTTGTAGTCATGTAGATCATAGGTGAACAGGCTCAGCACCTGCTGGTCGCGTTGAAACTTCTCACTGGCCGACAGGGCCAGGGCGAAGAAGTCCGTGTCTTGCCAGCCGCAGGCGGCCAGGTCGGCCAGCACTGCGACTCGACTGGCGTTGAGATTGCGAATGCCACCCAGCAGTTCCAACCCGTTGCGCTTGGGCAGGTGTTCCAGGCAATCGACCAGAAGCGCCAGGTCAAAGCGCTGGGCTGCCAGTTCAGCCGGCAGCGGGCCCGGCGGCGCGCACGCCAGGCTCGCTTGTGGGTGGGCCTGCAGGAAGGCGTCAAGTGCCGGGAACCGCGTGCCCACCAGCAACAGGCGTTGCGGGGACACGCGCTCGAGCAAGGCGGCAAGCGCCTGCTGCGGTGTGCGTTGGGAAAAACCGTCGGTCATTGCCAGTCCTCATCAAGATCAGCCAAGACTATCGGGCCAGAGCCTGTCGGCATAGGGCCGTGGCATCCGGTCATGGCAAATGGCTGGCAGGCTGTGCAAGCAGCGTCTTTACTGCCCTGATCGGCCACGATGCCGATCCCCCCAAAAGAGGCGATGAGATGAGCATAGTACGCACAGCTGTACCTCTGGTTCTGCTCACCAGTGTGTTGACTGGTTGCGCGGGTTTGCAAAAAACCGACTGGCCCAAGTGTGCGGCGGTCGGCGGTGTGGGCGGCGCAGCGCTGGGCGCGATCGAAAGCTCGAGCTGGGCAGGTTGGGGCGCACTGCTCGGGGGCGGCCTTGCAGCGGGGTATTGCTGGGCCCATGGTGATGGCGACGAAGACGGCGATGGCGTACCCGACAGCCGTGACAAGTGCCCAGGGACGCCGCGCGGCGTCCAGGTCGATGCCAACGGTTGCCCGCCGCCTGCACCGCAGGTCGAGGCCGTGGTCGTCGAGCAAGTGGTGGTCGAGAAAGAAGAGGTGATCGTCATCCGCGATGTGCATTTCGAATTCGACTCTGCACGGCTGACCGCCGCCGACAAGCAGCGCCTCAATACCATCGCTACGCGCCTGAAGCAGGAAGCGCCGTCGGCCCGCCTGAGCGTGAGCGGCCACACCGACAGCGTGGGTGCCGACAGCTACAACCAGAAACTTTCCGAGCGCCGTGCCCACTCGGTCACCGACTATCTGGTCGAAAGCGGCATCCCGCGCAACAGCTTCGTGTCCGTGGTCGGGGCTGGCGAATCCCAACCTGTGGCTGACAACGCCACCGCCGAGGGGCGTGCCATGAACCGTCGTACGGAGATCAAGATCCAGCGCTGAAGCAGCAGCGCCCGCCCAGCGTATCGGCGCGGGCGCTTTGCAAACGCCATAGACGGTAATGGCCGGTGCCCATACATTGCCAAGCGCAGTGTGCGCTGGCGTGAGTCCCGACCGAGCGGTTAATGTGAAATGGTCGCGTTGGCCATCCCGGCAGTACGCCATACGGTGGGGCAGAGCATGAAATTCATCTTGAGCCTGGGCAAGCTCCTGACCATAGTCTTCTGGGGTGTAGTGCTGTACAACCAGATGGTGCCGCAACCTGTGCCGCTGAACCTGTTGATCAACGCCACGGGCCTGTTGCTGGTGCTGCTGCATTTGCTCGAAATGCTGTTTTTCAATGCCAGTCTGCGCGGCCGTAGCCATCGCTGGTTCGACCGTTTGCAGATCCTGTTGACGGGCATTTTCCACATCATGTCCATCCCCCGCGCGCAAGAGGCGCCACGAAATGCGTAATCTGATGTTGTTCGCCCTGTTGGCTGCGCCGCTTGCGCAGGCACAGAACCTCGAAGTACCCGCCAATTCCATGCTGCGCTTGCCGACCAAGTCGGCCGAGGTGCATCTGGAGCAGCTCAGGGTGGCGGACGATGCCACCTTGCTGCTTCCCGCCACGCTCGCCTCGCTGACGGTCGATCGGCTGGAGCTGGGCCGTGATGCGCGTATCGCCGTGGCGCCGGCCGATACCCCGCTCCTGATCGAAGCGGCCAGTGCCAGCCTGGGTGAAGGCAGTGAGTTCAGTGCGCCGGGCGCGCCTGGGACTTATGAACGTGCCGCGCGTTCAGGGCGCGGGCTCGACCTCAAGCTTGCCCAGGTGCAGGGCGAACAACTGTCCATCGACGCCCGCGGCGGCGCGGGTGCGCCAGGGTTCGCCGGGCTCGATGGTGCCAACGGCCAGGCCGGTGGCTGCACCTGGGGCCGTGCCAGCCGCGGCTTCAACGGGGATGATGGCGGCAATGGCCACGACGGAGCACCGGGTGGTCGAATTCGCCTGAGCGTGCCCGAGGCCTTCCCTGCCGAGCGCATCAGGGTGCGCCTGGACGGTGGCGCGCCGGGCAAGCCTGGGGCAGCAGGCCAGGCGGGCAAGGGCGGTGCGAGCAAGGGTTGCCTGGTCTACCGCACCTCGCCGGGCAACAGTGGCCGCGCCGGGCAACCCGGTCAGCCAGGCCTTGCCGGGGCTGCCGGCGAGCTGATCCTGCAGCGACTCTGATCGCTGCGGGTACGCTCAGAACATCAGGCGGGCACTGGCCACGGCGACCACGGCCAGGCCCAGCAGCAGGTTCACCCCCACCATCCGGCGGATGCGCCCCAGCACGGCCGCCGCGCCTGGCCAGTCCTCGGCCTGGACCGCCGTTTTCATTTCTGGCAGCAGCAACGCCTGGATGCGCATGAACAGGGCGAACATGACGATACCGCCCCCGATCATCACCTGGACATACCGCGGCGCGGTTTCGAAGCCATTGAAGCGCAGGTGAATCATGCCCACGCCGCTTATCGCCAGAATCGCCACGGCCACCCAGACCCAGCCGAAGAAGCGTCGGAAAACTTCCACCCACAACCGCAGCCTGGCAGGCCCGTCCAGCGCTGCAACCGTTGCCGGGCGCAGCACCATCCAGGCGAAGAACATGCCACCCACCCACACCAGGGCGGCCAGAACGTGCAGGGTGTAGGGCAGGGCAAAGGCAGTCATCCGGATCTCCATGCGGCATAAACAGCGTGAGCGGGGTATGATAGCCGCCCTATGCGCGATACTGAAAATATATCCAGCCCTTCGGGCGCCTGCACACCATGATCAGCACTGAACTCAAAGCCACCATCCAGGGCGCCTACACGCGATTTCTCGAAGCCAAGAGCCTCAAGCCGCGTTACGGCCAGCGCCTGATGATCGCCGAGGTGGCCAAGGTCCTCGGGGATATTCCCTGCGACGACGAAGGCCGCCGTGCCGGCGAGCCCGCCGTCGTGGCGGTGGAGGCGGGCACCGGTACCGGCAAGACGGTCGCCTACAGCCTGGCGGCCATTCCGGCGGCCAAGGCGGCAGGCAAGCGCCTGGTCATCGCCACCGCGACCGTGGCGCTGCAGGAGCAGATCGTCTTCAAGGACCTGCCTGACCTGATGCGCAACAGCGGGCTGAATTTCAGCTTTGCCCTGGCCAAGGGACGGGGCCGCTACCTGTGCCTGTCCAAGCTCGACATCCTGGTCCAGGAAGGTCATGCCCAGACGTCCCAGGCGCAGCTGCTGGAGGAAGAAGGCTTTCGCATCGACGTGGACGAGCGCAGCCTGAAGCTGTTCAACAGCATGATCGAAAAGCTGGCCGGCAACCGCTGGGACGGTGATCGCGACAGTTGGCCAGAGAGCCTCGAAGACGAGGACTGGGCACGGCTGACCACCGACCACAGCCAGTGCACCGGCCGCCACTGCCCCAACTTCCAGCAGTGCGTGTTCTACAAGGCCCGTGAAGGCATGGGCAAGGTAGACGTGATCGTCACCAACCACGACATGGTGCTGGCCGACCTGGCGCTGGGCGGCGGTGCGGTGCTCCCGGCCCCCCGCGACACCATGTACGTGTTCGACGAAGGGCATCACCTGCCAGACAAGGCCATCGGCCACTTCGCTCATTATTCACGGCTGCGTTCGACGGCCGACTGGCTCGAGCAGACCGCCAAGAACCTGACCAAGCTGCTGGCCCAGCACCCCCTGCCGGGTGACCTGGGCAAGCTGATCGAACAGGTCCCTGAGCTTGCCCGCGAAATCCGCACCCAGCAGCAGTTCATGTTCACGCTGTGCGAGCAGGTGGCCGATTTTCGTCCAGGAGAGGACAACGAAGGCCGAGAACGCCCTCGCTATCGTTTTCCAGGTGGCGTGGTGCCCGATGAAATCCGCGAGGTTGGCGTCGAGCTGAAAAAAGGCTTCGCCCGCCTGAACGATGTGTTCACCCGCCTGACCGACCTGCTCAAGGAAGGCATGGGCGGCGAGGTCAGCATTGGCATCGCCAGCCACCAGGCCGAGGAGTGGTACCCGCTGTTCGGTAGCCTGCAGACCCGTGCCCAGGGCAACTGGGAGTTGTGGACGGCGTTCACCGCCGAAGACCCCGAGGACAGCCCGCCCATGGCCCGCTGGCTTACCTTGGCCGAGAGCGGGGCCCTGTTCGATATCGAGGTCAATGCCAGCCCCATTTTGGCGGCCGAGATGCTGCGGCGCAGCTTGTGGAACGTGGCACACGGCGCCTTGGTCACCTCGGCGACCCTGACCGCGCTGGGCAAGTTCGACCGCTTTCGCATGCGCTCGGGATTGCCCCGCGATGCAGTTTCCTGCGTGGTGCCCAGCCCGTTCGTGCACGGTGATGCAGGCCTGCTGCGGGTACCGGACCTCAAGGCTGACCCCCGTGACGCCGCTGGCCACACCGCGGCTATCATCCGCGAGCTGCCGGGCATCGTCGAGGATGCCCGTGGTGCGCTGGTGTTGTTCTCGTCACGCAAGCAGATGCAGGATGTGTTCGATGGCCTGGACCGGGACTGGCGCAAGCTGGTGCTGATCCAGGGCAACCTGTCCAAGCAGGAAACCCTGAACAAGCACAAGGCCCGCGTCGACGACGGCCAGCACAGCGTGCTTTTCGGCCTGGCCAGCTTCGCCGAGGGCGTCGACTTGCCGGGGGCCTATTGCGAGCATGTGGTCATCGCCAAGATCCCGTTCGCCGTGCCTGACGACCCCGTCGAGGCCGCCTTGGCAGAATGGATCGAAGCGCGAGGCGGCAATCCGTTCATGGAAATTGCCGTACCCGATGCCTCGTTGCGCCTGATCCAGGCGTGTGGCCGACTGTTGCGCACCGAGCAGGACCGCGGTGTCATCACCTTGCTGGACCGGCGCCTGGTCACCCAGCGCTACGGCAAGGCTATCCTCAATGCGCTGCCGCCATTTCGGCGGGAGATTTCCTGACGGCCGGAGCGCTTGCGCCGGCACGTTGTCCAACCTCAGTCGTGGGCCATGAGGGCCCTGAAGGAGAGACTCCGCCCTATGGTTCGCCGTACCTTGCCCGCTGTCATCGCTTTGCTGTTGAGCCCGCCGTTGCTGGCGGGGCAGCAGACGTTGTTCAGCTTCGTGCGCCCGGCCTCAGTGGTCAATGTCGAAACCGTGGACGCCGGCATGCCCCAGTACAACGCCGAGCAGACCGCTCAGGGCGAGGTGTTGCGACGCGTGGTGTTCAACGCTGCCGAGCGTCCGACCTTGCGCATGAGCCCACAGAGCGGCACTTGGGACTGGTCTTCCGGCCGCTACCTGACCCTGCGTCTGCAGAACGCGATGGCCTGGGCGCTGACCTTGGATGTGACGGTGCAGGGCAATGACGGCCGTACATTGATCAGCCGCATCGACTTGCCGGCAGGGCCTGCGCAAACGGTGATGGTGCCGTTGACGGCGCGTTCGCCCCTGCAGGAAGGGCTGCGTGCGGGCCCGCCCATGCCGTGGAGCTTTAGCGGCCAGCGCGTGCTGCTCGGCAGCAGCACGGGCGCGGTGGACCTTGCACAGGTCGCTGCGGTCAGCCTGAGCATCCCTGCCCCCAAGGCAGCCCAAAGCCTGCTGATCGAACGCATGGGCATCCAGGATGACGACCAGGCATGGCAAGCGGCCTACCACGAACTCATCGATGCCTACGGGCAGTCCACGCGCGGCACGTGGCCTGAGAAAGTGACCAGCGACGAGCAACTCAAGGCGAGCGCCGGGCGCGAACAGCAGCAGATCAAGGGGTGGCTGGCCGAGCGTGAAAAGCAGCCACTGGATACCTATGGCGGCGTGACAGCGGGCACGCCCTTCGAGGCGACCGGGTTCTTTCGCACCGAAAAACGTGAGGGGCGCTGGTACCTGGTCACGCCGCTGGGCCACCCGTTCTACTCCCTGGGCGTCAATGCCGTGGCCGCAGATGGCGGGCGCACCTATGTGGCGGGTCGCGAGGCCATGTTCAAGGCGCTGCCGCAACAAGGCGAGCCCTTGTCCGCCTTCTATGGCGAGGGCAACAACGATGATGGCAATGCCTCGTCCCAGGGGCGCGCCTTCAAGAAGGGGCGCTGGTTCGACTTCTACGCCGCCAATCTCGAACGCACCCACGCAGCCCCTTGCCAGGTGGCCGACCCGCAGGCGTCAGCGCAGCCGGTCAATTGCCCGCCCGCCAAGTTGGACAGCGCCCGCTGGCAGCGCCATACGCTCGACCGGCTGCAGGCCTGGGGCTTCAATACACTGGGCAACTGGAGCGATGCGGCCCTGGTCGAGCAGCAGCGCGTGCCCTATACCTTGCCGCTGTCCATCGTGGGCGATTACGCGAGCATCAGCACCGGCATGGATTGGTGGGGCCGGATGCCCGATCCCTTCGACCCACGCTTTGCCATGGCCACCGAGCGGGCCGTGGCCATCGCCGCCCGCGATCACCGCGATGACCCTTGGCTCATCGGTTACTTTGCCGACAACGAGCTGGCCTGGGCGGCCCCGGGCGATGACCCGAAGGCGCGCTATGGGCTGGCCTACGGCACCTTGCGCCTGACCACCGACGTACCGGCCAAGCGCGCTTTCCTCAAGCAGTTGCGTGACAAGTACCGAAACCAGGAGGGCTTGTCCAAGGCCTGGGGCATCGAACTGGCGGCCTGGGAGCTGATGGAAGACCCTGGTTTCGAGGCGCCACTGCCCAGCGCGGAACACCCGGAAATCGAGCGTGACTACCAGTATTTCCAGCAGGTGTTCGCCCAGACCTATTTCAAGACCCTCTCCGACTCGCTCAAGTGGCATGCCCCCAACCACCTCTTGCTGGGCGGTCGGTTTGCCGTGAGTACACCCGAAGCGGTCAAGGCCTGCGCCGAGTTCTGCGATGTGCTCAGCTTCAACTTCTATACCCTCAAGCCTCAGGATGGCTATGACTTCGCGCGCCTGGCAGAGCTGGACAAGCCGGTGCTGGTGTCCGAGTTCCAGTTCGGCTCGCGCGATCGCGGGCCTTTCTGGCCGGGGCCGGTGGAGGTCGCGCGTGAGGAAGACCGCGGGCCTGCCTATGGCAATTTCCTCAAGGCGGCGCTCGCCCAGCCCATGATCGTTGGCGCCCATTGGTTCCAGTACCTCGATCAGCCTGCCAGCGGCCGTTTGCTGGACGCAGAGAACGGACACCTGGGGTTGGTTGCCATCACCGACGTGGCTTACCCAGGCTTCGTCCAGGCCGTGCGCAAGAGCAATCTGGAGGCATTGGACCAGTTGCGCACTCGCAGCCAAGCACCCGCGTCGCCGTGACGTGTGATGCGCGCCTGTAGGCAAAAGGCCGAACTACTGAAACAATGCAGGCCCTTTTGCCAACATGCCGCATGGAGAACACAGGGTGCAGATTCAGGGTCATTTCGAGCTGAAATTCGAAGCAGTGCGCGAGGCCTTCGCGGCGCTGTTCGATGATCCCCAGGAACGCGGGGCTGCGCTGTGCATCCAGGTGGGTGGTGAAACGGTAGTGGACCTGTGGGCGGGCACCGCCGACAAGGATGGCCAGCAGCCATGGCACAGCGATACCATCGCCAATCTGTTTTCCTGCACCAAGCCCTTTGCCGCCGTCACCGCCTTGCAGTTGGTGGGCGAGGGTAAACTTGAACTCGATGCCCCGGTAGCGCGTTACTGGCCTGAGTTCGGTCAGGCGGGCAAAGAGGCCATCACGCTGAGGCAACTGCTTAGCCACCGTGCCGGGCTGCCTGCGATTCGCGAATTGCTGCCGGCCCAGGCCCTCTACGACTGGCAGGCAATGGTCGATGCCCTGGCCGCGCAAACGCCGTGGTGGACACCGGGCAGCGAGCACGGCTACGCCGCCATCACCTTTGGCTGGCTGATCGGCGAGTTGATTCGTCGCGCCGATGGGCGCGGTCCAGGCGACTCGATCGTGGCGCGTACGGCGCGGCCGCTGGGGCTGGACTTCCATGTCGGGCTGGCTGACGAGGAGTTCTATCGGGTAGCCCATATCGCGCGTGGCAAAGGCAACCCCGGTGACGCCGCTGCCCAGCGCTTGCTGCAGGTCACGCTGCGCGAGCCCGAGGCATTGTCCACAAGGGCGTTTACCAACCCGCCCGCCATTCTGACCAGTACCAATAAACCGGAATGGCGGCGCATGCAACAACCTGCTGCCAATGGCCATGGCAATGCCCGGAGCCTGGCTGGGTTCTATGCAGGCCTGCTCGATGGCAGCCTGCTGGAGTCGGACCTGCTGGAGGCGTTCACCCGCCAACACAGCCTGGGCCAGGACCGGACCTTGCTGACCCAGACGCGCTTTGGCCTAGGGTGCATGCTCGACCAGCCCGATGTGGCCAATGCCACCTTCGGCCTGGGCGCTCGCGCATTCGGTCACCCCGGTGCCGGGGGCTCGGTCGGATTTGCCGATCCGGAGCGAGATGTGGCTTTTGGCTTTGTCGTCAATACCTTGGGGCCCTATGTGCTGATGGACCCTCGTGCCCAGAAACTGGTGCGCGTGCTTGGGCAATGCCTTTGATCGGTTAGTGCGGGTATTGACCAGCCTCTTTGACTATCCTCAATGCCGACGCCTCAAGAGTGTGGGCAAAATTCCTTTCTAATTCATGGTGTATCGCTGATGTCTTCACATAAAACCTTAGCACTCGCCCTGTGCCTGACCGCTGTCACCGGCTGCGCCAGCCATCCCGAGGGTTCTGCCAAGAGCGCCAGTTCAAGCTGGTGGCCATTCGGCTCGGACAAGGTCGCCGAACAGGAAGTGAAGGCAGCAGTCACGGAAAAGGTCGCCAAGGCCGACGCCAAATCCGAAAGCACCAGCCGCTGGTGGTGGCCATTTGGCGGTGAGCAGAAGCAGGCCCAAGGGCCGGTGGTGCCGAAGATCGACCAGCAGGCCACCCAGGCCTGGTTGGACGAGTACGAGCCCAAGCTGCGCGAGGCCATCAAGGACAGCAAGCTGGAGCTCGAGCGGCGCGACAACGTGCTGGCAGTCACCTTGCCAGTGGACGGTGCGTACAACCCTGACCGTCCGAACATGTTGTTGCCCGTCACCCTGGGCCCTATCACCCGCGTGGCCAAGACGGTAGAAGGCGACCCCAAGACGGCCGTACTGGTCCTGGGCCACGCCGACACCAGCGGCGTGGTGGCTGCCAACCAGAAGCTGAGCCTTGAGCGTGCTGCCTCGGTGTCGGCCATTTTCCGCCTGAGCGGGTTGCAACGTGACCGCCTGATCCTCAAGGGCATGGGCTCGGTGATGCCTCGCGCCGCCAATGACAGTGCCGAAGGCCGTGCGCTGAACCGCCGCGTGGAAATGCTGCTGACCCCACAGAACACCATGGTCGCGCTGCTGAGCAAGTATCAACAGGCCACACCAACGCCGTCGCCAGCCACCATGGTGGCCGTGCAGGATGCCAAGGCGCCTGTGTCCAAGGCTCCAGCCGCCAAAGCCCAGCCAAGCAAGGCTGCAGCCAAGCCAGCCGTCAAAACCGCTGCCAAGAAACCTGCCGCCAAAGCCAAGACCCCGGCCAAGACGGCGACCAAGAAAGCGGCGACCGCCAAGCCTGTCGCCAAGAAAGCTGCCACTGACAAGAAGGTAGCCTCCAACAGCCCTGCGAAGACCAACTGATCGTCAAGGAACGCAGTAATGACCCAATCCCTGGCCGATATGCGCCGCGATTACACCCGGGACGGCCTGGCCGAAGCTCAGGCTCCGGCCGAGCCGTTCGCTTTGTTTCACCAATGGTTCGGCGATGCCGTGAAAACAGAGCAGGCGCCGGTGGAAGCCAACGCCATGACCCTGGCCACGGTCGATGCCGATGGGCGACCACACTGCCGTGTGCTGTTGCTCAAGGGGCTGGATGAGCAGGGCTTCACGTTCTTCACCAACTATGACAGCGCCAAGGGTAGGCAACTGCAGGTTAACCCGTTCGCCGCCATGACCTTTTTCTGGCCGGCGCTCGAGCGGCAAGTGCGTATCGAGGGCCGTGTCGAGAAGGTCTCGGCCAAGGAGTCCGACGATTACTACCAGGTCAGGCCGTTGGGCAGCCGCCTGGGCGCCTGGGCATCGCCCCAGAGCCAGGTGATCGCTGGGCGCGAGGCGCTCGAAGCCCTGGTCAAGGCGACCGAGGCGCGTTTCTCCGACACGCAGCCTCACTGCCCCGAGCATTGGGGTGGCTACCGCCTGCTGCCAGAGCGCATCGAGTTCTGGCAAGGACGCGCCAGTCGCCTGCATGACCGCCTGAATTACCGCAAGGCGGCCCAAGGCTGGCACCGCGAGCGCCTGGCGCCTTGATAGGCGGGGCTACCAGATAGCCCCATTCGCCCTGGCGCTCAGCGCGAATACGCCGCCGCCTCCTGCGCAAGCCACTGAACCCGTGCCTTGCGCCCCATCTTCAACTGACGCGCATGCTGCAACCGCTGCAGCATGTACGCCTGCATGTGCGGGTCGCCACCTGCCAGTGACAGCGCCAGGTCGCGGTCCATCCACTGCCGCATGAGCATGTAGAGCCAGGCGTGAAACCCCAACCCTGCGAGGGTGGCGACCACGACGATGAAGTAATCCATGGTTATCCTTGGTCTGATCGGTACGCGCCCTGCCTGATCGCGTTGGCTGTACGCTGGCTGAATGAAAGCAATTTTATGCAGTGAGTACCGTGACAGCCGTCAATGTGCAGCGTCTAATGAATACCTGACTTATGGAGATTCTACCCATGCGTAAATCCGCTTTGCTGGTCGCGACCTTCACAGCCACCACGTTGCTACTCGGTGGCTGTGCGTCAAACTTGAGCGGCGACAGCTATTCGCGCGATGAGGCCCGCCGTGTGCAAACCGTGCGCATGGGCACCATCGAATCGCTGCGCCCTGTGAAGATCGAAGGCACCAAGACGCCGATTGGCGGAGGCGCCGGTGCCGTGGTAGGTGGCTTGGCGGGCAGCGCCGTTGGCGGCGGGCGTGGCAGCATCGTCGCTGCCGTGATTGGTGCCGTTGCCGGTGGCTTGGCCGGTTCGGCCGCCGAAGAGGGTATTACCCGTACCCAGGGTGTGGAGATCACGGTGCGCGAAGACGATGGCAGCATGCGTGCCTATGTGCAGTCCGTGCAGGAAAACGAGATTTTCCGGGTGGGCGACCGCGTGCGCATCATGACGGTCGATGGTACCAGCCGCGTCTCGCACTGATCGCAGCCCTGAAAAAACCCGATCAGGCTTCTGGCCTGGTCGGGTTTTTTTGTACCGGCAATTCAGGGCTTGTTACTGGGCTAGCATGGCCTTGGCCACCGCTTCGGCAACCCGAATGCCATCAACCCCTGCAGACAGAATGCCGCCTGCATAGCCAGCCCCTTCGCCGGCAGGGAACAGGCCCTTCACGTTCAGGCTCTGGAAGTCCTCACCCCGCGTGATGCGCAGCGGCGAGGAGGTGCGTGTCTCGATCCCGGTCAACACCGCGTCATGCAGGTTGTAGCCCTTGATCTGCCGATCGAAGGCGGGCAGGGCCTCGCGTATCGCCTCGATGGCGAAGGCCGGCAGGCTTGGCGCCAGGTCCCCCAGGGTCACGCCAGGCTTGTAGGACGGCTCGACACTGCCCAGCGCGGTCGAAGGCTTGCCAGCCACGAAATCGCCCACCAGCTGAGCCGGCGCCTGGTAGTTGCTCCCGCCCATGACGTAGGCGTGCGCTTCCAGGCGTTCCTGCAACTCGATGCCCGCCAGCGGGCCACCGGGATAGTCCCGTTCCGGGTCGATGCCGACGACGATGCCGGAGTTGGCGTTGCGTTCGTTGCGTGAGTACTGGCTCATGCCATTGGTGACGACGCGGCCCGGTTCACTGGTGGCGGCCACTACCGTTCCGCCAGGGCACATGCAGAAGCTGTAGACCGACCGCCCGTTCTTGGCGTGGTACACCAGCTTGTAGTCCGCCGCACCCAGTTTGGGATGGCCTGCATATTTGCCCAGGCGCGCCTTGTCGATGAGTGATTGCGGATGCTCGATGCGGAAACCGACGGAAAACGGTTTGGCTTCCATGTACACACCCTGCGCGTGCAGCATGCGGAAGGTGTCCCGGGCACTATGGCCCAATGCCAGAACCACATGCCGTGAAAGCAGTTGCTCGCCACTTTCAAGCACTACGCCTTGAACCTGGCCTTCTTCGATCAGCAGGTCGGTGACCTTTTGTTCGAAACGAACCTCGGCCCCCAGGGCGATCATTTCCTGGCGCATCTGCTCAACCATGCCGGTGAGGCGGAAGGTGCCGATGTGCGGCTTGTTGATGTACAAGATCTCGTCAGGCGCACCGGCCTTGACGAACTCTTCCAACACCTTGCGGCCATGATGCTGCGGGTCCTTGATCTGGCTGTACAGCTTTCCGTCGGAGAATGTCCCAGCGCCGCCTTCGCCGAACTGCACGTTGGACTCGGGTTTGAGCACACTTTTGCGCCACAGGCCCCAGGTGTCCTTGGTACGCTGGCGCACTTCCTTGCCGCGCTCGAGGATGATCGGCTTGAAGCCCATCTGCGCCAGCAGCAAGCCGGCGAAAATCCCGCACGGGCCCAGACCCACCACGATTGGTCGTGCGTCCAGGCCTTCAGGGGCTTGGGCGACGTACCTGTAGGTAACGTCCGGCGCGGGCACGACATTATGGTCGTCGGCAAACTTGCGCAGCAGCTCTTCTTCGTTGCTGGCATGCAGGTCGATGGTGTAGATGAACAGCAGTTCGGTGTTCTTCTTGCGCGCATCGTAGCTGCGCTTGAACAGGTTGAAGCTGATCAGCTGCTCGTCGCGGATGCCTAGGCGCTGGACGATGGCCTCGCGCAGTGCTTCATCGGGATGGTCCAGGGGCAGCTTGAGTTCGGTGATTCGTAGCATGGCAGGGTCCAGTATCCCGGCCGTGGGCGGCCGGCGGCTTAACACAAACCGCCAAGTATAAAGCTTTAGCCGCCTCGACTGGCAGGATTAAGCCGCCCGGTCATCAGTCATCGCGCGCGCCACCGTAATAACCGCAACCTTGAAGGGTCGTGCCATCGATGCGCAGTTCTGCGCGCAAGTGGTTGAACGCGCCCGTGGCCGGGTCCATGCAGCGCTGTGGCGCCAGCCAGAGTTCGACGCGCTGCCCGTTGGCTTCGCTGGTCAGGGTCAAGCCGCCACCGGGTACCTGCTCCTCCAGAAAGGGCAGGGCAAGCGGGGGCTGATCAGCACGGTTGAGCACCATGCCCCGGCTGTTGGCCTTGACGTCCCAATCGGGCTTGTGGCCACCGGCGCGCAGGGTAAGCTGCTTGAAATTGGGGTCGATGCACCCGTTGCTGGCGTGCTCCAGGCGGTACAGGCGGCGCAGGTCCAGCTGTCCATCGGTGCTGGCCTGCTTGCTGCCTGTAAGTCGGCCACGCACGTCGGCGAACAGGGTGTCGTTGGCCCCGGTTGCAAGGTTCGCCGCTTCCTGCAGGATGCCCGTGGCGGCGGCATCGTTGATGACGAAGCTGCGGGGTTCGTTGCAGGGCTTGAACAGCAACTGCCCACCGGCAGCGCGAACCTGGCCTTGCATGCGAGTGCTGCCGATATCAGGGTCGACGGGTTTTTCGGCCAGCAGCTGGCAGCCCGCGAACAGGGGCAACAAGGCGGTCAGTAGCAGGGAAGGGGTCAGGCGCATGACGGGCTCCGGTGTTCGAGAGGCCGTCACGTTACTGAGGCGGGCAGGGGCAATACAAGCCCGGCGAAGAGAAATAGACGGCTGTCACCTGCATGCAGCCTGCCCTGTTTGATCGTGAAGCGGGGTGCAAGCGTAGCGTCTTCAAGACAACGGGGCCCCTGCAGGCCCCGCTGGCATCAACCGCCCAGGTAGGCGTCACGCACTTTTGGATCGGTCAGCAGCCCCTCGCCCGTACCCTGCATCACCACATGGCCATTCTCCAGCACATAGGCCCGGTCGGCGATCTTCAGCGCCTGGTTGGCATTCTGCTCTACCAGGAACACCGTCACGCCGTCACGGCGCAGTTGTTCGATGATGTCGAAGATCTGCTGGATGATGATCGGTGCCAGGCCCAGGGAGGGCTCGTCGAGCAGCAGCAACTTGGGTTTGCTCATCAGGGCACGCCCGATGGCCAGCATTTGCTGCTCGCCCCCGGACATGGTGCCGCCACGCTGGGCATACCGCTCCTTCAGGCGCGGGAACAGCTGCAGCACTTTGTCCAACTGCGCCTGATAGTCACCCTTGTCGGTGAAGAACCCGCCCATGGCCAGGTTCTCCTCGACGGTCAGCCGGGCGAACACCCGGCGGCCTTCCGGCACCACGGCAATGCTCTTGCGCATGATGTGCGACGAAGGCTGACCGACCAGTTCCTCGCCCAGGTACTTGATGCTGCCGCTGTGGGCTTGGGGTGAACCGCACAGGGTCATGAGCAAGGTGGATTTGCCGGCGCCGTTGGCGCCGATCAGGGTGACGATTTCTCCCTGGTTGATCTCCACGTTGACGCTGTGCAGCGCCTGGATCTTGCCGTAGAAAGTGGAAACGTTCTCGAACTTCAGCATTTACGCTTCCCCCAGGTAGGCTTTGATCACTTCAGGATTGTCGCGGATTTCCTGGGGCGTACCGTGGGCCAGGGGTGTGCCCTGGTTGATGACCACGATGTGATCGGAAATGCTCATCACCAGCTTCATGTCATGCTCGATCAGCAGCACGGTCACGTTGTGCGATTCACGCAAATAGGCAATCAATGCCTTCAGGTCCTCGGTCTCTTTCGGGTTCAACCCCGCAGCCGGCTCGTCGAGCATGATGATCCGCGGGCGGGTCATCATGCAGCGAGCGATTTCCAGGCGACGTTGTTGGCCGTAGGCGAGGGTGCCGGCAGTGCGGTTGGCGAACTCGGTCAGGTTGACCTTGTCCAGCCAGTACTGCGCACGCTCCATGGCTTCCTTTTCACTGCGGCGGAACCCTGGGGTCTTGAACAGCCCGGCGAAGAAGTTGGTGTTCAAGTGCCGGTGCTGGGCGATCAGCAGGTTCTCGAGCGCTGTCATTTCCTTGAACAGGCGCACGTTCTGGAAGGTGCGTACCACCCCTTTGCGCGCGATCTGATGGCCGGCCAGCCCTTGGATGGGTTCGCCATCGAGCAGGATGGTGCCGCCGCTGGGCCGGTAGAAACCGGTCAGGCAGTTGAACACCGTGGTCTTGCCGGCGCCGTTCGGACCGATCAGCGCCACCACTTGTTTTTCCTTGACGGTCAGGCCCACGCCGTTGACCGCCAACAAGCCGCCGAAGCGCATGCTAAGGCCGCTGACTTGCAGAATTTCGCGGCTCATCGACGCAGCTCCATGTGGGGACGTTGCATTGGCAGCAGACCTTGCGGACGCCAGATCATCATCAGCACCATCAGCGCACCGAACATGAGCATCCGGTATTCACTGAATTCGCGCATCAGCTCAGGCAGCAGGATCATGACAATGGCAGCGAGGATCACGCCCAACTGAGAGCCCATGCCGCCGAGCACCACGATGGCCAGGATGATGGCCGACTCGATGAACGTGAACGATTCCGGCGTGACCAACCCTTGGCGAGCGGCAAAGAAGCTGCCGGCAAACCCTGCGAAGCAGGCACCCAGGGTGAAGGCCGAGAGCTTGATCACGGTCGGGTTCAGGCCCAGGGCGCGGCAGGCGATCTCGTCTTCACGCAACGCTTCCCAGGCACGGCCGATGGGCATGCGCAACAGGCGGTTGATCACGAACAGCGCAAGCAGTGCCAGCAACAGTGCAACCAGGTACAGGAAGATGACCTTGTTGATCGAGTTGTAAGGCAGGCCGAAATACTCGTGGAAGGTCTGCATGCCTTCGGCGGCGCGGCGTTCGAAGGTAAGGCCGAAGAATTCGGGCTTGGGAATGTTGCTGATGCCGTTAGGGCCACCGGTCCAGTCGGTGAGGTTACGCAGGAACAGGCGAATGATCTCGCCGAAGCCCAGCGTCACGATCGCCAGGTAGTCGCCGCGCAGGCGCAACACCGGGAAACCGAGCAGGAAGCCGAAGGTGGCGGCCATCAGGCCGGCAATCGGCAGGCAGACCCAGAAACTCCACCCCAGGTAGTGCGAGAGCATGGCGTAGCTGTAAGCGCCCACGGCGTAGAAGCCCACATAACCCAGGTCCAGCAACCCGGCCAGGCCGACCACGATGTTCAGGCCAAGGCCGAGCAACACATAGATCAGGATCAGGGTGGCGATGTCGACAGCGCCGCGCGAGCCGAAGAACGGCCAGATCAGGGCTACCACGACCAGCCCCAGAATCACCCAGCGCTGGGTTTTGGGAAGGGTCAGGTAGTTGCTCAGCGCAGGTGGAATCAGCTTGCGGTCCGAGCGTCGGCCCATCACCGAGCTCCACTGCCGGTCGAACAGCACGCGCAGGAACATCAGCACCGAGCACACGGCGATGATGCTGATGGTGAACGAGCCCTGGCTATGCACCACCAGGCTGATGCCGTCGATGCTCAGTTTCAGGCCCAGCACCGGGAAGGCCACGGCCCAGACCAGCAAGGCGCTGAAAAACGCCGGTTTGAGATTCTTGTTCATACTTTTTCAACCTCCGGGCGGCCCAGAATGCCGGTCGGCCGGAACAACAGGACGAGAACCAACAAGCCGAATGCCACGACGTCCTTGTACTGATCACCGAAGATGTCGGCGCCGAACGCTTCGGCCACACCCAGCACCAGCCCACCGAGCATGGCGCCCGGAATGCTGCCGATACCCCCCAGCACTGCGGCGGTAAACGCCTTCAGGCCTACCAGGAAACCGGCATTGGGGTTGATGACCCCGTATTGCATGCTCAGCAGCACGGCCGCGACGGCCGCCAGGGCAGCGCCGATGACGAAGGTGAGGGCGATGATGTTGTTGGTGTTGATGCCCAGCAGGTTGGCCATCTTGATGTCCTCGGCGCAGGCGCGACACGCGCGGCCCAGTCGCGAACGGGAGATGAACAGGGTCAGCAGGGTCATGGCCACGAGTGTCACCACGAACACCAGCACTTGCATGTAGGACACCAGGACTTCTTCTGCGCCGCCTGGTCCGAACGAGAAGCTGCCCGGAATCAGGTTGGGAATGGACTTGTCCTTGGAGTCTTGGGACAACAGCACGGTGTTCTGCAGGAAAATCGACATGCCGATGGCAGAAATCAGCGGAATCAGCCGGTTACTGTTGCGCAGTGGTCGGTAGGCAACCCGTTCGATGCTGTAGCCATAGGCACTGGTCACGAAAATGGTCGCGACGAAGGCAACGGTCATCAGGATCGGCAGCGAATGAATACCCATCATGGCCAGACCCGCCAGGGCGATGAACGCCACGTACGAGCCGATCATGTAGACCTCGCCATGGGCGAAGTTGATCATGCCAATGATGCCGTACACCATCGTGTAGCCGATGGCGATCAAGGCATAGGTGCTGCCGATGGTCAATCCATTAACCAGTTGTTGGAAGAAATGGTAGATCTCAGGCATTACAGCGCTCCTAAAAACCTGATTTGCATTTCGCTGGCCGGGGTACGGCCAGGAAACCGCGGGTGACGGTTTTAAGATTTTCAGGTGAGCCCGTCCCCGGATCGCGGGGGCGTGCCCATGAACCTCGTAAAACAAAGCCCACTGCTCGCACAGTGGGCTTCTCGGTCAGCTATTAGTCACGCTTGTTACTGAGGGGAGACTTCGGTCTTCGGCTTGCCGAAGTGCCATTCGTAGACCACGAACTTGAAGTCTTTGAGGTCACCCTTGTCGTCATAGGTCAGGGTGCCGGTAGGGGTTTTGAACGAACCTTGGTGGATGGCCTCGGCCACCTTGTCGGTGTCCTCGGAGCCTGCGGCCTTGATGCCCTGGGCGATCAGCTCGACGGCCGAGTAGGCAGGGAAGACGAACGGGCCGCTTGGGTCCTTGCCGTCAGCCTTGATCGCGTCGACGATCTTCTTGTTCTCAGGGTCGGCATCGAACGACTTCGGCAGGGTGACCAGCAGCCCTTCGGAGGCATTCTGGGCGATTTGCGAGATGGAGTCGTTACCCACACCTTCCGGACCCATGAACTTGGCTTTGAGGCCTTTTTCCTGTGCTTGACGCAGGATCAGACCCAGCTCTGGGTGGTAGCCGCCGTAGTAGACGAAATCGACGTTGTTCTGCTTGAGCTTCTGAATGATGGACGAGAAGTCCTTGTCGCCGGCGTTGAGGCCCTCGAACACGGCAACCTTGGTGCCTTTTTGCTCCAGAGTCTGTTTGACGGCCGTGGCGATGCCTTCACCGTACTGCTGCTTGTCGTGCAGCACTGCGACCACCTTGGGCTTGACGTGATCGGCGATGTAGTTGCCTGCGGCAGGGCCCTGGGCGCTGTCCAGGCCGATGGTGCGGAAGATCAGCTTGTAGCCGCGGGAGGTGATTTCCGGGGATGTTGCCGCCGGGGTGATCATGATCACGCCTTCGTCTTCGTAGATGTCGGACGCTGGCTGGGTGGAGCTGGAGCACAAGTGGCCGATGACGAACTTGACGCCATCGTTGACCACTTTGTTGGCGACGGCCACGGCCTGTTTAGGGTCGCAGGCGTCGTCGTATTCCTTGGCTTCTAGCATCTTGCCATCGACACCGCCTGCTGCGTTGATGTCCTTGATGGCTTGCTTGGCGCCGATGAACTGCATGTCGCCATATTGGGTCACGGGGCCAGTCTTGGGCCCGGCGATCCCGATCTTGATGGTATCGGCGGCAAACGAATGGCTGGCTACCCCGGCCAGAACCATTGCGGCGAACAGCTTGGAAATCTTGATCATAATGCTCCACTCATTCTGTTGTAATTCTTATAGTCCTGGCGGCCAGGGCTACAGACCAGGCGGGTTGCGGCGTGGCCATGCCAACGCGCAAGCCCACCTTCCCCGGAACATGTCCCGGAACTGTACCGGTACAGTGTAGAGCGCTGTCAGCGCGCTTGAAAAGCGGGCAAAAAGCGCCTGGTTTAACGGTTGTCGCTTGCTTGACACAAAAGTACAGAAAGGCGCCATCAAATGGCTTATCCTGGCGGTCGTACCCCGAAAATACGGGGCCTGATACCCAAATGCATATTTGAAACCGGGTTTTTCTGCAAAAATGCCGGCTTTTTCAAAAGCCAGATTTCCAGCGGATATTCCCATGACTGATCGAACAAGCACCCTCTATGCCAAACTGCTCGGAGAAACCGCCACCATCGAGTGGAAAGCCTTGGAAAGGTTCTGGGCAAAGGGTGACCTGATTTGGGTCGATCCCGCCCTGGATTTAATCACCGTGGCCACGGCAATGGCCGAAAACCGCAGTGACCTCTTCGATAAGTGGCGCTCTGATGGCACTGTCGGCCCGGTTACGGCAGAACAGGCCAGTGACCTGCAAACCCGCGATCCAGAGATATGGGCGGTAGTCGTGTCGCCGTTCATCGTCATTCAAGTCAGGCGGTGAATGACAGCCTTGTGCGTTTTTGGTGCGCGAAAACGCGCAGGCGCCTCTTTTGGGTGCTTGTGATTGCTCAATCGAGGTAGAGGTAAGTAACAATTCGGCGTGGCGGTAACAGTTTACGGCATGCGTAAAGGTGGCCATCGCCGCAGTCATGCAGCGCAGCATTGCCCCAGCCACCCTTTTTCAGCCAGGAGTTCCTGATGAGCAACGCATTACCCTCCCTAGGTTTCGCTGGTGTCGGTCTGATGGGCCTGCCGATGTGCCAGCGCCTGCTGGCGGCCGGCTATGGGCTGTGGGTGTGGAACCGCAGCCCGGAAAAATGCCAGGCGCTGGTTGACGCAGGCGCGCGACTGGCCGCGAGCCCTGCCGAGCTTGCGCAGCAGGTAGACATGGTATTGCTGTGCCTGGCCGATACCGCCGTGGTGCGCGACGTGGTATTTGGCGATCAGGGCGTTGCCACAGGCGGGCGGCAGGGCCAGCTGCTGGTGGATTTTTCCAGCCTGGAGCCTGGCGCTACCCGGGAAATGGCAGCCCAGCTGGGCGCCTTGTGTGGGATGGGGTGGCTGGATGCCCCGGTGTCCGGCGGCACGGCAGGTGCGCAGGCAGGTACCCTGGCGATCATGGTGGGCGGGGAGGTGGCTGACCTGGCGCGTGCTCGCCCAGTGTTGGAGGTGCTCGGCCAGCGGGTGACACACATGGGGGGCGTTGGCGCAGGCCAGGTGACCAAGGCCTGCAACCAGATGATCGTGGCGTGCAACGCCCTGGTCATCGCCGAGGTCATCGCGCTGGCCGAGCGTTCCGGGGTGGACGCCGGGTTGATCGCCCAAGCCCTGGCAGGCGGCTTTGCCGACTCCAAGCCTTTGCAGATACTGGCCCCACAGATGGCAGAGAGCCGTTTCGCTCCCATCAAGTGGCACGTGCGGACCCTGCTCAAGGATCTGGACGGTGCCGTGAAGTTTTCACGCGAACAGGGCGCAGCGACGCCGCTTACGGGCCTGGCTGCCCAGTTGATGCGGTTGCACGGCAGTCAGGGTTACCTGGACCAGGATCCTTCGACGTTGGTCGAGCAGTATCGAATCAAACGCCAGGACTAGGTGCTGACCCGGCGCGTGGTGGGTACGTTCTGCCCAGGGGCGACCTCATCCCAGAAACGATGAGGCCGCTGCAGGTCAGGTAGGCTCGCCGGGGTCAGCCTGCGACCAGCACCCGTATCGCTTCAAGACGCAGTGCTGCTTTGGCCAACATGGCCAGGCCCTCTTCGCGCTGCTTGCGCAACGCGTCGATTTCACTGTCCCTCACGCTCGGGTTGACCGCTTGCAGTGCCACCAGGCGTGCGAGCTCTTCGTCGGCTTCGGCGGCCAGGCGACGTTGGGCGTCGGCCACCCGTTGCTCGTGGAGCGGGACGATCTTTTCTTCGCCGCTGCCGATGCGCTTTGCAAGCACGTCACGCTGGGCCTGGACGAACTTGTTGGCACTGGCACGCGGCACGCTCTCGAGCTGATCGTTCAGGGTCTCGAATGCGACCCGCGAGGCCAGGTCATTGCCGTTGGCATCAAGCAGGCAGCGCAGGGCGGCGGGCGGCAGGTACCGGCCCAGTTGCAAGCTGCGCGGCGCGACCACCTCGCTGACGAACAGCAGCTCCAGCAGCACGGTCCCAGGCTTGAGCGCCTTGTTCTTGATCAGTGCCACGGCGGTATTGCCCATCGAGCCGGACAGCACGAGGTCCATGCCGCCTTGCACCATCGGGTGCTCCCAGGTCAGGAACTGCATGTCTTCACGCGACAGCGCCTGGCCGCGGTCGTAGGTGATGGTCACACCTTCGTCATCGCCCAGGGGGAAGCTGGCATCGAGCATCTTCTCGCTGGGCTTCAGGATCAGTGCGTTTTCCGAATGGTCTTCACTGTCGATACCGAACGCATCGAACAGGGTTTCCATGTAGATCGGCAGGGCGAACTGATCGTCCTGCTCGAGGATGGCCTCGACCAGCGCTTCACCTTCGCCAGCACCGCCGGAATTGAGTTCGAGCAAGCGGTCACGGCCGGTATGCAGTTCGGCTTCAAGCCGCTCACGTTCGCTTCTCGCTTCGTTGACCAGGCTATCCCAGGCCTTGCTGTCATCGCTGTCGAGCAGTGCCAGCAGGCGTGGGCCGAATTGGTGCTGCAGGGCGTTACCGGTGGGGCAGGTGTTCAGGAACGCGTTGAGCCCCTCGTGGTACCACTGGAACAGGTGCGCTTGCGGCGTGCCTTGCAGGTACGGCACGTGCAACTCGATGGTGTGCTTCTGGCCGATACGGTCCAGACGCCCGATACGTTGTTCGAGCAGGTCGGGGTGAGCAGGCAAGTCGAACATCACCAGGTGATGGGCGAACTGGAAGTTGCGCCCCTCACTGCCGATTTCCGAACAGATCAGCACCTGGGCGCCGAATTCTTCGTCGGCGAAGTAAGCCGCCGCGCGGTCGCGCTCCAGGATGCTCATGCCTTCGTGGAAGACAGAAGCCGGAATACCGGAACGCACGCGCAGGGCGTCTTCCAGGTCCATGGCGGTCTCGGCATGGGCGCAAATGACCAGCACCTTGGTGCGCTTGAGCATTTTCAAGGTGTCGATCAGCCAGTCGACCCGCGGGTCGAAGCGCCACCAACGCTCTTCTTGCGCCTGGTCCGCCTGGGACTGGAACGCCACCTCAGGGTAGAGCTCGGCGTGTTCACCCTCGGGCAAGCTGGCGTATTGCTCCGGATTGGGCAGTGAGTGAGGGTGCAACTGACGCTCAGGGAACCCCTGGATGGCGGCACGGGTGTTGCGGAACAGCACTCGCCCGGTGCCATGACGATCGAGCAGTTCGCGGATCAGTCGGGCACTGGCCTGGCTGTCCCCGTCGTTGACCGCAGCGAGCAGTGCATCGCCCTCGGCCCCGAGGAAACCCTGGATGGTGGCGTGTGCCTTCGGCGACAAGCGCCCCTCGTCCAGCAGCTCCTGCACCGCCTCGGCCACCGGCCGGTAGTGCTCGCTTTCGGCGCGGAAGGCCGCCAGGTCATGGAAACGGTTGGGATCGAGCAGGCGCAGCCGCGCGAAATGGCTGTCCTGGCCCAGTTGCTCAGGGGTTGCGGTGAGCAGCAACACGCCGGGAATGACCTGGGCCAGCTGTTCGACCAGCGCATATTCGGCACTGGCGTGTTCCTCGTGCCAGACCAGGTGGTGCGCTTCATCGACCACCATCAGGTCCCAGCCTGCCGCGAACAGCGCATCCTGGGCCTTCTCGTCGTCGACCAGCCACTCCAGCGCGACCAGCGCAAGCTGGGCATCCTCGAAGGGGTTGCTGGCATCGCTTTCGATAAACCGCTCGGCATCGAACAGGGCGACCTGCAGGTTGAAGCGCCGGCGCATCTCTACCAGCCATTGATGCTGGAGGTTCTCAGGCACCAGGATCAGCACCCGGCTGGCGCGGCCGGTCAGCAGCTGGCGATGAATCACCAGGCCTGCCTCGATGGTCTTGCCCAGGCCCACTTCGTCGGCGAGCAGTACGCGAGGTGCGCTGCGGTCGGCCACTTCGCGGGCGATGTGCAACTGGTGAGCGATGGGCTGGGCGCGGCAGCCGCCCAGGCCCCACAGCGTGGACTGCATCTGCTTGCTGGTGTGCTGAAGGGTGTTGTAGCGCAGGCTGAACCACGACAGCGGGTCGATCTGGCCGGCGAACAGGCGGTCGCTGGCCAGGCGGAACTGGATGAAGTTCGACAGCTGGGTCTCTGGCATCGTGCGGGGCTGATTCTGCCCGTCGAGCCCGTGATAGACCATCAAGCCGTCGATGTCCTCGACTTCGCGCACGGTCAGCTTCCAGCCTTCGAAGTGCGTGATCTGATCACCTGGCGAGAAGCGCACGCGTGTCAGCGGCGCATTGCGCAGGGAATATTGGCGGGTATCGCCAGTGGCCGGGTAGAGGACGGTCAGGAGGCGGCCATCCTGCGCCAGGATGGTACCCAGGCCGAGCTCTGCCTCGCTGTCGCTGATCCAGCGTTGCCCCGGTTGATACTGCTGCGCCATACTGCCTGCACTCCCGCGATGAAAAAGCCGATTATGTTAACGGATCGGCCGGGCAGACCAAAGTGCCGAGTGCACCTGAGGGTGCCGAACGGTATCGGCCGGTGCATCAGTCTAGCCGTTTCGTCGTTTCATGCCGTGCCGACGAGGGTTCTGCATCCCATGCCTGCCAAGCCCCTTTGCGTTGTCTTGAGCCTTACGGCCGGCGGTCTGCTCCTGGCAGGCTGCGAGCCCAAGACCTTCGAAACCTTGCCGCCCATCCCCATGGAGCAGTTGGAGGTGCTGGGTGTGCAGGCACCGCTCAAGAGCGTGCACTACCGTGACAGGAACGGCGAAGGCCTGTTGGTCTTGAGCCGTGTCGATGGCCAGGCCAGCGACCCGGAAAGTGAACAGGAAGTGGACAAGGTCGTGCTCAAGGCAACCTTGTACGGCCGCCGCAAAGCGCAAGAAGCTTTCCAGGCGCGCTGGCAGATCGATCAGCAAACCACGTGTCCGGGCCTGGATCTGGACGTGGATTTCTACACCGATGTCAGCGGCGTGGCCGACCTCGATCAGAACGGTGAGGCCGAGGTGACGGTGGTCAGTCATGCCTTCTGCGGAGGAGGTGTCGAGCCCCATGACATCGCCATCGAGATGCGTGACGGGCAAACGGTCTACAGCATCACGGGTCAGTCGCTGATCACCCCGGCAGGCGAAGACCCGATCGGCGGCGAGCGCCAGGACAGTGCCTCGCTCAAGGCTGCCCCGGCCTGGGTTCGAGCCATATGGATGCAGTGTGGCAGCAGGTCTACCAGCGTCCCTGGAGCGAAACTGCCTTGCAGGACCAGGACGAGGCGCAGGACGAACCGGGCTGAATGTTGTCCATGACTTCAAGGCAGCTGTGTGGTTGCCGATACAGGGGTACAGGAGAACGCCATGCTGCCACCGATCATTCCGCTCAGCGCTGCCCCGGTCACCTCGCAGCAGGACCCGGTCAAACCGACCCCGGATATAAAGCCGGTAGTGCCGGCGCAGCCTGCGTCCGGTGAAAGTGCGATCGACCTCAAGCGCCAGCGTGACCCGCAGGAACAGCAGTTGCTGCTGCGCGAGGAGCAGCGCCGGCAGCAGCAACGCCAGGGTAAAGGCAAAGGTATTGATGAACGGTTCGATGCGTTGCCAGGCCATGAGGTCAACGCCGACAATACCGTGCCAGTGGTGCCGCTGATGGGCGAGCCCGTGCGTCAGGGGCTGCTGGTGGACATCGAGGTATGAAGCAGGGCTGGCAAGTGTCTGGTTCTAGCCCCATCATGCAGCATCCGTAGCGTGTAGAGCCCAGTATGAGCCAAGACAATCTCATTGATTTCGATGCCGAACGTGCCCGCCGCGTGCATGACATCAAGGAAAAGCGCCTGAACGAGATGCGCGATGCGTTCGAACAGGCATTGCCCTTGAACGCTGCCAAGAAGAAGTCCAAGCGCAAGCCCAAGAAGCGCTGACGCTTGACGCAGGTCAACCCTGCGCCCGCCCCGTGCGCCCGTCCCCGGGCGTCATTGACCCTGGTCAATTTCCTTGCGCCCGACATTGGTTACTGTTTCCCCATCGGACAACGGCGAACAAATGGAGAGGTCGGCATGTTCTTCGACAACGTGGTTATCGCAGGGGTGGTAACGGTGGGGTTGATGGTGGCTTTCTTCGCCGGTCTAGGCATTTTCATCTGGAAAGACTCGAGCAAGCGCAAGCGCCCTTGACCTTCCTGATTCATGAGCACGCAAGGCATTTAGGGCGACTTCGGTCGCCCATTTTTTTGCCTGGCATCTGTTCCGGCGACGTGGCCCGTTGGGCACGGGCGTGGCCTGCAGTGGCAAGCGTTCCCGTGTGACGGCTGCGCAGCGCGTTCCATTGACCATGAGGTGGGGCATGACCATTACATCCCAGGATATCTGCAAGGCGGCCGAGCAGCTCAAGGGCTTCGTGGGCTTTCACGGTAAACGTGGCATCTATATCGTGCGTTTCTCCGAGGATGCCTTCGGTATGGATATCGCCGACGACAGCATCATCCCGTGCAACGAGTTCGTATGGCGACCTGAGCAGGGGCATCGCATGGCCTTGTGTCGCGAGCGACTGGGCTTGCTGATAGAGCAACACATGGATGAGCGGCTGAATGTGAGTGAGCCGTTGAAGGCTTACCTTCGCCGGCATGACCTGCCTGAGATTGTGGCCGAGCGACACTTGCACCCGGCAGGTGTCATCGCGCCAGCGATATGAAGGCAGAGGATTCGGCAGAAGGCGTCACGCTGGCATTGGCCCGATGAGTGACCATGACCCGATCCCGGCCATTGCGCTTGGCGACATACAAGGCGGTGTCCGCCTGGCGTAACCAGCCGTCCGGAGTCTCCAGGGAGGGGTCGAACGGGCACAGGCCAATGCTCAAGCTGATGCGCAATTGAGGCGTCTGCGGGTCGCGGTAGCTCGCCACACGCTCACGCAGGCGTTCCATGGCCTGACACGCCTGGGCTTCGGTGGTGCTGGGCAGTATCACGCAAAACTCATCACCCCCGTAGCGTCCGGCCTTGTCGCCTTCGCGCAGGGCGCCGCGCAACTCGATGCTGACCTGGCGCAATACCTGATCGCCGACCACATGGCCGAAAGTGTCATTGATGGTCTTGAAATGGTCGATGTCGATCAGAGCGACTACAGCCTCACCGCGCTGTTTCCTGCACCCGCTAAAACGCCTTGCCAGGAGGTCTTTCCAGGCGCCATGGTTGAGTAGCCCAGTCAGGCTATCGGTCAGGCTGAGGGTGTTGAGCCGACGTTTGTGTTCGGCCAGCTTGATCGCCAGTCGATAGCACACCCACCCAAGCGCCGCTGGATACAGCGTCAGCATCGGCAGGCAGGCGTAGACCTGAAAGGCGGTGGCATTGGGTTGAAATCCCGGCCCCAGCAGGGCGCAAGCCGCAAGCATGCCTGCCAATTGCGCCATCCCTGCGCGAATAGCCAACCCCTTGCCGCCGGCTGCGACGTTGTTCATGGTGACCATCGACAGGACGGTAACCGTCGGCAGCGGGTTGAACTGCATGGCACCGGCCCAGAACCCACCCATCAGCGAATCAAGGAAAAAGTTGCGCTGCTCGGCCTGGTAGGGCGCTTTGGACCGGGCCGCCCACTGATAGGCCAAGTGTGGCCACAGCAAGCCGTTGAAAAGCATGAATGCCCAAACCCAAGCGGGGGGAGACAGGGGTTCCACCGCAGCCATTACCGCGAAAAGCCCCACACCCTTGCCCAGTACCCGAGGCAGATAAATCCGTTTGGCAAACGAAAGGCCTTTGCCGGTGCGTGTGTCCATGGGTGTGATCTCTATCGGGGCGCTTATCGCTTGACGTGCGCGAGTATTCTGGGCCATGGCAGGCGCACGAGACATGGCCTTGCAAGCCAAATTACGGGTGATGCGAGCAGTGGGGCGAGTATGCCTGACTGGGCTGTGGAAGAAGAGGGCAAAGCTGGGCAGCGTTGTCGCAACGCCTCGGCCCAGCTTCCTTATAGAAGAAGAGGGGATGTTACTCGCACGCCTTAAAGGCAACGTTTCACTTTTGCTGATCGTCCTGGTGCTTTCGCGAGGGCTGTTCATCTTTGAGTAACTGGGACGGCGATTTGCCGCTGTCGCTGCGCACCTGTGCATGGCTGATCAGACCAAAGATGAGACTGCCGCCGATGATGTTGCCGGCCAGCGTAGGCAGGGCAAAGTGCAGCAAGAAGTTGCTCCAGGTTTCTTCACCCGCCCAGACCAGATACGAGACCTCTACCGACCCCACCACGATGTGGGTGAAGTCGCCCAATGCCATGAGGTAGGTGATGACTAGGATGATCCAGATCTTGGCGTGCTCCATGGAGGGGATCATCCAGACCATGGTGGCGATCATCCAGCCGGACACGATGCCTTTGGCAAACATCTGGCTGACGTCGTTTTCCATCACCTTACGGCCCACCTCCAGAAACGCGATATCTGTCTTGGTATCAAAGATCGGCAGTTCGAGCATTACCCAGGCCACCAATAGAGTACCGGCCAGGTTGCCGGCCAGGACCACGCCCCAGAGGCGCAGCAAGCGACCGAAGTTGCCCAGCGTTGGCGTCGTCATCACTGGTAGGACAGCGGTCAGGGTGTTCTCGGTGAACAATTGCTGCCGCGCGATGATGACGGCCAGGAAGCCGGCGCTGTAGCCGATACTGGCGATGACCTGCGCGCTCTCGCCGTCCGGCAGACGCGAGTACAGAAGACCCATGGCCATCAGTGACAGCCCCATGGACAAACCTGCGGCAAGGGCTGACCACCAGAGCGCAGCCAATGTACGTTCCAGTTCCTGATCGCCCTGCAAGCGAATGGTCTCGTGCAACACCGCCGCACGCGGCGGCTGGTTGGAACTGACCTCCTGTTGTTCGTCTGCCGACAGGCCCGGGGTTTTCTCGCTTTGCGCCTCGCTCATTACCGCTACGCTCCGTGGTGGGTTTATCTACAGATTCACTGCAGCCTCATTAAGTTGCGGGGAGTGGGGCGCTGCGAGCGCAAAAGTTTTTAAATCAAAGGGTTGACTCCAGATTCAAAGCGCGTATTATTCGCCACCTCGCAGCGAGTAACGCAGCGGGGAAGTCGGTCAGCGGTTGAAGTTTCAAGTCTTCGAGTAAGGCGCTTCAGAAAACTTCAAAATAAACGCTTGACAGGCAGTGAGGAAAGCGTAGAATGCGCGCCTCGGTTGAGACGAAACACTCTTAGCCAAACGCTCTTTAACAAATCGAATCAAGCAATTCGTGTGGGTGCTTGTGAGTACGGACTGATAGTCAGAAAGATTATCAGCATCACAAGTGACCATGCGAGAAATCACATAGTCATTTGAGATTGCTGAGCCAAGTTTAGGGTTTCTTAAAAACCCAAGCAGT
>NZ_OCMQ01000005.1:0-363354 GCF_900230165.1 Pseudomonas sp. URMO17WK12:I9 | reverse complement strand
TTCATTGGCGCGGGTGGCGCACAGTCACCCTTCCGCCCTTACGGCGGCTCACTTTTTGTCTTGTCAAAAAGTAAGCAAAAACCGCCTGCTCCTATCATCCGGCCCCTACGCTACGCTCCGGGGTCCCCTCGCTCCGGGCTTGCTCCCGGGAGGACCGCGCTGCAGGCCCCATCCTGGGGCCCAGCGCTTGACGGGCATCCATGCCCGTCACCTCCCTCCGCAAGCCCTGCGCTCGGCCTCCTGAAGTCGCGATCTGCGCCGCCTGGACTACCGCGCGCTTAGAAGCAAAAGCCAAAGCAACAGCAACGGCAACGGCAACGGCAACGGCAACGGCAACGGTCATTCAGGTTCGCGAATAGCCCTTCCGAATGCGGCAGGGTTTCGCCGGGGGTTCGCCCGTGGAGAAGAACTCAGTCATACCCACCGGTCAAAAACCCAAATTACCCCTTCGCCGAGCGATCAATAGAGAACCCAGCCCAGTCCTGGCTAACCGGCATCAACTCCAGGCTATTGATGTTGATATGCGCCGGCTGGTTGAGTATCCAGAAAATGGTCTCGGCAATGTCCTGCGGCTGGATCGGCTCGGCCCCCGCGTAGGTAGCATCGTACTTGGCCTGATCACCGCCAAACCGAACCAGCGAGAACTCGCTCTCGCACAAGCCAGGCTCGATGTTGCTCACCCGCACGCCAGTACCGCGCAAATCGCAGCGCAGGCTCAACGAGAACTGACCCACGAACGCCTTGGTACCGCCATAAACGTTACTGCCCGGATAGGGGTAATTACCCGCCACCGACCCCACGTTCAGAATGGATGCCCCCCGCCCGTGGGCGATCAAGCGGGGCAGCAGCAAGCGCGTGGTGTAGATCAGCCCCTTGATGTTGGTGTCGACCATGGTTTCCCAGTCGTCGAGGCTGCAGTGCTGTGCAGCGTCCACCCCCAGCGCCAACCCGGCGTTGTTGACCAGTGCGCGGAGCGTGTCGAAGCCCGCTGGCAACGTGGCGATGGCCTGTTCCATCGCCTGGCGATCACGCACATCCAGCACCAGGCCATGAACTTCGGTTTGCGCAGACAATTCGGCACACAAGGCATCCAGGCGGTCCTTGCGGCGCCCCGTGAGCACCAGCTTCCAGCCCGCCTCGGCAAACCGGCGGGCAGTGGCCTCGCCAAAGCCGGACGTGGCGCCTGTGATGAAGACGGTCGAAGTCATGCAGTGTTCCTCACGTAAGAGATCCTGGGTGAAACCGCAGCATGCCCGTGCCCGATGCGCCGGGCAAGTCGTCACGCGCACTGATCGTTTTTTGATCAACACACTGAAGGCCGCATATACACTGGGCTACAGCCACCTATGAGCACCTTATCCACAAGCCTTTCCCCGCCAATTGGGGGCAACTGCGGCACCAGGCGGAACCCTTTCAGCATTACACGGTCGCGCCTGCCTTTTTCAACCGCGCCAATTCCTTTATCCCATGCCGCATCCAGACGTCTGTCCAACGCTTTTCCACAACCTTATCCACAGGCGTACGGGTTTATGACATCACCCTTGAAAAGTACTAGTCAGGTAGCGATATCGTCATGCAGCTAGATCCTGATCAAAAAACGATCAAGTCTATGGAGCCCCTGAATTCCTTGTCTTGGAGAAAGATGCCACCATGTTTTCCACAGGCACCTCCACACGAACGGTGGACTAAATCAGGCTGTGGGTAACAAAGGTTGGCCAGTCGCTTCGAGCCTGTGCATAAGCCCGAGGCCGTGGCAGTTGTCCACACCAGGCACCGCCTGGTGAAACGTGCAGGCCAGTCCCTTGAAGCGTTGACCAGCCCCGATTGACTCAGGGCTGGAACACCATCAGGGCTCAGTGCCCGCCCAAGTAAGCGCTGCGCACCTCTTCATTGACCAGCAACTCCTGGCCCGTACCCGTCATGCGTATCTGCCCGTTGACCATCACGTAAGCCCGGTCCGACAGCTTCAACGCGTGGTTGGCGTTCTGCTCGACCAGAAAGATGGTCATGCCCGTCTTGGCCAGCTCGCGCAGGGTGGCGAAGATTTGTTTGACGACGATGGGCGCCAGCCCGAGCGAAGGCTCATCCAGAAGCAGCAGCCGAGGCCGGCTCATCAAGGCGCGGGCGATGGCCAGCATCTGCTGCTCGCCCCCCGACATGGTCATGGCGCGCTGATTGCGTCGCTCCTTCAAACGTGGAAACAACGTATACATCCGCTGCATGTCCTCGTCGGCATGCTTGTCGCCGATGGGGATGGTGCCCATCATCAGGTTTTCTTCGACACTCATGTCCGGGAACACCCGCCGCCCTTCCGGCGACTGGGCGATGCCGTTGGCGGCAATGTAGTGCGAGGACTTGCGGGTGATGTCGGTGCCCCGGTAGATGATCTGGCCGGAAGCGGCGCGGGGCTGCCCGAAAATGGACATCAACAAGGTGGACTTGCCCGCCCCGTTGGCACCGATCAGGCTCACCGTCTCACCTTCGTCGATGTGCATGGACACCTGCTTCAGGGCCTGGATGGGGCCGTAGAACACATCCAGGTCCTTCAATTCCAGAATGGGTGCAGTCATATCAGCTCCTCTTCGTCGGCACCCAGATAGGCAGCGATCACTGTCGGGTTGTTGCGGATATCCTGAGGCGCGCCCTCGGCGATCACGTTGCCGTGGTCCAGCACGACGATGTGGTCGGAAATGCTCATGACCATGCCCATGTCATGCTCGATCAGCACCACGGTGATGTCATGCTCGTCGCGCAGGACCCGCACCATGCGGCTCAACGCTTCGGTCTCCTGAGGGTTCAAGCCCGCGGCAGGTTCGTCCAGGCAGATCACCTTGGGGCGGGTGCACATGGCACGGGCGATTTCCAGGCGTCGCTGCTGGCCGTAGGACAGTTCGCCGGCCAGGCGATTGGCGCAGTCGACCAGGTCCACCACCTCCAGCCAGTAGAAGGCATGGTCCAGCGCGTCGCTCTCGGCCTTGCGATACCCCTTGGTGTTGAGCACGCCAGCCAACAGGTTGCGGTTGACCCACATGTGTTGGGCCACCAGCAGGTTCTCGACGACAGACATCTCCTTGAATAGCCGGATGTTCTGGAACGTCCGGGCCAGACCGGCCCGGTTGACCAGGTGGGTGCCGCCGAACATCTTGTAGTACAGCCGGCTGGCGAACCGTGATGGCGAGACGAAGTCCGCCGCCTGGAAGCGCTCGCCCAGCAACTGAATGACGTTGGTATGGCTACCCCGTGCATTGAGCTCGATTCGTCCGCCGCTGGGCTTGTAGAAGCCGGTCAGGCAGTTGAACACCGTGGTCTTGCCTGCGCCATTGGGGCCGATCAGGGCGAAGATCTGATTGCGCCTGACTTTCAGGCTCACATCGCTGAGCGCCTTGATGCCACCGAACTGCATCATCAGGTGGTCTACCGAAAGAATGATGTCGTCGCTCATGGCGCCACTCCTTTACGCGGGGTCACACCGGACCGGCTGATGCGGATCAGCCCGCGCGGTCGCCAGATCATCATCAGCACCATCAGCACCCCAAACAGCAGTACCCGATACTCGGAGAAGCTGCGCAGCAGTTCTGGCGCAACGGTGAGCACGAACGCGGCAATCACCACGCCGACCGTCGAGCCCATGCCGCCCAGTACGACGATGGCCAGGATCAGCGCTGACTCGAAGAAGGTGAACGAGGACGGGTTGACGAAGCCTTGGTAGGTGGCGAAGAACACCCCCGCCAGCCCCGCAGTCGAGGCGCCCAGGGTAAACGCCGAGAGCTTGACCAGCACATGATTGAGCCCCATGGAGCGGCAGGCGATCTCGTCTTCGCGCAGGGCCTCCCATGCTCGACCTACCGGCATGCGTGTCAGCCTGTGCTTGATGTACAGCACGGCCAGCACCACCAAAAACAGCACCGCGTAGATGAACACGAACTTGAGATTGGGGTTGTAATCGATACCCATGAACTCGTGGATGGGCACGCCCCCGTCCTTGGCCCGCCGACCGAACTCCAGGCCGAGGAACGTCGGCGCCGGGGCCGGCATGCCATTCGGCCCACCGGTGAACGACAGCCAGTTGTTGAGCACCAGGCGAATGATTTCGCCAAAACCCAGGGTGACGATGGCCAGGTAATCACCGTGCATGCGCAACACTGGAAAGCCCAGGATGCACCCGGCCAGCGCTGCGGCAATGGCCGCCAGGGGCAGCACGCTCCAGAAGCCAAGCCCCAGGTACTGGTAGCCCAGCGCCAGGCCATAGGCACCGATGGCATAGAACGCGACATAACCCAGGTCCAGCAGCCCGGCCAGGCCAACCACGATATTCAGGCCGAGACCAAGCAGCACATAGATCAGCCCGAGGATCACCACCGTCAGCAGGTACTTGTTGGCAAAGATCGGGAAGACGATGGCGATCACGATGAGCGCAGGAATGATGTAGCGCAGCCGCGACTTGTAGTCCGGCGGGTTCACATGCACGCCTGAACCGCCATTGTCGAAGCCTTGCAGCATGCGCCGACCGGCAGCGGTTTGCAGGTAAAGGCTGAGCAGGAAGCGCCCGAGCATCACGCCGCCGACCAGCCACGCCACACGCCGCGGTTCGGCGTTGAAGCTGTAGCCGTCGAGCACCACACCGACGACCGGGCCGAACACGATGAGCGCCAGCAGCCCTGCAACCAGGGTTTCCACTACGCTGCGCTTGAGATCGAAACCTGTCTTTTGGGGAACGGATACGGATTTGGCAACGGACATGGTCACACCTTAGCCACGAGTGGGCGACCCAGCAGGCCTTGGGGGCGGAAGATAAGGATCAGCACCAGCAGCGAGAAGCTGAATACGTCCTTGTAGTCCGAGTTGATCAGCCCGGAGAACAGCGATTCGGAGATGCCGAGGATGATGCCGCCGAGCATGGCGCCAGGCAGTGAGCCGATGCCACCGAGCACTGCAGCGGTGAAGGCCTTGATGCCGATGATGAAGCCGGCATAGAAGTCGAAGGTGCCGTAGTTCATGGTGATCAGTACGCCGGCCAGCGCCGCCATCACGGCACCGATGACGAACACGTAGGAAATTACCCGGTCGGTGTTGATGCCCAGGATCGACGCCATCTTGCGGTCCTGCTGGGTCGCGCGGCACATGCGCCCGAGCTTGGTGTACTTGATCACGTAGGTCAGCAGGCCCATGCCAACGAAGGCCGCCACCAGGATAAAGATCTTGGTGTAGGTCAGTTGCACGAAACCGCTGCCCACCTCGACGCGCCAGGCGCCTTCAAGCAGGGTAGGTACCCCCTGTTGCCGCGCACCTTGGCTGATCTGCGCGTAGTTCTGCAGGATCAGGGAAATGCCGATGGCGCTGATGAGCGGCGCCAGGCGGGTGGAGTTGCGCAAGGGTTTGTAAGCGATGCGCTCGATGGTGAAGCCGTATACCCCGGTCACCACAATGGTGAACAACAAGGTGCCCAACATCAGCAGGGGGAAGGATTCGACGCCGAAATAGGCCAGCAATGCCAGGCTGATCGCCGCCAGGTAGGCGGAAATCATATACACCTCGCCGTGCGCGAAGTTGATCATGCCGATGATGCCATAGACCATTGTGTAGCCGATGGCGATCAGGCCGTAGACCGACCCGAGGGTCAGGCCGTTGACCAGTTGCTGCAGGAAAATACCATCCATAACGCAATCTCACCTGATCGAGATCGCACCGGTGCTGCCCACGCAGGGCCCGGTACCAGGCAGCCATGGCGCTGCAGCACTGTGCTGATCTTCGGATAAAGACGGGTACCGCGGGGCCCGGCCCCGGAGCTTGCGCCCGGGGCCTGGAGCCGTTGTTATTGTTGTTTTTCCAGCTGGTGGTACTTGCCGTCCTTGTCCCACTGGTAGACCACATAGTCCGACACCGTCAGGTCACCCTTGCTGTCCCACTTCTTCTCACCCATTACCGTCTGCACAGGGTTGGCCTTCAACCACTTGGCCGCGTCTTCGCCCTTGTTGGACTTGGCGCCGTTGAACGCGGCCGCCAGTGCCTGCAACGAGGCATAGGCGTAGAGGGTGTAGCCTTCGGGCTCGGTGCCGCCTTTACGGAATTCCTCGACCACCGCCTTGCTGTCCGGCAATTGACGCGGGTCGGCGCCAAAGGTCATGTAGACGCCATCGACGTACTGCGCCCCGCCTGCCGTGGACACCAGTTCGTCGGTGACGATGCCGTCGTCGGACATGAACCTCACGTCCTTGAGCCCTTGCTCGCGCAGCTGACGTACCAGGGGGCCGGCCTCCGGGTGCAGGCCACCGAAATAGACCACGTCGGCGCCGGTGGAGCGGATCTTGGTGACGATGGCGCTGAAGTCTTTCTCGCCTCGGGTCAGGCCCTCGTACAGCACGGGCTTGACGCCGCGTTTTTCCAGTTGTGCCTTGGTCGCATCGGCCAACCCCTGGCCGTAGGTGTCCTTGTCGTGCAATACGGCCACTTTCTGGCCCTTGAGTACATCGACGATATAGTTGCCGGCGACGACGCCCTGCTGGTCGTCACGCCCGCACATGCGGAACATGGCCGACAGGCCGCGCTCGGTGACCTGCGGGTTGGTCGAGCCTGGCGTGATGGCGATGACGCCTGCTTCGTCGTACACCTCGGATGCCGGAATGGTATTGGAGGAGCAGAAATGCCCTACCACGCCAATGACCTTGTCCTGGTCAACCAGCCGGTTCGCCACAGACACGGCCTGCTTGGGTTCGCAGGCGTCGTCGCCTTTGACCAGCACGATCTTCTCGCCATTGACCCCACCGGCTGCGTTGATCTTGTCAGCCGCTGCCTGCGCACCTTTCATGTATTGCTCGCCAAACGCTGCGTTGGCGCCGGTCATCGGGCCTGCGACACCGATCTTGACGTCGGCCTGTACATACGAAGAAACACCCAGCGCCGCGGCAACGGCCAGGGCCAGGAAACCTTTCTTGTAAAACGTCTGCGACATGAGGTGGTGCTCCTAGAGTTTTTTTGATTGGCACTACAACGACTCAGCCCTGTGCTCTGAGCAAGGGCCGTGCCATTAGATTCGCATCATCTTCAAACCCCACCGTGCATATCGTGGCGGGCGGGCGCTGCCCGTTTCTTTATTGAGCGTGCAACCGTCTATCCCACCTCTGGTAGCACCGATTATCGCGGCGCAGGGCAACCGCACCGTCAGGGTGTTGCAACTGGCGCACAGGCCAATGGGCAACCGACCTGTAACAATTAACGTCACCGAACTGCACACCGCTGGTGCGTGACTGCTACAGCCCGCACCGTAACTACACTCGACACGCAACGTAACGCCGTCCGGTTTGGCCGGTACGACACCGTATTCAGATTCTTCTGAAAGGTTTCGCGCTGCTTCGCCGCAGGGTCGGCGTCACAATCACATCGGCATGTCAAAGACTGGCACAATGACCGCCTATTGCCGTTTCTGGAGCCACCCTGATGAGCGAGAGCGCATTCGCCGAGCGCATCGTGCATAACCTGCTCGACACCGATTTTTACAAGCTCACCATGATGCAGGGCGTGCTCCACAACTACCCTGACGCCGATGTCGAATGGGAGTTTCGCTGCCGCAATGGCGAGGACCTGCGTCCCTACCTGCACGACATTCGCCAGCAACTCGAACAGCTTGCCGAACTGACGCTGGATAACGGCCAACTCGCCTTCCTGGAGCGCATCAGCTTTCTCAAGCCCGATTTCCTGCGCTTTCTAAGGTTGTTCCGCTTCAACCTGCGCTACGTGCACCTGGGTATCGACGACGGTCAGCTGGTGCTGCGCCTCAAGGGGCCGTGGCTGCATGTGATCCTGTTCGAAGTGCCTCTGCTCGCCATCATCAGCGAGGTGCGCAACCGTTCGCTGCACCCGCACATGCGCCTGGCCGCTGCCCGGGATCAGCTTTACCGTAAATTCGATTGGCTGCGCGCCAACGCCAGCACCGATGAACTGGCCGAAATGCAGGTCGCTGACTTTGGTACCCGCCGGCGTTTCTCCAGCCGCGTGCAGGAGGACGTGGTGCGCGTGTTGCGCGATGACTTCCCGGCCCGCTTCGTCGGGACCAGCAACGTGGACCTGGCCTGGAAGCTCGACATCAAGCCGCTGGGCACCATGGCTCATGAATGGATCATGGCCCACCAACAGCTGGGCCCGCGGTTGATCGACAGCCAGATCGCCGCGCTCGATTGCTGGGTGCGTGAATACCGAGGGTTGCTGGGCATCGCCTTGACCGACTGCGTGACCATGGATGCTTTCCTGGGCGATTTCGACCTGTACTTCGCCAAGCTCTTCGATGGGCTGCGCCACGACTCCGGCGACCCTGTGCTCTGGGCCGAAAAAGCCATTGCTCACTATCAGCACCTGGGCATCGATCCGATGACCAAGACGCTCGTGTTTTCCGATGGGCTGAACCTGCCACGGGCGCTGGAAATCTTCCGTGCCCTGCGTGGTCGCATCAACGTAAGCTTCGGTATCGGCACCAACCTGACCTGCGACATTCCGGGCGTAACGCCAATGAGCATCGTGCTGAAGATGACCGATTGCAACGGCGCACCGGTGGCCAAGATTTCAGACGAAGCGGCCAAGACCCAGTGTCGTGACGAAAACTTCGTCACTTACCTACGTCACGTTTTCAAAGTTCCCAGCAAGGAGTAACCCCATGCAAGCGGTTCAGCAAGAGATTGCCCAGGCACTCAAGGTACAACCGCCGTTCGCCGACGCTGCCGCCCTCGAGGCCGAAGTGACCCGGCGGGTAGCGTTCATCAAGGACTGCCTGGCCAATGCAAGGCTCAAGACCCTGATACTGGGCATCAGCGGCGGCGTCGATTCGCTTACCGCAGCCCTGCTCGCCCAGCGCGCGATCAACGAGTTGCGTGAAGAAACCGGTGACAAGGGCTACACCTTCATCGCCGTGCGCCTGCCCTATCATGTCCAGCACGATGAGCATGATGCACAGGCGTGCCTGGAGGTCATCAAGCCGGACGAGACGCATACCATCGACATCGCGCCGGCCGTCAAGGCACTGGCAGGCGAAACGCAGGCGTTGAAAAACGGCTCGCCCACGCTTGTGGATTTCGTGGTGGGTAACATCAAAGCCAGGATGCGCATGGTTGCCCAGTACACCATCGCAGGCGCGCGCGCAGGTCTGGTGATCGGCACCGACCATGCGGCCGAAGCGGTCATGGGCTTTTATACCAAGTTCGGCGACGGCGCCTGCGACCTGGCGCCGCTCAGTGGCCTGGTCAAGCATCAGGTACGCGCCATCGCGCGGCATTTTGGAGCGCCGGAGTCACTGGTGGAGAAAGTGCCTACCGCTGACCTCGAAGACCTCGACCCGGGCAAGCCAGACGAAGCAGCGCATGGGGTCACCTACCAGCAAATCGATGCATTCCTGCATGGCCAGGAAATCGATCAAGCCGCTTTCGATGTCATCGTTGCCAATTACCGCAAGACCCAGCACAAGCGCGAACTGCCGTTCGCCCCTTGAATACGCAACTGGGGCCGCGTTGCGGCCCCAGTTCGTGTTCTAGCGCGCGGTCAAATCACTTGACCACGACTTTGCCCTTCATCATCGAGATATGGCCTGGGAAGGTGCAGAAGAAGCTGTAGTCGCCGTCTGCTGCAAGCTTGGTGGCGTCGAACGTCACTTCGGTTTCCTTCTCTGGCGCGCCGATCATCTTGGTATGGGCGATGATGGCGGCGTTGTCGGCCTTGATGTAGTCCTTTTCCAGACCCTGGCTCATGCCTTCGGTGGCAATGCCCTGCATGTCGGCCGTCTTGCTGATAACCAGGTTATGGCCCATGACGTTCTTCGGCAGGCTGCCGGAGTGAGTGAGTTTGACGGTGAATTCCTTACAGCTCTTGTCGACCGTGATTTCCTTGGTGCTGAAGGACATCTGGTCAGTCGAATCGACAGTTACCGAGCACTCGGCTGCGAAGACAGAGGCGCTGGCGAGGGTCAGCAGGGATACCGCTACAGCTTTCGCAAACATCGTGAATCTCCTTGGCAGGGTTTTATCAACAGCGAGACTGCCTGAAACCGTCCAGCCCCTGGGTGACGTGCGTCAAGGGGATGTCAATGGGCCAGCCAGTTGAATTGTTCAATGGATTGTATACAACCAATCTAAGGGCACATCATGCCCTTTTAATAGACGATGGGACAACCTCTCATTTAGGAGCAGTACCAAATGCCCATGTCCAGTTTCTTGAACAGCCTGCTCGCTGCCTATGCCCACGCTGCCACAGGCGCGATCTGCGAGTTCTCGCGCCCCGAGTGATGCCCGGAATGATGTCGATGTGCAGTGATCGAGTAACCGGTAGTCGCTGAAGGAGGGGCCGCCAGGCGGCCCGGGGTTTCAGCGTGGAATGACTGGCTGACGCGGCTTTTTCCCGCCTTTGCCACCCTTGGCCGACTCCTTGCGCTCCTTGGCCGCTTGCTGGTTGCGGGCGAACGCCTCCGCCTTGGCCTTCTCGCGCTTGTCCCATGGCTTGCTGCCATCGCTGGCGCGCGGCGGCAGGCCGGAATGCTGGGTCAGGATCTTCTGATCCTTGCCCACCTTGTGGCTACCGGCTGGCGTCGAGTTCTTGCGCCGGGCGCTCTGGTAGGTATCGGATTGCGGCTGGTGCAACGGGATCAGCTGATGCTTGCCTGGCCCGATCAGGTCGGCACGCCCCATGCGCTGCAGCGCCTCGCGCAGCATTGGCCAGCCCTTGGGGTCGTGGTAACGCAAGAACGCCTTGTGCAAGCGACGCTGCTCGTCGCTCTTGACGATGTCCACGCCCTCGCTCTTGTAGGTCACCTTGCGCAACGGGTTCTTGCCCGAGTGGTACATGGCGGTGGCCGACGCCATCGGCGAGGGGTAGAACGCCTGCACCTGGTCGGCACGGAAACCGTTGCCCTTGAGCCACAAGGCCAGGTTCATCATGTCTTCGTCGGTGGTGCCGGGGTGCGCCGCGATGAAGTACGGGATCAGGTACTGCTCCTTGCCTGCCTCCTTGGAGAACTTCTCGAACATGCGCTTGAAGCGGTCATAGCTGCCAATGCCCGGCTTCATCATCTTGTCCAGCGGGCCACGCTCGGTGTGCTCGGGGGCGATCTTGAGGTAGCCGCCCACGTGGTGGGTTACCAGCTCCTTGACGTACTCCGGCGATTCCACCGCCAAGTCGTAGCGCAGGCCCGAGGCGATGAGGATTTTCTTCACGCCTGGCAGCGCACGGGCCTTGCGATACAGCTCGATCAACGAGCTGTGGTCGGTGTTCAGGTTCTCGCAGATGCCCGGGAACACGCACGAAGGCTTGCGGCAATGCTTCTCGATTTCCGGGCTCTTGCAGGCGATACGGTACATGTTGGCGGTGGGGCCGCCGAGGTCCGATACCACGCCAGTGAAGCCGGGCACTTTGTCGCGCATCTCCTCGATCTCGTTGAGGATCGATTCGTGCGAGCGGTTCTGAATGATGCGCCCTTCGTGCTCGGTGATCGAGCAGAACGTACAGCCGCCGAAGCAGCCGCGCATGATGTTGACCGAGAAGCGGATCATCTCATAGGCCGGGATGCGCTCCTTGCCATAGGCCGGGTGCGGTACGCGCGCATAGGGCATGCCGAACACGTAGTCCATTTCCTCGGTGCTCATGGGAATGGGCGGTGGGTTGAACCACACGTCCACCTCGCCATGTTTCTGCACCAAGGCGCGGGCGTTGCCTGGGTTGGTCTCCAGGTGCAGCACACGGTTAGCGTGCGCATACAGGACCGGGTCGTTACGCACCTTTTCGAACGACGGCAGGCGAATCACCGACTTCTCACGCGTCACGCGCGGGCTGTCGAGGATCTGCACCACCTTGGCTTCGTTCGGGTCTTCCTGGTCGCCCTTGGCTTGTTCGATGGCGCAGGCCTGGGTGTCCTGGGTGTTGACGTACGGGTTGATGATCTTGTCGACACGCCCCGGACGATCGATACGGGTAGAGTCGATTTCGAACCAGCCGTCAGGGGTGTCCCGCCGCACGAAGGCCGTGCCACGCACGTCGGTGATCGATTCGATCTTCTCGCCGTTGGACAGCCGTTGCGCCACCTCGACCACGGCACGCTCGGCGTTGCCGAACAGGAGGATATCGGCGCTGGCGTCGATCAGGATCGAGTGGCGCACCTTGTCCTGCCAATAGTCGTAGTGCGCGATGCGGCGCAACGAGGCCTCGATGCCGCCCAGCACGATGGGCACGTGCTTGTAGGCTTCCTTGCAACGCTGGCTGTACACCAGGCTGGCACGGTCAGGCCGGCTGCCCGCCAGGCCGCCCGGGGTGTAGGCGTCGTCGGAACGGATCTTCTTGTCGGCGGTGTAGCGGTTGATCATCGAGTCCATGTTGCCGGCAGCCACACCGAAGAACAGGTTGGGCTCGCCAAGCTTCATGAAGTCGTCTTTGGACTGCCAGTTCGGCTGGGCGATGATGCCCACGCGAAAACCCTGGGCTTCCAGCAACCGGCCAATGATGGCCATGCCAAACGACGGATGGTCGACGTAGGCATCGCCGGTCACGATGATGATGTCGCAGGAATCCCAACCGAGCAGATCCATCTCCTCCCTGCTCATTGGCAGGAAAGGTGCTGGCCCGAAGCATTCGGCCCAGTACTTGGGATAATCGTAAAGTGGTTTGGCTGCTTGCATATCAGTGACCGGCTCTGGTGTGCAGGGAAATCGCGGGCGCGGAGAATAGCACAAATTTTAACCAAATCCGACTGTCTTCGTGGGAATTGGCAAGCGTGCGACGGTTGGGGCGTGACGCCTTGTGGGGCACGTTCGCCCCACGATTCAGGTAAGAAGGTGCGTCTGGTGAAGCAGGATCAGGCGTTATTCATCGTCGTCGAAGTTATACATCCCCGGCGCCAAGTTCTCGAAACGGGTGTACTTGCCGATGAACGCCAGGCGCACAAAGCCAATTGGCCCGTTACGCTGTTTGCCGATGATGATTTCCGCCACGCCTTTGTGCTCGGTTTCGGGGTGATACACCTCGTCGCGGTACACGAACATGATGACGTCGGCGTCCTGCTCGATTGCACCGGATTCACGCAAGTCGGAGTTCACCGGGCGTTTGTTCGGGCGCTGCTCCAGAGAGCGGTTGAGCTGCGAGAGGGCAATGACCGGGCAATTGAATTCCTTGGCCAGGGCTTTGAGCGACCGGGAGATTTCGGAAATCTCGTTCGTGCGGTTGTCACCCGAAGAACCAGGAATCTGCATCAGCTGCAGGTAATCGACCATGATCATGGCGATCTCACCGTGCTCGCGTGCCAGGCGTCGGGTGCGCGCGCGCATCTCCGATGGGCTGATGCCGGCGGTGTCATCGATGAACAACTTGCGGTCGTTTAGCAGGTTCACCGCCGACGTGAGGCGTGGCCAGTCGTCGTCGCTCAATTGACCGGAGCGCACCTTGGTCTGGTCGATACGACCCAGTGAGGACAGCATACGCATGACCAGCGATTCGCCTGGCATTTCCAGCGAAAACACCAGCACGGCCTTGTCGGTACGCAACACGGCGTTTTCCACCAGGTTCATGGCGAACGTGGTTTTGCCCATCGAAGGCCGGCCCGCCACGATGATCAGGTCGGCCGGCTGAAGGCCGCTGGTTTTCTCGTCCAGGTCGGTATAACCGGTGGAGATACCGGTGATGTCGCTGTCGGAGTTGAACAAGGTGTCGATGCGGTCGATGGCCATGGTCAACAGGTCGTTGACCCCTACCGGGCCGCCTGTCTTGGGCCGCGCCTCGGCGATCTGGAAGATCTGCCGCTCGGCGTCGTCGAGGATTTCCGCCGCATCACGGCCTTGCGGGTTGAACGCATTGTCTGCGATGTCGGTACTGATGCTGATCAGCTGCCGCAGCGTGGCCCGCTCGCGAATGATCGCGGCATAAGCCTTGATGTTGGCCACCGAAGGCGTGTTCTTGGCCAATTCGGCCAGGTATGCCAGGCCACCGACCTGCGTCGACAAGCCTTCCTTGTCGAGCTGCTCGTGCAGCGTCACCACATCGAACGGCTGGTTGGCGTCAGCCAACTTGTGCACGGCACGGAAGATCAACCGGTGGTCATGCCGGTAGAAGTCACCGTCCGACACCTGATCCAGCACCCGCTCCCAGGCGTTGTTGTCCAGCATCAGACCACCGAGCACGGCCTGTTCGGCCTCGATGGAATGCGGCGGCACTTTCAGGGCTGCGGTTTGCAGGTCGAGCTGTTCGGAGGTAGTGATCTCGTTCATGGCCACGAAAGAATTCTGGAGGATGAAAAAGACAAAGGGCACGGCCTGTCGAAGACAGGACCGTGCCCGATGTTAACCGGCTGACACCTGACGGGCCAGCCAGTCAGCGCAGCTTAGGCAGCTACGACGACCACACGTACGGTGGCTTCAACGTCGCTGTGCAGGTGCACGGCTACGTCGTATTCGCCAACCTGACGGATGGTGCCGTTCGGCAGACGAACTTCAGCCTTGGCCACTTCAACGCCGGAGGCGGTCAGGGCGTCAGCGATGTCGTGGGTGCCGATCGAACCGAACAGCTTACCTTCGTCGCCAGCGGTGGCAGTGATGGTCACTTCCAGCTCGGCCAGTTGGGCAGCGCGGCTTTCAGCCGACGATTTACGGTCTGCAGCTGCTTTTTCCAGCTCGGCGCGACGCTCTTCGAACGCAGCCAGGTTGGCGGCGTTGGCAACGGTAGCCTTGCCGAATGGCAGCAGGAAGTTACGGCCGTAACCAGCCTTAACTTTTACTTTATCGCCCAGGTTGCCCAGGTTGGCGACTTTTTCCAGCAGGATCAGTTCCATTTGGTAAAACCTCTTAACTTTTAACCTTCACCGTTCGCGGAGTCATTCCCTTTGGGGGACTTGCGACCGCGAAAATCAATCAGGCTGTCGACAATGGCCAGGACCACCAGCAACGGGTAAATCAGCTGCATGATCAGCGGCAGCGTCACGTACATCCCTACTAGCCAGAAACCGGCCAGTCGGCCCTGCGCCACAAGCCCATGCATCAAAGCGATGCCGGCCAGCACCAGTACCAGGCTCGAAGCCGATGCCAGGATGATGAACTGCGGCCCGATGAACGGGGCCACCACCATCACTGCCACCAGGGCCACCATGGTCTGTTTCGGCAGCTTCAGGGCACGAAACTCGTGACCGAAGCCTCCAGGGTTGTACAACGCTGCCTGCCAATAACGCGCCAGCACCAGGGCCAGCACGCAGAACAACTGCACTGTCACGGCTGTGGAAGTGACCAGCAATGGGCGGATCACTTCACCGGAGAGTACCGGCTGCCCTTCGACTTGCGGCATGGCTTCGGCAAACGCCTTGGCCAGCGCATCGAAGGTAGGGGCCAGCGCCAGATCAAGCACGAGGCTGAACGCCACGGCGAACACGGCACTGACCACCAACACCCGACTCCAGGGATGCTCGGCCCGCAACAGGCCGGCAAGTGCCAGGGCACCCGCGATCACCATGAAGGTGATCGGATCGCCCATGACCCAAACGGCCAACCCTGCCAGCAAGCCGCCAGCGATGACCGTTGAAGCATCCTTGAACCCGCGTCGCAGCAGCACAAGGCTGCCGGCAGCGGCACTCAACCAGAACAGCAGCGGCAATACCGCGCTGATGACCACCACGAGGGTGGCCTGCACACGACCGCGCATGATGAAACTTGCTAACGCTCGCATGCTAATCCCTTACTGCTTGTCGACGACCCGGTCTCAGCGGCCGTGGCTGTCGGTGTAGGGCAGCAGGGCCAGGAAGCGGGCGCGCTTGATAGCGGTAGCCAGCTGACGCTGATAACGAGCTTTGGTACCGGTGATACGGCTTGGAACGATCTTGCCGGTTTCGGATACGTAAGCTTTCAGGGTGTTGAGATCTTTGAAGTCGATCTCTTTCACGTCTTCAGCAGTGAAGCGGCAGAATTTACGACGACGGAAGAAACGTGCCATTTAATAGGCTCCTCTAAAGGTCCGTGGATTACTCGTCAGCGTTATCGCTGGAGTCGCTGTCATTGCTGTCGTCGCCTTCGGCGGACTCGGCATGCTCAGGACGCTCGCGACGCTCACGGCGCTCGCTGCGGTTTTCTTCAGCCTTCAGCATCTCGGACTGACCGGTAACGGCTTCGTCGCGACGGATGACAAGGTTACGGATAACGGCATCGTTGTAGCGGAAGTTGTCTTCCAGCTCGGCCAGGGCCTTGCCGGTGCACTCAACGTTCAGCATCACGTAGTGAGCCTTGTGAACATTGTTGATTGCATAGGCCAGTTGACGACGGCCCCAATCTTCCAGGCGGTGGATCTTGCCACCATCTTCTTCGATCAGCTTGGTGTAACGCTCAACCATGCCGCCGACTTGCTCGCTCTGGTCCGGGTGAACCAGGAAGATGATTTCGTAATGACGCATGAATGCTCCTTACGGGTTAGTAGTCTGCCAGCGAATCTGGTCAGACAAGGAGTGAATGACACTGGTGTGTCTTGCCAGGGAGTAGAGGCACATGCGCACCTGCCAGCTCAGCAAGGGGCGCAATTGTAGAGAAGGCCAAACAGACAAGCAAGGCAATTGGCGATTATTTGAACAACCGGAAACACTTCGACGCGGCATCTGTCGCGTCGCGGGTACAGCGGCCCGTGCAGGATCCGTTCAAGCGGGCACGTGCCGGCCAAAAGACCGGCACGGTCATGGGATCAACCCTTGGCCTGGCGCTGGCGCACGGCCTCGAACAGGCACACGCCAGTGGCCACGGACACGTTCAGGCTGCTGACGCTGCCGCTCATCGGCAGCTTCACCAGAAAGTCGCAGTGCTCGCGGGTCAGCCGGCGCATGCCCTTGCCTTCGGCGCCCATGATCATCACCAGCGGGCCGGTCAGGTCCTGCTGATAGATTTCCTGCTCGGCTTCGCCGGCGGTTCCCACCACCCACAGGCCACGCTGCTGCAGCTTCTCAAGCGTACGCGCAAGGTTGGTCACGGCCACCAGCGGGATCACCTCGGCTGCTCCGCACGCGACCTTGCGCACCACAGGCGTCAGGGTCGCCGATTTGTCCTTGGGCACGATCACGGCCGTTGCGCCCGCTGCATCAGCGGTACGCAGGCAGGCACCAAGGTTGTGCGGGTCGGTCACCCCGTCCAGCACCAGGATCAGAGGCGGGGTTTCAGTGCGCTCGAGCAACTCCTCGAGCATGAGCTCACCCCAGACCTGGCTGGGGCTCACCTCGGCGACCACGCCCTGGTGCACGCCTTCGACCCAGGCGTCCAACTCGCGGCGCTCGGCTTGACCCACAGCTACGCGGTTCTCGGCGGCCAAGGCCAGCAGCGCTTGCAGGCGCGGCTCGCTGCGGCCCTCCGACAGCCAGATCTGCTTGACCCGCTTCGGATGGTGCTGCAACAGCGCCTGTACCGCGTGAACGCCGTAGATCTTTTCCAACTGACTCATGAATTGCTCTTGCTCTTGCGTGATGCGCCGGATTTCGACGGCCCTTTACGGTGCTTGGTAGGCTTGCCAGACGTCTTGCTGCCCTTGTCCGACTTGCTGCTGCCGTGGCTGGTACTGCGGGCCTCGGTCATCAGCGCCTTTTTCATTTCGCGGCTCTTGCGCACCTCGGCGTTGCGCTGCACGGCGTCCTTGGGGAAGTACGCCTCGGAGGCTTCGCTCTTGCGGCTGCGCGGCTTGGGCGTGGCCCTGGCCTTCTCTTGCTCCGGCGCTTGCTCGGTCGGGGCAGCGGCAGCAGGTGTACCGCGTTGCTTGCGACCGATCGGAGCGGCCAGGGTGGCGTCGGCCACTTCGAAGTCGATCTTGCGCTCGTCCAGGTCCACGCGCATGACCTTGACCTCGATCGTGTCACCCAGGCGGAAGCTGCGGCCAGTGCGTTCGCCCGACAGACGATGATGCACAGGGTCGAAGTGGTAATAGTCGCCCGGCAGCGCACTGACGTGCACCAGACCCTCGACGTAGATGTCGGTCAGCTCGACGAACAGGCCGAAACCTGTCACCGCCGTGATCACACCCGGGAACGTCTCGCCCACGCGGTCCTTCATGTACTCGCACTTGAGCCAGTTGACCACGTCACGTGTGGCTTCGTCGGCCCGGCGTTCGGTCATCGAGCATTGTTCGCCCAGTTGCTCGAGGGTGTTCTCGTCGTACGGGTAGATACGCGCCTTGGGAATGCTCATGGCACCGGCACGCTTGACGTGTGGGGTATCGACCTTGGAGCGGATGACGCTGCGGATGGCGCGGTGGACCAGCAAGTCAGGGTAACGACGGATCGGCGAGGTGAAGTGGGTGTACGCCTCGTAGTTCAGGCCGAAGTGGCCGTTGTTGTCGGTGCTGTACACCGCCTGGCTGAGCGAGCGCAGCATCACGGTCTGGATCAGGTGGAAGTCCGGGCGGGCGGCGATGCTCGCCAGCAGTGCCTGGTAGTCCTTGGGCGACGGGTCCTTGCCCTTGTGCAGTGACAGCCCCAGCTCACCCAGGAAAGCACGCAGCTTTTCCAGGCGCTCCGGTGGCGGGCCATCGTGCACCCGGTACAGGGCCGGCACACCGTGCTTTTGCAGAAACTCTGCCGTGGCCACGTTGGCGGCCAGCATGCATTCCTCGATCAGCTTGTGCGCATCGTTGCGCACGGTCGGGCGAATTTCCGCGATCTTGCGGTCTTCGCCGAAGACGATGCGAGTTTCCTGGGTCTCGAAGTCAATGGCACCGCGGGTGTGCCGGGCATCGAGCAGGACCTTGTACAGGTTGTAGAGGTTCTTCAGGTCCGGGACGACTTCCTTGTATTCCTCGCGCAGCGCCTTGCCTTCACGGGTGCGTGAATGCTCGAGCATGCTGCTGACCTTGTTGTAGGTCAGCCGGGCGTGAGAGTGGATGACCCCTTCATAGAACTGGTAGTCGACCATCTGCCCGGCCTTGTTCATGGTCATTTCACAGACCATGGCCAGGCGATCGACGTGCGGGTTCAACGAGCACAGGCCGTTGGACAATTCCTCGGGCAGCATGGGCACCACACGCTCGGGGAAGTACACCGAGTTTCCGCGCTGCTGGGCTTCCACATCCAGCGCCGAGCCCAGGCGGACGTAGCTCGACACGTCGGCGATCGCCACATAAAGGCGCCAGCCGCCGGAGAACATCCGCAGCTTGCCCAGGGGTTCGCAGTAAACGGCGTCGTCGAAGTCGCGCGCGTCCTCGCCGTCGATGGTCACGAAGGGCAGGTGGCGCAGGTCGACGCGCTTTTCCTTGTCCTTGTCTTCGACTTCAGAGCGGAACTTGCGGGCCTCCTTGATCACATCCTTGGGCCAGACGTGCGGGATATCGTAGCTGCGCAGGGCAACGTCGATTTCCATGCCCGGCGCCATGTAGTTGCCGACCACTTCCACCACATCGCCTTGCGGCTGGAAACGCGCCGTTGGCCAATGGGTGATCTTGATCTCGACGAACTGGCCGATCTTCGCGCCACCGTTACGCCCGGCCGTGACCAGCACTTCCTGCTGGATCTTCGGGTTGTCAGGGGTCACGTAACCGATGCCGCCTTCCTCGAAGTAGCGGCCTACCACGCTTTCATGGGCGCGGGAGACGACCTCGACCAAGGCGCCTTCGCGGCGACCACGGCGGTCGACGCCGGACACACGCGCCAGGGCGCGGTCGCCATCGAACACCAGGCGCATCTGCGACGGGCTCAGGAACAGGTCTTCGCTACCGTCGTCGGGAATGAGGAAGCCGAAGCCGTCGCGGTGGCCGGAGACGCGGCCGCAGATGAGGTCCAGCTTGTCCACCGGGGCATAGGTGCCGCGCCGGGTATAGATAAGCTGGCCGTCGCGCTCCATGGCCCTGAGGCGGCGGCGCAGTGCTTCGATCTGGTCTTCTTCGTGCAGACCGAACTCTGCCGCCAGCTCCTCGCGCGCGGCCGGTTCGCCACGGTCGGCAAGGCGCTGCAGGATCAGCTCACGGCTGGGAATGGGGTTGTCGTATTTTTCCGCTTCGCGAGCGGCCTCGGGATCGAGGGATTGCCAATCGGCCATCAGAAGGGGTTCACCTTGGGGTATATAGATAGGAATTCTGGCATAGGCGTATTGAAACCGGAAATGTCAGCCTTGGACAGCCCCCTGAGGAGCGCCCGGCGAGCGGCAATAGGCCCATGAAATCAACAAGTTGAATTTTTTGAGATTTTTTTTGATCGAGGGCTTTACAGCCCCCGAGGGCATCCGTATAGTGCGCACCACGACGACGGACAACCCCGAAGTTGTAGTAGAGATGAGCGGCGCTGTAAAGCATCTTTTATCTCGAATGTGTGCCCAGGTGGCGGAATTGGTAGACGCGCTGGTTTCAGGTATCAGTGGCTTAACGGCCGTGGAAGTTCGAGTCTTCTCCTGGGCACCAAAATTTTCAAGTAATAGATGACCAAGGATCTGTTACTACTGTGTGAAGCGAACAATAGTCGCCTTCATCAGATGATGTAAAGCTTTGCCCAGGTGGCGGAATTGGTAGACGCGCTGGTTTCAGGTATCAGTGACTTAACGGTCGTGGAAGTTCGAGTCTTCTCCTGGGCACCATACAAAAACCCACTAGCTTGCTAGTGGGTTTTTTCTTGCCTGAAATTTAGCATCATGGCCCCGCCCTTCCGTGTTTTCGGCGTTGTGCAAGATGGCGCACAAAACCCAACGCCTCGCCCTTTCCGACGCGTGCATAGCCCCAAGCACCCCGCTCAATGAATTTATCGTCACCTCGCCACATGAGAAACGATTTCGTTTACCATTGTTTCCAAATATGTAGCCGTAAGCGAGGAAGTACCCGCATGACGATCCGCCCGCAACCGCTGATGCGCACCCTGGCCGCCGCCGTGTTGAGCCTGGTCATCGGCGCTCCGGCCGCCATGGCAGATGCGCCGGTCACCTTGACCATGTACAACGGTCAGCACAAGGAAATCGGCGAGGCCATCGCCAAGGCTTATGAAGCCAAGACCGGCATCCATATCAATATCCGCAAGGGCAGCAGCAACCAGCTGGCCAGCCAGATCATCGAAGAAGGCGAGCGCTCGCCGGCCGACATCATCTATACCGAAGAGTCGCCACCCCTGAATAACCTGGGTGAGCTGGGCCTGCTGGCAAAGATCGATGATGCCACGCTCAACATGCTGCCCAAGGAATATGTCGCCGCCAACGGTACCTGGATGGGCGTGACCGCGCGGACCCGGGTGGTGGTGTACAACCCCAAGAAAATCGACGAGAAGGACCTGCCGACCACGGTCATGGACTTCGCCAACCCTGAATGGGACGGGCGCGTTGGCTTCGTACCCACCAGCGGGGCCTTCCAGGAGCAGGCGGTAGCCATCCTGAAGATGCATGGCCGCGAAGCAACGGAAGAATGGCTGACCGGCCTGAAGGCATTCGGCAAGACCTACACCAACAACATGGTCGCCCTCAAGGCCGTGGAGAAAGGTGAAGTGGGCGCGGTGCTGGTCAACAACTACTACTGGTACGCCCTGGAGCGCGAGCGCGGCAAGCTTGACTCCAAGCTGTACTACCTGGCCGATGGCGACGCCGGCAACCTGGTGACCATTTCGGGTGCCGCGGCCGTGAAGGCCAGCAAGCACCCCAAGGAAGCCCAGGCATTGCTCAACTGGATGGCCAGCGAAGAAGGCCAGCGCGTGATCACCCAGACCACGGCCGAATACCCACTGCACAAGGGCATGGTTTCCGATCGCGGCCTGAAGCCGTTCGACGAGTTGCGCCCGCCCAAGATCACGCCGGCCGACCTCGGCAATGCCGAAGAAGCCCTTGAGCTTGAGCGTGAGGTCGGTCTGCTCTGATGACTGCCGCCCTGACCCAGCCGGTGCCGGTACGTTTCGTACCGCGCCGCAAGCGCCCCTCGATCTGGGTGGTGCTGCCCGTGCTTTTCCTGGTGGCGATGAGCGTACTGCCATTGCTCTACGTGGCCATCAAAGCCTGGGAAGCCGGCTGGCGAGAGGCGCTGTACCTGTTGTGGCGCCCCTACGTATGGGGGCTGATGCGCAACACCCTGCTGCTGATGGTCGGGGTTACGCTGACCTGTATGGTCGTAGGCCTGGCGCTGGCATGGCTGCTGGAACGCAGCGACCTGCCCGGGCGTAGGTTGTGGGGGGTGGTGCTGTGCCTGCCCTTTGCCGTGCCGTCGTTCGTCAGCAGCTTTACCTGGGTTTCGCTAAGCTCGGACTTCGAAGGCTTGGGCGGCGCCATTCTGGTAATGGCCCTGTCCAAGTACCCGCTGATCTTCCTCCCGGTGGCGGCCACTTTACGCAACCTGGACACCTCCCTTGAGGAGTCGGCGCGCACATTGGGTTGCAGCCGCTGGAGCGTGTACCGGAAAGTCACCCTGCCCTTGCTGTGGCCGTCGATGCTGGGTGGCGCCCTGCTGATCGCCCTGCACATGCTCGTGGAGTTCGGCGCACTGTCGATTCTGGGCTTGCAGACATTCACCACCGCCATCTACCAGCAGTTCGAGCTGGAATTCAGCAACGCCAACGCGGCCATGTTGTCCGCCGTGCTGTTGGCCATGTGCTTGATCATGCTGTGGCTGGAACTGCGGGTACGTGGCAAGGCACGGCATGTACGCATTGGCCAGGGCGTGGCACGCCGCGCTCAACCTGTAAAGCTGCGTGGCTGGGCGATACCTGCTCAAGTGTTCTGCCTGGGCCTGGCCGTATTGGGCAGCGGTATTCCATTGGCCATGCTCGGTTACTGGCTCAGTGTGGGTTCATCCGCAGCGTTCCCCATTGCGGATATTTCCAGGGCACTGTTCACATCGCTGTCCGTGTCGCTAGGCGGCGCCGGTTTCTGCGTCGTGCTGGCTCTGCCGATCAGCTTCCTGGTGGTGCGCTACAAGGGGCGCCTGGCCATCTGGGCAGAACGCCTGCCCTACCTGTTGCATGCCCTGCCCGGGCTTGTCATTGCCCTGACGCTGGTGTTCTTTGCCCTGCACTACGTGCCGGCGCTGTACCAGACCACGGCGTTACTGCTTCTGGCCTATGCACTGCTGTTCCTGCCTTTGGCCCAGTCGCCCGTGCGCACGGCCTTGAACAAGGCATCCCCTACGCTGGAAGAGGCGGCACGCACCCTGGGTGCAAGCAGCTTTGCCGCGTTCTGCAAAGTGACCCTGCCGATCATCTTCCCGGCGATGGCAGCGGCCTTCGCCCTGGTGTTTCTGGACGCCATGAAGGAATTGACGGCAACGTTGCTGCTCAGTCCTACCGGCATGACGACCCTTGCCACCGAAGTCTGGGCACACACGGCCAATGTCGAGTTCGCAGCGGCGGCACCCTATGCGGCGCTGCTGATCGTGGTTTCAGGGTTGCCGGTGTATTTGCTGACAACGCGGATGTACCTGAACCGCGCGTGATGGCCCAAAGCGCATCACGCCCGGAACTGGCCCAGACTTGCCCGAAGCTGGGCCGCCAGATCGTCCAGCACCTTGCTGCTTGCCGTGGTCTGCATCACCACTTCGGCTGAACGTTCGGCCTGGGTATGAATGTTCTGCACCCGCCCCCGCACGGCCTGCGCCCCGCTCGCCTGCTGCTCAGCTGCGCGAGTGGCCAAGCCTATGGCCGCATGCACCTGCTCCACCGCAGCCTGTACCGACTGCTGGCGACGCTCGTTGTCACGCAGCACCAGCAGCCCTTCGCTGGCCTTTGTACCCGCCTGACTGATCGTGGCCACCGCCTCCTTCGCCCCTGCCTGCAGTGCGGCAATATGCGCCTGGATGTCACCGGTGGAGCGTTGCGTCTTGCTCGCCAACGCCCTGACTTCATCCGCCACTACGGCAAAGCCTCGCCCCGTCTCGCCGGCACGGGCGGCTTCGATGGCGGCGTTGAGGGCCAGCAGGTTGGTTTGCTCGGCAATGCCGTGGATGACCGTCAGCACCACCTCGATCTGCTCGCTTTGCTTGGCCAGGCGCTCGATGACCTGCGAGCCTGCATCCACCTGCCCGGCCAGGTTTTCGATGAGCCCGGCCAGCTGCGTCGAGGTGCGACTGTTTTCGTCAGTGGCCTGGCGAATGTCCACCACCTGCTGCAAGGCGGCCTGCATGGCATGGCTCTCGGCCTGGGCTTCTTCAGCCATGCTCGACAGGTCGCTCAGGCTGGCCGCCACCTCATCACGCTGCAACGCGGCGGCGGCATCGGCGCCTGCGTTGCGCTGGGTCATGGCGCCGATCTCCACACCGGTGCGCTCGGCCACGTCACCGGCTTCGCGCACGATAGGTTGCAGCTTGTCGACGAAGCGATTGACCGCTGAGGCCATGTCGCCAATCTCGTCGCGGCTGTCCAGGGGTACCCGCTTGGTCAGGTCGCCTTCGCCCGCTGCCAGGTCATCGAGCGCCGCGATCAACAGACGCAACTTGCTCACCACACGCCGGCCCAGCACTATGGCCACCACCAACAGCACGCCCAGCCCCACCAGCACCAGGCCCAGGCCGATGCGCCAACGCAATTCTGCCGCCGCATCGCGCACGGTTTGAGCTGTATTGTTCTGCATGGCCGCGGCGCTGCCTTGCGCAGCCTCCAGGCGTTCACGCAGTGTCTTGCCACTGTCGGCAGCCGCCCCCACCAGGCTGTCGCCAACCAACTGTTCGCTGCTGGTGATCAAGGCCGCGAAACGTTGGTCCAGAGCGGCCAGCTGCTGATCGATGCCGGCGGTTGAAACACCCATCAGCACCTTGCCGATTTCTGCCCCATTCGGGTTAATCGACGCTTCGACCATGTACACAGCAGGGTCGCGGCGTGCGGCCTCGATTACTTTGTCCAGCGCCCGCTCCCCTTGCCCCTTCTCGAGCAATGCCTGGTTGATTGGGTTCTGTCGGTTCAGGTAGCGGGTCAGGTGCTGGCCTTCTGCATCGTCATAAATCACGAACAGAACGTTGGGATTGCGCTGCGCCCGTCGGGCGAAATCCGATAACACCGGCACATCCTTGTCCCAGATGGCGCGCGGCGCCACCGAGGCCAGCAACTCTGCCATGTCGTTGGCGGACTCCTTCAAGGTGCCTTCGAGGGTCTCGCGCAGTTGCTGCTGCTCGGCCTGCAGGCGTGTCGAGAGCCCTGCACTCAAGCGTTGGCGAGTGCTGGCAGACAAGCCATCGAGGCCTGCGCGCACCTCCTGGCCGGCTTGTTCCAGATCAGTCGTGAGTTGTTGGCTGTCATGCCCAAGGCGTTGGGCCAGTTCGCGCTCAAGGGCCGAAACCGTGCTTCGTGTCAGGGCAACGGCCACCAGCACCTGCACCAAAAGGGCGATACCCAAGGCCACAAAAACAGGCCGCAATAGGCGGCTTCGTAACAGCGAAAGGATGGCAGACACGGTAAAACCCTCGTGTTTTCTGGCGCCATTACTTTGATGGCATCGACAGACAATTCTTACAGCAAGGGTTATGCCGGTAGCAGCGGGGATACACGCCAAGCTCAAGCAATACGAGCTTCGTACCCACAATGAAAAACGCCGCGACCCCTGTTCAGGGCCACGGCGTCAGATCAGCCTGGAGGGCAGATCAGGCGAACGGATGACGCAGCACGATGGTTTCGTTGCGGTCCGGGCCGGTGGAGATGATGTCGATCGGTGCGCCGATCAGTTCCTCGATGCGGGTGATGTAGGCACGCGCATTGGCAGGCAGCGCTTCCAGGGTCTTGGCACCCAGGGTCGACTCGCTCCAGCCCGGCAGTGTTTCGTACACCGGTTGCAGGCCGATGTAGCTGTCGGCATCGGTCGGGGCTTCGATCACTTCACCATTGGCATCCTTGTAACCTACGCAGATGTTGATGGTCTCCAGGCCGTCGAGCACGTCGAGCTTGGTCAGGCAGATACCCGAGATGCTGTTGACGTCGATGGCGCGGCGCAGGATGACGGCATCGAACCAGCCGCAACGACGGGCACGCCCGGTCGTGGAACCGAACTCATGGCCACGCTTGGCCAAGGTGGCGCCCGTGTCATCGAACAGTTCGGTTGGGAACGGACCCGAGCCTACGCGGGTGGTGTAGGCCTTGGTGATGCCCAGGATGTAGTCCAGGTACATCGGGCCCACGCCGGAACCGGTCGAGATACCGCCAGCGGTGGTGTTGGAGCTGGTGACGTACGGGTAGGTACCGTGGTCGATGTCCAGCAGCGAGCCCTGTGCGCCTTCGAACATGATGTCCTTGCCGGCACGACGCAGGTTGTGCAGCTCGGCAGTGACGTCGAGCATCATCGGCTTGAGCTGTTCGGCGTAGGCCATGCACTCGTCCAGCGTCTGCTGGAAGTCGATGGCAGGCTCTTTGTAGTAATTCACCAGCTGGAAGTTGTGGTAGTCCAGCAGCTCGCCCAGCTTGGCGGCAAAACGCTCGCGGTGGAACAGATCGCCCACGCGCAGGCCACGGCGGGCAACCTTGTCTTCGTACGCTGGGCCAATACCACGGCCGGTGGTGCCGATCTTGGCTTCGCCACGGGCTTTTTCACGGGCCTGGTCCAGCGCGACGTGGTACGACAGGATCAGCGGCGCAGCCGGGGAAATGCGCAGGCGCTCACGCACCGGTACGCCCTTCTCTTCCAACTTGGTGATCTCGCGCATCAGTGCATCGGGTGCAACGACCACACCGTTGCCGATCAGGCATTGCACGCCTTCACGCAGGATGCCGGATGGAATCAGGTGCAGAACGGTCTTTTCACCGTTGATCACCAGGGTGTGGCCCGCATTGTGGCCACCCTGGTAGCGCACGACGGCGGCAGCATGTTCGGTCAGCAGATCGACGATCTTGCCTTTGCCCTCATCACCCCACTGGGTGCCCAGGACGACGACATTCTTACCCATTACATTGGTCCTCATTCACGCAAACTTGGTTGCCGGCCTGTTGCCGACGCAGAAACTCACTGGGCCAGCGGCAGAACCTGCCAGCGCCCGTCTTGCTGAATCAATTGACGATCACAATCCGCTTCAAGGGCAGCACTCAGCGGCTGACCAGGCAGGGCCTGGACCACACGCTGGCCCTCGTTGCGCAACTGGCAGACATGCTGCCATAGGGCCGCATCGCCACTGTCCGGCATCCAGATGCCGCCCGTGGGCAGTACGACCTCCGCTCGCCCCAGTGTGACCAGGGTCTTCAAATCCGTGGAGAAACCGGTAGCCGGGCGCGCCCGGCCAAAGTCGGCGCCGATGTCGTCATAACGGCCGCCTTGGGCAATCGACTGCCCTTCACCTGGTACGAACACCGCAAACACCACGCCCGTGTGGTAGTTGTAACCGCGCAGCTCACCCAGGTCGAAGTACAACGGCAACTGCGGGTAACGGGCGGCCAGCCGATCGGCGATGGCCAGCAAATCGTCCAGGGCCGCCAGCACGCTGGCAGGTGCACGACCCAGGCGTACGCGGGCCTCGGCCAGGACTTCCCTGCCGCCGCATAGCTCGACCAGGGCTCGCAACATGTTGCCCACATCGTTTGGCACGTCGGCCGTCAGCGCCTGCACTTCGTCGACCGCCTTACGTTGCAGGGCGTCGAACAACTGCTGCTCGACCGCGCCCGACAGACCGGCGGCCCGAGCCAACCCACGGTAGATACCCACATGGCCCAGGTCCATGTGGACATCAGGCACATCGGCCAACTGCAACGTGGCGAGCATCAGGCTGATGACTTCCACATCGCTGGTGGGGCTGGCATCGCCATACAGTTCGGCACCCAGCTGGATAGGGCTGCGCGAGGTGGACAAGGCACGCGGCTGGGCATGCAGCACACTGCCGGCGTAGCACAACCGGCTTGGGCCTTCACGGCGCAGGGTATGGGCGTCGATGCGCGCAACCTGCGGCGTGAAGTCGGCACGAAAGCCCATCAGGCGGCCGGACTGCGGGTCTACTACCTTGAAGGTACGCTGATCCAGGTCCTGGCCGGCGCCGGTGAGCAGCGACTCCAGGTACTCGATATGCGGGGTGACGACCAGTTCGTAACCCCAACTCTGGAACAGGTCCAACACCTGGCGACGCGCGATCTCGATACGCGCAGCCTCAGGTGGCAGTACTTCCTCGATGCCATCTGGCAGCAGCCAGCGGTCTACCGTTGCCATTACGCCTTTTCCCCTCTGGTCCGGGCGGCCGCCAGCAGGCCGGCCGTCAGTAAAGCAGGTATCGCGCACAGCAACGGGCAGCACTGATCCCAGCGCAGCCACCGTACCCGATACCCTCGAATTGCCTTGCGAACGTGTCAAAAGCGGACCGACACCGGGCCGATCAACCTTGCAGACGCAAAAAAGCCGGGAAATTTCCCGGCTGACTCATCATACACCCCTTTTGATTCGGGATGCACCCTGCCTGGCGTTTTAGCTGCCAGGCGGGGCGCCTGCCCGAATTCGACTCAGGGCCTGCTCTTGTCCATGAAGCGGAAGAACTCGTTCTTCGGATCCAGGACCAGCACGTCGCTCTTGCTGGAGAAGCTCTCGCGGTAGGCTTGCAGGCTACGGTAGAACGCATAGAAATCAGCGTCCTGCGTGTAGGCCTTGGCGTAGATGGAAGCCGCCTGGGCATCACCGTCACCGCGGGTCTCTTCAGCTTCGCGATAGGCCTCGGCCAGCAGCACACGGCGCTGACGATCGGCGTCTGCACGAATACCTTCAGCCAGCTCGTTACCCTTGGCCCGGTGCTCGCGCGCCTCGCGCTCACGCTCGGTGCTCATGCGGTCGAACACGCTGCGGTTGACTTCCTTGGGCAGGTCGATGGCCTTGACGCGGACGTCGACGACCTCGATACCCAGCTCCTTGTTGGCCATGCGGTTCAGCGAAGCGGTGATGTCGGCCATCAACGCGTCACGCTCACCCGACACCACCTCGTGCAAGGTGCGCTTGCCGAACTGGTCACGCAGGCCGCTTTCCAGACGACGGGACAGACGCTCGTCAGCAATCTGCTTCATGCCGGAGGTGGCCGTGTAGAAGCGCTCGGCATCCTTGACGCGCCATTTGGCATAGGCGTCGACCATCACCGCTTTCTTCTCCAGGGTCAGGAACCGCTGGGTAGGCGCGTCGAGGGTCATCAGGCGGGCGTCGAACTTGCGTACCTGGTTCACGTACGGCACTTTCACGTGCAGCCCTGGCTGGACATCGGCCTGGACGACCTTACCGAAGCGCAGCAGAACTGCACGTTCGGTCTGGGACACGATGTAGAAGCTGTTCCAGGCCACGATGGCCAGAACCACGGCGGCGATCAGGGCGATCAGCGATCGGTTGCTCATCAGCGGCTCTCCCTAGTGCGCAGCGGCTGCTGTTGCTGTTGCGTGTCCTGCGCCGAGCGCGCGGCCGCAGCGTCGTTGGCCGACGATACGCCGCTTGCAGGCGCGGACGGGTTGCGGCTGCCTTCGACCATCTTGTCCAGCGGCAGGTAGAGCAGGTTGTTCTGCCCGTCCTTGGTCGCCACCATGACCTTGCTCGAATTGCTATACACCGCCTGCATGGTTTCCAGGTACAGGCGCTGACGGGTCACGTCAGGTGCCTTGCGGTACTCGGTGACCAGCTTGGTGAAGCGGTCGGCCTCACCTTTGGCTCGGGCAATGACTTCATCGCGGTAGCCGTTGGCGTCTTCGATGATGCGCTGAGCCTGACCACGGGCTTCGGGCACCACGCCATTGGCGTAGGACTCGGCCTGGTTGCGGGCACGCTGCTCGTCTTCGCGGGCCCGGATCACGTCATCGAAGGCTTCCTGCACTTCACGCGGGGCTGCCGCGCTCTGCACGTTGACCTGGGTAACGGTGATACCGGTGCGGTAGTTGTCGAGGAAACGCTGCAGACGTTCGCGGATGTCCACGGCCATCTGTTCACGACCTTCGGTCAACACCTGGTCCATGGACGTAGAGCCCACCACGTGACGCAGGGCGCTGTCGGTCGCATGCTGCAGGCTGACCTCGGGCTGGTCGACGTTGAGCACGAAGTCCTGCAGGTTGCTGATCTTGTACTGGACGGTCAGCGGCACCTCGACGATGTTCTCGTCTTCGGTCAGCATCTGGCCCTGCTTGGTGTAGGCCCGCTCGCGCGTGACGTTTTCCATGTACTTGCGATCGATCGGCGGGAAGTAGATGTTCAGGCCGGGACCGACCGTCTCATAATACTTGCCGAAGCGCAGCACAACGGCTTGCTCCTGCTCGTCGACGACATACACGGCGCTGTACAGCCAGATGGCCGCCAGCACTGCCAGGCCGATGGCCAGCAGCCCCAGGCCGCCGCCCTTGCCGACATTGCGGTCACCGCCACCCCGTTTCTTGCCACCACCGAACATGCCGTTGAGGCTGTCCTGCAGTTTGCGGAAGGCCTCGTCCAGATCCGGCGGACCTTTTTTGTCGCCGCCACCACCGCCACCGCGGCGGCCGCCCCAGGGATCCTGATTGTTCGAGTTGCCACCCGGCTCGTTCCAAGCCATAGCGCTCTCCATCTGATAAAGCAAAGACGCGCCCACGGCGCGCCGTCCAATGCTACAGAATGCCTGTCACTGCTGCCCGACGACCTCGTGGGGCATTTATTGCAAAGTGTGTTGCTCGACAAACACTTGCGGCTCCATGCCTTCACGGCTGACCAGGCGATTGAGTTCGACCCTGGGCAGACGCACGCTCAGCAGGCTGCGCCCTTCTTCATCATGCGCTTCACTCTGCACCGCGCCCAAGTCAAAGAATTGCGCGCGCAGGCGAGCAAAACGTTGTTCCAGGCACAAGGTGCCGACAAACAGATCATCACCCAGCAACTCGGCAATCGCCTGGCCAACCAGCTCCAGGCCACGCCCGTCACGTGCCGAAACCCAGACCCGCTCCGGCTTGCCGTCGGCGTTGCGCTGGATCTGCGGCTCGACCTCTTCGAGCAGGTCGAGTTTGTTATACACCTCGAGGATCGGCAAGCCTTCAGCGCCAATCTCGCCCAATACTGCCAGCACCTGCTCGATCTGCTCCATGCGCTCGGGCTCATGGGCATCGATCACGTGCAGCAGCAGGTCGGAGTTGCTCGACTCCTCGAGCGTAGCTCGAAACGCCTCGACCAGCTTGTGCGGCAGGTGCCGGATGAAGCCCACGGTATCGGCCAGCACGATAGGCCCCAGGTCGTTGAGCTCAAGCCGACGCAGCGTCGGGTCGAGGGTAGCGAACAACTGGTCGGCCGCGTACACCTGCGACTGGGTCAGGGCGTTGAACAACGTGGACTTGCCGGCGTTGGTGTAGCCCACCAGCGAGACCGACGGGATGTCCGCACGCTTACGCCCGCGACGCGCCTGTTCACGCTGGCTGCGCACTTTCTCGAGGCGGGACTTGATCTGCCGGATGCGCACGCGCAGCAGGCGACGGTCGGTTTCGAGCTGAGTTTCACCCGGCCCCCGCAGGCCAATACCCCCTTTTTGTCGCTCAAGGTGGGTCCAGCCGCGTACCAGCCGCGTACTCATGTGCTCAAGCTGGGCCAGTTCGACCTGCAGCTTGCCTTCGTGGGTACGTGCGCGCTGAGCGAAGATATCCAGAATCAGCCCGGTCCTGTCGAGCACACGGCACTCGAACACGCGTTCGAGGTTGCGCTCCTGGCTGGGCGTGAGGGTGTGATTGAAAATCACCAGGTCTACCTGCTCGGCATGGACACGGTCGTGCAACTCCTCGACCTTGCCACTGCCAATCAGGTACTTGGCCGAGGGCTGATGCCTCGTGACCGTTACCAGCGAGACGATGTCGGCACCGGCCGACAACGCGAGTTCCTGAAACTCCTGCGGGTCTTCGCGCGCCTCAGGGTTCTGACCTTCCAAGTGAACGAGCAGCGCGCGTTCACCACCACCGTGGCGCTCAAAGAACAATGCAGGCTCCTATCAGGCGTTGCCTGGCTCGCTGTCGCCGTGATCGGAATCGGACGGGCTTGGCAGACGAACCGGGCGGGCAGGTACAACAGTGGAAATGGCGTGCTTGTAGACCATCTGGCTGACGGTGTTCTTCAGCAGTACCACGAACTGGTCGAACGACTCGATCGAGCCTTGCAGCTTGATGCCGTTGACCAGGTAGATCGAAACCGGAACCTTTTCTTTTCTCAAGGTATTCAGGTAAGGGTCTTGTAGCGAATGCCCTTTTGACATATGCCGCACTCCTGTAAGGATAAATAATTGGAAAATCTGAAAAAACGATAAGTAAGGCCGGCTTTCACAAGGATAGACGGCAATCAGCAGGGACTCAGCTCAATATGGAGACGGCCCCAAGGTATTTCAAGGTGCGGGACAGATTGTCGCAGGCCAGGCTGTCGAGCCAATGCACGCCTGGCCAGCCACGCAGCCAGGTGAATTGCCGCTTGGCCAGCTGCCTGGTCGCGATGATACCCCGTTCACGCATCTCATTCTCAGTCAGCTGGCCGTCCAGGTAATCCCAGACCTGCCGATAGCCCACTGCCCGTATAGACGGCAGCCCGGCGTGCAAGTCACTTCTGGCTCGCAGCAATCGGACCTCGTCGACAAAGCCCTGTTCCAACATCTGTGAAAATCGTAACGCAATTCGCTGATGCAGAATGTGACGATCTGTAGGCGCAATCGCAAGACTGGCGACAGTATAGGGCAAATGACCGCAGGCGCTTGCGTCTACACCGCTACTTTCAGCCAATTGACGCTGGCGATGGGCCGTCATGCTATGCCCGCTGACCCGGTATACCTCCAGCGCCCGGATCAACCGCTGCGGATCGTTGGGATGAATGCGCGCGGCCGACTCCGGATCGACCTCAGCCAACTGCCGATGCAGCGCTGCCAGGCCCTCGGCCTCGGCCAGGGCCTCGAGCTCGGCCCTGACCTGGGCATCGGCCGCCGGCATGTCGGCCAGCCCCTCGGTCAACGCCTTGTAATAGAGCATGGTCCCGCCCACCAGCAAGGGGATGTTGCCGCGTGCGGTGATCTCGGCCATCACGCGCAAGGCGTCGGCACGAAACTGCGCTGCCGAGTAGGCTTCGGCCGGGTCGCGGATGTCGATCAGGTGGTGCGGGTGGGCAGCCAGGACGGCCTTCGAGGGCTTTGCCGAACCAATGTCCATGCCCCGATAGACCAGGGCAGAATCAACGCTCACCAGTTCGCAGGGCAAGACTTTGCTCAGCTCGATGGCCAGGTCGGTCTTGCCCGACGCGGTCGGGCCCATCAGGAATATTGCAGGGGGCTTGCCACTCATGTCATCGACCGCGCAGGAATAGTTTGTCCAGATCATCCAGGCCCATCTGGGTCCATGTGGGACGGCCATGGTTGCACTGGCCGCTGCGCTCGGTATTTTCCATGTCGCGCAGCAAGGCGTTCATTTCAGGAATCGCCAGGCGCCGATTGGCACGCACGGCACCGTGGCAGGCCATGGTGCCGAGCAGTTCGTTCAGGTGTGCCTGAATACGGTCGCTGGTGCCGTACTCCATGAGGTCCGCCAGCACATCCTGCACCAGGCGGTTGGCTTCGGCCTGCTTGAGCAGTGCTGGAATCTGGCGAATCGCCAGCGTTTCCGGGCCCAGGCGCTGCAGTTCGAAGCCCAGGCGCTGGAACCAGGCGGCGTGTTCTTCGGCGCAATCGGCCTCGCGCTGGCTCAGGGCGAGCGTTTCGGGCACCAGCAGCGGCTGACCGCTAAGACCCTCGCTGGCCATGGCCACCTTCAGCCGCTCGTACATGATCCGTTCATGGGCGGCATGCATGTCGACGAGGACCAGGCCCGCGGCGTTCTCGGCCAAAATGTAGATGCCCTTGAGCTGGGCCAATGCGAAGCCAAGCGGGGGGATGTCGCCCTGGCTTTCCGGCAGCGCGGCAGCGCCTTCGCTCAAGGGCTTGTAGAACTCGCGATAGACCGCCTGGGCCTCGGCAGCCGGCAATGGCTGCGACGGCCTGGGCGTGTATGAGTACTGGTAACCCGCGCCACTGCCACTGCCGGCAATGGGAGACGGCGCAGCACGTGGTTGCTCGAGCACGGCCGCAGCCAGGCGCATTTCGCCCTGAGGCCCGAACTCGCCTGCTTGCTGCCCCGTCGGCCGGGTCGCCTCAGGCAGGGCAGCCGGGGCAGCCAACTGGTCTTCGGGACGCACATCGGCCAGGGCACGGTGCAAGGTGCCGTACAGGAAATCGTGGACGCTGCGGCCTTCACGGAAGCGCACTTCGTGCTTGGTTGGGTGAACGTTGACGTCCACGCCGTTGGGCTCAAGCTCAAGGAACAGTACGAAGGTCGGGTGACGACCGTTGAACAGCACGTCCCGGTAAGCCTGGCGTACGGCATGGGCCACCAGCTTGTCACGCACCGCGCGCCCGTTCACGAAGAAGTACTGCAAGTCTGCCTGGCTGCGCGAGTATGTCGGCAACCCGACCCACCCCCACAGGCGCAGACCGTTGCGCTCCACGTCGATGGGCAGGGCCTGCTCCATGAAACCGGGACCACAGATGGCGCCCACCCGCCGGGCCCGGTCGGCTTCTTCGCGGGCCTCGTGCAAGCTCAGAATGCTCTTGCCGTTGTGCCGCAGATGGAAGGCCACGTCGAACCGGGCCAGTGCCAGGCGCCTGATCACTTCCTGCAGGTGGTCGAATTCGGTTTTCTCGGCCTTGAGAAACTTGCGCCGCGCCGGCGTGTTGAAAAACAGGTCCCGCACTTCCACGGACGTGCCGACAGGGTGCGCAGCAGGCTGCACCCGCGCGGTCATCTCGCGCCCTTCGGTTTCCACCTGCCAGGCTTCGCTGGCGTTGGCCGTGCGCGAGGTCAGGGTCAGCCGTGCGACCGAGCTGATCGACGCCAGGGCTTCACCGCGAAATCCCAAGCTCAGGACGCCTTCGAGGTCTTCCAGCTCGCGGATCTTGCTGGTGGCATGGCGCTCCAGCGCCAGCGGCAGGTCGTCGGCAGAGATGCCGCTGCCATCGTCGCGCACCTTCAGCAGCTTGATGCCACCTTGCTCGACGTCCACGTCGATCCGGCGAGCACCGGAGTCGAGACTGTTTTCCAACAGCTCCTTGGCAACCGATGCGGGCCGTTCCACCACCTCGCCAGCCGCAATCTGGTTGGCCAGCCGCGGGCTGAGCAGCTGGATGCGTGAGCCGCCGCTCATTGCGAGGCCAACGTGGTGGCAGGAATGTCCAGGCGCTGGCCGACCTTCAGTTCATCGGTCTTGAGGCTGTTGGTACTGCGCAGGCTGGTGACGCTGACTTGATAGCGAACCGCGAGCATGGCCAGGGTCTCACCAGGCCGCACCGTATGTTCACGCGGGCCCTGGGCGATCTTGCCGCTGTCGCGTAGCCACGCCACGTAGGTGCCTGGCGGTGGGTTCTGCTGGAAGTACTGGCGAACCCCGGTGTGAATGGAGCGGGCCAATGCCTGCTGGTGGCTGCGCGTAGCCAGCTTGGCGGCTTCTGCATTGTTCGAGATGAAACCGGTCTCGACCAGGATCGACGGAATGTCCGGGGACTTGAGCACCATGAAGCCGGCCTGCTCCACGCGCTGCTTGTGCAGCGAGGTGATACGCCCCATGTTGCCCAGCACCTTCTGACCGACGTTGAGGCTGGAACTGAGCGTGGCCGTCATCGACAGGTCGAGCAGCACCCCGGCCAGCATGCGGTCCTTGTCGTCGAGGCTGACATTGCCGGCACCGCCGATCAAGTCGGAGCGGTTTTCCGTATCGGCCAGCCAGCGTGCGGTCTCGGAGGTCGCACCGCGGTCGGACAAGGCGAACACCGAGGCGCCGAAGGCAGCGCGCGACGGGGCAGCATCGGCGTGGATGGAGATGAAGAGGTCGGCGCCTTTCTTGCGAGCGATCTCGGTGCGCTTGCGCAATGGGATGAAGTAGTCGCCCGTGCGCGTCAGCTCGGCGCGAAAGCCCTTCTCGCTGTTGATCTGGCGCTGCAGTTCGCGGGCGATCTGCAGGACGATGTCTTTTTCATGCTGCCCGCTGGAGCCCGAAGCGCCAGGATCCTCGCCACCGTGGCCAGCATCGATGGCCACCACGATGTCGCGCTTGCCACTGGGCACCGGTGGCAGCTTGATGGCTGGCTGGGTCGGCGTGACGGGCACCGCTGGCGTGGTGGCCGGCGCCTGCACCGGTGGCGGCGCAGGCGTTGGGGCACTGGCGGCAATGGCGTCCGCCTCCTGGTCGTACAGGTCGACCACCAGACGATTGCCGTATTGCGCGTTGGGCGCCAAGGTAAAGCTCTTGGGCGTGACCGACTTCTTCAGGTCCACGACCACCCGCAGGTCGGTCGGTGTGCGCTGGGCCGAGCGCACGCTGCTGATCGGCGTATTGGACGTTGCCACCTTCAAGGGTGCGCCCAGGGTTGCGCCGTTGATGTCGATGACCAGCCGATCGGGTGCGCTCAATGTGAAGACACTGTGCTGCACAGGCCCGGACAGGTCGAAGACCAACCGGGTGTTGTCCGGCGCACGCCACAGGCGCACGCTCTTGACTTGAGTGACGGCCAGAGCCTCAACGGTCACCGTTGTCAGCAAAAGCCCAACGATGGCGACCAGTGCGCGTATGCGCATACCTACCCCGCTTGCTGTTTATAGTATTCGGCCAGTGCCACGCACCAGGCGTCGCCGCGAGCCCCCTGCGGCGAAAGTACAAGCGAGCGTCCGCTCGCCTGGGGGCTTATGGTAATGGTCAGGTCAGGCTTTGGCAAAACGCCCGCACCCTTTTGTGGCCACTCGAACAGGCACAGTGGATCATCCTCGAAATAGTCACGAATGCCCATGAACTCAAGCTCCTCCGGATCGACCAGCCGATAGAGGTCGAAGTGAAAAGCTCGGACATCACCAATCTCGTAGGGTTCTACCACGGTAAATGTAGGGCTTTTCACCGCACCCGTATGGCCCAACCCACGAATAAGGCCGCGAGACAGGGTTGTCTTGCCAGCGCCAAGGTCGCCTTCCAGGAAGATGATCCCGCGCCCACCGGTTACCCGGGCGAGTTGGCCGCCGAAGGCGACCATGGCCGCTTCGTCGGCCAGAAACAGGTTTAAGCCAGACACGCTGAATGCTCCTCCAACAACTCACGAATCACAGGTATCAGGTCACTGGCGGCCAACCCACGGCCGCCGCTACCCAGGCGCTCGCCAGCACAGGCATGCAGCCAGACGCCCAGGCCTGCGGCGTCCCAGGCGCCAAGCCCCTGGGCCAGCAGCGCGCCGCACACGCCACTGAGCACATCCCCAAGGCCTGCGCCCGCCATGGCCGGATGGCCACGGTCGCAGCGCGCCAGCCGCCCTTCGGGGTCGGCGACCAGGGTACCTGCGCCCTTGAGCACACACACGCTGTTGTGGCGGCGTGCCAGCTTGCGCGCTGCACCCGGGCGATCCGCCTGCACCGCTTCGGTGGAAATACCCAGCAGCCGCGCAGCTTCGCCTGGATGCGGGGTCAGGATACTGCCACTGGGCAGCGCAAGGGGCGTGGCTGCCAGCAGGTTCAGGGCATCGGCATCCCAGACCTGCGCGCCATCGGCGTTGGCCACGGCGGACAGCAGGCTGCGCCCCCATGCCGCCTGCCCCAGGCCAGGCCCCACGACCGCCACCGAAGCGCGGGCCAGCACGGTCATCAACTGGTTGGCCGACTGCACGCCCAGGCACATGGTTTCGGGCATCCGGGTCAGCCCGGCGCCCACGTGCTCCGGCCGCGTGGCTACGCTCACCAGCCCAGCGCCGCAGCGCAAGGCGGCCTCGGCACTGAGCAGGACGGAGCCGCCGGTGCCAAGGTCGCCGCCGACCACCAGCACATGGCCGAAGTCACCTTTATGGGCCTGAGCAGGGCGTGGCGGCAGGTGGGCAACGGTCAGGCTGCTCAGCACTGTGGGGGTGTGTAGGGGGTTACTGGTCTGTTGCATGGGGTCAAAAGCTCCAATGTCTGGCAGAATTATACGCACCTCTGCCCGTGTTGCTTGCCCATCCATGTCCGCCTCCACACCTGACCTCGACGCATTGGCCCACAACATCAAGCTGTGGGGCCAGGAACTGGGCTTTGCCCACGTCGGCATCGCCGGTATCGACCTGGGCGAACACGAGCACCACCTGCAGCGCTGGCTGGACGCCGGTTATCAGGGGGAGATGGAATACCTGGGGGCGCACGGCAGCAAGCGCGCCCACCCCGAGCAACTGATCCCAGGCACCGTGCGCGTCGTCTCGCTGCGCATGGACTATCTGCCCGGCGACACGCAGATGGCGCAGCGCCTGGCCCAGCCGGAGAAGGCCTACGTGTCCCGCTATGCCTTGGGCAGGGACTACCACAAGCTGGTGCGCAAGCGTGTGCAGTCGCTGGCCGACCGCATCCAGCAGGGCATTGGCCCCTTTGGCTACCGAGCCTTCGTCGACAGCGCGCCAGTTCTGGAAAAGGCCCTGGCCGAACAAGCCGGGCTTGGCTGGATCGGCAAGAACACCCTGTTGCTCAACCGCAAGGCCGGCAGCTATTTCTTTCTGGCCGAACTGTTCGTCGACCTGCCTCTGCCAGTGGACCAGGCCACCACCAGCGAACACTGCGGCCGCTGCACGGCTTGCCTGGACATCTGCCCCACCCAGGCCTTCGTCGGCCCGTACGTGCTGGATGCCCGCCGCTGCATCTCCTACCTGACCATCGAACTCAAAGGGCCGATTCCCGTGGAGTTGCGCTCGATGATGGGCAACCGGGTATTCGGCTGCGACGACTGTCAGATCGTCTGCCCCTGGAACCGCTTCGCCAAGCCCAGCCGCGAGCAGGACTTCCAGCCCCGCCACGGCCTGGAGAACGCGGAGCTGGCGCAGATGTTTCTGTGGGATGAGCCTACTTTCCTGCGCAAGACCGAAGGCGGGCCTCTGCGACGTGCCGGTTACGAGCGCTGGCTGCGCAACCTGGCCGTCGGCCTGGGCAACGCCCCTTCCACGATCCCGGTCATCGAAGCCCTCAAGGCGAGGCGCGACGATGCCTCGCCGCTGGTGAGGGAGCACGTGGAGTGGGCGCTTGCCCGGCACGGGGTGGCATGAACCTGCTGGGAGGCTACGCCGCCTCTGCAGCCTTGCGGTGAAGCACAAAGCCTGAGCCTGCTAGCCGGGTGCGGGCGCCCACCTTCACTGTTGGTCATTGTAATGAAACTTGGGCATCTCCCAGTGAAAGCGAATAGCCAGCAACCGCACCAGAAACCCACCGAACAACGTCAGCAGCATGGCTTGCTCCGCGGGCACCTTGAAGTAGTCGCAGCCCAGGTAGAACCAGGCCGCGGCGAACGACACGCTTGCGTATAACTCCCGGCGGAACACAAGCGGAATGTCATTGCAGAAGATATCCCGCAGAATTCCGCCGAAGACCCCCGTGATCACACCGCTGATGGACGCCACCAGCATCCCCTGCCCCATCTCCAGCGCGGTCATGCAGCCAATGAGGGTAAAGGCCACCAGCCCCAAGGCGTCGAGCACCAGAAACAGGGAGCGCAGGCGGCGCATCATCGGCGCGATGAAAATGGTCAACAGCGCCGCGCAGCTGGTCAGCACCAAGTATTCCGGGTGCTTGACCCACGTCAGCGGGTAGTGCCCCAATAGCATGTCACGCACCGAACCACCGCCCAATGCGGTCACGCACGCGATCAGCACCACGCCGAACCAGTCCATGCCGCGACGGCCGGCAGACAGCGCACCGGTCATCGCTTCGGCGGTGATGGCGATCAGATAAAGCATCAGCAACATGAGCAAGACCCACACCGATCACACACGCGAGCGGCCGTCAGCGCATGGAACCGGGCATCAGTGCCCGGCCCGTCATTGGCCGGCCGCATGCAGCGTGTGAGCTACGTTTTTTTAGAATTTGATGAAGTGTTCGCGGTAGTGGCGCAGCTCGGCGATGGATTCGCGGATGTCGTCCAGCGCCAGGTGCGTGTTGCCCTTGCTGAAGCTGTCTCGCACCTCGGGGGCCCAGCGCGCTGCCAGCTCCTTGAGGGTGGAGACGTCGAGGTTGCGGTAATGGAAGTAATTTTCCAGCTGACGCATGTGCCGGTACAGGAACCGACGGTCCTGGCAGATGCTGTTCCCGCAGATCGGCGACTTGCCCTTGGGTACCCACTGCTCGAGGAAGGCGATGGTCTGGGCCTCGGCCTGGGCCATGCTCACCTGGCTCTCACGCACCCGCTGGGTCAGGCCGGAGGCGCCGTGGGTGCGGGTGTTCCAGTCGTCCATGCGCGCCAGCACTTCATCACTGTGGTGGATGGCGATGACCGGTCCCTCGGCCAGCGTATTGAGGTCGCTGTCGGTGACGATGGTGGCCATCTCGATGATGACATCGCTGTCCGGATCCAGCCCGGTCATCTCCAGGTCGATCCAGATCAGGTTCTGTGGGTTTTGCATGCAGGCACTCCTCCGATGGAGGCTTATATTAGCGCAGTGCACCCCCATGAACCAAAGTGAAGCGGACAGCGTTCAGGCCCGGCATGCTAGACTGCCAGTCGTTTTCTACGCCCCGCTCGGGGCCTTCTACGGAGCGTTCATGGCCAAACGCCAGCTCAACCGTCGCCAGAACTGGCGTATCGAAAAAATCCAGAACGAGCGCGCTGCACGTGCAGCAAAGCGCGAGCAGCATGCCTTGCAGGAACTGGAAGGCGGCGACCTTGGGCCCGAACAGCTGGGGCTGGTGATCGCACACTTCGGCGTGCAAGTCGAAGTCGAAGCCCAAGATGGCGACACCGCAGGCCAGGTATTTCGCTGCCACCTGCGCGCCAATCTCCCGGCATTGGTCACCGGCGACCGCGTGGTCTGGCGTGCCGGCAACCAGGGGATCGGCGTCATCGTTGCGCAGATGCCCCGTGCAACCGAACTGTGCCGCCCCAACAACCATGGCCAGCTCAAGCCAGTGGCCGCCAACGTCGACCTCATCGTCATCGTTTTCGCACCGGCGCCGGAACCGCACCCCAACCTCATCGACCGCTACCTGGTGGCCGCCGAACATGCCGGCCTGCGGCCCCTGTTGCTGCTGAACAAGGCCGACCTGGTCAATGACGAGAACGGGCCAGGCCTGCAGGCGCTCCTGGACGTCTACCGTGAACTGGGCTACCCGCTGCTGGAAGTGTCGGCGCACCAAGGGGATGGCATGCAGCGCCTGCAGCAGGCGCTGGATGGACACATCAGCGTCTTCGTCGGTCAGTCGGGGGTGGGCAAGTCGTCACTGGTCAACAGCCTGCTGCCACAGGCCGGCACCCGGGTCGGTGACCTGTCGGAATGGTCGGGCCAGGGCACCCATACCACCACCACCGCCCGCCTCTATCACTTCCCCAACGGGGGCGACCTGATCGACTCGCCGGGCATCCGTGAGTTCGGCCTGGGGCACGTCAGCCGCACCGATGTAGAAGAAGGCTTCATCGAGTTCCGCGACCTGTTCGGCACCTGTCGTTTCCGCGACTGCAAGCATGATCGCGAGCCCGGGTGCGCTCTGCTCAAGGCTCTGGAAGACGGGCGAATCAAGCCTCAGCGAATGAACAGCTACCGCTCGATCATCGCCAGCCTGCCGGAAGAAACCTACTGATCAACCCCTGCGAGCACGATGCAGGCATGGCGCCTCGTCCGATCCGGCAGTGACCGGCAGCCCCGCGGGGCTGCCAAGCCCTCACTGCTCCTTGGTCTCATCCATCTTCAACGTGCCGTCCTCGAAGATGTTGAGCTTCTGGCGCAACTCACGTGGCTGCATGGGCGTCTGGTCATCGACCGCCGAAGGTGCCGGTGCGGATGGTGACGGTGCCTGCGCCCCGGCAGGCGCTTCAGCCGGCGGGGGCGCGGCGCCCTGCTCGCCTTCGATATCACGCTGGGCCTTCTTGGTCAGCACGATGATGTCGATCCGGCGGTTTACCGGGTTGAGCGGGTCCTTGCGATCGAACAGCGACGAAGACGCATACCCCACCACCCGTGCCACCTGACCCTCTGGATAGCCCCCTGCTACCAGTGCCCGCCGTGCAGCATTGGCGCGGTTGGCTGACAGTTCCCAGTTGCCGAACTCGCCAGCACCTGCGTACGGCTTGGCATCGGTATGGCCACTGACGCTGATCTTGTTGGGCACGGTCTTGATGGTATCGGCCATGGCCAGCAGGATGTCCTCGAAATACGGCTGCAAGCGTGCGCTGCCGATGTCGAACATGGGCCGGTTCTCGGCGTCCATGATCTGGATGCGCAGGCCGTCCTGAGTGATCTCGAACAGGATCTGGTCCTTGAACTTCTGCAGCTGCGGGTTCTCTTCCACCTTGTTCTGCAACTCCTGCAGCAGCAGCTCGAGGCGCTCGCGCTCGACCTGCTCGGCCATGGTTTCCACCTGGTCCTTGTTCAGTTCGATGCTGGTGTCGGGGGTCGGCTCCGATTTCACCTCGGGGTTGATGGTCTTTTCCGGCGCCAGCTCGGGCGAGCCGCCCAGGTCGATGACGTAAGGTGTACCGCTTTCGGAGAAGCCGATCGGGTCCTTGAAGTACCCGGCGATGGCGATCTTCTGCTCAGGTGTTGCCGTCGACAGCAACCACAGCACCAGAAAGAACGCCATCATGGCCGTGGCGAAGTCGGCAAAGGCGATCTTCCAGGCGCCACCGTGGTGGCCGCCGCCAAAGCGCTTTACGCGCTTGACGATGATGGGCTGATTGTTCTCCATGACTCAGCGACCGCGTACCGCTTGCTCGAGCTCGGAGAAGCTGGGGCGATGCTTGGGGTACAGCACCTTGCGCCCGAACTCCACGGCCAGCGACGGCGGCATGCCCGAGGCCGAAGCGACCAGCGAGGCCTTGATCGACTCGTACAGGTTGAGTTCTTCCTTGGCATCGTGCTCAAGGCACTTGGCCAGCGGGCCGAAGAAGCCATAGGCGGCGAGAATACCGAAGAAGGTACCCACTAGGGCGGCGCCCACGTGCATACCGATGGCTGCCTGGTCACCATCGCCCAGCGACGCCATGGTGACGACGATGCCCAATACGGCTGCAACGATACCAAAGCCTGGCATGCCATCTGCGACCCCAGTGACCGCGTGGGATGGATGCTCCAGCTCCTCCTTCATGCTCAGCAGCTCCATGTCGAACAGGCCTTCGAGTTCGTGGGGGGCCATGTTGCCGGTGGACATGATGCGCAGGTAGTCGCAGACGAACGCAGTCATGCGCTCATCGGCCAGTACGGTCGGGTACTTGGCAAAGATCGGGCTGGCCGAGGCGTCTTCGATGTCGGCCTCGATGGCCATCATGCCTTCGCGGCGGCTCTTGTTGAGAATCTCATAGACCAGCCCCAGCACTTCCAGGTAATAGCCATGGGTGAAGCGCGAGCCGAACATCTTCATCGACTTCTTCAGAACGTGCATCGTCATGTAGCCAGGGTTGGCTTGCAGGAACGCACCAAAGGCCGCGCCGCCGATGATCAGCACTTCGAACGGCTGGATCAGCGCCGCAATCTTGCCGTGGGAGAGGACGTAGCCGCCGAGCACGCTCGCGAATACGACGATGATGCCGATAATTTTAGCCATAGATTCAAAGCACTTGCTGTCGTGGTCAGGGAAAGAGGCGGGAGCGTCAAAACTCTTCTTCTCCTTATCGGCAGAACTGCGCCAGACTATAGCCACTAAAAGCGAAAAGCCAGTTTGGACTGATGTCAAAATGCCAATCGAAACCGAGGTATCCGGCCAGGCCCCGCGTACGCTAGAGGCTTGGGTGAAGTTGCTGGAGAGTGTGCGCATTCCTGTGCCCAAGCACAGCTACGACCGGGTCATGGCGGCCATCAACGATAACCGGCGTTCATTGCGCGACATCGCCGAGCTGATGCAGGACAGCCCGGCCCTGGTGCTTTCGGTGATGCGCGAAGCCAACCACCCGACCAACGCCAGCCAGGCCGAACCGGCCGAAAGCCTGGAGATCGCCCTCAATCGCCTGGGGCTTGAGCGTAGCGCTCTCCTGCTCAGGCGCCTGCCAGCCCTGCCGATCGAAGACATCCCGCCGGTGCTGCGCCAGTTCCAGTTGATCAGCCAGCATGCCTCGCAGCAGGCCAGCGGCCTGTTCGCCAGCCGTCTGGCGCGGCTGTGGCAGGAAATTCACTGGGGTAGCCTGCTGTTCCTGTCCCCGTTATGGCCGCTGGCATTGGCCCACCCGAAGCTGCTCGACACCTGGGAGCTGCGGGTCATCCATAAAGGTGAAGACGCCGCCATTGTCGAGCAGGAGCTGTTCGGTGTTCGCATCATGGCGCTGTGCCAGGCCGTGGCCCAGCAGTGGCGCCTGCCGCAATGGGTGACCCAGGGCTATCGCCTGCTGCTCGAGGAGCGCGACCAGCTTGCCCAGGTGTTGAACATCGCTCGGGACGAAGACCTGCTCAATCAACAACACCGGCTCGATGCCGAGCCCGGCCTGCGGCGCTGGTTCAACCAACCGGCCAACACCGTGCTGCTGGCCAACAATCTGGCACTGGCAGCGCAGGTGGGCTGGGACAATCCCCACCTGCTGCGCTGGCAACTGCTGACCGCACTCTACCTGCAGACCTCGCTCGAAGATGTTCAACAGCAGGTTCACCAACAAGCTGCGGCCAGTGCCAGGCGTCATGCGCGCCTAGCACTGTTCCACCCTGCCGAGGCCTTGATCTGGCCCTGGCATCAACGCCGCCCCCACCCGGACATGCTGGCGCCCCCGCCCCCCACCGCCGAAGAACTGGCACGCTGGCGGTCGCTCTGCCAGGACTTGCTGGCCCAGCCCAGTCCTTTCACCAATACCGTGCACCTGGCGGCCCAGGCCCGTGAAGCGGTACTGGCGTGCGGCATGCAACGCCTGCTGCTGCTGGGCCTGGACCGTGCCAATGACTGCCTGCGCGTGCAGCAGGCAGCCGGGCTAGCGAAAGAGGCGAGCAGCCTGATATTGCCGGTGGCGGCGAATAAGCTGCTGCAAAAGCTGATGTCCAAGGCCGGGCAACTGCGCATTACACCCGAAAACCACACCCAGTTCGCCTCGTTGTTGCCGCCGCCCTTGCGTGCCCTGTTCCGAGGCGAGCATGTGCTGCTGCGCTCGCTGGCGGTCAATGACCAGGTGCTGATGCTCTTGGTGGCCGACCAAGGGTGCCGCCCCCTGGCCGACATCAGCGTGCAGGCTTTTGGCAAAACCTCGCAATGCATCGAACGGGCGCTATCGGTGTTTGCCAACCGCAAGGGCTGAGCCTTGCGCTACAATCGCCTCTTTGCACACTGGAGACCGTGGATGACCGACTTTTCCGGCCTGCCGCTGGTGATCGAAGCCGCCGACCTGTTGCCACGCCTGGGCTCGCCCGACTTGATCCTGGTCGACCTCAGCAGCGCCAATCGTTACGTCAGCGGGCATATCCCGGGCGCGCATTTCGTCGAGGGCAAGCGGACTCAGCTCGGTCAGCCGCCTGCACCGGGGCTGCTACCGCCGTTGAGCGACCTGGAAAAGCTGTTCGGCGAACTGGGCCACCGCAGCGATGCCGTCTATGTGGTGTATGACGATGATGGCGGTGGCTGGGCTGGCCGCTTCATCTGGCTGCTCGATGTGATCGGTCACACCCGGTACCACTACCTCAACGGTGGCATCCAGACCTGGCCTGCCGACCGGCTCAGTACCGATGTGCCTGCCAAGGGTACCCAGCCGGTGAGTTTGCATCTGCATCCGGAACCCACCGCCACCCGCGAATACCTGCAAAGCCGCCTGGGCGCCGATGACCTGGCAATCTGGGATGCTCGCGCCCCACAGGAATTCACCGGCGAAAAAATGCTCGCGGCCAAAGGCGGGCACATACCCGGTGCGGTCAATTTCGAATGGACCGCCGGCATGGACCTCAATGACCATCTGCGCATCCGCCCGGACATCGCCGAAGTGCTGCAGTCCCTTGGTATCACGCCTGACAAGGAAGTGATCACCCACTGCCAGACGCATCGCCGCTCCGGCTTCACTTATCTGGTGGCAAAGGCCCTCGGCTACCCGCGAGTCAAAGCGTACGCTGGCTCCTGGAGCGAATGGGGCAATCACCCGGACACGCCTGTCGAAGTTTAAGGAACCTGAATGAAATCCCGTCTGTTCATCATCAGCCAGTACCTGCTGCCGCATCACCTGCTGTCGCGCCTGGCCGGCTGCGTTGCCGAGTGCCGCGCCCGCTGGTTCAAGAACGCCTTCACCGCCTGGTTTGCCAAGCGCTACCAGGTCGACATGCGTGAGGCGCTGGTCGAAGACTTGACCGCCTACGAGCACTTCAACGCGTTCTTCACCCGTGCCCTGAAACCCGGCGCACGCCCCCTTGACCAGACCCCCGGCGCCATCCTGTGCCCGGCCGACGGTGCAGTGAGCCAGGTGGGACCGATCGAGCACGGCCGCATCTTCCAGGCCAAGGGCCACAGCTACAGCGCACAGGAACTGCTGGGCGGCGACCCGGCCATGGCGGCCCCCTTCATGGGCGGCGAGTTTGCCACTGTCTACCTGTCACCCAAGGACTACCACCGCGTGCACATGCCGCTGGCAGGCACGTTACGCGAGATGGTCTACGTGCCGGGGCGGCTGTTCTCGGTCAACCAGACCACCGCAGAAAACGTGCCCGAACTGTTCGCTCGCAATGAGCGGGTGGTCTGCCTGTTCGACACCGAGCGCGGCCCGATGGCGGTCGTGTTGGTCGGTGCCATGATCGTGGCATCCATCGAGACCGTCTGGGCAGGGCTGATCACGCCGCCCAAGCGCGAGCTCAAGACCTTCCGCTACGACGACGCCAGCCGTGCGCCGATTCACCTGGAAAAAGGCGCCGAGCTGGGTCGGTTCAAGTTGGGCTCGACGGCGATCGTGCTGTTCGGCCCCGATCAGGTCAAATGGGCCGAACACGTGGGCGCCGCCTCGGCCGTGCGCATGGGCCAGCTGTTGGCCACGCCGTTGCAGGCGTAATGGCCTGAGACGTGGCCCCAGGGTTCGGGCGTTAGCGCCAGAGCCTTGGGGCCGCTTTGCGCAAGCGCAGGCTATATCAGCCGCGTGTGTCGCGATCGCGCAGGCCCAGCAGGTACAGCACGCCATCAAGGCCCAGCGTGGAAATTGCCTGCTTGGCCGACTGCCGCACCAGCGGCTTGGCGCGGAAGGCTACGCCCAGCCCCGCCAACGCCAGCATCGGCAAGTCGTTCGCGCCATCGCCCACGGCGATGGTCTGTTCCAGTTGCAGGCCTTCTTCGCTGGCCAATTGCTGAAGCAGCTCGGCCTTGCGCTGGGCATCGACGATAGGCTCCACCGCCACGCCAGTCACCTTGCCATCGACCACTTCCAGCTCATTGGCAAAGACGTAGTCGATGCCCAGGCGCGCCTGTACCTGGCGGGCGAAGTAGGTGAAGCCACCCGACAAAATGGCGGTCTTGTAACCCAGGCGCTTGAGCTCGGCAAAGAGGTTTTCCGCACCTTCGGTCAAACGCAGCGATGCGCCGATTTCATCCAGCACGCCGACATCCAGGCCCTTGAGCAGCGCCATGCGCTCCTTGAAGCTGGCCCGGAAGTCCAACTCGCCACGCATGGCCCGCTCGGTGATCGCCGCGACCTGCTCGCCCACGCCAGCGGCCTTGGCCAGCTCGTCGATCACTTCAGCCTCGATCAGGGTCGAATCCATGTCGAACACGGCCAGGCGGCGGTTGCGGCGGAACAGGTCGTCCCGCTGGAAGGCGATGTCGATGCTCAGGGCCTCGGACAAGGCAAAGAACTCGGCGCGCAACGCCTGGCCATCGTCAGGCTCGCCGCGAACCGAAATCTCCACCGCAGCCTTGCCCTTGCTGGTGTCCGCGTCCAGCGCCACCCGGGCCGACAGGCGCTCGATGCGCTCGATGGTCAGCCCGTGCTGGCTGATGATGGCGCTGACACGCTGCAACTGGTCTGGTGAGATCTTGCGGCTGAGCAGGGTGACCACGTGCCGTGCTTCACCATGGCCATCGGCCCAGTGCTGGTAGTCCGCTTCGGAAATCGGTGTGTAGCGCGCCTGCAGGTTCAGCTCGTGCGCCTTGGCCTGGACGCTCTGCAGTAGCTTGGTCGCCACTTCGTTATCCGGAATATCCACCAGGATGCCGAACGACAATGTGCCGTGCATCACCGCCAGGCCGATGTCGAGAATGCTCACACCGTCCTGCAGCAGGACGCCAGTGATGGCAGCAGTAAGACCGGGGCGGTCCTCACCGGTGATGTTGATCAGGACGATTTCGCGCACAACCAGGCTCCGACTTCGATGAAAAATGCGCATTCTACCGATTTTCCGTGACCATCGGGCGCTAACGCTACTTTGCCGACAAAACCCGGGTCGCTATACTCCCCCCCACTTCATGCCATTAAGAGCCGAGCTCAGTGAACCGGCCCACCTCAGTCAAAACAGACAATTTCTTCCTGATGATCTATCGCGCCCTGAGTCAACGTCGCGTGCCATTGGCATTGCGCATCGCCTGCACCAACATCTTCCTGGTGGCCCTGGCGCTGGTGATCTATGCCTGCGTCATGGGGTTGCAGTTCAAACAGGCCATGCACGATCAGGCCGATGCCGTGGGCCAGAGCCTGACGACCCAGACGGCGACGTCGGCGACCGAGTTGCTGGTGGCCAACGATATCCTCAGCCTCAACGTGCTGCTGGGCAACCTGGTGAAGAACCCGCTGGTGGCACACGCCGCCATCTACAGCGTCGACAACCGCATCCTCGCCGAGGCAGGCCAGCGGCCGCGCAACAGCCTGCTGGGTGAGGCCGAGGGCGTCTATCAGACCAAAATCACCTTCCAGGACGTGGCTGCCGGGCAACTGCGCATGAGCCTGGACATGAGCCAGTTCCAGCAGCCCATGTTGATCAGCATGCAGAGCATGGCCATCCTGGCGGCCATTCTGCTGGTGCTTGCTCTGACCCTGAGCCTGCGCCAAGGCCGATTCATCACCTTGCCGCTGCTGCAACTGCGGGTCTGGTTGCGCGATCCGCAGTATTACACGCCCGCCACCGACCGCCAGGACGAGATCGGCGACATCGCCCGGCAACTGCATGCCCGCTTGGCCCCACCGCCTCCGCCAGAGCCGGAGCCGGAGCCCGAGGACGACGAGCATTTCGATGACGCGCCCGCCCCCGTTTCCAAGCCTGCTCAGCGCACTACCGTCACGAGCGCGGACGATGACGACGAGGCGTTCGCCGGCCTGCTGGACGACGACGCACCGGCACACGCGGTCGAAGTGGAGTCCGATGAGCCTCAGTTCAGCGCGGTGCTTGCCGTGCAACTGGGTTCCCAGGAGCAGCTGCGGCGCTTGCCGCGCACCCGCCTGACCGAGCTGACCGAGCGCTATCAGGAGTGCCTGGAGCATGCTGCCTCGCTGTACGAGGGCGAAACCCACACCCTCAACGACGGCAGTACGTTGGTCCTGTTCCACAGCCGCCAGTGCGGCGAGGACTATCTCACCAATGCCATCTGTTGCGGCGAGTTGCTACGCGCCTTGGGCCATGCCTTGCAGATCGACGTCGCTGACAGCGGCATCACCTTGCAACTGCAACTGGGCCTTGCCATGAGCAATGACCTCGATGGCCTGGAACTGGTCGACCTGCTGATGGCTGAAAAGGTGCAGGACGCGCTGGCACTGTCTCAACACAGCCGCAACCTGCTGCTGGTCGAGCGTAAGGTCAATGACGACGGTTTGATCCGCCAGCGAGCTCGCATTCGCCCAATCGCAAGCCCGGAAGGGGCATGCTGCGTGGAGCGCTTGATGGAGCCGTACCCCTCGATGCTGGAACGCCAACTGGCCCGCATGCACGAACGCCGCGCCTGAGCCATTACAGGGTCGCTGCGCGGCCCTGTACAGCGCCCACGAAAAAGCCCGCCTTGATGCTAATGCTGTTCACTTAAGCGTGTTGGGGCCGTTTCACGGCCCATCGCGGCACAAAGGCCGCTCCCACGATGCCCAGTGAGCCCGCTAACTCAAGCGTCACGCAGTCACTGTGGGAGCGGCCTTGTGCCGCGATGGGTCGCGGAGCGGCCCTAAATGAACAGCATTACGCCTTGATGCGGGCTTCTTCATGCCTGGCCTTCGGTTAGAACCGATACACTTCCATGTCGGTACGAATCGGCGAGGCCATCGGGATTTTGGATTTCTCGGGCTGCTTCTTGACCTGCACAGGCGCTGCAGGCTTCTTGGGTGCGGCTTCGGCAATGGCCGGCTGGTTTGCCAACGGCTTCACCGCAGTGCTCAGTTGCTCGGCCAGCTTCTGCAGCAATTGACCTTGCGCCTGTACCTGCGAGGCCTCGCTACCTTCATGCTTCTGCTCCAAATGCACGATGCGGTTGTCACGGACCTGGCCACGGCGGTCGAGCACACGCCATTGTGCATCCAGAACCGCGGGTTGGTTCTTGCCAGAGTCCAGCCGCGTGATCGACAGCAGCACTTGCACGTCCGGGCTGAAACCTGCCGTCGCCGGCGCCAGCACCACGCGCTGGCTATCCAGACGCCAGGCCAGCTGCCGCACCAGCAATTGATCGATGTCCGAGGACAGGCTGCCCGCCCAGCGCCCGTCGGTGGCGGCGCTGAGGCTGCCGTCGGCCTGGCGTTGCAGGAACGTCTCACGTTGCAGGTAGTCGGCCACCGAAACCGGGCCGAGCACGACGGCCATGCCCGCGTGTTGCGACGGCTGGCCAGGATCACCGCTGTCGAGCTGGTACAAGGCAACCGGCTGGTGCATTGTGCACCCGCCAAGGCCCAATAGACCCGTCATCAACAGCGCAAAGGGAAGGCGCAGAAATTTCATCATCCCATCCAGGCGGCTGCCTTCAGGCATGCCGCAGTGATACGTATGGATTCAAACGGGCACACGGCTACGCCGGCACCGCAGGGGGCATATCATCCGCGAAATGAGTGCTCGACTCCAGCATTTCTGCCCGCAACGGCGGTGAAATCGCCATTGCGGGCCTGTCTGACGGTCAGGCGGGCAATTCGACCTGCAGCCCATCGACCCGCTGGAAGCCACGTGGCAGCTTGCTGCCGCGCCTGCCGCGTTCGCCCTTGTAGTGCTCCAGGTCATCGCCCTTGAGTGACAGGGTCCGCTTGCCGGCTTGCAGCACCAGCGTAGCCCCTTCGGCTACCACGGCCAGGTCGGTGACATACTCTTCCCGGCTGGCGACCCGGTCACCGGGCACGCCGATGATCTTGTTGCCCTTGCCCTTGCCCAACTGCGGCAAATCACTGACCTTGAACACCAACAGACGGCCTTCGGTGGTCACGGCTGCCAGCCAGTCCTGCTCCCGGTTGAGCACCGGTCGCGGCGTCATCACCTTGGCGCCGTTGGGCAAGCTGAGCAGCCCTTTGCCAGCCTTGTTCTTGGCCTGCAGGTCTTCACCTTTGACCACGAACCCGTAGCCGGCATCGGAGGCCACCACGTACAGCGCATCGTCTTCGGGCAGCAGCACGCACTCGAAGGTGGCGCCCGGTGGTGGCGTCAGGCGCCCGGTCAGGGGCTCGCCCTGGCCACGGGCTGACGGCAGGCTGTGGGCAGCCACCGAGTAGCTTCGGCCGGTGGAATCGATGAGCACGGCAAATTGGTTCGAGCGCCCCGCGGCTGCGGCCTTGAACCCATCCCCGGCCTTGTACGACAGGCCCGTGGCATCGATGTCATGGCCCTTGGCACACCGCACCCAGCCTTTTTCCGACAGCACCACCGTGACGGGCTCGGTCGGCATCAGCTCGTTTTCGGAGAGCGCCTTGGCTTCTGCCCGCGCGACGATCGGCGAGCGTCGGTCGTCGCCATAGGTTTGAGCATCCTTGAGCAATTCGCTGCGCACCAACTTGCGCAGCTTCGCCTCGCTGCCCAGCAGCGCCTGCAGCTTGGCCTGCTCTTTGAGCAGCTCGTCCTGCTCGCCACGGATCTTCATTTCTTCCAGCCGGGCGAGCTGGCGCAGGCGGGTTTCCAGGATGTAATCGGCCTGGATCTCGGTGAGGTCGAAGCGGGCGATCAGCGCCTGCTTAGGGTGTTCCTCGGTGCGGATGATATGAATCACTTCGTCCAGATTGAGGAAGGCAGTGAGCAAACCATCCAGCAAGTGCAGGCGTTTTTCCACCTTGTCCAGACGATGCTGCAAGCGGCGCCGGACGGTGCCGGTACGGAACTCCAGCCATTCCAGCAGCAGCGCCCGCAGGTTCTTCAGCTGCGGACGACCGTCCAGGCCGATGATGTTGACGTTGACCCGGTAGCTGCTTTCAAGGTCGGTGGTGGCGAACAGGTGCTGCATCAGCTCGTCGGCATCCACGCGATTGGAGCGCGGGATGATGACGATGCGGCACGGGTTTTCGTGATCGGACTCATCGCGCAGGTCAGCGACCATCGGCAGCTTCTTGGCCTGCATCTGTGCGGCAATCTGCTCCAGTACCTTGGCGCCGGACACCTGGTGCGGCAACGCCGTGACGACGATATCGCCATCCTCGACCCGGTACACTGCACGCATGCGAATCGAACCGCGCCCGCTTTCATACATCTTGAGGATGTCGGCCCGAGGCGTGACGATCTCTGCCTCGGTCGGGTAATCGGGCCCTTGAATGTGCTCGCACAACTGCTCGATGGTGGCCTTTGGCTCGTCGAGCAAACGCACGCAGGCACTGGCCACCTCACGCAGGTTGTGCGGTGGCACATCGGTGGCCATGCCCACGGCGATACCGGTGGTGCCGTTGAGCAGAATGTTGGGCAGGCGCGCAGGCAACACCGCCGGTTCCTGCAAGGTGCCGTCGAAGTTGGGCACCCAATCCACGGTACCTTGGCCGACTTCGTCAAGCAGCACCTCGGCATAACGCGACAGCCGTGCTTCGGTATAGCGCATGGCGGCAAACGACTTGGGATCGTCCGGCGCGCCCCAGTTGCCCTGGCCGTCCACCAATGTGTAGCGGTAGCTGAAGGGCTGCGCCATCAGCACCATGGCTTCGTAGCAGGCCGAGTCCCCGTGAGGGTGGAACTTGCCGAGCACATCGCCCACGGTACGCGCCGACTTCTTGTGCTTGGCATCGGCGTCCAGGCCCAACTCGCTCATGGCGTAGACAATGCGCCGCTGCACTGGCTTGAGGCCATCGCCGATATGCGGCAGGGCCCGGTCCATGATCACGTACATGGAGTAGTTGAGGTAGGCGTGTTCGGTGAAGTCAGCCAACGAGCGGCGTTCGACGCCGTCCAGACTGTCTTGTAGTTCGCTCATGCGAGCCTCGTCATTTCAGGTTCTGGCGCAGCAGCATGGTGCCGCCGCGCTGGGTAAATTCAAGTTGTTTCAAGGCGCTCATGCCCAACAGCACGGTGGTGCCATCCAGGCCCGGCACCACGATCGCGCGGATGTCGCGCAGGTGGATATCGCCCAATTGCAGGCTGTCCAGCCGGGTGCGATAGCCTTGCGTGCGACCGTTGGCCGTGCTGACGGTTACCGGGCTGCCACGTCTGAGCGCAAGGCCGTCGGCCAGGGATTCGGGTATGGCGACATCGGTGGCACCGGTGTCGAGCATGAAATGCACCACCTGGCCATTGATGGCGCCATCGGCCACGAAGTGGCCCTGGCCATTGCCCAGCAGGCGCACCTCGACGAACCCTTGCCCGTGGGAGGACTGGACCTGCGCATTGGGATTGCGCTGGCGGTCTTCCCACTGCCCGAAGAAGCGCGTAGCCAGAAACAGCGCCGCCGCCCAGGCCAGGATCATCAGCACCCTGCCCGCCCGTCTGCCCGGTGCCTGACTCACGGCTTGGCGCTCCAGCCGCCGGCAGGGGCCGCAAAGCGCCAGACGATCGGTCGGCGCTCGCCATCGGCACGCGCGCCTTCATTGTTGTCCAGGCCGATCCACGCCCCCTCGGCGTCGACCACCAGCGCCTCGGCCACACCGAACAGCTGGTCATAGCGGCGCGGCTCGGTCAACGCGTCGGCCGCAAATGACCAGCAGCGCTCGACCTGGCCGCTGTCGGCATCGCGGCGACAGATGCGATAGGCATTGCGCTCGAGCGTGAACAGTTTGCCGTCGAACCAGGCCAGGTCGGCGAAGTCCCGTGAAACCGGCCGCGCATCGGGTATCTGCGGCGGTTGCATCTCTACACCGGCTTCGCTGAACAGGACGCAGCGGGGCCCGCAGGCCCACACCGACTGTTGGCGCTCGATGGCCACCAGCCCGCGGCGCTCACGCTCGCCGGCCAGCCACAGGCGATCGCCAGCAGGGTTGACGGCCACACCCTCGAACAGCGCATTGAAGTTCAGCAGCATGCCGCTGGCGCGCGCCTGGCGCACCATGGCCGAATCGATCTTCAGCCAGTCTGGCGTGCCCGAAACAGGCAGTTGCAGCACGGCGGCATGCGCCTCGCTGACCAGGTACAGGTTGCCGGCCTGGTCACAGGTGATGCCCTCGAAGTCAAGGTCGCCACCGCGCAGCCACGACGCCAGCCAGGTCCGCATCTTCAGCCCCCATGGCAAGCCGCTTTCCGGCACCGGTGGGGGGTCAAAGGCCACTGCCTGCGCCTGCCATGCACCGTCCTTGAGCTCGAAACGGTAAATACGGTCGTCGTCGCGGTCCGAGACACCCCACAAGCTGCCGCGGCATTGCGCAAGGCCCGACAGGTTACCGGCACGCATGCCATCGACGGGGTGCTCGCCCATCAGTTCGAGTTCAGGCCAGGTGTCTGCCAAGGTCGGCAAGGCCACCAGCGGCAGGCAAGCCGCCAGGAGCCAACGAATCAAACCATGACCTCGGCCAGGTTGCCCTTGGTTTCCAGCCAGGCCTTGCGATCACCTGCACGCTTCTTGGCCAGCAGCTTGTCCATCAGCTCGCACGTGGTCTGCACGTCGTCCAGGGTGAGCTGGACCAGGCGCCGGGTGTTGGGGTCCATGGTGGTTTCGCGCAACTGGGGCGGGTTCATCTCGCCCAGGCCCTTGAAGCGGGTGACCTGCGGCTTGCCGCGTTTTTTCTCTGCCACCAGGCGGTCGAGAATGCCGTCTCGTTCGGCTTCATCCAGGGCATAGTAGATTTCCTTGCCCAGGTCGATGCGGTACAGCGGCGGCATGGCCACATACACGTGACCGGCTTCGACCAGTGCCCGGAAATGCTGCACGAACAGCGCGCACAGCAAGGTGGCGATGTGCAGGCCGTCGGAGTCGGCGTCGGCCAGGATGCACACCTTGCCATAGCGAAGCTGGGCCAGGTCGGTGGCACCTGGGTCTACGCCGATGGCGACGGCGATGTTGTGCACTTCCTGGCTGGCGAGTACTTCACCGCCGTCCACTTCCCAGGTGTTGAGGATCTTGCCGCGCAGCGGCAGGATCGCCTGGAACTCCTTGTCACGCGCCTGCTTGGCCGAACCGCCGGCCGAGTCGCCCTCGACCAGGAACAGCTCGGCGCGCATTGGGTCCTGGCCTGCGCAGTCGGCCAGCTTGCCCGGCAGTGCCGGGCCCTGGGTGATGCGCTTGCGCTCGACCTTCTTGCTGGCTTTCAGGCGGCGCCCGGCGTTACTGATGGCCAACTCGGCCAACTGCATGCCCAGCTCCGGGTGGGCGTTGAGCCACAGGCTGAAGGCATCCTTGACCACGCCTGAAACGAAGGCGGCGGCTTCACGCGAGGAAAGGCGCTCCTTGGTCTGCCCGGAAAACTGTGGGTCCTGCATCTTCATCGACAGCACGAAGGTGATGCGCTCCCAGACGTCTTCGGGGGCCAGCTTCACACCACGCGGCAGCAGGTTGCGGAATTCGCAGAACTCACGCATCGCATCCAACAGGCCCTGGCGAAGGCCGTTGACATGGGTGCCGCCCTGGGCCGTGGGGATCAGGTTGACGTAGCTTTCCTGGATGCTGTCGCCCCCTTCGGGCAGCCACAGCAGGGCCCAATCGACCGCTTCCTTGTTGCCGGCCAGGTTGCCGCAGAACGGCTCGTCGGGCAGGCGCTGGAAGTCACTGACCGAATCCACGAGGTAGGAGCGCAGGCCGTCTTCGTAATGCCACTCCACCTTCTCGCCGCTGGCCTTGTCCTCGAAACTGACGAGCAGGCCTGGGCAGAGCACGGCCTTGGCCTTGAGCACGTGCTTGAGCCGGCTGATGGAAAACCGCGGGGAGTCGAAGTACTTGGGGTCGGGGCTGAAATAGACGCTGGTGCCGGTGTTGCGCTTACCGACCGTGCCGACCACTTCCAGCTCGCTTGCCTTGAAGCCATCGGCAAAGGTCATCTGGTACTCGTTGCCATCACGCTTTACGCGCACGCGCACCTGCGTGGACAAGGCGTTGACCACCGAAATGCCGACGCCGTGAAGGCCGCCGGAGAACTGGTAGTTCTTGTTGGAGAACTTGCCGCCGGCATGCAGCTTGGTGAGGATCAGTTCGACGCCCGACACGCCCTCTTCTGGGTGGATGTCCACCGGCATGCCGCGTCCGTCGTCGCTGACTTCCAGCGAATGGTCGGCGTGCAGGATGACCTGCACCGAACGGGCGTGGCCGGCGAGGGCTTCGTCGACGCTGTTGTCGATGACTTCCTGGGCCAGGTGGTTGGGGCGGCTGGTGTCGGTGTACATGCCCGGCCGCTTGCGAACCGGGTCAAGGCCCGAGAGGACTTCGATGGCGTCTGCGTTATAGGCGCTAGCGCTGGGATTGGCCATGGGGTCTCGTCGTCAGTCTGGTGAATGCAAAAAAATCAAAATACAGAAAAATCGAGTGCAGCGTACTGCGTCGGGGCAACACCGGCGAAGGCCAGCAGGGCCGGCAGGCGCTCGGCGAAGCCTTGAAAACTGTGGTCCCCACCGGCCTGGATACGCAGCGCGCAGTGGCGGTAGTACCGCTCGGCATGGCGATAGTCCAGGGTTTCGTCACCGGTCTGCAACCATACCTGGTAGCGGCTTGGGTCCGCAGGAGGCGGGACCTCCAGCTCGGCCAGCGCCTGGACGTGGTCGAGGGTCAACTCCCACGCCTGGCCTGTGTGATGGTTGTGCTGGGTACCCAGATAGCCGTCGAACGAGCGGTGCGGCCCTACGGCGGGATTGATCAGCAAGGCCTTGAGGCCATGGCGTTCGGCCAGGTAGGTGGCATAGTAGCCGCCCAGTGAGCTGCCCACCAGCAACGGCGCGTCCAGTTCGGCGATGCAGCCTTCAAGCTGCTCGATGGCCTGGCGGGGGTGGTGATGCAGCGCTGGCAGGCGCAGCCGGTCGATCAGCCCGAGGTGCTGCATGACGGCCTGAAGCTGCCTGGCCTTGGCTGACAACGGCGAACTGTTGAAGCCGTGTATATAAAGGATGGAACCCGACATGCTGCTCCCCGAAAGCTGTAGCGTTGCGCCTGTAGGCAGGCGCAGGGACGCGCAGTGTATCGCGTTCGCAAGGTTTTGGCGCCGCGCCGGTTTTTCTGAAACACATTCCCCGACGGGCAGGGTGAAGAGTCACTGAGAGGATTCGCAGCTTTGGTGTAAGCGGCGGGATGGGCGTCTGACCGGCATCTACACGGCAATGTGCTGGCTTGCTGATACGGCACCAGACAGTTGGGCCCACAAGCCCAAGAGCCCGTCAGCTCAGGCACCACACGGCCAATGGAGCGGCCTCGCGGTTCAATACCCGGGGCTATCGAAATCGAGCCTGACCTCGAAATCCAGCGCCCGCTCCACCCCCGTGTCCACCGTCCCATCAGCATGCAGGCGGATCCAGCGGTAGCCAGGATGCTGCTGACTCACCTCGAAATCCTCACTGCCTGGCGCGAACTGAATGCAGGTCGAAGGCGTGGCCAGCAGCCGCAGGTCGCCGCGCCATTGATCCCATTCCTGATGCACGTGCCCCCACAACAGCGCGCGCACCTGGGGATGACGATCGAGCACGGCGAACAGCGCATCGGCGTTGCGCAGGCCGATGGGGGCGATCCATGCGCAGCCGATGTCGACCGGTTGATGGTGCAGGCACACCAGGCAATGGCGCTCCCCTGCCGTGCGTAAGGCCGCCTCCAGCACACTGAGCTGGGCGTCCTGCAGCCAACCATGGGCCGCCCCTGGCACTGCCGTGTCGAGCATGACGATGCGCCAGACCCCGATGTCGGTAACCGGCTGCACCAACTCGGGCGCCACCTGCGCCATCACCTGCGCTTCGTCATGGTTGCCCGGTAGCCAGCGCGCCGGCGCGGCAAAGCCTGCGGTCAATTGCTCAAAGGCTGCGTAGGACGCAACGCTGGCGTCCTGGGACAGGTCCCCCGTGCACACCAGCAGGTGCGTGTCGTGCTGCTCGCGCAACGCCTGCTGCACCACATGGCGCAGGCTGTCGCGGGTATTGAGGCCCAGCATGCTGCCCTCGGGGCTGGCGAACAGATGGGCGTCGGTCAGGTGCACCACGTTAACGGTGCCGGCAGGGTTCGAGTGCGGCAAGGCCGTCTCCTTTCAGCGAGCGCTTACCAGTTCGTGGCCGCAGGCCAGGCAGTGGGAAAGCCATTCACCCAGGAACAGGTTCAGCTGGGCTTTCTCGTCCGGCTGATGCATGGCGGCGTTGGGGTAAGGATAGATGCTACGCAAGCGCCGGGCGTGCTCAGCACTCACCACTTCGGCCATGCGGGCATCGTGGTACACCTGCACCTCCATGACCGGGACCGGCAGCCAGGGCAGACTGTGCTCCTGGCGTATGCGCAGCGTGGTGGTATAGGGGCAGGCCAGGACCACGTCGAGCACCAGCACGCCCAGCATCTGGTCGCCCTGGGTCATGCCGATGCTGCGCGAACTCTGGGTGGTGCGCATGTCCGGGAGCAGGCGCATCAGCCGGGCATAGTTGGCCTCGCAGGCGGCCTGCAACCCGGCCAGGTCGACCCGGTAGCGCTCGCGCAACAGGTTCACTTCCACATACCTCGAACTTCGTCGCGGTTCAGGGCAAGCCATTGCAAGCCGATGATGGTCGCGGCATTACAGATGCGCCCGTCGCGTACCGCCTGCAAGGCATCCTCGAACGACCACACGCGCACCCGGATGTCCTCGCCTTCGGACTCCAGCCCGTGCAGGCCGCCGGCACCCTCGGCGCTGCAGCGGCCCAGGAACAGGTGGACGTATTCGTCACTGCCGCCTGGCGAAGGAAAATAGCGCGTCATCGGCCACAGCGCGCTGAAGGTCAGGCCGGCCTCTTCCTCGGCCTCGCGGTGCGCCACCTCTTCAGGTTGCTCATCCTTGTCGATCAGCCCGGCGACCATCTCGATCAACCAGGGGTTGGCGACCTTGTCCAGGGCACCCACACGAAACTGCTCGATCAGGACCACTTCATCGCGCTGCGGGTCGTACGGCAGAACGCACACCGCGTCATGGCGCACGAACAGCTCACGGCTGATTTCCCGACCCATTCCACCGGCGAACAGCTCATGGCGAAGGTGGAGCTTGTCGAGCCTATAAAAGCCCTGGAAGCACTTGTCCCGCTTGACGATCTCGACCGCCTGGGGCACTGAATTCAACGTATCCGACATGAAAATCCTCGTTGCATCGCTGCTGCATCGCGCCATCCTACTCTGCACGCTGGCACGTTTCACCCCCCGGCGACAACCGTTGGCGTACATGGCACAGCAGGCCCGGTCTCTGTTAGCTTAGTGGCGAACTGAAGGCCATGCCGACGGTCAAAGGCCGACTTTTCCCTGTTCTTGCAAGGATCATCATGACACTTGTCAAACTGACATCCATCGCTGTGCTGGCCTTGGCGCTGGGCGCATGCCAGAGCCTGTTCGCCCCCAACTACCGAGCGCCGCTCGAGGTCAAGCGCGAAGCCTGGGAACACGTCAAGCCAGGCTGCAGCGAGCGTGATTGCCCGTTGGTGAATATTGACACCGTGCATTTCCCGGCGTTGCCCAAGCTCGACGGCATTGTCGAAAAGCGTCTGCTGCAACTGACCGAGGACAACCAGCACGGGGCGGCACCGACAACGCTGCAAGCCTACGAACAGCACTACCTGTCCAACGCCGAGAAGCGCAACAGCAGCTACCTGCAGGCCAAAGTACGCGAACAGCATGACGGGCTGGTGATCATCGAGCTGTCCAGCTACCTGGATACCGGTGGCGCCCATGGCATGCCAGGTCGTGCGTTCATCAACTATTCACGCAAGCTGGACAAGGTCCTGACCCTGCAGGACATGCTGGTCCCCGGCCAGGAAGAAACGTTCTGGAAGACGGTGGAGGAATCACACCGGGCCTGGCTGATGAGTGTCGGCATGGACAAGGATGCCGAGTTCATCAAAACCTGGCCATTCAAGCGCTCGCCGCATATCGCTCTGACCTACGGCGCGGTGGTGGTGAAGTACGAGGTGTACGCCATCGCGCCGTATTCCATGGGCCATGTGGAGCTGAAAATTCCCTACCCACGCCTCAATGGCGTGATCAAGCCCGAACTGTTCCCCGGCCGCGGCTGAAGTTCAATACGCCATACAACACACCTGCCAGCACCAACGCCGGCAGGGTCGCGCCCAGGTCCGGCGCCTGGGCGGCGATGATGTGATACGCCGCCACGCCTGCCGCCCATGCCAGCAATGCCGGCCAGTGCAGCGCCCCCACATGGGCTGGAATGCTGCGACGGCGAACCCAGTAATGGTCCGTCAGCACCACACCGAACAGTGGGGCGAACACCGAGCCGATCAGTAGCAGGAAGTTTTCGTACTGGGCAAGCGGTGCCAACAGGGCGATCAGGGTGCACAGCACGCCGATGGCCAGGGCCAGGTGTTCAACCTTCACGCGTGCCAGCACGCCGGCGGAGACCGCCGCCGAATGAATGTCGGCGAAGGCTTTTTCCGATTCGTCGAGCAGAATCAGTAGCAACGGAATACCCATGCCCGCCCCAGCGAGCGCCAGCAGCAGGGCATTGACTTCGCCTTGCGCCGCGAAGGCCAGGGTATAGGCCACCCCCAGGCTCATCAACCAGGTGTTGCCGATGAAATACCCCACCACCGTGCTGCCGAACACCTGCCTGCCGTCGCGGGCAAAACGCGAATAGTCGGCAATCAGCGGCAGCCAGGACAGGGGCATGGCGATGACGATGTCAAAGCCCACGGCCAGCGACATCGACCCATCCCCGCCGCGCTGCCACAACATCGCCAGGTCGGCCTTGGCGAACAGGTTCCAGGTCAGCCAGACACAGGCGCCCAGCAGCAGCCAGATGCCCCAGGCCCGCAGGATCTTGCGCACGAAAGCCAACGGTCCACTGACCGCCAGCACGGTGGCCAGCGCGCCAAAACACAGCGTCCATAGCACCGGGCTGTTCCAGATGCTGCCCTCACCGAAGGCTCGCGCACCCAACAGGCTGGCGGCATCGCGCATCACGATGATCTCGAAGGCGCCCCAGCCTATCAGCTGCAATACGTTGAGCAGCGCTGGCAAGCGCGCACCCTGCGCCCCCAGGCTGAGCTTGAGCGTACCCATGGCGGACAAACCGGTGTCGCTGCCGATCACACCGGCAGCACCCAGCAACAGCACACCGACCCCGGTGCCCAGGACGATGGCCAGGATGGCCCCGGACAGGCCAAGGCCCGGCGCCAGCATGGCACCGACTTGCAGCACCATCAGGCCGATGCCTAGGGAAAACCACAGTGAAAACAGGTCGCGGCCACCGAATACGCGCTGGCCGTTGGGAATGGGATGATCAGGGGAAAATTGACTGGACGTGGTCATGCTTGCTCGCACTCGGCAATGTGATTGTTGGGGTGGGCGCAAGGCAGGCCGCTAATCAGGTCCCTGCTTCGCGGCCTGAGTGGCGCCCACCTTGGCCCAAAGGCTGGGCCTCAGACCTTGTGGTACAGCTGGCTGCCGGCCTGGCGGAAGCGCTCGGCCTGCTCGCGCATGCCCTGCTCCACCGAGACGTCCACGGTTTCGATCCGGGCAGCGTATTCACGCACCTCCTGGGTGATCTTCATGGAGCAGAACTTCGGCCCGCACATGGAGCAGAAATGCGCCACCTTGGCCGACTCCTTGGGCAGGGTCTCATCATGGAAGGCACGCGCCGTGTCGGGGTCCAGCCCCAGGTTGAACTGGTCTTCCCAGCGAAACTCGAAGCGCGCCTTCGACAGCGCGTTGTCGCGAATCTGGGCCCCTGGGTGACCTTTGGCCAGGTCGGCTGCATGGGCCGCAATCTTGTAGGTGATGATGCCGGTCTTGACGTCGTCCTTGTCGGGCAGCCCCAGGTGTTCCTTGGGCGTGACATAGCAGAGCATGGCGCAGCCGAACCAGCCGATCATGGCCGCTCCGATGCCGGAAGTGATGTGGTCGTAGCCAGGGGCGATGTCGGTGGTCAGCGGGCCCAAGGTGTAGAACGGCGCTTCGTCACAGCATTCGAGCTGCTTGTCCATGTTCTCCTTGATCAACTGCATCGGCACATGGCCGGGGCCTTCGATCATGCACTGCACATCGTGCTTCCAGGCAATCTTGGTCAGCTCGCCCAGGGTTTCCAGCTCGCCAAACTGCGCCGCATCGTTGGCATCGGCGATCGAGCCCGGTCGCAGGCCATCGCCCAGCGAGAAGCTGACGTCGTAGGCCTTCATGATTTCGCAGATTTCATCGAAGTGGGTGTACAGGAAGTTCTCCTGGTGATGCGCCAGGCACCACTTGGCCATGATCGAACCACCCCGGCTGACGATGCCGGTGACGCGCTTGGCGGTCAGCGGTACATAGCGCAGCAGCACCCCGGCATGGATGGTGAAATAATCCACGCCCTGCTCGGCTTGTTCGATCAGCGTGTCGCGAAACAGCTCCCAGGTCAGGTCCTCGGCCACGCCACCGACCTTTTCCAATGCCTGGTAGATGGGCACGGTGCCGATGGGCACGGGGGAGTTGCGAATGATCCATTCGCGGGTTTCATGGATGTGCTTGCCGGTGGACAAGTCCATGACGGTGTCCGAACCCCAGCGAATGCCCCAAGTGAGCTTGGCCACCTCTTCTTCGATGGACGAACCCAGCGCACTGTTGCCGATGTTGCCGTTGATCTTCACCAGGAAGTTGCGGCCGATGATCATCGGCTCCAGCTCGGTGTGGTTGATGTTGGCCGGAATGATGGCGCGGCCACGGGCCACTTCCTCGCGCACGAACTCGGGGGTGATTTCCTTGGGAATGCTGGCGCCGAAGCTGTGACCGGCATGCTGCGTATCGAGCAGGCCTGCCGCCCGGGCCTCCTGCAGCTTCATGTTCTCGCGGATGGCCACGTATTCCATCTCGGCGGTGATGATGCCCTGGCGGGCGTAGTGCATCTGCGACACATTGGCGCCTGGCTTGGCACGACGCGGGTTGCGGACATGGGCGAAGCGCAGCTTGGCCAGCTCGGCGTCGTTCAGGCGCTGCTGGCCGAAGTGGGAGCTCAGGCCGTTCAGGCGCTCGGTGTCACCGCGTGCATCGATCCAGGCCGAACGCACGTCGGCCAGGCCCTTGCGCACGTCGATCAACACCTCTGGGTCGGTGTAGGGGCCGGAAGTGTCGTAGACCAGCACGGGCGCATTACGCTCGCCCCCGAAATCGGTGGGCGTGTCGGCCAGGCTGATCGCGCGCATCGGTACGCGAATATCCGGGCGCGAGCCCTGGACATAGACCTTGCGCGAGCGCGGAAACGGCTGCACGGACTGCTGATCGACTTGCGCCGATTCGCTGAGGTTCATCGCTTTTTCTTGTTGGGTCATCACAGGCTCTCCAGACGGCTTCCTAGCAGTGGAATGTCGGGGTGAACCTGAAGGACGCGGACGCACTCCTAGACGGGTGCGGTGCCAAAGACGGGGTGTCATGGGCTGCAAACAGCCGATGCTTTCCCGGACCTGGCACAAGAGGCTCCCCGGGAAGGCGAGCAATCTTGTTCCCTACGCAGGCGCTAACCTGATCAGGTTCAACGGGATCCGCACCTATGCGATCTCAGCCTTTGCTTCAAGGCACCCCGACAAGAACATGCGCAGTCTAGACTGGAGTTGCCGGCAAAGCCAAGCGAGCAATCCCGGGAATGATCAACGGCATCAGGGTGATTGTTGCCCGCAGCGCGTGGCACTACACTGCGTCATCAAGCAAAACTCAACAGTTCAGTAATTACATTTCGTACAAGGATTGCCCCTATGCTGCGCAAACTCTCACTGGCCCTGGCCGTGTCTTGTGCGTCCCATACGATGGCCTGGGCGGCGGACGTACCGGCAACGGTGAAAACCGATCTGGTGAGCGTTTACCAGGAAGCGGTAGAGAACAACGCCGACCTGGCAGCCGCCCGCGCCGACTACGGCGCGCGCCGCGAAATCGTGCCCCAGGCCCGTGCCGGCTTGCTGCCCAACCTGTCGGCCGGTGCCGAGATGCAAAGCACCCGCACCAAGCTCGACGAGCCGTCGATCACATCCAACCGCAGCGGCAATGCCTGGAGCGCGACCCTGGCCCAGCCCATCTTCCGCGCCGACCGCTGGTTCCAGTTGCAAGCGGCCGAGGCCGTCAACGAACAGGCCGCGCTGGAGCTGTCTGCCACCGAGCAGAACCTGATCCTGCAGACTGCGCAAAGCTACTTTGCGGTGCTGCGTGCGCAGGACAACCTGGCGGCCAGCAAGGCCGAGGAAGCGGCCCTCAAGCGTCAGCTCGACCAGTCCAACGAACGTTTCGACGTGGGGCTTTCGGACAAGACCGACGTGTTGCAGTCCCAGGCCAGCTATGACACGGCCCGCGCCAACCGCATCATCGCCGACCGTCAGGTGCAGGATGCTTTCCAGGCGTTGGTCACCCTGACCAATCGGGAGTACACCGCTATCCAGGGTGTGGTCCACAGCCTGCCGGTGCAGGTGCCCGTGCCCAACGACGCCAAGGCCTGGGTCGAAACCGCCGGCCGGCAGAACCTCAACCTGTTGGCGACCAACTACGCGGTGTCCGCGGCGGAAGAAACGTTGCGTCAGCGCAAGGCCGGTCACGCCCCGACCGTAGATGCCGTGGCCAAATACCAGAAGGGTGACAACGACAACCTGGGCTTCAGCAACCCATCGCCGCTGGGTGTTCGCTATGGTGGCGACGTGGAGCAGACCACCGTTGGCCTGCAGTTGAACATTCCCATCTACAGCGGCGGGCTGACCAGTTCACAGGTACGCGAAGCCTACCAGCGCCTCAGCCAGAGCGAACAGCAGCGCGAAAGCCTGCGCCGTCAGGTGGTGGAGAACACCCGCAACCTGCACCGTGCGGTGAACACCGACGTCGAACAGGTACAGGCGCGCAAGCAGTCGATCATCTCCAACCAGAGCGCGCTCGAGGCTACCGAAATCGGCTACCAGGTGGGCACCCGCAACATCGTCGATGTGCTCGACGCCCAGCGCCAGCTGTACACCTCGGTGCGCGACTACAACAACAGCCGGTACGCCTACATCCTCGACAACCTGAGCCTGAAACAGGCGGCCGGCACGCTGAGCCCGCAAGACTTGCAGGACCTCAAGCGCTACCTGAAACCCGACTACAACCCGGACAAGGATTTCCTGCCACCGGACCTGGCGGCAGCGGCGGCGAAGAATTTCGAGCGTAAGCCCTGAGGACGGGCAGCCTCATCTGGGGGAGCCGGCTTGCCGGCGATGGGCCGCAAAGCGGCCCTGATCACGCCAACCGCAACCATCGCCCCGACAGTGAGCGCTCAGGGCATCAGCCTTCCCAACCCCTTCAGCAAGCGCTGCAGCGCCCCTTGGTTGGCCCTCATCACCGCCCTACCCGCCTCACCCATGCGCCGGGCATCTTGCGGTAATTCGACCAGCCGTTGCACGGCACCGGCCAACCCCTGAGCGTCATCGACCTGCTGCAACGCACCCGCCTCGCGCAGCATGGCGCTGATTTCGAGGAAGTTGAACACGTGCGGCCCCATGAGCACCGGTAGCGCCAGGGCTGCCGGTTCCAACGGGTTGTGCCCGCCGGTCGGCACCAGGCTGCCACCGACGAACGCCATGTCGGCCAGGGCATACAAGAACAGCAATTCACCCATGGTGTCGCCCAGCAGCACCTGGGTCTGGGCAAGCACCGGTAGCCCGGTAGAGCGACGCACCGTGGCAAACTGCTGACTGCAGATGGCATGAACCGCGTCAAAGCGCTCCGGATGCCGGGGCACCAGGATCAGCAACGCATCCCCATGCACCTGCAGCAACTGCTGGTGTGCCTGGAGGATCAGGGCATCTTCGCCGTCGTGTGTGCTGGCGGCAATCCACACCGGGCGCGAAGTGGCGGCCCATTGCTGGCGCAAAGCCTGGGCGCGCGGCACCAGCTGCTCATCGATCTTCAGGTCGAACTTGATCGAGCCGGTGACCTGCACGCAGGCAGCACGCGCGCCGAGTGCCAGAAAGCGCTGCGCCTCCACCTCGGTCTGCGCGGCAATCAGGCTCATTTCGGCCAGCATGGGCCGGGTCAGCCTGGCAAACCGCCCGTAGCCACGGGCCGAGCGTTCGGACAGGCGCGCATTGGCCAGCGCCACGGGAATACCGCGCCTGGCGCATTGATGGATGTGATTGGGCCAGAGTTCGGTTTCCATGATCACGCCCAGCCTTGGCTGCACATGGTCGAGAAAGCGCCCCGCCGCCCACGGCAGGTCGTATGGCAAGTAGCAATGCTGGACCCGCGGCTCATCGGCGAACAGGGCGCCAATGCGCTCCGAACCGGTGGGCGTCATGCACGTCAGTGTGATCGGCAGCTCAGGGTAGGCCTTTAGCAGTGCGCGCACCATGGGGGCAGCTGCGATGCTTTCGCCTACGGAAACCGCATGGACCCATATGCCGCCCTTGCGCATCGTCGGCAGCTTGATGGCAAAGCGCTCGCCGATACGGCGCCCGTAGGCCGGCGCCTTGCGCGCGCGTAGGTACAGGCGAAGTGCAAGCAGTGGCAGGGCAAGGTGAAACAGCAAGGTGTAGAGAGTTCTGTTCATGGCGACGCAGTTTACCCGATCGCACGCAAATGCACCGCAAAGCGCTCGGCCAGCCACTGCGCCGCAGGCCCCAGCGGCTCGTCCCGACGCCAGGCCAGCTCCACCACCAGCGCCGGTGGCCGCCAGTCGCTGGCCAGCTCCACCATATGCGCCTGATAGGTGGGGTACTGCACCACATGCCGCGGCAGCCAGGCCCAGCCCAGCCCGCGCATCAGCAGTTCGGCCATGGCATAGAAGCTGTCGGCCCGCCACACCTGTGGGCTGATCGCCTCACCCCCCGGGTAACCGCTCTGCTGGGGGGTGATCAGCAGCTGGCGATGGCGTGCCAGTTGCTGTCGGTCCGCCCGGCCGGCCTGCGCCAAGGGGTGGCCGACGGCGCAGACCGTGACCATTTCCACGCTACCCAAGGCCCGCCGTTCCAGCGACGCCGGTACGCGCTCATGGTGAAAGAACAACCCCAGGTCGGCACGCCGCTCCACCAGCTTGCGTGCGACGTCGCCCTGCGCGCCGCTGGCCAGTTGAACTTCCAGAAAGGGGTAACGGGTTGCCAACTCATCCAGGCTGTCGATGACAGGCTGATACGGCATCGCCTCATCCTGCGCCACCCGCAGCAGTGCTTCCTGGCCACGCATCAACGCCAAGGCCCGCCCATCCAGACGCTCGCACTGGCGCAGCAGCTCGCGGGCATCGGCAAGCAGCGCTTCGCCGTTTGCGGTGAGCTTCGGCTGGCGCCCACTGCTGCGTTCGAACAGGGTGACCCCAAGGTCCGTTTCGAGCAGGGCGATGGCGTTGCTGACCGCTGATTGAGCCTTGTGCTGTTCGCGCGCAACGGCAGAAAACGAACGCAGCTCAGCCACGCGCATGAACGTGCGCAACTGATCCAGACTCCATTGCTCGGCCATTCACCTATCTCCTTACCAGATAGGTAATGACTTTACCGCATTCGAGTACGGCCTAGAATGCGCCCATCCACTGGAGAACCGCCATGAATGCCTACACCTACCTCGCGATTGCCATCTGCGCCGAAGTCGTCGCCACCGCCTCCATGAAGGCTGTCAAAGGCCTTAGCACCCCATTGCCTCTGCTGCTGATGGTGGCGGGCTACGCCATCGCGTTCTGGATGCTGACGCTGGTGGTGCGCAGCATCCCGGTGGGCATCGCCTACGCGATCTGGTCGGGGCTGGGTATCGTGCTGATCAGCGTGGCGGCACTGGTGCTCTATGGGCAGAAACTGGACATCCCGGCGATGCTCGGCATGGCGATGATCGTCGGCGGCGTGGTGGTGATTCAGCTGTTCTCCAAGACCACGGGGCACTGAGCCGGGCCGTGGCAGCAGCGTCAGGATGCGTGGCGCACGCCAGCCCGTGCATCCGACCCTGAGCCTGTATACTTGCCAGCTGTCCCAGTTTTCGAGGTATCGCCATGCCATCTGCCATTTCCACTGACGTGCTGATCGTCGGCGCCGGGGTCGCAGGCCTCTGGCTCAATGCCCGCTTGCGCCGCCTGGGTTATTCGACAGTGCTGGTGGAGCGCGCCACGGTAGGCGGCGCACAGACGCTCAAGTCCCAGGGCATCATCCATGGCGGCACCAAGTACGCGCTGCATGGGGCGCTGACCGGCGCCTCGGAGGCGATTGCCGACATGCCGCGCCGCTGGCGCGAAGCCTTGGCGGGCAACGGCGAACTGGACCTGCGCCATACGCGCCTGCTGTCCGATGCGCACTACCTGTGGTCTCCAGGCACCCTGGCCGGCAATCTCACCAGCTTCTTCGCCAGCAAGGCGGTGCGCGGCCGGGTGGATCAGGTCAAAGGCGACCAATTGCCTGCGGCGTTGCAGGACCGTGCCTTCAAGGGCAAGGTCTATCGGTTGGCCGAACTGGTGATCGACGTGCCCAGCCTGCTGACCAACCTGGCCGAACTGGCCGGTGACAGCCTCCTGGCGGGCGAACGCATCGAGCCGCTGCGCGACGAGGGCGAGCTGGTGGGCCTGCGTGTGGACGGGCGTGACATCCGCGCCCAGCGCATCGTGCTCAGCGCGGGCGCCGGCATCGCGGACCTGTTGCAGGCACTGGGGCTCGAGCAGCCCGCCATGCAAACCCGCCCCCTGCACATGGTGATGGTCAAGGGAGCCAACCTCAAGCCACTTTATGCCCATTGCCTGGGCGCAGGCCCCAAGCCGCGGATGACGGTCACCACCCACCCGGCCGCCGACGGACAGTGGGTGTGGTACCTGGGCGGCGAACTGGCCGAAGCCGATGGCGTGGCCCGCGAGCCGGCCGCGCAGATCGCCGCCGCGCAGAAAGAAGTGGCCAGCCTGCTGCCCTGGGTGGATCAAAGCCAGTTGCACTGGGCCACGTTGCGAGTGGACCGTGCCGAGCCTGCCCAGTCCGGCCTGGTGCGCCCGGACAATGCGTTTCTTGCCGAACAGCAACGGCTGCTGGTGGGCTGGCCTACCAAGCTGGCCCTGGCACCTGACTTCAGCGACCGGGTTATCCGCCAGTTGCAACGCGACGCCGTGCAACCTCAGGCCCAGGCCGACCTGACCGACTTGCCGCGCCCGCCGCTGGGCCAGCCTGCATGGGAGACCCTCCTGCCATGAGCTTGCCAACTCTCCACGGTTTGCACCGCCCCCTGGGCAGCACGGGCTTGCAGGTTTCGCCCCTGGGGCTGGGCACGGTCAAGCTTGGCCGGGACCAGGGCGTGAAATACCCTTCAGGCTTCACCATCCCCGGCGACGATGAAGCCAGGCTGCTGCTTGGCCAGGCCCGCGACCTGGGCATCAACCTGCTAGATACCGCTCCGGCCTATGGCCGCAGTGAAGAGCGCCTTGGCCCGCTGCTGCGGGGTCAGCGCGATGCCTGGGTGCTGGTGAGCAAGGTGGGCGAGGAATACGACGCCGGTCAATCGCGTTTCGATTTCAGCGCGGCCCACACGCGCCGATCGGTGGAGCGCAGCCTGCGCCGGCTGGAAACCGACCGCATCGACCTGGTGCTGGTGCACTCCGACGGTAATGACCTGGCCATCCTCGAGCAGCAGGCGGTGTATGAGACCTTGGCCACGCTCAAGCGTGAAGGCAAGATCCTGGGCTTCGGGTTTTCAGGCAAGACTGTAGCCGGAGGCTTGAAGGCCTTGGAGCAAGGCGACTGCGCCATGGTCACCTTCAACCTGAACGAACAGGCAGAGCGCCCGGTACTCGACTACGCTGCGCAGCACGGCAAGGCCATCCTGGTCAAAAAGGCCCTGGCCAGCGGCCATGCCTGCCTGGCACCCGGCGTCGACCCGGTCCGTGCCAGCTTCGAGCTGCTCTTCGCCCACCCTGGCGTCAGCAGTGCTATCGTGGGCACCATCAACCCGTTGCACCTGGCCCATAACGTGGCCACCGTCGCCCGAATCCTGGGCCAGCATTGAGTCTGCCTGGCCACGCGCCGGGCGAGCCGTCGCAAGGAGGAGCAACGTGGCGCGAACGCTGATACGCAAGAACCCGAGCAACTTCAAGACGCTGCCGCTGCATGTCGAGGCCACGGCCGAAAGCCTTCTCTACCAGGGCACTGGCATGCCCCTCAATTTCGCCCAGACCCAACAACGTCGCAAACCGGTGGCGGTGGCAGATCCCCAGCGGTTCGTGGTCGAGCTTGCCAACTTGGGTGTGTCGGTGCGCCTGACGCTGAGCTGGCAGAACCGCGACTACTGGGTGCTGGTGCGTCAACGGCGCCAAGACCGCGGCGACGTGGTGCTAAAGCTGATCTCAGGTTACGTGCCCGCTCAGGAACTGAACCTGCCATTGCACACCGCCGTGCAGGAAGTAGCCGAGGAATGCCTGCTGGAAACCACAGAGGGCTGGCTGGGCGGCCGCTTCAACGACACCTGGCTACCTGTGCCCTATGCGGCAGCCTTGCACTACCGAGAAACGCCGCATTTTCAACTGACCCCGCAGTCCGGTGCCGCCCGCCCGGTCCACTGCGGCAACCTGGTCCTGCTGGAGCGGCCCCGTGCCTACGTGCACCTGCCGACCGCTTCGCTGCAACTGATCTACGACATGCGCCTGCAAGTGCCCAGGGAGGCCAAGAAGCTCAGCCTGTTCCATGTGGATGAACGTCTTGAGGGCGACCAGTTGGTGGCGCGGCTGAACCGCAAGCGCCCGGACCTGTACCTGATGCCGCTACAGGACGGCCAACCCCTGGCCGAGCTGTATACCCTGAAGAAAGACGAACTGGTGCCGGCCAGCACACGGGGGTTGTACCTGGCCGAAAGCTTCGCCCGGCAGGAGGGCTGGGTGGTCAACGAGGAACGGATACGCTGGAAGGATTGGGTGCGTCAACAAGGCCTGGTTGAACCCAAGCCTGCCCGAGCCTCCCACCTGCAACGGTTCGGTGCCAAGGCCCGAGCGCTGCTCAAGCGGGCGCGTACCTCGCTGCACAAGCCCTGAGCGAAGCGGGCATGCAGCGCGCCGCCGCTGGCGCCGCCGCAACAAGGGCTGCCACGCAGCCCTGCCCTGTCAGTGCTTGCGGATCTTCTCGACGATGGCAGTGGTGGAGCTGTTTTCGACCAGCCCCAGCACTTTCACGGTGCCGCCATAGGCGTTGACGATGTCGGCGCCAACCACTTGGTCGATGCCGTAGTCGCCGCCTTTGACCAGCACATCCGGCTTGACCTGGCTCAGCAGGTTTTCTGGGGTGCCTTCGGAGAAACTGATCACCCAGTCCACTGCGCCCAAGCCTGCCAACACGGCCATGCGGCGATCGACGCTGTTGATCGGCCGGCCCGGGCCCTTCAGCCGGCTGACCGATGCATCGTCGTTGACCGCCACGATCAGGCGATCGCCTTGAGCGCGCGCCTGCTCCAGGTAGGTCACGTGGCCCGCATGCAGAATGTCGAAGCAGCCATTGGTGAACACGATACGCTCGTTGTGTGCCCTGGCATCGTCGATCGCTACCAGCAATTGCTCAAGGCCCAGCACCCCGCGCTCGGACCCTTCTTCGCGCTGGATGGCGCGGCGCAGTTCCGGCGCGCTGATCGCCGCAGTACCAAGCTTGCCGACGACAATACCCGCCGCCAGGTTGGCCAGGGCCACTGCCTGGGGCAGCTCTTCACCGGCGGCAATGGCGGCGGCAAGGGTGGAGATCACCGTATCGCCTGCGCCGGTCACATCGAACACTTCACGTGCACGGGCTGGCAGGTGCAGGGGCGGATGACCATTGCGCAGCAAGGTCATACCGTGCTCGCCACGGGTCACCAGCAAGGCGCCCATGTCCAGCTCCTGGAGCAGCTGCAAACCTTTGGCAACCAGCTCCGCCTCGTCGGTACAACGCCCAACGATGTTCTCGAACTCGCTGAGGTTGGGGGTAATCAGGCTGGCCCCGCGATAGACGGAGAAATCCTTGCCCTTGGGGTCGGCCAGCACCGGGATGCCCTTGGCCCGTGCGGCCTGGATCAGCGCCTGGTGGTTTTTCAGCGCGCCCTTGCCGTAGTCCGACAGCACCAGGACCTTGACGCCTTCGAGCAAACCGTCGACTTCTGCGCTGAGCGACACCGGGTCGGTGGCGAAGGATTCTTCGAAATCGATGCGCAGCAACTGCTGGTGCCGGCTCATGACCCGCAGCTTGACGATGGTCGGCTGATGCGCAATGCGCTGGAAAACCGAACGCACGCCTGCCGCCTGCAGGCTGTTGGAAAGGCTGTCGGCAGCTTCGTCCTGCCCGGTGACGCCCACCAGGGACGCCGGCGCGCCCAGTGCGGCGATGTTCAAGGCCACGTTGGCCGCACCGCCTGGGCGATCCTCGATCTGATCGACCTTGACCACCGGCACTGGCGCTTCCGGCGAAATACGCGACGTACCGCCATGCCAGTAGCGGTCGAGCATGACATCGCCGACCACCAGTACCGGGGCTTGATCGAAACGCGGCATGGACAACTTCATGGGCAACCCATATGACAATAGTGAACAGGGACGGGATATTAGCACAGCGCGGCTGGCGGCTTTAGGGCCAGTTCGCGCTGAGGAATACCCCGAAACAGAAGGGGCACCGAGGCCCCTTGGCAGGTAGGATCAGGTGATGTCGGCCTTGGCCGGCTCATCCAGGCCCATGGCATGCAGGCGCGCATAGTAACCGTTGGCGGCCAGCAGCTCGGCATGGGTGCCCCGCTCCACCAGACGGCCCTGATCCATGACCAGGATCTGGTCGGCCTTCTCGATGGTCGACAGGCGATGCGCGATCACCAGCGTGGTGCGCCCCTGCATCACGCGGTCCAGCGCAGCCTGGATGTGCCGCTCGGACTCGGTATCCAGGGCCGAGGTCGCTTCGTCCAGGATCAGCAGTGGCGAGTTCTTCAACAGCGCGCGGGCGATGGCCAGGCGTTGGCGCTGGCCACCGGAGAGCAACACCCCGTTTTCGCCGATCTGGGTATCGAAACCTTTGGGCAGCTGATCGACGAAATCCTTGGCGAAGGCTGCCTCAGCCGCCGCTTCGATGTCGGCACGCGGCGCCCCGGCCAGGTCACCGTAGGCAATGTTGTTGGCGATGGTGTCGCTGAACAAGGTCACATGCTGGTTGACCTGGGCGATGTGTCGACGCAGGTTGAGCAACTTGAAGTCTTCGATTTCCACGCCATCGAGCAGTATCTCGCCGCTGCTGTGGTGGTAGAAGCGTGGAATCAGGCCGGCCAGGGTGGACTTGCCGCTGCCGGAGCGGCCCACCAGCGCGACCATCTGCCCAGGCTCGACGGTGAAGTTGATGTCGCTCAGCACCTGGCGATCGGTACCGGGGTAGGTGAAGCTGAGGTTGCGCACTTCCAGGCGCCCGCTGACCGCATCGCGCTCGACGGTACCGGTGTCCACTTCTCGCTGCTCGTCGAGCTGCTCGAAGATGCTCTCGGCACCGGCCACGCCCTTCTGGATGGTCGAGCTCACTTCCGAAAGCTGGCGAATCGGCTTGGGCAGCAGGCCGGCCAGGGTGATGTAGGCCACCATGTCGCCTGCCGAGGCATCGCCACGAAGGTACAGCACCAGGAACATCAGCACGGCCATGGCAACGTAGATCACCAGTTGCAGCAGGGGCGTGTAGATGGCGCTGGTACGGGTCATGCGCAGCTGCTTGTCGGTGTTGCTCTGGCTGGCCTTGAGGAAGCGCTGGCGCTCGTAGGCCTCGCCGCCGAAGCTGCGCACCACGCGGTAGCCCTGAATGGTCTCGGACGCCACGTGGGTGACGTCGCCCATGGCAACCTGGATCTTCTTGCTCTGTTTGCGGAATTTCTTGCTGGCACGGCCCACCATGAAGGCGATCAGCGGCAGGATGGCCAGCATCACCAGCGTCAGGCGCCAGTTCATCAACAGCAGCGAGCCGAACAGGAACACCACCGTCATGCCTTCGCGAATGACCACCTTGATGGCGTCGGTAGCCGCCCCAGTGACCATGGTCACGTTGAAGGTGATGCGCGAAATCAGGTGCCCGGAGTTGTTCTGGTCGAAGTAGCGGTTGGGCAGGCTCAGCAGGTTGTTGAACAGCTGCACCCGCAGGTCATGGACCAGGCCCAGCGAGACCTTGGCCAGGAAGTAGTTGCCCAGGAACGAACCCAGGCCTTGCCAGGCGGCGATGATGATGATCAGCGCCGGCACCGTGTGCAGCAGGTTCAGGTCGCGCAGGTGCGGGACGTTAGGAAACAGCGAGGCATCCGGGTTGGACAGGCCGTCGACGAAATACTTGAGGATGTAACCCAGCATTGGCTGGGTCGAAGCAAAGATCAGAAAGCCCAGGATACTCAGCAGGAACACGCCGATGTAGGGTCGGACATAGCCAAGTAGACGGAAATAGATCTTCATGCTCGATGGGCTCTGGGAGCCGTTGGCGTCTGTCATATCACGGAACATGCTGAAAATGGGGTGCTGACTTTACCACACGTTGGCAGCGACGTCGGACCACTCGGCCCCCGCCGCTTACCAGCAGCAATGCGCGCAAAGCTGGGGTAACATTGCCCGTTCTTTCGACCTGGGCCCTCTTTCTCCATGTTCCCAAGCAGCCTACACAACGCCGGCAACCGCTTTTTCGATTTCGTGTGCCTGTGGCTGCTGCCGGCCGGCATGCTGGCGCTGCTCGGTGCCCTGTTCTTCCTGCCCGAACGCAGCCTGCACCACAAGCTGTACTACGGCCTTTTCAGCATCCCGACCCTGCTGGCGCTATGTGTCCGGCCTCGTGAACTGAAAACCCTGTTTCGTGAACCGTTGCTGTGGCTGTTCGTGGCCTTCGCCGGCTACGCCATCCTCAGCCTGAGCTGGTCACCCTCGGCGGCGCAGGCGGACAACCTGATCAAGCGGCCCCTGCACACCCTGATGCTGTTCCTGGGCACCGGGCTGATGCTGCGTTACCGGCCCGAGGCGCTCAAGGGCCTTTTCCTGGGGGCTGCGCTACTGGCGCTGCTGGCCACGCTGCGGGACCTGACCACGTTCATGCTCACCTACACGCCAGGCAGCCGGCTGATCGGCGCAGGCGCTCTGGATAACCCGCTGCTCAGCTCGCACTTGTACGGTTTCTTCGGGACCTACTGGCTGTGGATGGCGGTCAACGGCAAGCGGGCGCTGACCGTGTCGCTGTGCATGGCGGCCTTTGCGGTCATGTTCGCCGCGGTGGTGGCCACCGGTTCCCGCACGCCCCTGGTGGCCATGACCCTGGCGGTGAACTGGATCGCCCTGCTGTGCCTGGACCGTCGTTCGATCCCCCTGTTCCTGGCCGCTCCGCTGTTCATCGCCGCAGTACTGGTGGTGGACCCGCAGTTGATCATGGCGCGCGGCGACTCGTACCGTTTCGATATCTGGCGCATTACCTGGGACCTGTTCCTCCAGCACCCGCTGATTGGCCACGGCTACGACGCGCCCTTGTCCATCGATGTCGGCGTGGGTTACCTGCTGAGCGAGCCCCACAGTTTCGTCATGGGCGTGCTGTATTACGTGGGCATCCTGGGCTTGCTGCCGTGGCTGGGCATGATCCTCTACGCGCTTTACAGCGGCTGGAAGTACCGCACCCACCCTGCCCTGCAGATGGCCTCGGCACTGCTGGTGTTCGGCATTGGTGCGGGCCTGACCGAGGGCGGCGGTATCCTGTCGCGGCCCAAGGAGCATTGGTTCCTGCTGTGGATTCCGCTGGCACTGGTCGCCGGGCTGAACATCGCCCGCCGGGGCGGCAGGCTGGTGGCGGCCAACCGCGCTCGCTTGAGCGAGGCGCAGGCCAGGCAGCTGCATGAGGGTGCCCGCATCATCGAAGAGGACGGGCTTGGGCCCAAGGTCCTGCTCCTGCAAGATGGCAGCTTCCTGAAGTTGTTCCGCCCGCGCGCCTGGTACACCGCCGGCGCCTTCTACCCCTACGCGCGCCGCTTTGCCAGAAACAGCCAGCAACTGGCACTCGAAGGCATTCCCACGCCCCCCGTCGTGGAACTGCTGAACTACGCCGATGGCACTCAGGGGGTGCGCTACATCCCCCTGGCAGGCCAGACCGTGCGCCAGGCGCTGCAGGCCTGCTCCTCGCTGGCAGCACGCAAGGCCCTGGTGCAGCGGCTTGGGCGGTTCATGGGTCAGTTGCACCAGCAAGGCGTCTACTTCCGGTCCTTGCACCTGGGCAACGTACTGCTGATGGACAACGGCGAATTTGGCCTGATCGACCTTGCCGACATGCGCCTGCTGCCTTCGCCACTGTCGGCAGACCTGCGCCAGCGCAACCTGCGCCACATGCAGCGCTACGCCGAAGACAAGCAGTGGCTGTTCGAGGAAAACGTCCAGGCCCTGCTGGAGGGCTACAGTGCAGCGGCTAGCCAGACCATGAGCCACGCCCTGCGCCAGAAGCTCGAACTGGCCCCTGGAGCGGATCGCTGACATGGGCTACCTCGCGCCGCTGCTCAGTTTCCTGGTGTTCGGCCTGGCCCTGTTGCTGGCAGGGCTGCTGCTGCGCAGCCCTTGGGTGGCGCGCCATCTGGAGCCGGTGGCGGGGCGCTGGGCCACCCTCGATGGCTTGAGGGGCTATCTGGCACTGGGGGTCTTCATCCACCATGCCGCCATTGCCTGGCATTACCAGCACACTGGCCAGATCAACATGCCACCAGAGCGCTTCTTTGCCCAGATCGGGCAAGCGAGCGTCGCCCTGTTCTTCATGATCACCGGGTTTCTGTTCTGGAGCAGGCTGGTTCGCCAGGGCCGCGCCTTCGATTGGCGGGCCTTTGCCATTTCCCGGGTCATGCGCCTGTACCCCCTGTATTTCGGCCTGCTGGCTGCGGTGCTTGTGACGGTGTTCTATCTGCAAGGCTGGGAGCTGCTGGATACGCCGACCGCGCTGGCACAACAGCTTTCAGCCTGGCTGCTGTTCCACCGTCCCGACATCAACCAGTTGGCCGGCACCGGCAACCTGATCTCGAACGTGACCTGGACCCTGAACTACGAAATCTACTTCTACCTGGCCTTGCCGTTGCTGGGCCTGATGTTCGTCTACCGCGGTACGCTCTTGAGGGCCATTGCCTGCGTGGTCGCCCTGTACCTGCTGGCAAAGCTCGTGGGCTGGGAACATGCGCTGAAGAAGAAATACCTGATGAGCTTTGCAGGCGGCATTGCGGCGGTGTACTGGGTACGCAGCCCGAGGCTGGTGCAATGGGCCAAGGGCAGGTACGGCACCTGGATGGCCATCGGCTTGCTGGTGCTGGTGATGACAGTGCTGCACAAGACCTTCGCGGTATTCCCGCTGCTGCTGCTGAGCCTCGTGTTCTGCATCATCGTCTCTGGCAACGACCTGCTGGGCGCCCTGGCCCTGCGCAGTGCCCGCTGGCTGGGTGAAATCAGTTACAGCCTCTACCTGCTCCATGGGCTGGTGCTGTGGTGGCTCGCCTATCGCCTCTACCCCTCTTACGGGTTCACCTACGACGACCACGGGGCATTCATGGCCGTGATCGCCATCGCCTGCACCGTCCTGGTGGTCTTGAGCAGCGCCACGTTCCTCATACTGGAAAAGCCGGGGATCGCCCTGGGCAAGCGCCTGGCTCAGCGCCGGCAGACCAAGCCTGACAACCTGAAGTCAGGTTCGACCCGCCAGGCCTGAGGCGCGCTGCTCGGCATAGGCGAGAAACGCCTGGATATCATCGCTGCACAGCTTGCCCACCACGTGGGCAAGCTCAGCAGGTGGCCAGTCCCACCAGGCGCTGGCCAGCAGTTGCACGCGTACCGCTTCCGGGAATCGCCAGCGCACGACGCTGGCCGGGTTGCCGCCGACCACCGCGTAAGCGGGTACATCCCGCGTCACCACGGCCCCAGCGGCCACGATGGCGCCACTGCCAATGTTCACCCCCGACAGGATCGTGCAGTTGGAGCACAGCCACACGTCGTTTCCGATGGTCACATCCCCGCGGCTGAAGGCATAGCCCTCTATGACCGATGCCTCGGGCAGCATGGCCGGGAATGGGTAAGTGGTGACCCAGTCGGCCCGATGATGCCCGCCAAGGAAAATCTGCACGCCTTCGGCAATCGAGCAATAGGCGCCGATGCGCAGCGTCGTGCCCTCTTGCCAGTCATGCACCTCGGGCACGCCATAGCTGCCCACGCCGAAAGCGTACTGGGGGTAACGCGCGGCAAATCGCGCCTGCCCGCGCTCGATGGCCGGCAGCTTGCGAATCGCCCGCTTGGCCCGTTTTTCCCGGTAGCGCGATAGCCAGCCCATGGCCCTTCAGCCCTTTTCCAAGGACGAGAAGAACAACCGCCCCAGCCCGCGCCAGGTCTTGCGCGTATAGGCGCGCAGTGGAATCTGCGCCAGCAGTTCGCGGGCCAGCTTGCGGTCACGGTTGGCCACCTTGAGGAACATCGAGTTCAGCGCCTTGAACTTGACCTGCTCGTAGGCCGGGTGATCCTTGAACTTGGCATAGGTACGCAGGATGTTGTCGATCATGAATCGGTGGTTCTTGTACGAGTTGCTGGCATGTTTGCGGTAGCGCGCCATGACCACGCTCAGGCCATCGATGAAGTACCCGGCATGGGTCACCTTCAGTTCGATCAGCAGGTCTTCCAGGCGGATATCCGGGTCGAAACCGCCCACCTTCTCCAGCGCCTCGCGGCGGATCAGCAGCGTGGGCGCAGGTGGGTAGGGTTTGCGTTCCAGGAACATGTCCTCGAAGTCCAGGCGCCTGAACGGAACCTCGCGGCGCTGCCGCGCTTCGGGGAACAGCTCACCCTGGGAATCGATGAGCTCGATGTTGCCAGCGCAGATACCCACTTCGGGCTTGTCGGCCATGTACTGGACCTGGATCGCGATGCGATCCGGCATCATGATGTCGTCGGACCCGAACGGCGCGATCAGCGTGCCCCTGGCCCGCGCAATGGCCTCGTTGAGCGTGTGGGTCAGGCCTTTGTTGCGCTGCACGCGAAAATCGAAGCCATGTTGCGCCTGCAGACGCTCGATACGCTCGACGCTGTCATCGGTCGAGCCGTCGTCCACCACCAGCAGCTCGATGTGCGGGTAGGTCTGGTTCAATACGCTGAGAATGCTCTGCTCGATGTAAGGGCCATGGTTGTACGATGCAATGATCACCGTGACCAGGGTTGGGTCCGCACTCATTTCGGCTCCTTGGCAGCCAAGCCCGACTCGATCAGCGCCAGGTATTGCTCACGGAACACGTCGATGTCGTGGTGTTGATTGAGGTAGTGGTAGGCCTGCTCGCCCTTGGCATGCAACGCCGCGTCATCCAGCGCCAGGTAGCGGTCCAGGGCCGTGGTCAGGCTGTCAACGTCCGCGGGCTTGACCACCTCGCCGCCCGCGCCGGTAATCAGCGGCAACATGGCCGGCACGTCGCTGGCGATGACCGGCAAGCGCCCGCTCATGCCTTCGAGCAGGGCAAGGCCAAGGCCTTCGGCTAGCGATGGCATGGCCCAGATGTCGAAGGCACGGACGTAGCGCAGGGCGTTGTCACGAAAGCCCAGCAGGTGCGCCCTGCCCGTCAGCCCCAGGCGATCGATCTCAGCCTGCAGGCGCGCCTGCTCACGACCAGCACCGATGATCGCCAGCTGCGCGGTGGGGTACTTGTCCTTCAGGGCGGCAAGCGCCTGGATCAGGTAGGTATGGCCTTTGACCGGCACCAGGCGGCCCAGCGCCCCGACCATGCGAACGTTCTGGGCCAGGCCAAGTTGCGTACGGGCCTCGGCCTTGTCCAGCTGCAACGCCTGGGCCTGATCCGTGTCGATGGCGTTGGTGATGGCGTGGGTGTTGGCATCGGTGAAACCGCAGGTGCAATCCAGCAGGTACTGCTTGACTGCCGGCGACACGCCTACGAACTGCCAATGCCCGTCGATCAGGCGCTGGGTCTGACGACGGCGGTAGGCGCGGTCGTACTCGCCGAAGCCATGGGAAATGCCGATGCACAACGGGATCTTCAACCAGCGGTTGAGCTGCAACAGCATGTTCACAGGCTTGAAGCGGTTGCAGATCACCACGTCGAAGCGTTCGCGCCGGCAGTACCGGTAGAGCTGCCACAAGGCCTTGAGACGCATGCCCTTGAGCGCACTGTCGCTGAAGTCGAAGTACACCGAATGGTCGGCGCGGCTGACCGGTTGGCCAGGCGCAGGCCGGCCCTTGAGAAAGGCCATGGTCGTTTCGAACCGATCCGCTGGCAGCGCCTTGAAGATCTGCTCGGCCAGGTCGGCGAAATCGTGCTGCTTGATGTTGTAGTCCGGTTGCAGTTGCAGGACTTTGAAACGCTTCATACGTTTTCCCGATGTACACCCTGGTGGCGGTCCGTCAGAACCCAGAACAGCTCGTGGCGACGCACGGCCTTGCGGAAAAATTCGTTCTCGCCGTAAGGCGAACTGCGCCGGCCTGCCAGCCAGCGCTGGATCACCCGTCGCACTCGGCGCTTGAAGGGCGGGCGGGGCTGCAGGTCGTGCATCATGCCCAGAGCCATGGCCTTGTCCAGTTGCAGAGGACGGTCCAGCACCAAGGTGCACGGCTGCCCGACCGACAACGCGTGGGTGACCGGCGGCAAGGCCACGCCTGCACCGCTGTCGCCCATGGGCCAGCGGTCGTTGTCGTGCAGGTGATTGGCATAGCCCAGCAGGATCTCGGGTTGCCACGGCAGGCCCTGCAACGCTTCCTGCAGGGCTTGCTGGGCAGCCACGTGGTCAGGGTGCGGATCGAGCACCGGGTGCGGCATCACGATCACTTCCGGACGCGCCTGTTGTATCAACGCGCGCACGTCGGCCAGCAGGTTGTGCCAAGTCGGGACGCCGTCGTCGCCGGGCAGAGGCAACGCGTTGAGGGTACGGAAGGGGCGCGTGTCGGCCATGTCCGCTTCACGCGAGCCGAAGGGGGTCGTCGGTGCCTGCCGCATGGCCGGCAATTGCAGGCAGAAATAGCCCAACTGCACGCAGCGCTCTTGCGCAACGCCTGCCCAGCGAGGCACCGCGATACTGTCCCAGGCGCGCAAGCGCCCTTTGAGGCGCGCAGCCTCGACAGATGACAGGCCCATGGCCTGGTAGTGCTCGGCCTCGATTTCGCCAGCGGTCAGGGTCACGATCCAGGCTTCGTCTGCCTGGCTGTACAGGCCGTAGGCGGCAAGTTCGGCATCATCGGCATGGGGCGCGATGACCATCACCCGCTTACGACGTAGGTCTGGCTGCTGGAACATCCACAGGCGCGGCTGGCCCACCAGCCGGCAGAAGCGCCCGCGCAAGGTGATCTGGCCCTGACGCAGCGCCGTGTCGAGCCCAGTCAGGTTGAGGTAGCGCTTGCCGCGAACACCGCGCTCGAACACCTGCAGGTCTTCGCCACCTGCGCCTTCGATGGACACGCCGGGGTCAAGAAACCTGCCCAGCAGGGCGCAACGCAGCTCAACCTGCAGCACCCACGTGGCGCCTTCTGCGACGGGCAATGCAGGTAGCTGCAAGCGGCCGTCCTTCAAGCTCACGCCCGCCACTTCATCGGCCTCATCGAAGGCGTAGGTGTAGTCGTCGGCCGGGGTGTAGAACAGATGATCGGCCAGCCATGCCTCGTGGGCCACCCACAGCAGCGGCAGCAGCAACAACGGCAGCCACCAGGTGACCAAACCCAGCGCAATCAACGCCGCCAGGGCCACCAGGAGCGCGAGGCGCTTGTTGCGCCGGTGGCGCTTTAGCAACTGCTGCTTGCGGCTCACGCCTGGTACACCGGCACGGGGTGGCACCAGCGGTCCTTGTACTCGCGGTCGGCACGGCCGAACGAGAACCGCAATGGCTTGTTGCGCGCGCGGGCGTCTTCCCAGGCGGCCTGGGTGTTGAGGAAACTCAACACGCTGCCGGGGCTGAACGCCTTGGTCTCGGGGTCGACGCCGCCATTGACGTATTCGACGCTGATCCACTCAGGCGCCTCGACGCGGTACACCAGCTGGATGGCGATAGGCTTGTTTTCGAGCAGCAGGACCGAGCCGATCAGCAGGTCCCGCAGCCGCGCGATCACGTCGCCCATGCGCTCGGCGCCGGTGGCTGCGAACCCCCAGCGACGCTGGAAAAGGTCGCAATACATGGCGGCGATGGTAGCGGCATCGAAGTCGCTGATCGGCCGCACCACGCCACCGGCTTCTTCCAGTAACCGCAGCTCACGGCGCTGGTTGTAACGGAATTTCTTCGACAGGTCTTCGGGCGCACGGGCCATCGCCAGCTGTTCTTTCTGCGCCTTGAGACCAACAAAGCGGCCCTGGTTCAGCTCGGACAGGTAGCGTGCGCCATGGCGCAGCGGCGCAGCGGCGTCGGCCGCCGCCGGCAGGATGATTTCGGCATTGCCCAGGTCAAACAACGCCTTCTTGCCGCTGCGCTTGAGCACGTCCTTGGACAGCGCCAGGTGGCGCCCCCAGGTGGGAATGGCTGCCTTGAGCTCCCCGCCCTGATGCCAGGCCAGGTAACGCACGGGGATCTGCGCCAGGTCCGCCAACTGCGAGACCACCAGGGGATGAGTGGCGACACTGCCGCCGAAACGCGCCCAGGCCTGGGCATAGGTTTGCGCGTCAATGACTTGCCAGCCACGCTCGCGCAGGGCTTTTACATGATTGAACATCAGGCCCCCACCAACGCGCGAACCTGGGGCAGTTGCCAGAAGGTATCGCGCACCGCCTGGTCCGAGAAACGCTCGCGCAGGCGTTCGAGCATATGCTCGGCGCACGCCTGGCGTTGCGAGTCGTCCAGCGCAGCCATGCGTTCGAGGCCTTGCGCCAGCTGGCTGGCCTCGCCCAGTGGGAACAGCATGCCGACACCCTCGACCACTTCCCGCGCGCCGCCACAGGCCGTGGCCAGCACCGGGACGCCAGCGACCATGGCTTCGAGCAGGACCATGCCGAAAGGCTCATGGTCGGAACTCAAGGCGAACACGTCGAAGGCCTGGAAATAGCGACGCGCATCGGGCACCTGCCCCAGGAAGTCGACCTGATCGGCAACGCCCAGCTCGCGGGCCAGGGCCTTCAGTTTGGGTTCCAGGCGGCCCTTGCCCAGGATGGCCAGGCGCGCACCACCCGGCAAGGCCGGCAATGCCTGGGCAAAGCCGCGCAGCAAGGTGGCCTGGTCCTTGTCCGGGTGCAACCGACCGACGTTGCCCACCACCCAGGCCTGCGCATCCAGCCCCAAGGCTTCGCGTGCCTCGGCACGCGGCACCAGGGCAGCTTGCAGGGCCGCGATGTCGATGCGGTTGTACAGCGTCTGGATGCGCTCGGCGGGCCACTGCGCCAGGCAGCGGCGCATGTCGTCGCGCACTGCGTCGGATACACCCAGCAGGCTCAAGCGCTTGCTGAACAGGTTGGCGAACAGGCGCCGGCCTTTGCGCTCATAGTCGCCAAAGGCATGGTGCACGCCTATCACCGGTAACCGGGTGCCGAGCAAGGCGACGTAGATCGGCTTGAAGCGGTGAGCTATGCAGAATGCGAAGTTGCGCTGGGCCGCGACCTTGCGCAACGCCCGAATCGCGCCAAGCTTCAGGCCACGGACCGCCTTGGAGCTGAACTCCAGAAACAGCACTTCATCCGACGCACAGCCGGCCGCCACCTGCGGGTCGGCTGCGCCGGTCAGAAACACGGTCGTAACCTTGTAGCCGCTGCCCTCGAACAGGCTGGCGTATTGACGGGCACAATCCAGGAAAGGCCCATCATAGCCATGGCAGAACTGCAGGATGCGCGGTTCAGAGCGGCTGTTCATAGGCGGCAGCGCCGTCCTTGACGACAAGGATGTCTTCCATGATCAGGTACTGCAGATCCGAGCCGAAGAACATGTTCAGGGCATCGGTCGGCGAGCAGATCATCGGTTCGCCCCGGCGATTGAGCGAGGTATTCAGCGAGACGCCATTGCCGGTCAGGTCTTCGAGCGCCTTCATCATGTCGTAGTAGCGCGGGTTGTATTCGCGCTTGAGCACTTGGGCACGGGAGGTGCCGTCCTCATGGACCACTTCTGGCACGCGGGTTTTCCATTCTTCAGCCACTTCGAAGGTGAAGGTCATGAATGGCGCCGGATGGTCGACCTTGATCATTTGCGGGGCGACCGTATCGAGCATGGACGGGCAGAAGGGTCTCCAGCGCTCACGGAACTTGATCTGCTCGTTGATGCGGTTGGCAACGCCCGGCACGCTCGGGCAGCCAATGATCGAGCGACCACCCAGGGCACGCGGGCCGAACTCCATGCGGCCCTGGAACCAGGCCACCGGGTTGCCATCGACCATGATCTTGGCGATGCGCTGCGGCATGTCGTCGAGCTTGCGCCATTTCGGGGCGTTGGGATGACGAGCACAGGCCGCGATCACATCTTCGTTGGAGTAGGACGGGCCAAGGTAGACGTGCTCCATCTTCTCGACCGGCACGCCGCGGGCGTGGGACACGTAGGCTGCCGCGCCCACTGCCGTACCGGCGTCACCGGAGGCCGGCTGCACGAACAGCTCCTTCACATCGGAACGGGCAATGATCTTCTGGTTGAGTTTCACGTTCAGCGCACAACCGCCGGCGAACGCCAGCTTGCCGGTTTCGCGCAGGGTATCGCCCAGGTAGTGGTCGATCATCTGCAGGGCGATCTTCTCGAACAGCGCCTGCATGCTGGCTGCGTAATGGATGTACGGCTCGTCGGCGATGTCGCCTTCGCGCTTGGGCCCCAGCCACTCGATCAGCTTGGGCGAGAAGTAGAAGCCCTTGCCTTTTTCCTTGTAGCGACGCAAGCCGATGACGTTGGCGTAATCGGTGTTGATCACCAACTCGCCGTTTTCGAAACTGGCCAGGCGCGAGAAGTCATATTTGCTGGCATCGCCGTACGGCGCCATGCCCATGACCTTGAACTCACCGTCGAGCATTTCGAAACCGAGGAATTCGGTAATAGCGCCGTACAGGCCACCCAGGGAATCCGGATCGAAGAACTCCTTGATCTTGTGGATCTTGCCGTTCTCGCCGTAGCCGAAGAAGGTGGTGGCGTACTCGCCTTTGCCGTCGATGCCCAGGATCGCGGTCTTTTCCTTGAAGCCCGAGCAGTGGTAGGCGCTGGAGGCATGAGCCAAGTGATGTTCCACGGGCTCGATCTTGACCTTTTTCGGGTCGAAGCCCAGCTGCTCCAGACACCAGACGATCTTCTTGCGGTAGCGCTTGTAGCGGCGGTTGCCCATCAGGATCGCGTCGAGGGCGCGGTCCGGTGCGTACCAGTAGCGCTTGGCGTAGTGCCAGCGCGCCTTGCCGAACAGGCTGATGGGCGCGAACGGGATGGCAATGACATCGACGTCGGCGGGCTTGATGCCGGCTTGTTCCAGGCAGAACTTCGCCGATTCGTAGGGCATGCGGTTTTTCGCATGCTTGTCGCGCACGAAACGCTCTTCTTCGGCGGCGGCAATCAGCTTGCCGTCGATGTACAGGGCCGCGGAAGGGTCATGGCTGAGGGCGCCGGACAGGCCAAGAATCGTCAATGCCAAGGGATAGGCCTCTTCATTCGGTAGAGATGCGCCAGCGGCCCGGTGGGCGGGTGGCGGCTAAAAGGCGGGATTATAACGCAAAGCGCAGCGTACGCATGCCTCTGCAAAGGCTACGCCTTCGGCCACGGCACAAACTCCACAAGCACGGCAACCGCGCAACTTGTCCATCACGCGGTCACTGTGGGAGCGCCCTAGCGCCGCGATGGGCCGCAAAGCGGCCCCTGCACTACGCGCTGCGAAGCTGAAACCCTGCGGCCACTTTGCGGCCCATCGCTGACTAGGCCGCTCCACGCTCTGTGGGGCTACTCACTCAGGCGTCACGCGGCCTGTGTGGAGCAGCCTCGCCGGGGCGGCCTTATTCGGCGATCAGCCAGTCCATGCGATAGCTGCCTTCGGTCTGCGCCAACTCCCGGGCGAGCCAGGGCAGCAGCTCCTTGAGTTCATCTTCCAGCCCCCAAGGCGGGTTGGCGATGGCAAGCCCAGATCCATTGAGGCCTTGCGGGCTGTCCTGGTGATGCACATACAGCTCGACGCGCAGCAGCTTGGGCGCCCCAGTGCTGGTAAGGTCCTGGTAGAAACGGGTCAGCGACCGCTGGTCCTTGATGGGGTACCAGATGGCCGCCACCGTCTGGCGCATCCGACCAATGGCTTCCTTCATCGCGGCTGTGCAACGCTTGAGTTCATCGGCCTGCTCGAACGGCGGATCGATGAGCATGACCGCGCGTTTTTCCTGCACGGGCAACAAGGCGCGCGGCACGTGCCAGCCCTCGCCCAGGTGCACGAACACGCGCGGATCCTTCTTCATGTTTTCCTTGAGCAGCGGCCCGTCCTCCGGGTGCTTCTCGTTGAGCAAGGCGCGGTCCTGCTGACGCATCAGGCGACGCGCCAATTCAGGTGAACCCGGGTAGTAGCGCAGCTCGCCGTCTGCGTTCAGACGCTTGATGACGCGCAGGTAATCGGCGGTCATGGCCGGCAGGTCGTCACGGTTCCACAGCCGCGCGACCCCCTCGAGGTACTCACCGGTCCGGCTCGCCTGGTCACCCTTGAGGTCGTACAGCCCCAGCCCGGCATGGGTGTCGAGGTAGGCGAACGGTTGCTCCTTGCGCGACATCAGGGCGATGAGGCGGGTCAGCACGATATGTTTGAGAACGTCGGCATGGTTGCCGGCATGGAAGGCGTGACGATAGTTCATGGCAACTCCTGCGCAGAGCGCAAGTTTACCCTGCCTGGCAAACGACGTCAGGCCTGACGGTCGTCAGAAAACAACGAACCCGCTACCGCAGTGCAGCACGAACCTTTGAAGGCCGTGCGGACACTGCAGGAGCGGGCCCGTCTTTCAGCTAGCAGCGCGCCTTGGCGCTGTCACTTGTCAGCGTGATACGCCGCATCAGCCGTCTCGAAGCGGCTCACCATCGCCTGCGAAGGACGGCCCAGCTTGCTCACCAGGACGATGGCGATGCTGGCGAACAGGAAGCCAGGGATGATTTCGTACAGCCCCATGGTGTCGAAGCTTTTCCACAGGATCACGGTCAGTGCACCCACCACGATACCGGCCAGCGCGCCATTGCGCGTCATGCCCTTCCACAGCACCGAGATCAGCACGACAGGGCCGAACGCAGCACCGAAGCCCGCCCAGGCGTAGGCCACCAGGCCCAGCACGCGGTTTTCAGGGTTGGCAGCCATGGCGATGGCGATCAGGGCCACGGCCAGTACCATCAGACGACCGACCCACACCAATTCTCGCTGGGAGGCATTCTTGCGCAGGAAGGCCTTGTAGAAGTCTTCGGTCAGCGCACTCGAGCACACCAGCAGCTGGCAGCTCAGGGTACTCATCACCGCCGCCAGGATGGCCGACAGCAGGACACCGGCGACCCACGGGTTGAACAGGATCTTCGCCAGCTCGATGAACACGCGCTCGTGGTTTTCGTTCACCGGCCCGGCCACCTCAGGGTGGGCCGAGAAATAGGCGATGCCGAAGAACCCAACGGCGCAGGTACCGGCCAGGCACAGGATCATCCAGGTCATGGAAATACGGCGCGCCTTGGCGATGGACTTCACCGAATCGGCCGCCATGAAGCGCGCCAGGATATGTGGCTGACCGAAGTAGCCCAGCCCCCAGCCCATCAGCGAAATGATCCCGATGAAGCTGGCGCCCTTGAGCATGTCGAAGTGGGCCGGGTTGACGGCCTCGATCGCGGCGAAGGTCTGGTCTAAGCCGCCGGTGGAGATCAGCACGATCACCGGGGTCAGGATCAGCGCGAAGATCATCAGCGACGCCTGGACCGTGTCGGTCCAGCTCACGGCCAGGAAGCCTCCGACGAAGGTGTAGATGATGGTGGCGGCTGCCCCTGCCCACAGCGCTGTCTCATAAGACATGCCGAAGGTGCTCTCGAACAGGCGAGCACCGGCCACGATGCCAGAGGCGCAATAAATGGTGAAGAACACCAGGATGACGATGGCCGAGATGATCCGCAGCAGGCCGCTCTTGTCCTCGAAACGGCTGGAGAAGTAGTCCGGCAGGGTGAGCGCATCGCCGTTGTGCTCGGTCTGCACGCGCAGGCGCCCGGCGACGAACAGCCAGTTCAGGTAGGCGCCGACGGTAAGGCCGATGGCAATCCAGACTTCTGACAGACCCGCGAAGTAGATGGCGCCGGGCAGGCCCATCAGCAGCCAGCCACTCATGTCGGATGCACCGGCCGACAATGCGGTGACCACGCTGCCGAGGCTGCGGCCGCCGAGAATATAGTCGGAAAGGTTCTTGGTGGCGCGGTAGGCAGCGAAGCCGATCAGCACCATTGCTGCGATGTAGACCACGAATGTGATCGTTAAGGGATTACCCATGTGTTGGCCCTGGCGTTTGTTGTTATCTCATGCGCACCCACATCGTTGGTGGTTGCACCCAGGCGGCAGATGCTATTCAACAACGTAAATCCGGTGCAACCATTTTTCACTGTGAAGTTGCACCCAAGTATGCATTTTCAGACAAAGCCTCGTTTTTGCTCCCTAATGGGGCAGATGAGGCTCTTTTTTAGAACAAATCCTTCCTCGCCTGACGCTTTGACCCTCACTGAAAACGACAGCCTGACGAGTTGCACCTTATTCACGACATTTTAGGGTTGCACCTGGTTGCACCCGCGTTTTCCTGAAGATAATCTTGTCGCCAGCTTAAGCCACACTCGTGGCAATAATGAGGATAAGAAATGGCGACGACCACCCTTGGGGTCAAACTCGACGACCCTACCCGTGAACGACTCAAGGCCGCTGCGCTGTCCGTGGACCGCACGCCGCACTGGTTGATCAAGCAAGCGATCTTCAGCTACCTGGAGAAGCTCGAGGGTGGCGCGACCCTGACCGAAATCAATGGCCAGACCCTCGGCCTGAACGATGAAGCCGGCGACGTGCAGCCCGAGCAGGGTCACCAGAGCTTCATGGAGTTCGCCGAAAGCATCCTGCCGCAGTCGGTGCTGCGCTCGGCCATTACCGCCGCCTACCGTCGGCCCGAGCAGGAGATGGTGCCGATGCTGCTGGAGCAGGCGCGCCTGAGCGCTCCGCTTGCCGACGCGGCCAACAAGATGGCTGCCGGCATCGCCGAGAAGCTGCGCAACCAGAAGAGCACCGGGGGCCGGGCCGGCATCGTTCAAGGCCTGCTGCAGGAATTCTCGTTGTCGTCGCAGGAAGGCGTGGCACTGATGTGCCTGGCCGAAGCGCTGCTGCGCATTCCCGACAAAGGCACCCGCGACGCCCTTATCCGCGACAAGATCAGCACCGGCAACTGGCAGCCGCACCTGGGCAACAGCCCGTCGCTGTTCGTCAATGCCGCCACCTGGGGCCTGTTGCTAACGGGCAGGCTGGTAAGCACCCACAACGAATCGGGCCTGACCTCCTCGCTGACCCGCATCATCGGCAAGAGCGGCGAGCCGATGATCCGCAAGGGCGTGGACATGGCCATGCGCCTGATGGGCGAGCAGTTCGTCACGGGCGAAACCATTGCCGAAGCACTGGCCAACGCCACGCGTTTCGAGTCCAAGGGCTTCCGTTATTCCTATGACATGCTCGGTGAAGCGGCACTCACCGAGCACGATGCCCAGAAGTACCTGGCATCCTATGAGCAAGCCATCCACTCGATCGGCAAGGCATCCAACGGCCGCGGCATCTATGAAGGCCCGGGCATCTCGATCAAGCTCTCGGCCCTGCACCCACGCTACAGCCGTGCCCAGTACGAGCGGGTGATGGAAGAGCTGTACCCGCGCCTGCTGTCGCTGACCCTGCTGGCCAAGCAATACGACATCGGCCTGAACATCGATGCCGAGGAAGCCGACCGCCTTGAGCTGTCCCTCGACCTGCTCGAGCGCCTGTGCTTCGAGCCTGCACTGGCCGGCTGGAACGGTATCGGTTTCGTCATCCAGGCGTACCAGAAGCGCTGCCCGTATGTGATCGACTACGTGATCGACCTGGCCAAGCGCAGCCGCCACCGCCTGATGATCCGCCTGGTAAAAGGCGCCTACTGGGACAGCGAAATCAAGCGTGCCCAAGTCGAAGGCCTGGAGGGCTACCCGGTCTACACGCGCAAGGTCTACACCGACGTGTCCTACGTCGCCTGCGCCCGCAAGCTGCTGGCCGTACCCGAGGCCATCTACCCGCAGTTCGCCACGCACAACGCCCATACCCTGTCGGCCATCTACCAGATCGCCGGGCAGAACTACTACCCCGGCCAGTACGAGTTCCAGTGCCTGCACGGCATGGGTGAGCCGCTGTACGAACAGGTGGTCGGCAAGATCGCCGATGGCAAGCTGAACCGCCCTTGCCGCGTGTATGCACCGGTCGGCACCCATGAAACCCTGCTGGCCTACCTGGTTCGTCGCCTGCTGGAAAACGGCGCGAACACCTCGTTCGTCAACCGCATCGCCGACCAATCCATTTCCATCCAGGAACTGGTCGCCGACCCGGTCACCAGCATCGAGCGCATGGGTACCCAGGAAGGCCGCATCGGCTTGCCACACCCCCGCATTCCACTGCCGCGTGACCTGTACGGCACCGAGCGGGCCAACTCCGCCGGCATCGACATGGCCAACGAGCACCGTCTGGCTTCGCTGTCCTGCGCCATGCTGGCCACCGCCAACAACGACTGGAAAGCCGGCCCGCTGCTGGCCTGCACCGCCAGTGACAGTGCGGCAACGCCGGTTCTGAACCCTGCCGATCACCGCGATGTGGTCGGCCACGTTCAGGAAGCGACCGTTGCAGACGTCGACAATGCCATCCAGTGCGCACTCAACGCAGCGCCCATCTGGCAGGCCACCCCGCCAGCCGAGCGCGCCGCCATCCTGGAACGCACGGCCGACCTGATGGAAGCCGAGATCCAGCCCCTGATGGGTCTGTTGATCCGCGAAGCCGGCAAGACCTTCGCCAACGCCATCGCCGAAGTGCGCGAAGCCGTCGACTTCCTGCGCTACTACGCCGTCCAGGCGCGCAACGACCTGAGCAACGATGCCCACCGCCCATTGGGCCCTGTGGTGTGCATCAGCCCTTGGAACTTCCCGCTGGCGATCTTCACCGGCCAGGTAGCCGCAGCCTTGGCCGCCGGCAACCCGGTACTGGCCAAGCCTGCCGAGCAAACCCCGCTGATCGCCGCCCAGGCGGTGCGCCTGCTGCTCGAAGCCGGCATTCCGGAAGGTGTCCTGCAACTGCTGCCGGGCCGCGGCGAAACCGTCGGTGCTGGGCTGGTGGGTGACGAGCGCGTCAAAGGCGTGATGTTCACAGGCTCCACCGAAGTGGCGCGCCTGTTGCAACGCAACGTGGCGGGTCGCCTGGATAACCAGGGTCGCCCAGTGCCATTGATCGCCGAAACCGGCGGCCAGAACGCGATGATCGTCGACTCCTCGGCCCTGACCGAGCAGGTGGTGATCGATGTCGTGTCCTCGGCCTTCGACAGTGCCGGCCAGCGTTGCTCCGCCCTGCGCGTACTGTGCCTGCAGGAAGACTCCGCCGACCGCGTGATCGAGATGCTCAAGGGCGCCATGGCCGAAAGCCGGCTCGGTTGCCCGGACCGGCTGGCCGTGGACATCGGCCCGGTGATCGACGCTGAAGCCAAGGCTGGCATCGAGAAGCACATTCAGGGCATGCGCGAGAAAGGCCGCTCGGTCTATCAGGTGGCGATTGCCGACAGTGCCGAGATCAAGCGTGGCACCTTCGTGATGCCAACCCTGATCGAACTGGACAGCCTCGACGAGCTCAAGCGCGAGATCTTCGGCCCCGTCCTGCACGTGGTGCGCTACAACCGCCGCAACCTGGACCAGTTGATCGAGCAGATCAACAATTCGGGGTACGGCCTGACCCTGGGTGTGCACACGCGTATCGACGAAACCATCGCCAAGGTGGTCGAGTCGGCCCATGCCGGCAACATGTACGTCAACCGCAACATCGTCGGCGCCGTCGTAGGTGTACAGCCGTTCGGTGGCGAAGGCCTGTCGGGCACTGGCCCGAAAGCCGGCGGTCCGCTGTACCTGTACCGCCTGCTGTCGACCCGCCCGGCGGACGCCATCGGCAGCCACTTCCAGCACCAGGACGGCGAAGCCAAGCCAGACCGCGCACTGCACGAGCAGTTGGTCAAGCCGCTCCACGCGCTGAAGGCGTGGGCCGAGAGCAATCAGCTGTCCGACCTTGCCGTGCTGTGCAGCCAGTTCGCCAGCCAGTCGCAGAGCGGTATCGCCCGTCTGCTGCCAGGCCCGACCGGCGAGCGCAACACCTACACCATCCTGCCGCGCGAACACGTGCTGTGCCTGGCTGACAACGAAGCCGACCTGCTGGCGCAGTTCGCTGCGGTGCTCGCGGTAGGCAGCTCGGCGGTGTGGGCCGACGGCGAACCGGGCAAGGCCCTGCGCGCCCGACTGCCCCGTGACTTGCAGGCCAAGGTGAAGCTGGTACCCGACTGGAACAAGGACGAAGTGGCGTTCGATGCCGTGATCCATCACGGCGATTCGGACCAGCTGCGCAGCGTCTGCCAGCAGGTGGCCAAGCGTGCCGGTGCCATCGTCGGGGTACACGGCTTGTCCAGCGGCGATCATCAGATTGCACTGGAGCGCTTGGTCATCGAGCGTGCGGTGAGTGTGAACACTGCGGCGGCTGGGGGTAACGCCAGCTTGATGACCATCGGCTAACGCTGAAGGTCGAAGAAAAGGGAGAGCTCGGGCTCTCCCTTTTTTATGGTCGCCATCTTGCCGCAGTGACAACCTGGCTAAGCAGCGGCGCCCGTCCAATAGCGGTGGTGTGACCCGTGGTATCGCAAGTGGCTTGCGGCACCACGGGCTTTACTTTTCTCACGCCATATCACCCAGACCTATTAACCTGTCCTCGCCATCCAACCCGCTTCTACACTCGCAGCATTGTGCCCCAGGACCGCCGTCATGCCCGAGACCTTGCTTAGCACCCGAAACCTGGCATTCGAACTCTATGAAGTCCTCGACGCCGAAAGCCTCATACAGCGCCCTCGCTTTGCCGAGCACAGCCGTGAAACCTTCGACGCCGCGCTGACCACTGCGCGCACCATCGCCGAAAAATACTTCGCGCCCCACAACCGCAAAGCTGACGAAAACGAGCCGCGCTATGTAGACGGCCGCGCTGAGCTGATCCCAGAGGTCAAGCCTGCCGTCGATGCCTTTCTTGAAGCCGGGTTCCTCAACGCCAACCGCGACTTCGAGGTCGGGGGCATGCAGTTGCCCAGCCTTGTGTCACAAGCCTGCTTTGCGCATTTCCAGGCTGCGAACGCCGGCACCACCGCCTACCCGTTCCTGACCATGGGCGCGGCCAACCTGATCGAGAGCTTCGGAAGCGAAGAACAAAAGCGCCTGTACCTGCAGCCGATGATCGAGGGCCGCTACTTCGGCACCATGGCGCTGACCGAACCCCACGCAGGGTCTTCGCTGGCCGATATCCGCACCCGCGCAGAACCTGCCGGTGACGGCAGCTACCGGCTCAGGGGCAACAAGATCTTTATTTCCGGCGGTGACCATGAGCTGTCGGAAAACATCGTGCACATGGTCCTGGCCAAACTGCCGGACGCCCCACCGGGGGTCAAAGGCATCTCGCTGTTCATCGTGCCCAAGTACCTGGTCGGGCCCGACGGTAGCCGGGGCTCGCGCAACGACGTAGCGCTTGCGGGGCTGTTTCACAAAATGGGCTGGCGCGGCACCACGTCCACTGCGCTGAACTTCGGCGACAACGGCCAGTGCGTGGGCTATCTGATCGGCCAGCCACACCAGGGCCTGGCCTGCATGTTCCAGATGATGAACGAAGCACGCATCGGCGTCGGCATGGGCGCGGTGATGCTCGGTTACGCCGGTTACCTGTACTCGCTGGACTATGCGCGTCAGCGTCCACAGGGCCGATCAGCCGACAACAAGGACCCGCAAAGCCCGGCCATCCCGATCATCGAGCACACCGATGTCAAAAGGATGCTGCTTGCGCAAAAGGCCTATGTGGAAGGCGCTTTCGACCTGGGCTTGTATGCGGCGCGGCTGTTCGACGACACCCACACCGCACCCGATGAAAACACTCGCCAGCAGGCCCAGGCGTTGCTCGACCTGTTGACGCCCATCGTCAAATCCTGGCCCTCGGCGTATTGCCTGAAAGCGAACGAACTGGCCATCCAGATTCTCGGTGGGCACGGCTATACCCGGGAGTACCCGGTCGAGCAGTATTACCGTGACAACCGCCTGAACCCCATCCACGAAGGGACCGAGGGCATCCAATCGCTCGATCTGCTGGGCCGCAAGTTGGCCCAGAACGGGGGGGCCGGGCTCAAACACTTGATGCGCCTGATCGCTGTCACTGGCGAGCGCGCCAGCCATCATCCCGTCCTCGACCCGCTGCGCCATCCCCTGGAGCAGCTGGTCAACCGCTTGCAAGGTGTCACCCTGGCCCTGCTCGGCGACCTGGCCCAAGGCAAGGTTGCCGGCGCCCTGGCCAACTCGACCCTGTACCTCAAGGTCTTCGGCCATTGCGTGATTGGCTGGCGCTGGCTGCAACAGGCGATTCATGCCGAACTCGGTCTGCTTCAGTGCGGCGCCACTGACCGCGACTTCTACCTCGGCAAGCTGCAGGCAGCCCGGTATTTCCTTACCTGCGAAATACCGGGCTGCCATGCAGACCTGGCTTTGCTCGAGGCGCGCGATGACACCAGCTTGAACATGCAACCAGGGTGGTTCTAGAAGGTGGCCCAAACCCGCTCATCGTTGCGGACACTCCCCTGACGACCGCACACGTCGAGCGGTGCGGGTGATGGCAATGCCTGTGGCGACTATCGCGATACCCAGATAGGTCGTCCAGTGAATGGCATCGCCGAACATCAACGCCGCCCAAATGAGCGTTACAGGGGGTTCCAGGTAAACCAACGCGGACACCCGTGTGGCAGACAGTTTGGTCAAAAGTATCCACAGGCTCAGGTAGGCGATGAAGGTCGAAAACAACGTCAACCACGCCACCGCCACCCAGACCTGAGCGCTGCCGGGCAGCTCAATCAGGCGCAACGGCACTCCCGTGACGCTGAGCAGTACCAGCGTCGCGCTCGATTGCAGGAAGAGCGGCATCAACAAGCCTTCTTTACTGTGATCCGTGCCCATGACCGACTGTCGCCGTTGGTAGACGGTGGCAATTGATAACGTGATCGCGGCAATCAGCGGTAGCGCATACAGCCAGGGTTCGAGCCGGGTGGAAGACAGGCGGTATTCACCAAGAATCACCACACTGACACCGGCAAACCCAAGTCCCAGCCCAAGCCACTCCTGCCTGCCGCTTCGCTCCTGCTGATCCGCGCTGCCCATCGCCGCCGTGATCAGGGGCTGCAGCGCGCAAATGATTGCGGCTATCCCCGCCGGCAAGCCACCGCGTATGGCAATGTAGACACTTATCAAGTACGCGAACTGGGCCAGAAATCCGATGACCGCGTTGTAGCGAACTTGCGCCCAGGACAGGTTGCGTAATCGATGCCATACAAACGGCAACAGACAGCAACTGACCAACAGGAAGCGCCAGAACAGCAAGTTCACCGCGCCTGCATCCTGCGTGCCGAGCCGTGCGCCAATGAAACCGGAACTCCAGGACAGGACAAAGACAACTTGCAAGACCAGCATGTAGAGCGCACTCGAAGGCATGGTCACGCCCCTGTCTGACGTAATTCTTCGAAGGTGATGGGTTCGATACCCAGCCTGGCGTAGTGACGGGCTGCCGATCGATGGAGCGCCCATCGCAAGGCTAACCAATTGGGGAGTGTTCGAGGGATGCCGTCATCCGACGCCAAGTGCCAGAAGCGGTTGGAATCGTCGTTGAAGTAAGGGCAATGAAAGGACAACACGAGCGACATTCGTCGCCCACTGAGTACCGGTCGCACACCGTGGAACAACCGACTGCCGAAGATGAACAGCGCATCGCCCGATGCGTTCAGATGCGCCGTTTCGAAGGTCCGGTAGTCCAAGGCGTCGAACGTATCGACTGTGCCATTGTGATACAGGAATTCGCCGCCGGTATAACTGGCCGGTCCCGTTAACACGATGTTCAACACATAGTTCGTGCCGTCGGTGTGCCACATGCCCCTTTGCTGCTGTTGCTCGGGCGGTTTCGGGTAGTAATAGTTGACCTGCGAGCGGGCATTGAGCATCGGATAAGGCACCAGTGGCACGCCCGCGATGCGCGAGACAGCCAACAGAAATGCACGGCTGCTCATCATGTCGTTGATAAACGGCGAGCGTGCCGTCACCCCCCGCGTGCGCCGGGAAATGATCCAGTCACTGTCACCTGCCACGTGCTCAAGGCGTGCGCAGATGTCTTGCAAAATGGTGACGCACTCAGGTGTGAACAGCCGATGAACCGCCGCAACCCCTGTGATCGTATCAACGGCCAAGCTCGCATGTGGGCTCTGGCTGTATCCCAGTTCGCCCAGCGTACGGATGTCTGCAATAGCAGGCCCCACTGGCTGCAGCAGATCGTCCCGCCAGCAAGCGTGACCGTCAGAACAGGCCGTTGATGGCCGAGGCGCGCCCTTGAAGGTCGACTTGAGCGCCAGCTTGATTCGGCCCAGGCCGCGTTCGAACAAGGGCAAGGTATTCGAATGGCTCATGACGTCTATCTCCGTTTGATCACGCTATTGGAGGTATTCAGCGATCTGATAGCGCACCGAACCATCACCGCTGGCAAATTCATCGACCACCCTGCAGTTGCAATGCCGAGCCCGAGTGCGGCGAAACTGCTCCGGGGTGAATTTCAGACAGATGTTGGTCAACAGGAACCCCTCTGTTTGCCCGTGTAGGACAGGCTGCAAGGTGACTGCCACATAAACGGTTTCGTCGAGTATGCGCAGGGGCACCAGCAAGGCTTCATGCTCAGCCATGGGGCAGAAACCTTGTTGCAGGGCAACCAAACGGGAGAACTGAACCATATTGGCATTGGCGTAGAAACCGAGAATGGTTTGCTCCAGGCCAGGCTCGTATACCTGCATTTCAGAAAGAACGTAGGTCCCTTTGCCGGCCAATGTACGAATCAGTCTGCCCGTACTGACCGGCCATTCATTGCCTTCCTGGAAGCCCAGCAAGGTAATCAGTGTGATGTCCTCATCAGGATGCAACGCTTCGCGGGTCACGGTGCGATAGTCGGCAGCGATATAGTTGAAGCTGCCCTGGGCGCTCAGGATCGGACACAGGGCATCCCTCATGGCCGGTTCGGAAGTCTGATTGATGTCGATGGCGGTGTAGCGAACGGCCGTACAGGTGTCAGCCATATGCTTGAGCAAACAAGCACTCTTGACCGGTTCCGGCCCTAGTTCAACGTAATGAGCACTGCGGTCGCGGCCTAGAGCAGCCAGTCGTTGTGCTACATCACCAATAACGCTGCGCAGTGGTCCCCTGCCTTGCGCATCGGCGCACAAGCCAGGTTCATTCAAGCCCTGCTCGTTGAGGGCGCGCATGAGCAAAAATATCTCGTGGTTGAAGCGGTAGGTGTCTTGAGTGCCCTGTTCAGGCGGCGCGAGGGTTGAGTATTTCTCGTGGTTTTCGACGGACCATAACCGTGCCCGTTGATAGGAAGGGGTATGCACAAGAGCGTCTACAACAAAGTCGTTCAGGCTCATCCGTATCATTCCTTTGCATTTCGGCAGTGGCGCACGCTTTGACCTCACGTTAAGAGGGGCTATAAAGCCTGTACAGTTGATTAAATCGAAGTGCTGATTCGATCCAGCCAAATCAGGTGGTTTCATGGGCAAAGGTCTAGATATCAATGTGTTGAGAACTTTCCAGGCCGTGGCTCGACTCGGTCGTTTCAACGCAGCGGCAGACTATGTCCATCGCAGCCCTTCAGCGGTGACCACGCAGATACAAAAGCTCGAAGAGCAGGTTGGCCAACAGCTGTTTGCGCGTAGCAACCAGGCGGTGGCGCTCACGCCCGCAGGCCGGCATCTGCTGGGCGAGGCGACACGCTTTCTGATCGCCCACGACAAGCTGCTGGCGACGCTGTCTCCCCGGCAGCTGACCGGCAAAGTCCGTCTAGGAGTACCGGACGGCTATGCCGCCACGCTCATGAGTGAGTGTCTGCCGGTGTTCGTTGCCAGTAATCCGAAGATGGAGCTGGAAGCTGTGGCGTGCTCCAGCGCGCAGTTGCTGGACTTGTTTGCCAGGCAGCAGCTGGACCTGGCCGTGGCGGTCAGCAGCGAGCAGATCCAGCAGGGTGACTGGCTGCGCTCCACAGGACCCCGTTGGGCTGCCGCGAAGGGCTTCATCCGCGATGACAGCCGCCCGCTACCCCTGGCATTGCAATTAAAGGGCTGTCCATACCGGGAGGCAGCGCTCCAGGCATTGAAAGCCAAAGGCATCGCGTACCGTATCCTGCTGGAAAGTGCCAACTGGCATGCGGTACTGGCCTGCGTCAAAAGTGGCCTGGCAGTTGGCATCATCGAGGCGCTCGAAGCCGACGACGCGCTCGTCTTTTTGCAAGACCAGGATCTGCCGGCGCTTCCCCCGCACGGCATCTACCTGTTGACGGACACCGCGCACCCTGTGGCAGTGCACTTGCACGCACTGCTCAAGGCTGCCATACAAAAAGAAGCCGACTAAGGGTTCGCAGCAACGCAAACGACCGTTAATGCCTGACCAGCACATCAGCAGGCTGCCATAATGACCCGGCATTGCCCGAGCCCGTAGCGCGGCCCGCCTTGGCATTGCCCAGCGCGTGGTTCCAGGGGGCCACCGTGTATCCGGAGGCTTGTCCATGTTCGATTCCAGCACCCTGCTGCGCCAGCGCTTCGCCGCCCTGCGCAGCACGGCCGATCTGTTTTCCTTGCGCCATGTCAGACAGTCGCACCAGGCCTTGTCCGTGCGCCGTAACGTTGCCGAACCGCCTGCCTTGAGCCAGGACGAGGGCGCCATGCTGACCGTGCGCATCAACGGGGTGGAGGCCTACGCTGCCACGGCCGATCTGTCCCAAAGCGGCCTTCAGCGCGCATTGGAGCAGGCTGAAAACCTCGCTCGACAGATTGCCCGCTACAGCCTGCTGGACCTGCGCGATCAGCCTGTGCCCACCGGGCGTCACGATTACCTCTCGCCTCATTTCGACCAGCCCATGCCGGGCCTTGCCGACTGCCTTGGCCTGCTCGCCGAAGAATCGGCCAGCGTGCCGTCGGACTCACGCCTGGTGGACTGGCAGGCGAGCCTTGGCATGAGCCTGGTGGAGCAGACGTACCTGAACTCGGCCGGTGCCGAACTGCGCCAGGCCCAGCGCTTTCTGTTCCCTGGCATGGCGGTGACGGCCAGCGATGGCCAGGACAGCCAGAGCCGCAGCCTGGGCAGGGAGAACTTCGGTCAGCAGGGTGGCTTCGAAATCATCGAGCGCTGCGGCCTGAGGGGCGCTGCCCGGCAGGTTGCCGACCAGGCCCTGCAATTGCTGCAGGCGCCGAACACGCCCAGCGGCGTGCGCGACCTGTTGTTGATGCCTGACCAGATGATGCTGCAGATCCACGAGTCCATCGGCCACCCCTTGGAGATGGATCGCATCCTGGGCGACGAGCGCAACTACGCCGGGACCAGCTTCGTCAAAGCCGCCGACTTTGGCCGGTTGCAATATGGTTCCTCCCTGCTGAACGTAACCTTCGACCCGACCTTGAGCGAAGAGCTGGCCAGCTACAGCCACGACGACGATGGCACGCCGGCCAGCAAGCAATTTCTCATTCAGAACGGCGTGCTGCTGCGCCCGCTGGGCGGTGCCCTTTCCCAGTTCCGCTCTGGTCTGGGCGGCGTGGCCAACAGCCGCGCCTGCGGCTGGAACCGGGCGCCGATCGACCGCATGGCCAACCTGAACATCGAGCCGGGTGATCAGTCCCTGGATCAACTGATCGCAGGAATCGAGCATGGCATCCTGATGCGCACCAACCGGTCCTGGTCCATCGACGATGCGCGCAACAAGTTCCAGTTCGGCTGCGAATGGGGCCAACTGATCGAACATGGCGAACTCAAGGGCATCGTGAAGAACCCCAACTACCGCGGCATCTCCGCACGGTTCTGGCGCAACCTGGCCGCCGTCGGCGACCGCAGCACCTTCCAGGTCCTGGGTACCCCAAATTGCGGCAAGGGCGAGCCCAACCAGGTGATCCGGGTCGGCCACGCCTCGCCGGCTTGCGTGTTCAGCGCCATCGACGTGTTTGGAGGAGATGCATGATGAAACAGGCCTTCCAATCCCTCATCGACACCCTGGGCTCTGCCCTTCAGGCAGGCGAACACTACACCCTGGGGTTGAGCGCCGAGCAGTCGCAGTTCGTGCGCTTGAACCACGCCAAGGTCCGTCAGGCGGGCGAGGTAAGCCAGGCCAGTGCTCACCTGCGTCTGATCCACGCCGGTCGTCAGGCCGAGCAACAGCTGACCCTTAGCGGTGATAGGCACCTGGACCGTCAGCGCTTGCTCGACGCCCTGTCGCAACTGCGCCAGATCCTGCCACTGCTGGCAGCAGACCCGTACCTGAGCCTGGATGACAGTGCCTGGCGCAGTGACAGCCAACAGACGCAGGCCCTGCCCGACCTGAATGAGGTGCTGGCCCTGCTGGAACAGGAAGCCGGTGACCTAGACCTGGTCGGCATTTATGCCGCAGGCCCGATCTGGCGCGGTTTCGCCAGCTCATTCGGCGCCTTTGGCTGGCACCAGGCTAATAGCTTCAACATCGACTGGAGCCTGTTCCACGAGAGCGGCCAGGCGGTCAAGGCCAACTATGCCGGGCAGGTATGGCGCGCCGACGACTTTACCGCTCGCCTGCGCCAGGCTCGGGCGCAGTCGGGCCACTTGGGGCGTGCGCCGGTGGTACTCCAACCCGGCAGCTACCGCGCCTACCTGGCGCCTGCGGCCATGGACGAAATCGCCGGCATGCTGTGCTGGGGCGGTTTCTCGGCGCAGGCCCTGGCGACCGGCAGCAGTGCCTTGCAGCGTTTGTACAGCGGTGATGCCACACTCAGCCCACTGATCAGCTTCACCGAGCAGGTCAGCGGCTCATTGAGCCCGGCGTTCTCCGACGAAGGTTCACCGCGCCTGGACGTGGCGCTGATCGAGCAGGGCAAACCAGCACAACGCCTGGCCTGCGCGCGCAGCGCAGCCGAATTCGGGGTGTTGGCCAATGGTGCCGACAGCTACGAGTCGCCCTGCGCACTCAGCCTCGCACCCGGCCAATTACCCCGTGAACAGGTCCTGGCGCGGCTCGGCACCGGCCTTTACATCAGTAACCTCTGGTACTTGAACTACTCCGACCTGCCCGCAGCGCGCATGACCGGCCTGACCCGCTTCGCCACGTTCTGGGTGCAGGACGGGCAGATCCAGGGGCCGGTGAACACGATGCGCTTCGATGACAGCCTGTACAACCTGCTGGGCGACCAACTGGAGGCGCTGACGTGCGAGCGGGAGCTGATCCTCTCCACCAGTACCTATGGGCAACGCAGTACCGGATCGAGTCATTTGCCGGGCGCGCTGGTCAAAGCCCTGACGCTGACATTGTGATTGGAATTTGCCGGCCCCTTCATGGCGGTCGCCACGCCTGCCTTGCCCCGTAGGCGCGGCGTTCGCCGTGAAGAGGCCAGTACAGACAGACGAGGACGTCATGCCCGAACGCACCCCGCTCGACCCCATCACCGCCCGCTGGCTGCCATGGGTGGTGGCGATCGCCTTCTTCATGCAGTCGCTGGACGGCACCATTCTCAACACCGCCCTGCCCGCCATGGCCCGCTCCCTGGCCGAAGACCCCCTGCGCATGCAGGGTGTGATCATTTCGTACATGCTCACCGTGGCCTTGCTGATCCCCGCCTCGGGCTGGATCGCCGACCGCTTCGGCACCAAGCGCATCTTTTTCAGTGCCATCTTGCTGTTCAGTTTCGGTTCGTTGCTGTGCGCGGTGGCCAACAGCTTGGGCTTTTTGATCTTCGCGCGGATCGTGCAGGGGCTCGGCGGGGCGCTGATGCTGCCGGTCGGCCGGCTGGTGGTGCTGCGTGCCTACCCTCGCACCGAACTGGTGCGCATCATGAGTTTCATCACCATCCCCGGTCTGCTCGGGCCATTGCTGGGCCCGACGGTAGGTGGCTGGCTGGTGGAGATCCTGAGCTGGCACTGGATCTTCCTGCTCAACTTGCCGGTCGGCCTGCTGGGCTGCTACGCCGTCTGGAAGTTCATACCCGACCTGCGCGGCGCCGAGCGCACTACGTTCGACGGGCCGGGCTTTTTGCTGTTCGGCGCCGCGATGGTGCTGATCACTATCGCCATGGAAGGCCTGGGCGAGCTGCACCTGCCGCACTTGCGCGTCATGTTGCTGCTGTTCGCCGGCATGGCCTGCCTGGCGGCCTACTGGCTGCGGGCCGGGCGCGACCCGGAGCCGTTGTTCTCTCCCAGCCTGTTCCGGGTACGTACCTTCGCCATCGGTATCTTGGGCAACCTGTTCGCCCGCCTGGGCAGCGGGGCACTGCCGTTCCTGGTACCGCTGCTGCTGCAGGTAGCGCTTGGCTATTCACCGGCACAGGCGGGCATGAGCATGATCCCCTTGGCGGCGGCGGCCATGGTCGCCAAGTCCGTGGCCAGGCCGCTGATCGAACGCCTTGGTTATCGCATCATCCTGACCGGCAATACGGTGCTGCTGGGCGTACTGCTGGCCGGCCTGGGCCTGGTGGACGAGCAGACCCCGTACTGGCTGCTGCTGGTGCAACTTGGCCTGCTGGGCGCCGTGAATTCCCTGCAGTTCACTGCCATGAACACGGTGACGCTGATCGACCTGGACGATGCCAGCGCCAGTAGCGGCAACAGCTTGTTGTCGGTGGTCGCCCAGCTGTCGCTGAGCCTGGGGGTGGCCTGTGCCGGTGCGCTGCTGGGCGGTTTCACGGCAGCAGGCAGCGCCGAAGGCGTGGAAACCACCCTGGGTGCGTTCCAGCTGACGTTCTTCACCATTGGCATCATGGCCATGCTGGCGGCGGCCATCTTCCTGCAACTGGCGCCGACGGACGGAAGGCGTGCCCGTCGTCCGGAAGAGCACGTGGAGTCTTAGGGCGAATGGCGTCGGGGCTGGTAGACTGTGCAGCATTTTTCGCTTCGCACCGTAGGCCCGCCTCGTGACCACCGATTCCACCGCCTTTGCCACCTTGCCGTTGTCCGCCGCCATGCTGGCCAACCTGGACGCCCTCGGCTACACCTCGATGACGCCGATCCAGGCCCAGAGCCTGCCGGTCATTCTCAAGGGCCAGGACCTGATCGCCCAGGCCAAGACCGGGAGCGGCAAGACCGCCGCCTTTGGTATCGGCTTGCTCAACCCGATCAACCCTCGGTACTTCGGCTGCCAGGCGCTGGTGCTGTGCCCCACGCGCGAGCTCGCCGACCAGGTGGCCAAGGAACTGCGTCGCCTGGCCCGTGCCGAAGACAACATCAAGATCCTGACGCTGTGTGGCGGCGTGTCGCTGGGCCCTCAGATCGCCTCCCTGGAGCACGGTGCGCACATCATCGTCGGCACCCCGGGCCGCATCCAGCAGCACCTGGACAAGGGCACGCTGGTTTTGGGCGGCCTGAACACGCTGATCCTCGACGAAGCCGACCGCATGCTCGACATGGGTTTCTTCGATGCCATCGCCAGCATCATCGCCAAGACCCCAGCGCGCCGCCAGACCTTGCTGTTCTCCGCCACCTACCCCTCCAGCATCAAGCAGCTGGCGGCCGATTTCATGCGCGACCCGCAGCAGGTCAGGGTCGAGAGCCTGCATACCGACAACCAGATCGAGCAGCGCTTCATCGAAATCGCCCCCGAGCAGCGCCTTGAGGCGGTGACCCGTGTGCTGGCCCATTATCGTCCCCAGTCCTGCGTGGCGTTCTGCTTCACCAAGCAGCAGTGCGAGGACGTGGTGGCCCACCTCACGGCCAAGGGCATCGTGGCCCAGGCGCTGCACGGTGACCTGGAGCAGCGTGACCGCGACCAGGTGCTGACCATGTTCGCCAACCGCAGCAGCTCGGTGCTGGTGGCCACCGATGTGGCCGCCCGTGGCCTGGACATCGACGGCCTGGACATGGTCATCAACGTGGAACTGGCGCGTGATGCCGAAATCCACGTGCACCGGGTGGGCCGCACGGGCCGCGCTGGCGAGAAGGGTATCGCAGTCAGCCTGGTCGCGCCTGCCGAAGGCCATCGCGCCCAGGCCATCGAAGCCTTGCAGAAGAGCCCGCTGCGCTGGGACCTGTTGGACAGCCTCAAGAACAAAGGCGGCGAGCCACTGCTGCCGGTCATGAGCACACTGTGCATCGCAGCCGGGCGCAAGGACAAGCTGCGCCCGGGCGATATCCTCGGTGCGCTGACCGGTGATGCCGGCATCCCCGGCAAGCAGGTGGGCAAGATCGCGATCTTTGATTTCCAGGCATTTGTGGCAGTTGAGCGGGCACTGGCCAAGCAGGCCATGCAGCGCTTGAATAGCGGCAAGATCAAGGGCCGCTCCCTGAAAGTCCGCATCGTCTGACATTTATTTCGGGCCGCGTTGCAGCCTGTCGCAAACAAGCCAGCCCCCACAGGGTCATCACAGGCCTCAAGCCGGTGCCGTCCCTGTGGGGGCTGGCTTGCCTGCGATGGGCTGCAACACGGCCGCGGCTATTGATGAGGTAACACCGTGCACTCCACCGACGTGATCATCTTGGGCGCAGGCGCTGCCGGCCTGATGTGTGCCCAGCTCAGCGCCCGCCGGGGCCGCCGGGTCCTGCTGCTCGACCACGCCAACAAGCCAGGCAAGAAGATCCTGATGTCCGGCGGCGGGCGCTGCAATTTCACCAACCTGTACACCGAGCCGAGCAATTTCCTCTCGCACAACGCGCACTTCTGCAAGTCGGCCCTGGCGCGTTACACCCAGTGGGACTTCATCGAGCTGGTGTGCAAGCATGGCGTGCCCTACCACGAGAAAAAGCTGGGCCAGCTGTTCTGCGACAACAAGGCCAGTGACATCCTTGACATGCTCCTGGCCGAGTGCGACGAAGCCGGCGCCGAAATCCGCATGCACACCAGCATCGAGCAGATCGACAAGACCGACAGCGGCTACCTGCTGCGCACCAGCGCTGGCCCATTCGCTTGCCAGTCGTTGGTGATCGCGACGGGCGGCCTGTCCATCCCGACGTTGGGTGCGACCGGTTTCGGCTACCAGGTGGCCCGACAGTTTGGCCATACCTTGCTGCCAACCCGCGCGGGCCTGGTGCCGTTCACCATCACCGAGCCCCAGCTCAAGGCCATGTGCACCGAACTGTCCGGCACCTCGCTGGACTGCACCGCCAGTTGCAACGGCACCAGCTTCCGTGAAAATCTGCTGTTCACCCACCGGGGCCTGAGCGGCCCGGCGATCTTGCAGGTTTCTTCATTCTGGGAAGCTGGCGATACGCTTGAGATCAACCTGTTGCCTGACCGCGATGCGCTGGACTGGTTGCACACCCAGCAAACCGAGCGCGGCAATGCTGAACTCAAGACCGTACTGGGCGAGGTGTTCACGCGCAAGCTGGCCACTTTGCTGGCCGAGCAGTGGTTCGAATCCAAGCCGATGAAGCAGTACACACCGGCCGAACTGGCCCTGATCGCCGACAAGCTGGCACGCTGGCAACTGGTGCCTGCCGGCACCGAAGGCTACCGCACCGCCGAAGTGACCCTGGGCGGCGTGGACACCCGTGAGGTCTCGTCCAAGACGATGGAGTCGCTCAAGAGCCCTGGGCTTTACTTCATCGGTGAAGTGCTGGACGTGACGGGGCACCTTGGTGGCTTCAACTTCCAGTGGGCCTGGGCATCGGCCAACGCCGCGGCGCAGTTCGTCTAGGGTAGAATCCAACGCGCAGCACGGAACGCTTCTTGCTGGCACGTGCTCAATAGCGGGTGGCGGGGCATCTGGCTGCCCGCTCATCGCTACGGTATTTCTACGATCACTGCCCGGCAGGCCATCATGTCATCGAGCTCGTTACGTCATTCATTGCGTCGCCTGTGGGGCCAGGACAAGTTCAGCTACAGCATCCGGGTGACCATTGCCCTTACCGGCAGCCTTGCCCTGTGCTGGCACCAGAACGAAATGGCCCTGTTGATCCCGCTGTTTCTGGGCATCATCGCCAGTGCCCTGGCTGAAACCGATGACAGCTGGCAAGGCCGCCTCAGCGCCCTGGCGGTCACCCTGGTGTGTTTTGCCATCGCGGCGCTCGCGGTCGAACTGCTGTTCCCCTACCCCCTGATCTTCGTCTGCGCCTTGGCCCTGGCAGCGTTTGCCTTGACCATGCTGGGCGCTTTGGGCGAGCGCTACGGCGCCATCGCATCGGCAACGCTGATCACAGCGGTGTACACGATGATCGGTGTGGACCAGCGCGGCGGGCAGGTGACGGACTTCTGGCACGAACCCATGCTGCTGGTGGCGGGTGCGGCCTGGTATGGGCTGCTCTCGGTGCTGTGGCAGGCATTGTTTTCCAACCAGCCGGTGCAGCAAAGCCTGGCGAAACTGTTCTTCGAACTGGGCAGCTACCTCAAGCTCAAGGCCAGCCTGTTCGAGCCTGTCCGCACCCTGGACGTCGAGGCACGTCGGCTTGAACTGGCCCAGCAAAATGGCAAGGTGGTGGCGGCCCTCAATGCGGCGAAGGAAATCATCCTGCACCGGGTGGGCAACAGCCAACCCAACTCCAAGGTCAGCCGCTACCTGAAACTCTACTTCCTGGCCCAGGATATCCATGAGCGGGTCAGCGCCTCCCACTACCCCTACAATGCACTGGCCGAAGCCTTCTTCCACAGCGATGTGATGTTCCGGTGCCAGCGCCTGCTGCGCAAGCAAGGCGCCTCGTGCCAGGAGCTGGCACGCTCGATTCGGCTGCGACAACCTTTCGTGCTGGCCAGCGGCTTTACCGAGGCACTCGAAGACCTCAACGCTTCGCTCGAACACCTGCGCGGCCAGAACAACCCGGCCTGGCGCGGGCTGCTGCGCTCATTGCGTGCACTGGCGGCCAACCTGGCCACGCTCGATCGCCTGCTCGGTGCTGCAAGCAATCCCGACAGCCTGGCCGATGCCAGCGACAGCAGCCTGCTGGACCGCTCGCCGCGCTCGCTCAGGGACATGGGCAAGCGCCTGCGCACGCAATTGACGCCCACCTCGCTGCTGTTCCGCCATGCTCTGCGCCTGCCGCTGGCCCTGTCCATCGGTTACGGCATGGTGCACCTGATCCACCCAACCCAGGGCTACTGGATCATCCTCACCACCCTGTTCGTGTGCCAACCCAACTACGGGGCGACCCGGCGTAAACTGGTGCAGCGCATCATCGGCACCGCCGTAGGCCTGACCGTTGGCTGGGCGCTGTTCGACCTGTTCCCCAACCCGGTCATCCAGTCGCTGTTCGCGGTCGTGGCGGGGGTGGTGTTCTTCGTCAACCGGACCACGCGCTACACCCTGGCCACGGCCGCGATCACACTGATGGTGCTGTTCTGTTTCAACCAGATCGGCGATGGCTACGGGCTGTTCCTGCCAAGGCTGTTCGATACCCTGATCGGGAGCCTGATCGCCATCCTTGCCGTGTTCCTGTTCCTGCCCGACTGGCAAGGCCGCCGCTTGAACAAGGCGCTGGCCAACACACTGATCTGCGCCAGCGAATACCTGCGCCAGATCATGCAGCAATATGCCTACGGCAAGCGCGACGACCTGGCCTATCGCCTGGCGCGGCGCAATGCCCACAATGCCGATGCAGCGCTGTCGACGACCCTGGCCAACATGCTCATGGAGCCTGGCCACTTTCGCAAGGAGGCCGATGTGGGCTTCCGCTTCCTGGTGCTGTCGCACACCCTGCTCAGCTACCTGTCGGGACTGGGCGCCCACCGCGACACGGCCCTGCCGGCCGAGGCACGGGAGCACTTGATCGAGGATGCGGGCAGCCGCCTGGCGAACAGCCTTGAGGAGATAGCCAATGGCCTGGCGGCGCGTTCACCGGTAGCGATTCACAGTGATGCCGAAGAAGCGCTCGCCACCGCTCTTGAACAGATGCCCGAGGAGGTGGATGAACATCAGCGCCTGGTACAGACGCAACTGGCATTGATCTGCCGCCAGTTGGCCCCTTTGCGCACGTTGGCGGCGCATTTGATCAAGAAGGATGCTTCGGCAGGTGACGCCTCGCGTTAGGTCTGGCGCGAGGGTATATAGCCTGTTTTGCCTACGAAGACGGGCAAATCTCCAGGCGCTGCGGACCGGCCATGATCAGCTGCGAAGCTCAAATCCGAAGCCACTGCCAAGCCGGCGCCTGGGAACGCCACCCGCTCGCCTAGAACCCATACTGATGCAGTAACCGGTCATAACTGCCATCGGCCTTCATGGCGGCGATGGCCGCATCGAAGCGCGCGACGATCGACTGGTGGTCCGGATGCTTCAGGCTGACCAGGATGTGCAGCGGGTTCTCGCCCAGTACAGGCTCCATCAGCTCTACCTTGTCACGCACATTGTCCGGCTCGCGCTGCAGGTGATAGCGGGCCACGTACTCGTCCTCCACGGCCAAGCTTACACGCCCCGCCGCCAGCATGCGCACGGCGGACGAAAAGGTACTGACCGCAACCTTGTGCAAGCGGGTATTGCCGTCGAACGCGCTCGAGTAGGCGTAATCACGCACCACGGCGATGCTGTAGGGGTACAGGTCCGAGAGGTGCTCGTAATGCAGGCCCGCGTCCTTGCGCTGCAGCAGGCGGATGCGGTTGCTCAGGTAGGCGCTGGAAAACTGCCCGATGCGTGCGCGCGCGTCGTTGTGCCAGGCGTTGATCAGTATGTCGTAACGGCCGTCACCGACGCCTGCCAGGGCCCGCGCCCAGGGTGCCTCCTCGAAGCTGCTGCTGTAGCCCGCCCGCGTCAGCGCCGTGGTCACGATGCTGATGGCCAAACCGCCGCCAGGCATGCTGGCGTCAGTGAAGGGCGGCCAATGGTCCGATACCAGCCGCAGCTTGGCGGCGGCTGCGGCCGGGGGCACCATGACAGTGGCCAGTAACCCGAGAACACAAAGCATCAGCCGCATGCCCAAGCCCTTGTGCGGTGAAGAAACGTACACTGCGAATGAGCTTACACAAAGGCTCTGGCCGGGGCAGCGGCCAATAGTGTCATCTAGCCTCTATTCTGGCCGAACCTGCGATTTTTATTGCAGCGGCCTTAGCGGGTACAGGTCAGGGATAACCCAGTACCTGGCGTACCTGATTCAGGTGAAGCTCGATCCACTGCCGGTCGATGGCCCCCCAGTCCTGTATACGGTAGTGACCTGCGTGATTGCGCGCGCCTTCCTGCTGCTCGAAGGTGCAGACGATGTCCAGATCGGCCAGCGCCGCAAGGGTGTCCTGGGCCGTGCGCCGGGGCATGCCCGTAGCCTGCATCAGCGCAGGCACGCTGGTAGCGGTCTGGCTGTCGATCAGCCAGGCGACGTAAAGACGGCGGTAGAAACTGCTTTTTGTCTTGCTCACTTCCATGCTGCGGGGTCCTCAAGCGTTGCCCGGCAATTCCCGATAGGTCAGGTAGACGCGCAGGTCGAATTCCAGTTGATGGTAGTCCGGCTCCATGTGCTGACAGAGCTGGTAGAACGCCTTGTTGTGGTCACGCTCGCGCAAATGCGCCAACTCGTGCACCACGATCATGCGTAGAAATTGCGGCGCGGCCTCCTTGAACAGCGAGGCGATGCGGATCTCCTTCTTGGCCTTGAGTTTGCCGCCCTGCACGCGAGAGACAGCAGTGTTCAGGCCCAGCGCCCGGTGGGTCAGGTCCAGGCGGTTGTCGAACAGCACCTTGTCCAGCGGCGGTGCACTGCGCAGAAAACGCTGGCGCAGTTCCTGGGCGTAGCCGTACAGGGCCTTGTCGCTTTGTACCTCGTGGCGCTCTGGATAGCGCTTGTGCAGGTACTCGCCAAGGCGGTCGCTGTCGATCATCTGCCGCACTTGCTGTTGCAGGTGCGGTGGGTAGGCTTGCAGGTAGCGTAGGACGGTCATGGCAGTACGGTCGGCGTAACGAGCGCCAATTCTAACCCGCCAGCGGATCAGGCCAGGGGAAAATTGCCGGGAAGTTGCCGGCATCGGCAGCTGTCATGGGGTGCGCTACCAGAAAGCCCTGAACGTATTCGCAGCCTGCGGCTTTAAGCCATTGAGCCTGAGCCTGGGTTTCAACGCCCTCGGCAATCACGGTGATCCCGTAATCGGCACACAGCCCGATGACGCTGCGTGCCAGCGCCGCATCGGTCGACGCGTCCGGCAAGCGCGCCACCAGGTGGCGATCGAGTTTCAGGGTGTCGATGGGCAAATCGCGCAGCATGCGCAGCGAACAGTCACCGGCGCCGAAATCGTCCAACGCCACCCGCACACCCAGCGCACGCAACCGGTCGACCTGCTTGACCGCCGCATCGATGTTGTACATGAGCGAGGTTTCGGCCACTTCCACTTCCAGGTGCGCCGGCTGCAGGCCATAGCGCTGGATGACCCGTTGCAGCTCCTCGACCAGGCTTGGCGAGACGAACTGGGCCCGGCTCAGGCTGATGCCCAACACGATGTCGGTCGCAAAGCGTTGATACCAGGCCTGGCGCTGGGCAGCACTCTGACCGTAGATCCAGCCGGCCAGGCGGTTGATCAGCCGCGCCTCCTCAAGCAGGGGGATGAACAGGCCTGGCGGCACATCGCCAACGCTGGGGTGCTGCCAACGCAGCAGGGCTTCGAAGCCGCGCAGGCGACCATCGGCGAAGGCCACTTGCGGCTGGTACACCAGGGTGAAATCCTGCTGCTCGATGGCTGTACGCACGCCGTCTTCGAGCATCAGGCGGGAGCGGGCGCGGCCATTGAGCTCCTGGTCGTAGAAGCGATACTGCTGGCGCCCTGCCTGCTTGGCAGCGTACATGGCCGCATCGGCTGCGCGCAGCAAGCCTTCTACGTTGCCACCGCAGTCAGGGTACGTGGCGATACCGATGCTCACGCCCAGGCACACGTCCAGCCCATCGATCTGATGGCTGATGGCAATGCGCTCGAGCAGCCGCTCGGCGTAGCGCCCGGCTTGCTCGGCATAGGGCAAGCCGTCGAACAGCGCGGTGAATTCGTCCCCGCCCATGCGTGCCAACAGCGCTTCACTGCCCAGGCAATCCTTGAGTTGCTCGGCCACCCAGCGCAGGACCCGGTCACCGGCATCATGACCAAGGGAGTCGTTGATACGCTTGAAGCCATCGAGGTCCATGTACATCAAGGCCTGCGCCCGGTCCGAACGCTCATTGCGCAGCAACGCCCCTTCGGCCGCCTGGTAGAACCCACGGCGATTGAGCAGACCGGTGAGCGGGTCGGTAATGGCTTGGTATTCGAGCTGTTGGTGCAGGTTGTGCACCGCCGACATGTCCAGCACGGTTACCACCATCGCCTGTTGCTCGGCAGGCAGGGGCGCACATGACAGGGCCACCGGCAGCAGCTCGCCGCTCGGGCGACGCAACTGGGCGTCATGCATGCGGTGGATGCGCCTGGCCAGATAGCTTTGGTGGAACGTCGAATCCTGCCACGTACTCGGCGTGCTCAGCTGCAACAGCCCCAGCAGATCGACGTTCTGCAACTGTTCGATAGGCGTTGCCAGCAGGGAGCAGATAGCCGGGTTGGCGAAGCGGATGATGCCCCCGGCATCCACCACCAGAATACCCTCGGCCGCATTGTCCAGAATCGATGCATTGAAGGCGCGGGCCTCGTCGAGTTCACGGGTCAGCGCCTGCAGGCGCCGCCGATTGCGCTGCTGGTCGAGCAGGGCCTGCACCTTGGGCTTGAGAATCCGCGGGTCGAACGGCTTGAACATGTAGTCCACGGCGCCGTTGGCGTAGCCTTTCAACACGGCGGCCTGGGACTGCTCGTTGGCTGTCAGGAAGATGATGGGCGTGAGTTGGGTTCGCTGGCTGCCGCGCATCAGGCGAGCGACTTCGAAGCCGTCCATCTCAGGCATGTGCACATCCAGTAAAACCAGGTCGACATCGTTTTCCAGCAATGCGCTCAGGGCTTCTCGGCCCGAACTTGCCGTCAGCACCAGCCAATCCTGGCGCGACAACAAGGCTTGCATACTGATGAGGTTCTCTGGGTAATCGTCGACTACCAGAAGCACCGAGCTGCCATCCTGTGGCATGAGTTGAAGGTGAGCGCCATCCATGCTGCATCTCTGTTATATGACCGACTACAAACTGGCCGTTGGATCCAGTTTTACCCCAGGCATGAGCTGATAGCACGCATCACAAGCCAAAAACCATCAGCCACTGACTGAAGGTAGCCGACCGATCGCGGTTTCGCTGACATTCTGTGACATGCAATGGCAGAACGCTTTCGCAGCCACCGCCAGAAACGAAAAACCCGCATCGCTGCGGGTTTTCCGGGGGCCGGTTTGCTTAGTTGACTTTTGCGGCCAGCTCGCCTTTGGCGTAGCGCTGGAACATGCTTTCCAGGGAGATCGGCTTGATCTTCGAGGCATGGCCGGCAGTGCCGAATGCTTCGTAACGGGCGATGCACACGTCGCGCATGGCTTTTACGGTTTCAGCGAAGAACTTGCGCGGGTCGAACTCGCTCGGGTTCATGGCCATGTGACGACGGATGGCACCGGTGGACGCCAGACGCAGGTCGGTGTCGATGTTGACCTTGCGCACGCCGTACTTGATGCCTTCGACGATTTCCTCGACCGGCACACCGTAGGTTTCCTTGATGTCGCCGCCGTACTGGTTGATGATCGCCAGCCACTCCTGCGGTACCGAGGAGGAGCCGTGCATCACCAGGTGGGTGTCGGGAATGCGCTTGTGGATTTCCTTGATGCGGTCGATGGCCAGCACGTCACCGGTAGGCGGCTTGGTGAACTTGTAAGCACCGTGGCTGGTGCCGATGGCGATGGCCAGGGCATCGACCTGGGTCTTCTTGACGAAGTCGGCAGCTTCTTCAGGGTCGGTCAGCATCTGGCTGTGGTCGAGCACGCCTTCGGCACCGATACCGTCTTCCTCACCGGCCATGCCGGTTTCCAGCGAGCCCAGGCAGCCCAGTTCGCCTTCTACCGACACACCACAGGCATGGGCCATGGCAACGGTCTGCTGGGTGACGCGCACGTTGTATTCGTAATCGGTCGGGGTCTTGCCGTCTTCGCCGAGCGAGCCGTCCATCATGACCGAGCTGAAGCCCAGCTGGATGGAGCGCTGGCAGACATCCGGGCTGGTGCCGTGGTCCTGGTGCATGCACACCGGGATGTGCGGGAATTCTTCGATGGCCGCCAGGATCAGGTGACGCAGGAACGGCGCACCTGCGTACTTGCGCGCACCGGCCGAGGCCTGGACGATCACAGGGGAGTCGGTCTTGTCAGCCGCTTCCATGATGGCGCGCATCTGCTCAAGGTTGTTGACGTTGAAAGCCGGTACGCCATAACCGAACTCGGCGGCGTGGTCCAGCATCTGGCGCATGCTAATGAGTGCCATTGTGTATCTCTCTCCCGACAAGCGTCGTTGTTTCGTGCAAGCCTGCCGCAGGGGCAGTTGCTGTTCAAGTAGTGTGGGCCACCTAGCGGCCCGGCCAGTCACGGTGCCTTGCAGCCCCGCCCTATCAGATCGTTGGTCGCCACCCAGTACACCAGGCCCTCTTCGCCCTTGGTGTGAAACGCCAGCATGCCGTCGCTGTACAGCGCGCCGGAGGCGCCGGGCTCGGCCTTGAGCCGGTACACCTGGTCGCCGCCGCCAAGGCGTACGTCAACCTGGTCACGCTGGGGGTCGGCAAACCGCCACAGCACTTCGGCCTGGGTGTCGCAGACCCACCGGGTCCAGTTGTCCGCCGGCGCGGTCTGCGCCGGTTGCAGCAGTGAACATCCTGCCAGTGTCGCCAGGGCCATTACGGCCAAGAGCGCTTTCATTCAGTTACCTCGATGGGCAGCACACGGCCCTTCTCCAAGACCACAAACCGGCCTGCAGGTTGCCAGCGGCCCGATCAAGGGCAGCCGGGCGCCTTGCGCTGGTGCTCTTCGTCGTACTTTTCCAGCCCTTCCGGGCCTACGCGCTTGCTGATCACTGGCACGGTTTCGGCTTGCCATTCGGACTGATAGCAACCGCCCTTGGGCGGTTGCGCCGGGTCGTCCTGGGCATCCGGGCTGCCGGCGCAGGCGCTCAGCAGCCCGACCAGCAGCAACACAGGCAACTGCTTGGCCATCAGGCCACTCCTTTTGCCAGGCGCCGTGTTCATCAGGCTTTGGCCCGCTCTTCGAGCATGGCCACCGCTGGCAGAACCTTGCCTTCGACGAACTCGAGGAAGGCGCCGCCACCGGTAGAAATGTAGGAGATATCCTGGCTGACGCCATATTTGTCGATGGCTGCCAGGGTATCACCGCCACCGGCGATGGAGAACGCGGCGCTGTCGGCGATTGCCTTGGCCAGCACCTGGGTGCCATTGCCGAACTGATCGAACTCGAATACACCAACCGGGCCATTCCACAGGATGGTCTTGGAGGACTTGAGCAAGTCGGCGAACTGGGCGGCGGTCTGCGGACCGATGTCCAGGATCATGTCGTCGGCCGCAACATCGGCAATGGCCTTGACGGTCGCTTCGGCGTCTTCGGCGAAGGCCTTGGCAACCACCACATCGACAGGCAGCGGCACGCTGACCTTGGCGGCAATGGCCTTGGCCGTTTCGACCAGATCGGGCTCGTACAGCGACTTACCGACCGGGTGCCCGGCAGCCGCCAGGAAGGTGTTGGCGATGCCGCCACCGACGATCAGCTGATCGCATACCGAGCTCAGGCTGTTGAGCACGTCCAGCTTGGTGGACACCTTGGAGCCGGCGACGATGGCGGCCATTGGCTTGGCCGGGGCCTTCAGCGCCTTGCCCAGGGCATCCAGCTCAGCTGCCAGCAACGGGCCAGCCGCCGCGACCTTGGCGAACTTGGCAACGCCGTGGGTGGAACCCTCGGCGCGGTGAGCCGTGCCGAAGGCGTCCATCACGAACACATCGCACAGCGCCGCGTACTGCTGGGCCAGCTCATCGGCGTTCTTCTTCTCGCCCTTGTTGAAGCGCACGTTCTCGAACAGCACCAGCTCGCCTGCCTTGACCTCGACGCCACCCAGGTAGTCACCCACCAGCGGCACGTCGCGGCCCAGCGCCTTGCTCAGGTACTTGGCAACCGGCTCAAGGCTGTTCTCGGCAGAGAATTCACCTTCGGTGGGGCGGCCCAGGTGCGAGCAGACCATCACCGCCGCACCCTTCTCCAGGGCCAGCTTGATGGTCGGCAGCGCTGCCTGGATGCGCGCATCGCTGGTCACCACACCGTCCTTGACAGGCACGTTCAGGTCTTCGCGAATCAGTACGCGCTTACCTTGCAGGTCGAGGTCGGTCATCTTCAACACGGTCATGAATGCGGTCCTTCAGGGCTGTTTGTTGCGGGTTGGGTGGACGACGTGCAGAAAATGTCCGGCAACGTCGAGCATACGGTTTGCAAACCCCCATTCGTTGTCGAACCAGGCCAGCAGGTTGACCAGGCGCGGGCCTGATACACGGGTCTGGCTGGCATCGACGATGGCCGAATGCGGGTCGTGGTTGAAATCACAACTGGCGTGGGGCAGCTCGGTGTAGGCCAGCAGCCCCTTGAGCGGCCCGGTCAGCGCCGCCTCGCGCAGTACCCTGTTGACCTCGGCTGCGGTGGTGTCGCGAGCGGTCTGCAAGGTGATGTCCAGGCACGAGACGTTGACCGTCGGCACGCGTACCGCTTTGGCCTGGATTCGCCCGGCAAGTTCCGGGAGCAGACGCTCGATGCCGCGCGCAAGGCCGGTGGACACCGGAATCACCGACTGGAACGCCGAACGGGTACGGCGCAGGTCTTCATGGTGATAGGCGTCGATCACTGGCTGGTCGTTCATGGCCGAGTGAATGGTGGTGATCTGTACATAGTCGATGCCAAATGCCTGATCCAGCACCCGCAGCAGCGGTACACCGCAGTTGGTGGTGCACGAAGCATTGGAGACCAGCCGCTCAGTGCCGGTCAGGCAGTGCTGGTTGATGCCGTACACCACCGTGGCATCGACGTCAGCCTCGCTGGCCATGGGCTGGGAGAACAGCACCCTTGGCGCACCGGCCTCGAGAAAGCGCTGGCCATCGGCACGGGTGTTGTAGGCGCCGGAACACTCCAGGACCAGGTCCACGTCCAGGGCCGCCCAGTCGATGCCTTCGGGCGTGGCGCTGCGCATCACCTTCACGCAATCGCCATTGATGTGCAGGCAATCGCCATCGACCTTGACCTCGCCGGGAAAGCGCCCATGGGTGGAGTCGAAGCGGGTGAGGTATTCCAGGCTGGCCTGGTCGGCCAAGTCGTTGAGTGCGACGATCTCGAAATCGGCCCTGCTGCCCCGCTCGAACAGCGCGCGCAGAACACAGCGGCCGATACGGCCATAACCGTTGAGTGCAACTTTATAGGGACGCAAGTGGGACATTCGTTGACTCGCTAAGCGTGATGGCTTCGAGGCCGCATGGCGGCCTATCGCGGCACAAGGCCGCTTCCACAGGTACTACGCCGTGGCTGGCGACAGTACCTGTGGAAGCGGCCTCATGGCGCGATGGAGGGCGACGCCCTCCCCTCGCACGACCAGGAGGGCATCCTGCCCTCCCTGATACATCAGTCTTCCAGCAGCTCTTCGGCGGTACCGAGGATGTTCTCCAGGGTGAAGCCGAATTCTTCGAACAGTGCCGAGGCCGGCGCCGACTCACCGTAGGTGGTCATGCCGATGACGCGGCCTTCGAGGCCGACGTACTTGTACCAGAAGTCGGCATGTGCCGCTTCGATGGCGATACGGGCACTGACTTCCAGTGGCAGCACCGACTGCTTGTAGGCAGCATCCTGGGCATCGAACACGCTGGTCGATGGCATGGACACCACGCGTACATTGCGGCCTTGCTCGGTCAGCTTGTCGTAGGCCTGAACGGCCAGGCCCACTTCGGAGCCGGTGGCGATCAGGATCAGCTCAGGCTCGCCAGCGCAATCCTTGAGCACGTAGCCGCCACGGCTGATGGCAGCGAGCTGCTGCGCATCGCGGGCCTGGTGCTGCAGGTTCTGGCGCGAGAAGATCAGCGCCGATGGACCATCCTTGCGCTCCAGAGCGTTCTTCCAGGCCACGGCCGACTCCACGGCATCCGCCGGGCGCCAGGTGTCCAGGTTCGGCGTGGTGCGCAGGCTGGTCAGCTGCTCGATCGGCTGGTGGGTCGGACCGTCTTCGCCCAGGCCAATGGAGTCGTGGGTGTAGACATGGATCACGCGCTGCTTCATCAGCGCCGACATGCGCACGGCGTTGCGGGCGTATTCCATGAACATCAGGAACGTCGCGCCGTAAGGCACCAGGCCGCCGTGCAGTGCCACGCCGTTCATGATGGCGGTCATGCCGAATTCACGCACGCCGTAGAACACGTAGTTGCCGCTGGCATCGCCAGCTTCCAAGCCCTTGCAGCCCTTCCACAGGGTCAGGTTGGAACCGGCCAGGTCCGCCGAACCGCCGAGGAACTCGGGCAACATCGGGCCATAGGCGTTCAGGGCATTCTGGCTGGCCTTGCGGCTGGCGATGGTTTCGCCCTTGGCCGCCACTTCCTCGATGTAGGCCTGGGCCTTTTCGCTGAAATCGGCAGGCAGGTCACCGGCCATGCGGCGCTTGAACTCTGCGGCCAGCTCCGGGTGCGCCTGAGCGTAGGCGTCGAAACGCTGGTTCCACTCGGCTTCAGCCTTGGCACCGGCTTGCTTGGCGTCCCACTCGGCATAGATGTCGGCGGGGATTTCGAACGGACCGTGGTTCCAGCCCAGTGCCTGACGGGTCAGGGCAATTTCGTCGTTGCCCAGCGGCGCGCCGTGGGACTCTTCCTTGCCCTGCTTGTTCGGCGAGCCGAAACCGATGGTGGTCTTGCAGCAGATCAGGGTCGGACGGTCGCTCTTGCGGGCGGTCTCGATGGCCGTCTTGATCTCTTCGGCGTCGTGGCCGTTGACGTTGCGGATCACCTGCCAGTTGTAGGCTTCGAAGCGCGCCGGGGTGTTGTCGGTGAACCAGCCATGCACTTCACCGTCGATGGAAATGCCGTTGTCGTCGTAGAAGGCAACCAGCTTGTTCAGCCCCAGGGTACCGGCCAGCGAGGCCACTTCGTGAGAAATGCCTTCCATCATGCAGCCATCGCCCAGGAACACATAGGTGTTGTGGTCGACGATGGTGTGGCCGTCACGGTTGAACTGGGCCGCCATGACTTTTTCGGCCAGGGCGAAGCCCACGGCGTTGGCGATGCCTTGGCCGAGCGGGCCGGTGGTGGTCTCGACGCCAGGGGTGTAACCGTGCTCCGGGTGGCCAGGGGTGCGGCTGTGCAGTTGACGGAAGCCCTTGAGGTCGTCGATCGACAGGTCGTAGCCGGTCAGGTGAAGCAGCGAATAGATGAGCATCGAGCCGTGGCCGTTGGACAGCACGAAGCGGTCGCGATCGGGAAATGCCGGGTTGCTCGGGTTGTGCTTGAGGTAGTCGCGCCAAAGAACCTCGGCGATATCCGCCATGCCCATGGGGGCACCGGGGTGGCCGCTGTTGGCCTTTTGCACGGCATCCATGCTAAGGGCACGAATGGCGTTGGCACGTTCACGACGGCTGGGCATCGCTGATCTCCTGGGGGCTTGAATAGGTGGTGATACGAAAAAGGCGTCCATTTTCGCCCACTGGGGCGCTTGGGGCAAACATTTAAGCAGCAAGCGGCGTGCATTGGTCCGATCATCGACCGCAATGGCAACACAAGGGTAATGGCTAATGGGCAACGGACCTGCAATATCAAAACTTTTTGATATAGGCCTTGCTAGGGCAACGATGCCTGTCTAGACTCCCGCACCATGAACCTTCGTGCGCAAGCGATACCGGAACAACGCGAGGCACTGGCCGCCCTGTGCAAGGCCAGTGGCGACGAGTTGCGCCTGAATGTGCTGCGCGCCCTGGCCAACGATTCCTTCGGCGTGTTGGAGCTGGCGCAGATCTTCGACATCGGCCAGTCGGGCATGAGCCACCACCTCAAGGTACTGGCCCAGGCCGACCTGGTAGCCACCCGTCGGGAAGGCAACGCCATTTTCTATCGCCGCGCCCTGCCCGACAGCTTGCGCTTGGGCGGACGCTTGCACGCCGCGCTGCTCGACGAGGTCGATGACCTGGCCTTGCCCGCCGAGGTGCAAGGCCGCATCGCCCAGGTGCAGCAGCGCCGCGCGGCAACCAGCCAGGACTTCTTCCTGCGCGTGGAAGAGCGCTTTCGCGCCCAGCAGGACCTGATCGCAGGCTTGCCGCAATATCGCGAGAGCCTGCTGGCGCTGCTCGACAAGCTGCATTTCGACCCAAGCGCCAGCGCGCTTGAGGTCGGCCCCGGCGATGGCGGGTTCCTTCCGGACCTGGCCCGGCGTTTTGCGCAGGTTACCGCGCTTGACAACAGCCCGACCATGCTCGAACTCGCCCGCCAGGTCTGTCAGCGCGAAGGGCTGGACAACGTGAACCTGCAGTTGGCCGATGCACTGGGTGCAACGGATGTGGTCGCCGACTGCGTTGTGCTGAACATGGTCCTGCATCATTTCAGCGATCCGGCCCTGGCGTTGTGCCAGCTGGCCAAACGGGTGAAGGCAGGCGGCAGCCTGTTGATCACCGAATTGTGCAGCCATGACCAGGGGTGGGCGCGGGAAGCCTGCGGCGACCTGTGGCTCGGCTTCGAACAGGACGACTTGGCCCGCTGGGCCAACGCGGCAGGCCTGTCCCACGGGGATAGCCTGTACGTAGGCCTGCGTAACGGTTTCCAGATCCAGGTCCGCCATTTCCAGCGGACGGCTGGCGACATACACCATCGGTAAATTTCAGGAACCTTCGAGATGAGCGAATACTCCCTTTTCACCTCCGAGTCCGTGTCCGAAGGGCATCCGGACAAAATCGCCGACCAGATTTCGGACGCCGTGCTGGACGCGATCATCGCCCAGGACAAGTACGCCCGCGTCGCCTGTGAAACGCTGGTCAAGACCGGCGTGGCGATCATTGCCGGCGAGGTGAGCACCTCGGCCTGGGTCGACCTCGAGGACCTGGTACGCAAGGTCATCATCGACATCGGCTACAACAGCTCCGACGTCGGCTTTGACGGTGCCACCTGCGCCGTGATGAACATCATCGGCAAGCAGTCGGTGGACATTGCCCAAGGCGTCGACCGTTCCAAGCCAGAAGACCAAGGCGCCGGTGACCAGGGCCTGATGTTCGGCTACGCCAGCAACGAGACCGAAGTGCTGATGCCAGCGCCGATCTGCTTCTCGCATCGCCTGGTCGAGCGTCAGGCCGAAGCACGCAAGTCCGGCCTGCTGCCCTGGCTGCGCCCGGATGCCAAATCGCAGGTCACCTGCCGTTACGAAGGTGGCAAGGTCGTGGGTATCGATGCGGTGGTGCTGTCCACCCAGCATAACCCCGAGGTGTCGCAGAAAGACCTGCAGGAAGCGGTCATGGAGCTGATCGTCAAGCACACGCTGCCTGCCGAACTGCTGCACAAAGGTACCCAGTACCACATCAACCCGACGGGCAACTTCATCATCGGCGGCCCGGTCGGTGACTGCGGCCTGACCGGTCGCAAAATCATCGTCGACTCCTACGGTGGCATGGCCCGCCACGGCGGCGGCGCGTTCTCGGGCAAGGACCCGTCCAAGGTCGACCGTTCCGCCGCCTATGCCGGCCGCTACGTGGCCAAGAACATCGTCGCCGCCGGCCTGGCCGAGCGCTGCGAGATCCAGGTCTCGTATGCCATCGGCGTGGCCCAACCGACCTCCATCTCGATCAATACCTTCGGCACTGGCAAGGTGTCGGACGAGAAGATCATCCAGCTGGTGCGCGAGTGCTTCGATCTGCGTCCATACGCCATTACGACCATGCTCGACCTGCTGCACCCGATGTACCAGGAAACCGCTGCTTACGGCCACTTCGGTCGCACCCCGCAGCAGAAAACCGTGGGTGACGACACCTTCACCACCTTCACTTGGGAACGCACTGACCGCGCTGAAGCGCTGCGTGACGCTGCCGGCCTGTAATTTCCTACAGCGCTGAGCGAAAGCCCCTGCCGAGCAATCGGTAGGGGCTTTTTTGTGACATATCGCCTGACAAACCGCCCGAGGCGAACACCGTGAAAACCCCATAGGCTCGGCACACTTCAAGCCACGCAAGGAAGCGGGCCATGCCAATCGTATTGCTGCTGATCATGGTGGTGTTGCACCTGCCGCCGACCTGGGCCAACCCGTGCCCGGACTGGACACCGGCACGCTCACACGCACAGATCGCCCAACTGAGCGCAACGCTCGCCCATTGGGACGAACGTTATCACCGTGACGGCGTGGCACTGGTGGCCGATGAGCTGTATGACCAGAGCCGCGATCACCTGGCCATGTTGCAGCGCTGCGTTGGCCTTGCGACCGAGGCCTCGCCGCTGGCCAGGGCGGGCGGTCCGGTCGTCCATCCCGTGCCGCACACCGGCGTGCAGAAGCTGGCCGACTTCCAGCGGGTTGCCGGCTGGATGACTGGCAAGACCGACCTGTGGGTACAGCCAAAGGTCGATGGCGTGGCGGTGTCACTGATCTACCGCCAGGGCCGGCTGACCCAGTTGATCAGCCGAGGCGACGGGGTCCGGGGGCACGATTGGAGCCGCCATATCCCACAACTCGAAGGGATTGTCCGGCAGCTGCCCCGCCCGCTCGATCTGTCGCTGCAAGGCGAGCTCTACTTGCGCCTTGAAGGCCACATACAGGCAAGCGCAGGGGGCCTCAATGCCCGTGGCACGGTCGCCGGCCTGCTCGCTCGCCACCAGATCGACGAGGAACAAGGCGCCCGCCTCGGTCTGTTCGTCTGGGAGTGGCCCAAGGGGCCTGAACAGCAAACCGAGCGCCTGTCGCAGCTGGCCCAATTGGGCTTTGCGGACAGTCAGCGCTACAGCGTTGCGATAAACACCCCCGAAGAAGCTGCGCGGTGGCGGGACCACTGGTTCGGCACGCCGCTACCCTTCGCCAGCGATGGGGTGATCCTGCGCCAGGGCGAACGCCCGCCTGCCCAACGCTGGCAGGCCAAGGCGCCGTACTGGATCGCAGCCTGGAAATACCCCTACGCACAAAAATTGGCGCAGGTGCGCGAGGTGCGCTTCCAAATCGGACGCACAGGTAAGGTCACCCCCATCGTTCACGTCGAGCCGGTGACCCTCGATGATCGACGCGTGACCCGTGTCAGCCTGGGCTCGCTGTCACGCTGGCAGGCATTGGACGTTCGTCCAGGCGACCAGATAGCCATCAGCCTGGCAGGGCTGACCATCCCCCGTTTCGACCAGATCGTGCATTACTCGGTCGAGCGCCAGCCAGTCACTGCACCGGCAGTCGACCAATACCATGCCCACAGCTGCTGGCGTGCCGGAGAAGGCTGTAATGAGCAGTTCATCGCTCGCCTCAGCTGGCTGGCCGGCAAACAAGGCCTGGCCCTGCCAGGAACGGGCCCAGGCACCTGGCGACGGCTGGTCGAGGCAGGCCTGGTTTCGACGATGACCGACTGGCTGGAGCTCGATGCCGGGCGCCTGCAACAGGTGCCAGGCATCAGCACCCTGAGGGCAGCCCAGTTGCTGGCCGCCTTCGAACAGGCCCGCTTGCGTCCATTCACACAATGGGTTCGCGGTATCGGGACACCTATCGGCAAGGGGGTGGCGCTGCCCGGTGACTGGCCGACGGTGGTTGCCCAGACGCGTGGGCAGTGGCAAGCCCAGCCTGGCATCGGCTCGAAACGGGCGGACGAACTTGCGCGATTCTTCGCCAGCGCCGAGGTGCAAGCCATTGGGTCACATCTGGCCGGGCAAGGTGTAGACGGGTTCTCGGAGCAGCCGCTCAGGCCTGAGCAATGATTATTTACCAAAAAAACTGTAGGAAAATCCGGAGATTTAGCGGCCCAGTCTTATCAAGGGTTCCTAAATGGCCAAAACCAAGGCAGGATTTCCATCCAGAATTTTTCTCGTTGCCCTGCCCCGTCCAGGAGGCTTTTCATGAAACGCTTTTCTTCCCTTTTTCTGCTCGCGGCCTTGGGCCTGGGCGCAGGCGCTGCACAGGCAGCCGCGCCCGATGCCGGCCTGACCGGTTGCGATGCCAAGCGCAGCGCGATCGAGAACCAGCTCAAGATCGCCCGTGAGCACGGCAATGCCGCGCAGGCGGCCGGGCTGGAGGAGGCCTTGCGTGGCGTGGCCAATTGCACCGAGGCCAGCCTGCGCAAAGAGCGTGAGCAGAAGGTGCTCGATGCGCGCCATGAGGTGGCCCAGCGGGAGAAGGACCTGAAAAAGGCCGAGAAGAAAGGCGACGCCGAAAAAATCAACAAGCGCAAGGACAAGCTCGCCGAGTCCCGCAAGGAACTGCAGGACGCGGTAGACGACCTTGACCGCTGAGGCCAGCGCCTGAGGCGGCGCACGGGCCAGCCGCCGCCTGCCGCGTCATTCAATGGTTACGAAATTCGCTGTGGCACGCCCGGCATGCGTTTTCGACCTTGTCCATGGGTGCCTTCAACTGCGCAGCGTCCAGCGACGGCTGGCGGGTCGCTTGCACCAGCGCTCCGGTAGCTGCCTCCAGCTGCCGGGCCAGGTCTTGAAAGCGCGCCTGCCGTTGCCACACCTCGGGGCGCGCCGCGCTGCCTTCGCCCTCGGGTACCTGCGCAAAGTGCTGCCAGGGTTGGTGAGACAGCGTATCCAGGGTGTCCGCCCCTTGGGCGAAGCGACCGGCGTCGAACGGCAGTCGACCACGCAACATGCCGCCCAGGTCCTCGCTTGTCTTGAGCATGTCCTTGAAGATGGCCTTGCGCTTGCCCAGTGGCGAGTTGGGGTCAACGCCCCCGCAACCTGTCAGGCCACTACCCAAGGTCAATGCTGCAAGCACAACAACGCCCAACCGCTTAAACATCTCGCCTACCCATGCCTGGAAAAAGGGCCGGCCAGTATCGCTGCCAATGGGCGAAAGACCAATAGCCACATAAAAAACAAGGGTGAACCGCGTGTTCGTCCATGACAGGAATACACCGATGAAACATGCCTTGCGCCACCTGGCCTGGACACTCCCGCTACTGGCCTTGCTGGCCGGCTGCGACAACGACCAGACGGCAAAGCCCGAGCCCCACGCCATCGCAACCTACGCGCCTGGTACTTGGAAAGACCTGCCCACGGTCAGCGACGAAGACCTGCTCGCCGGTTTCTATGCCTGGCGCAGCGGCTGCGAAAAGCTCAAGCGCGACCCGGTCTGGGCGGCCACCTGTGAAGCCGCTGGGAGCCAGCCGGCAAGCGCTGCACAGGTGCGCACCTTTCTCGAGCAGAACCTGGAGGTCTATGGCCTGCGTTCGGCTGACAACAGTGCCAACGGCTTGATCACCGGCTATTACGAACCTGTCTACCCCGGCAGCCTGACCCCCTCTGCCACCTATGATGTGGCGGTCTACGGCCCTCCCGAAGACATGATCACGGTGGACCTGGCCAGCGTGTACCCCGAACTCAAGGGCAAGCGCCTGCGTGGTCGCCTCGAAGGCCGCGTGCTCAAGCCCTACGACACTGCTGAGGTCATCAACCGCAACGGCGCCAAGGCCCCGGTACTGGCCTGGCTGACCGACCCGATGGACTTGCAGTTCCTGCAGATCCAGGGCTCTGGTCGCGTCCAATTGGAGGACGGGCGCCAGCTGCGCCTGGGTTACGCTGACCAGAACGGTCATCCGTATCGTCCGATTGGCCGCTGGCTGGTCGAGCAAGGGCAGCTGAAAAAAGAAGACGTGAGCATGGGCGCCATTCATGCGTGGGCCCAGTCCAACCCTTCACGGGTTCCCGAATTGCTGGCCAGCAACCCCAGCTACGTGTTCTTCAGCACGCGCCCCGACAGCAATGAAGGGCCACGTGGCTCGCTCAACGTTCCACTGACGGCGGGCTACAGCGTGGCTATCGACCGCAAGGTCATCCCGCTTGGCAGCCTGCTGTGGCTATCGACCACCCGACCGGACGGCAGCCCCGTTGTGCGCCCGGTCGCGGCCCAGGACACTGGGGGCGCTATCGCAGGCGAGGTTCGCGCCGACCTGTTCTGGGGGACCGGCCAGGCAGCCGGAGACCTGGCCGGGAACATGAAGCAGCAGGGCCAGATCTGGATGCTGTGGCCCAAGGGCCAACCGCTGCCTGAAGTGCCCAAGGTCCCGTGACGGGGGCCTCGGCACCGGGCGATGCGGTCAGGCCGAGACCACGAAGAACGCCACGATGATCGCAAGGCCAGCGAACCAGACCAGCGAGCGCAGTGCCGCCCAGTCGGCGAGGTAGCAGATGATGTAGAGCAGCCGACTGGTGATGTACATCACACCCAGCACATCCTGGGTCACCTGTTCGGCGTTGCCGACGATGTCTGCCACCAGCACAGCGGCGGCGAATGCCGGAAAGGCTTCGTAACCGTTCTGCTGGGCTGAGTGCGCGCGGCGCGGCAGCCCCGACAGGGTATCGAGGAAGGCGCGCGGGTCATGGTTGTGCTTCAAGCCGAACCGGCCGCTCGCCAGCTTGGCGATCAGCGCACAGAGCGGCGGCAGGATCAGCGCGATCAGGATGCACCACAGGGCAACGGTCATGGACAGGGTTCCTCGTTTGTCAGTCGGTCAGAGCTTCATTACCAGCATACCTGCCAGTACCAGCCCGCAAGCTAGGAGTCTTGGCCCGCCGAAAGGTTCTTTGAGGTAGCGCATCCCCAGCAACACCACAAGGATCACGCTCAGCTCGCGCAGCGCCGCTGCCTCGGCCACCGACCCCAGGTGCATCGCCCAGAGCACCAGGGCATAACTGAACAGCACGCACAGGCCGACGGCAAGGCCCAGCCGCCACTGGGTTTTCCAGAACAGCACGAACGGTGCCCGTCGCGCCACTGCGGCCCGCGCGGGGAATTGCCAGGCACTGAGCAGCGTCAGCCACACCAAGTAGTCCCATGGCTTGCCCCATTCGCGCACGGCCTGACCGTCGAACCAGGTATAGCACCCGATGCACAGCCCGATCAGGGCCACCACCGGCAACATCGACCACGGCAGCCGGTCTCCGCCACCGCCCTGCCACAACAGGCAGGCCATGCCACAGGGAATCAGCAGAATGCCGATGATCTGCTGCTGGCTCAGGGGTTCTCCGGCAAACGCCAGGGTCAGCGCCAGTACGACCAGAGGCGACAGCCCACGCATCAGCGGGTAGACCAGGCCCAGGTCACCCACGCGATACGCCTTGATCAGCAGCCAGCGGTACAGCTGCTCGGCAAACGCCGAAGCCAGCAACCAGGGCCAGATACCGGCAGGCGGGATGTCCACGAAAGCCACCGCAGGCATCACCAGGGCCAGGGCCACCGTGTCCATGCTGGCAATGACCAGCAGGCGCTCGCCGCTGAATTTGATCAGGGTGTTCCAGGTCGCATGAAGCAAGGCAGCGATCAGCACCAGAGACGTGGCCAACACGCGGTGGGTCCTCAAGGGGTTACCGGACGCAGACTATAAGCCCTGGCCAGGTGAGCGCGTCAATCACGAAGCGGCCTCGCCACCCCCTGTTACAGCCCGCCCACCGCCTTTGGCAGGGCGCTAATGGGAACGATTAATGCAAAATCGGTCAAACCCTGTGCCCCGAACCCCTCGTCAGGTCATCAAAGAGCTGCCCGAGTCATTCGGGTGACGACTTGGAAGCCACTGTTACAGGAATCGGGATGCTTGAATTAGTTGCCGCGTTTATCTGCCTTACCACCCTTCTCACCTATGTGAACTACCGATTCATCGGCCTGCCACCTGCGATCGGCGTGATGGTCACGGCCTTGCTGTTCTCGCTCATGCTTCAGGCATTGAGCCTGATCGGCTTTCCTGGCCTGGAAGCCCGCGTCGAAGCGCTGATGAACCAGATCGACTTCAATGACCTGCTGATGCACTGGATGCTGGCGTTCCTGCTGTTCGCCGGTGCCTTGCACGTGAACTTGTCCGACCTGCGCAGCTACCGCTGGCCCATCGGCCTGCTGGCGACCGTGGGCGTGCTGATCGCCACCGTGGTCATCGGCTACCTGTCGCACTGGGTGTTCGCGATGTTCGGCTGGCAGGTGCCGCTGATCTACTGCCTGCTGTTCGGCGCGCTCATCTCGCCGACCGACCCGATTGCGGTGTTGGGCGCCCTGCGTACGGCCAATGCTCCTAAACCCCTGAAGACCACCATCGTCGGCGAGTCGCTGTTCAACGACGGTACTGCCGTTGTGGTCTTCACCGTGCTGCTGGGCATCATCCAGCTCGGTGAAACCCCGAGCATCGCCGACACGGCGCTGCTGTTCGTTCGCGAGGCCATCGGTGGCGTGCTGTTTGGCGGTGTGATCGGCTACGCCACCTACCGCATGATCAAGAGTGTGGAGCAATACCAGGTCGAGGTCATGCTGACCCTGGCGCTGGTGATCGGTGGCTCGGCGATGTGCTATGAGTTGCACGTCTCGGCCCCTATCGCGATGGTGGTGGCGGGCCTGATCATCGGCAACCTGGGGCGCAACCTGGCGATGAACGACATGACCCGTCGCTACATGGACGGTTTCTGGGAGTTGATCGACGATATGCTCAACGCGCTGCTGTTCGCGTTGATCGGCCTGGAGCTGCTGTTGCTGCCTTTCAACTGGCTGCACATGGCCGCCGGCAGTGTATTGGCGCTGGCCGTGCTGCTCTCGCGCCTGCTGACCGTGGCGCCGGCCATCGTGTTGCTGCGGCGTTGGCGCCCGGTGCCCAAGGGCACGGTGCGGGTGCTGACCTGGGGTGGCCTGCGTGGTGGAGTATCGGTAGCCCTGGCGCTGTCGTTGCCTTTGGGTGAAGAGCGTGACCTGCTGCTGTCGATCACCTACATCGTGGTGCTGTCCTCGATCCTGGTGCAGGGCCTGAGCATCGGCAAGGTGGTACGCAGGGTCAGCGTACAACCCTGAAAGAAGCGGGGCTGCACCCTGCAGCCCCCAGACCGTCACTCCACGGCGGAGTCGGGGAACTGGTCCTGCACGTACTTGATTTCGGTACGCCCGTGGGGCGCAGGCAGCCCGTCCTCGCCCAGGTTCACGAAGACCATGCGTTCGACGGTCAGGATGCTCTTGCGCGTGATCTTGTTGCGCACTTCGCAGCGCAGCGTGATCGAGGTGCGGCCGAACTCGGTGGCGGTGATGCCCAGTTCGATGATGTCGCCCTTGCGCGAGGCACTGACGAAATTGATTTCGGACATGTACTTGGTCACCACGCGCTGGTTACCCAGCTGCACGATGGCATAGATGGCCGCTTCCTCGTCGATCCAGCGCAGCAGGCTGCCACCGAACAGCGTGCCGTTGGGGTTGAGGTCTTCGGGTTTAACCCATTTGCGGGTGTGGAAGTTCATCGGGACTCCTGAGCATCCTGGCTTGCGTAAAACGATGATGGCAGAGCGGCCAGCGCCGCTCCACCCAACATCGACTATCGTCTCGATTAATCGACAGAAAACCTTGGGGATGGTGCCGCACCCGGCTATAATCGTGGCCGTTTTACATGGCCGTCCACAGCGGCGCCATGCCCGCCACCTGTCCGAGGGGCGCTGCAGCAGGCTCGACCTGTCAGGCTCGGATGGGGCGTTGTCCGCTCCCGCGGACGCTCAACGCACAACGGCGCCCATTCGCACACTACGAATGGAGGCTCTGATGAGCGCTGCAAACATGCCTGCTGGTTTTACCGATTTCAAAGTTGCCGACATCTCCCTGGCCGCCTGGGGCCGTCGCGAAACCATCATCGCCGAATCGGAAATGCCTGCGCTGATGGGCCTGCGCCGCAAGTACCAGGCCGAGCAACCGCTCAAGGGTGCCAAGATCCTGGGCTGCATCCACATGACCATCCAGACTGCCGTGCTGATCGAAACCCTGGTCGCCCTGGGTGCCGAAGTGCGCTGGTCGTCGTGCAACATCTTCTCCACCCAGGACCAGGCCGCCGCCTCCATCGCAGCCGCCGGTATCCCGGTCTTCGCCTGGAAGGGTGAAACCGAGCAGGAATACGAATGGTGCCTGGAGCAGACCATCCTCAAGGACGGCCAGCCCTGGGACGCCAACATGGTCCTGGACGACGGTGGCGACCTGACCGAACTGCTGCACAAGAAGTACCCACAGGTGCTCGAGCGCGTCCACGGCGTGACCGAAGAAACCACCACCGGCGTGCACCGCCTGCTGGACATGCTGGCCAAAGGCGAGCTGAAGGTTCCGGCCATCAACGTCAACGACTCGGTCACCAAGAGCAAGAACGACAACAAGTACGGCTGCCGTCACAGCCTGAACGATGCCATCAAGCGCGGTACCGACCACCTGCTGTCGGGCAAGCAGGCCCTGGTGATCGGCTACGGTGACGTGGGCAAGGGCTCGGCTCAGTCGCTGCGTCAGGAAGGCATGATCGTCAAGGTTACCGAAGTCGACCCCATCTGCGCGATGCAGGCGTGCATGGACGGTTTCGAAGTGGTATCGCCCTTCCTCGATGGCCTGAACGATGGCACCGAAGCCAGTGTCGACAAGGCGCTGCTGGGCAAGATAGACCTGATCGTCACCACCACCGGTAACGTGAACGTCTGCGACGCCAACATGCTCAAGGCCCTGAAAAAGCGTGCCGTTGTCTGCAACATCGGTCACTTCGACAACGAAATCGACACGGCCTTCATGCGCAAGAACTGGGCATGGGAAGAGGTCAAGCCGCAGGTGCACAAGATCCACCGTACCGGCGCCGGCAGCTTCGATCCTCAGAACGACGACTACCTGATCCTGCTGGCCGAAGGCCGCCTGGTCAACCTGGGCAACGCCACTGGCCACCCAAGCCGCATCATGGATGGCTCCTTCGCCAACCAGGTCCTGGCACAGATCTTCCTGTTCGAGCAGAAGTACGCCGACCTGTCGGCCGAGAAGAAAGCCGAGCGCCTGACGGTCGAAGTGCTGCCCAAGAAGCTCGACGAAGAAGTGGCCCTGGAAATGGTCCGCGGTTTCGGCGGCGTGGTCACCCAGTTGACCAAGCAGCAGGCCGACTACATCGGCGTAACCGTTGAAGGCCCGTTCAAGCCAGACGCCTACCGTTACTGATCGGTACGCTTCAAGCGCCAGGCAGTGCCAGACCGTGGCATTGCCGCTTGAAGTGCACGCCTGAAAGAAACGTGAACGATGCCAGGCCAGGTCGGCCATCACCGACCTGGCTTCTACTTGCAGCTTGCAGCTTTGGGCTTGCTGTTAGAGGAACGAGTGATGTCACAAGAACGCCGTTACAGTTTCGAGTTCTTCCCGACCAAAACCGACGCAGGTCATGAAAAGCTGATGGGCGTGGCGCGCCAGTTGGCCGCCTGCAACCCTGACTTCTTCTCCTGCACCTACGGCGCCGGCGGTTCCACCCGCGACCGCACGCTCAACACGGTATTGCAGCTGGAAAGCCAAGTGCAGGTGCCGGCTGCGCCCCACCTCTCGTGCGTAGGCGATACCAAGGCCGAGTTGCGCGCGCTGCTGGCCGAGTACAAGCAAGTCGGCATCAAGCGTATCGTCGCACTGCGCGGTGACCTGCCTTCGGGCATGGGCATGGCCAGTGGCGAGCTGCGTTATGCCAGTGACCTGGTCGAGTTCATCCGTCAGGAAACGGGTGACCATTTCCACCTCGAAGTCGCCGCCTACCCCGAGATGCATCCACAGGCACGCAACTTCGAAGCCGATCTGGCCAATTTCGCGCACAAGGTCAAGGCCGGTGCCGACAGCGCCATCACCCAGTACTTCTTCAACGCCGACAGCTACTTCTACTTCGTCGAGCGAGCCCAGAAGCTGGGCGTGGACATCCCCGTGGTGCCCGGCATCATGCCGATCACCAACTACAGCAAGCTGGCGCGTTTCTCCGACGCTTGCGGCGCCGAAATTCCACGCTGGATTCGCAAACAGCTCGAAGCCTATGCGGACGATACGGCCAGCATCCAGGCCTTCGGTGAAGAAGTCATCACCCGCATGTGCGAGGAGCTGCTGCAAGGCGGTGCACCGAGCCTGCACTTCTACACCTTGAACCAGGCAGAACCGAGCATGGCAATCTGGAACAACCTCCAGCCGTCTCGTTGAAGCCCGATGGACCACGTGCTGGTAGCTGACCGGCGCCTGGTTCATACGCACGTGTCGCAGGCCCCACCTGCGGCGCCCTGCCTCGCCCAATCCGGCACTGGTCTTGACCTGGCCGAGCGCGTAATCTCCGGGCATGCCAATCTCCGCCCGTCTGATCTGGATCCTGCTGCTTTTTTGCCTCAGCCCGTTCGCGCTGGGCGAGCGCTTGCGCCTGGTAAGCGATGACTGGGCACCCTATGTCTACCAGCAAAACGGCCAGCCGCGTGGCATCGACTACGAGGTCACGACCGAGGTATTGCGTCGTCTTGGGTACGAGGTCCAATGGCAGTTCATGCCCTTCAAGCGGTGCCTGGCAATGATCGAGCAGGGCCAGGCCGACGGCATCATGGATGTCTTCCAGGTCGAGTCCCGCCACCCTTATTTGCTGTATGTCCCGGAACCCATGTCCACGGCCGAGTTGATCCTGTTCCAGACCAAGGCTCGCCGCCATGAGGTATCGAGCCTGGATGCGCTGGCCGGCCTGACCGTGGGCACCTCGCCAGGCTACAACTACAGTGCGGCGTTCAATGAGGCTACCTTCTTCAAGCGCGAAGCGGCGCCGACCCATGAAGCGAACTTTGGCAAGCTGGCGCTGGGGCGCATAGACCTTGCGATTACCGACCGCAGGGTCGGCCTGCATGTCATCCGGCTCATGGGTCTGGAGCAGCAGATCGAAGCCTTGCCGCTTGTCGTCAGTCGCCAGCCCCAGTACCTGGGCCTGGCCCGCAAGCCTGGGCGTGAGGTACTGGCCCAGGCCTTTGCCGAGGAACTGCGGCGATTCAAGCAGGAACCGGCCTACGCGGCCATCATGGACCACTACACACACGACCCTGAGAACCTTGCGAACGCCGTTGAGCAGCAGGAAAGCAGCACAGCGCGCTAGCTCTGTTATACTCGGGCCTTCCCGCCCGGCTCACGCCCGGACGCTCGGCCTCGCAACAGGCATCCCGATCGGCATCGACGCACTCTGGCGTCAGCCCTCCGTTTCCCGGATGTGCAGTGAAAGCCCAGCTGGACCGGACGCGATCGCATCATGCCGATGCCCGTCGCGCCAGGCAGAACATCCCTACGGGCCCAGCCCACACGAGAACAGGATTGCCCATGTCCTTTGCTTCCCTCGGTCTCTCCGAGGCTCTTGTCCGCGCCATTGAAGCCGCGGGCTATACCCAGCCGACCCCCGTGCAACAGCGGGCAGTTCCCGCCGTGTTGCAAGGCCGCGACCTGATGGTCGCCGCACAGACCGGTACCGGTAAGACCGGCGGTTTCGCCCTGCCGATTCTCGAACGTCTGTTCCCGGCAGGTCACCCGGACAAATCCCAGCGCCATGGCCCCCGTCAGCCACGGGTCCTGGTACTGACCCCTACCCGCGAACTGGCGGCCCAGGTGCACGACAGCTTCAAGCTGTATGCCCGCGACCTGCCGCTGGTCAGTGCGTGCGTCTTCGGCGGCGTCGGCATGAACCCGCAGGTGCAGGCCATTGCCAAGGGCGTCGACGTCCTGGTTGCCTGCCCTGGTCGCCTGCTCGATCTGGCCGGTCAAGGCAAGGTCGACCTGGCCCATGTAGAAATTCTGGTATTGGATGAAGCTGACCGCATGCTCGACATGGGCTTCATCCACGACGTCAAGAAAGTGCTGGCCCGCCTGCCTGCCAAACGCCAGAACCTGTTGTTCTCGGCCACGTTCTCCAAGGACATCACTGACCTTGCCGACAAGCTCCTGCACAACCCGGAGCGCATCGAGGTCACCCCGCCAAACACCACCGTCGAGCGCATCGAGCAGCGTGTCTACCGCCTGCCGGCCAGCCACAAGCGTGCCCTGCTGGCGCACTTGATCACCCTGGGTGCGTGGGAGCAGGTACTGGTCTTCACCCGTACCAAGCATGGCGCCAACCGCCTGGCCGAGTACCTGGAAAAGCACGGCCTGACTGCCGCAGCCATCCATGGCAACAAGAGCCAGAACGCACGCACCAAGGCCTTGGCTGACTTCAAGGCCAACAACATTCGCGTGCTGGTCGCCACCGACATCGCCGCCCGTGGCCTGGACATCGACCAACTGCCCCACGTCGTCAACTTCGAGCTGCCCAACGTCGAAGAAGATTACGTGCACCGCATTGGCCGTACTGGCCGCGCCGGTCGCTCTGGCGAGGCCATTTCCCTGGTGGCACCTGACGAGGAGAAACTGCTCAAGAGTATCGAGCGCGTGACCCGTCAGAAGATCGCTGACGGCGACCTGATGGGCTTCGATGCCAGCCAGGTCGAGGCCGAGAAGCCTGAAGTCCGCGAACGCCAGCAGCCCAATGGCCGTGGCGGTCGTGGTCAGCAGGCCCGCGGCGAGGGCAGCAAGGACGCCAACGGTGGCCGCAAGGATAAGGGCAAGGACAAGGGCAAAACCCGCCAGCAGGCTGCGGACAAACCCGCTGACAAGGAAAAGTCCGGCGACAGGCAGCAACAGCCGCGCAAGCCACGTGACAAGAAGCCTCGTCAGCAACAGGCCAGCAACGCGACCCCTCCGGCCATGCAGCCCAACCGCGATCCGGAAGAGTTTCTGGATGACGATGTGGATAACTTCGGTAACCGGGCTGACTACGTGAGCCCGTACCAGAATGGCAAGGGCCAAGGCCGCAACCGTCGCCCAGCCGGTAATGGTAGTCAACCGCAAGGAGGTACGCCGCGTACCAATGCCGGTGGTCAAGGCCGCAACAACGGTCAACCCCGTACTGGCGGTGGTGAGAAACGCCCGCCTCGTGCCAATAATGGCGGCACTGCTCGTCGTGACGGCGGCGCGCGTGGTGGTCGCCCACCGCGTGACGCAGCTGCCCGCCAGGAACCGGCCGTAGGCAACACGCGCCAGCCACAGCATCAGCCTGTGATCATCCGCAAGGAATCCAAGCTGGACCGTTATCCGACCCCCGAGCAGTTGGACGATCTACCAAGCCGTCCGCGGGGCGAACGCCCGGCACTGCTGACCCGCAAGGGGTCGTAAACGAAAACGGGGCCGCAAGCGGCCCCGTTTTTCATTCGGCTGACACGTATTACTTCTGCTTCACGCCTTCGACACTGATATCCAGATCCAGCGTCTGCGAGGTTGGGCCTGGGCCTTTGATGCCGAAGTCATTCAGGTTCAAGGTGGTGGTGGCATTGAAGCCAGCGCGCTCACCGCCCCATGGGTCCTTGCCTTCACCGTTGAAGGTGGCCTTGAAAGTCACCGGCTTGGTCACGCCGTGCAGGGTCAGGTCACCCATGACGTCAGCGGTCTTGTCACCGGTGGACTTGACGCTGGTGGACACGAACTTGGCATCCGGATACTTCTTAACGTCCAGGAAGTCGGGGCTGGCAATGTGCTTGTCACGCTCGGCGTGGTTCGACCACAGGCTGGCGGTTTTCAGGTCGACACTGATCTTGCTGGCTTCAGGCTTGGCACTGTCCCACGTGAAGTTACCGTCGAAATCCTTGAACGTACCGTGAATGAAGCTGTAGCCCAGGTGGCTGATCTTCCAGTCCACGAAAGCGTGCTGGCCTTCCTTGTCGATCTTGTACTCGGCTGCCATGGCCTGGCCAGCGGAGAACAGAGCAGTACCGAGCGCCAGAGCGGCAAAAGTCTTTTTCAACATCGTTACTTCCTTCCTTTGCGATTGAGGTTGAGCGTCAAGCTTTGCGGCCCAGCATACGCATGAGGGTCGCGTCACGGTCGATGAAATGGTGCTTGAGTGCGGCCAGGGCATGCAACCCCGCAAAAACCACCACCCCCCACGCCAGCCACAGGTGGATGACACCGGCCAGATCCGCCTGGTCTGGCAGATTGCTGACCAGGGCAGGCACCTCGAACAGGCCAAACACCGGGATCCCCACGCCGTCGGCGGTGGAAATCAGGTAACCGGCAATCATCACGGCGAACAACCCCAGGTACAGGGCCAGATGCCCCAGCTTGGCACCCAATCGGGTGAGCGGGCCATAACTGGCAAGTGCCGGCGGCGGCGGGCTCACAAAACGCCACAGCACGCGCAACAGCATCACCGCCAGCAGCATCAGACCAATGCTTTTATGCAGGTCTGGGCCGGCCTTGCGCCATGGGTCATAGTAGTCGAGCCCGACCATCCACAACCCGAGGCCGAAAAGACTGAAGACGGTCAGCGCCACGCCCCAGTGCATGAGAATGCTGACAGCGCCGTAACGTGAAGATGAATTGCGCACTTGCATGTTGGCGTTCTTCCCCGTGAAAGCTATGCAAAGACTAGCGTCAAACGTATCGAATAAAAGCGGAAAAACTTGCTTTGGATTATCAACAAATCCGATAGCAATTTTCATAGAAGGCTATTAAGGAAACGTTAACGCCGATATCAGGCAGCGAGCGCTTCGATCAATGCGCATGGCACAGGGCTCAGTCGAGTGGCTGAGCCCTGCGGTTAGGCGCCGCCGGGGCGGTGCCGGGCAGGCCGGCGGTATCAGCTCGCTTTGGCCTGGCTATCGGTCAAAGACTTCTTGGCTGGCGCCGGCTTGGTAGCCGCTTTTTTGCTGTCGGCAGGCTTGTGAGCTGGCTTGTGGGCCGATTTGGCCGCTGGCTTGTGGGCCGGCGCCTGCTTGACCGGGGCGGCCTTGGTGGCTGCTGCCTTGGTGGGTGCTGCCTTGACGGCGGGCGCCGGGCTGGCCGGTGCCTGTTGTGGCGCTTGCGCTGCAGGCTGCGCGACGGGGGGTGCTACAGGTGCTACGTCAGCGGCCTTTGCCGCCGGTTGAGGCTCTGGCGCTGGGGTTTCCTTGGCGCCGAACAGCCGAGCGAAGAACCCTGGCTTCTTCTGACCCGTCGCGTCGGTTGATTGGGCCTCAGGCTTGGCCGGCGCTTGGTCGCCTGCCTTGTCTTTGTTGGACGCGCCGCCGAAGAGGTTGGTGAAGAAATTGCCCTTGCTCTTGGCCGCTGCCGCACCTGCTGCGGCTGTCGCGGCAGCCGGCACGGCCTTGACTGGGTCGAACGACTTGCCGGCCAGCAGGTCCTGCACTTGGCCGGCAGCCCGTTGACCGCTACGCAGTGCGCCTTCAAGCGTGCCTGGGTACAGGGCATCGGTGTGCTCACCGGCAAACGCGATGCGTTGCACCGGGCGCTCCCAAAGACGCCAGTACTTGCTGATCTGGCCAGGTCCATAGGCCAGGTAGGCACCCCCGGTGCCGGCATCGGCGCTGTAGCGCTTGACTTCATAGCCGGTGAAGGCGCCGCGGGCCTGAGGATAGAAGGTGTGCAGGCGAATGAGCACCTGGTCGACCATTTGCTTGTCGCCAAAGGCCTGCAGCAGGCGGGCGTTGTCGCCGGAAAGGTTGATCACCACATTGGCACCGCCCTTGAGGGCCGGCTCGATCCACAACATGCCCAGGCCGGTATTGCTGAAGATCTCGCCCGACATGCGCGCCCGGCTTTCCCACACCGGTTTCTTGAACTTGAGCATGACCTGGTCGCGCCAGCCGTAGTTGGTGCCCTTGAGCGCCGCCACATGCTGGTTATCCAGGCCAGGTGTCATCTGGATCTTGGCCAGTGCGCGCAGGGGCACGGCCATCACCACGTAATCGGCGCGATAACCCACGCTGCCGACTTTCACGGTGACGCCATCCTTGTCCTGAACGATTGCACTTACCGGCGAGTCGGTCTTGATGGTCTTCAGTTGCTTGACGAATGCCTGCGCCAACACCGGGCTGCCGCCAGGAAGCCGCGCTGCACGCAGGTCACGGTCGCTCACGTCACGGTAGACGCGGTTCTGCTGAGCGAAATACAACAGCGACAAGCGCGATGGCTCGTCGTAGCGGCTGCGGATCTGCTGGTTGACCAGCTGACGGGCGGTGGCAGGCAGCTGCAACTTGTCCAGCCAGGAGGATACGTTGATCTGGTCCAGGGCGAACAGGGTGCTGGTCGCCTGGGGGTTGAGCGGATCGTCGATCGAACGGGCCAGGTCGTCCAGGGTTTTCTCGTAGCGCTTGAGGGCTTCGGCCGTGGCCGGCTGCTTGAGGGCCAGGTCTGCGGCGCTGAAATACTCGCCATCGATCAGGTAGCCAGGGGTGCGCACGAATTCCGGCGCTGGCAGCGTGTCGAGCTTGAAGCGATCAACGTACTGGTTGAGTACAGGCTGCGCCTTGGTATTGCCGATCCATTCGCTGGTGGCCAGGCCCGAGCGGCCGCCCATGCCTGCCTTGGCTTCGAGCAAGGTCACCTGCCAGCCCTTGTTCTGCAGCTCATAAGCTGCGGTCAGGCCTGCCATGCCGCCACCCACGACGATTGCCGTGGGCATCTTGTCACTCGCCAGCGCGGCACCGCTGGAAACACCAATCAATACCAACGCGCACAGGCGCACCCAAGCAGCAGCCATGTTGGCGAACTCCGAGTCAAAGGTTGCAGAAAACAGAGAGAGGCGGGATGCCCCGAGAGAGGCGCTAGAATACGTCACCGCTGCCAGGGCTGCCAGCGTAGTGACATCAAGTGGTCTGGCTAAATGACATTTTCTGGCGGGTTGTTCTCACCCGTGCCATTGCTTAGGCTTACGCCCCCACGCCGCCAAGCCAGGAGAAATGCTCATGGGCCTCAATGATCAGTGGATGCAGCGCGACCTCAAGGTCCTCTGGCACCCCTGCACCCAGATGAAAGACCACGAGCAACTGCCGCTGATACCGATCAAGCGCGGGGAAGGCGTGTGGCTCGAGGATTTCGAGGGCCGGCGCTACCTGGATGCCGTGAGCAGCTGGTGGGTCAACGTGTTCGGCCATGCCAACCCGCGTATCAATCAGCGCATCAAGGAGCAGGTCGACCAGCTTGAGCACGTGATTCTGGCAGGCTTTAGCCACCAGCCTGTGATCGAGCTGTCCGAACGCCTGGTGGCCATGACACCGACTGGGCTCGACCGGGTGTTCTACGCCGACAATGGCTCCTCGTGCATCGAAGTGGCGCTGAAGATGAGCTTCCACTACTGGCAGAACGTCGGCAAGCCGGACAAGAAGCGGTTCGTCACCCTGACCAACAGCTATCACGGTGAAACCATCGCGGCCATGTCCGTCGGTGATGTCCCGCTGTTCACCGAAACCTACAAGGCGTTGCTGCTCGACACCCTGAAAGTCCCAAGCCCCGATTGCTACCTGCGTCCGGAGGGCGTCAGTTGGGAGGCGCATTCGCGCACCCTGTTCCAAGTCATGGAGCAGACCTTGGCCGAGCATCATGCCTCGATCAGCGCGGTCATCATCGAGCCGTTGATCCAGGGCGCCGGTGGCATGCGCATGTACCATCCGGTCTATCTCAAGCTTTTGCGCGAAGCCTGCGATCGCTACGACGTGCACCTGATCCATGACGAGATCGCGGTTGGCTTCGGTCGTACGGGCACGATGTTCGCCTGCGAGCAGGCAGGTATTCGCCCGGACTTCCTGTGCCTGTCCAAGGCCCTGACCGGGGGGTATCTGCCCCTGGCCGCCTGCCTGACCACCGACAAGGTGTACCAGGCGTTCTATGACGACTACCGCACCTTGCGCGCGTTCCTGCATTCGCACAGCTACACGGGTAACCCACTGGCGTGCGCGGCCGCATTGGCCACCCTCGACATCTTCGAGCAGGACAACGTGATCGAGGCCAACAAGGCGCTGGCCACGCGCATGGCCACCGCCACCGCGCATCTGGCCGACCATGCCCACGTGGCCGAGATTCGCCAGACCGGCATGGTCCTGGCCATCGAAATGGTCCAGGACAAAGCCGGCAAAGTGCCCTACCCCTGGCAGGCGCGACGCGGCCTTAAAGTGTTCGAGCATGCCCTGACCCGTGGCGCGCTGCTGCGTCCGCTGGGCAGTGTGGTGTATTTCCTGCCACCGTATATCATCACGCCCGAACAGATCGACTTCCTGGCCGAAGTGGCCAGCGAAGGCATCGACATCGCCACCCGCGACAGCACCTGCGTGACGGTGCCCAGCACCTTCCACCCGGATTTTCGCGATCCGGGCTGATTACGGGGCGAAGGCCAGGCCTTCGACCGCGCCGGAACCTGCGCTGCGCATGCGTCATGCCAGCGCGGGCCTTCCGGTTGTCCTTACCTTTTCAGAGCTTACCCATGAGACTGTCCCGCTTTTTCATCGACGCTACCCTGAGCCTTGGGGAACACGACCTGCCCGAGGCACAGGCCCACTACATCGGCCGCGTATTGCGCATGGCGGCGGGTGACCCCGTGCAGCTGTTCGACGGCAGCGGCCAGGAATACCGTGGGCAGTTGCTGGAGGTGGGCAAGAAGGCCGTGCGTGTGAGCCTGGACCAGGCATTCGCTGGCCAGGCCGATTCCCCCCTGCAGGTGCACCTGGGTCAAGGGCTGTCGCGGGGCGAGCGTATGGACTGGGCCATCCAGAAAGCCACTGAGCTGGGCGCCAATGAAATCACCCCGATCGTCAGCGAGCGGTGCGAGGTGCGCCTGAAGGACGAGCGTGCCGACAAACGCCTGGCCCACTGGCGGCAAGTGGCGATCAGCGCCTGCGAACAGTGTGGCCGCTCCAGCCTGCCGATCATCCACCCACCCATCACCTTGACTGAGTGGCTGGCCGCAACCCAGGCGCAGCTCAAGCTGGTGTTGCACCCGGTGGCCGAACCGCTGGTCAGCCATGCCAGACCGGCAAGCCTGGCTTTTCTGATCGGTCCCGAAGGCGGCTTGAGCGAACCCGAGGTCGAACAGGCCAAGGCAGCGGGCTTTCATGCAGCGCGCCTTGGCCCGCGGGTATTGCGCACTGAAACTGCGCCGGTGGTAGCCCTTTCGGTGGCGCAACAGCTCTGGGGCGATTTCTAAGCCTTCTCAGGGGAGCAGAGGCTGCTCACAGGCTGGGTTCATCAGCGCACGTAGTGCGACACTGCCACGAAATGCATCAGGCTGCCGGCAATCACGAACAGGTGCCAGATGCCATGCCAGTGGCGAAAGCGCCGGTCGAATGCGAAAAATATGATGCCCACGGTGTAGAACACGCCCCCTGCGGCCAACCAGGCAAAACCGGCCGTACCCAGCGCCTCCAGCAACGGGTTGACCGCGACCAGCACGATCCAGCCCATCACGGCGTAGATCACGATGGACAAGACGCGTGCTTCGGAGCGGGGCTTGATTTCCTGCAACATGCCCAGTACGGCCAGCCCCCAGACGATGCCGAACAGGCTCCAGCCCCAGGGCCCGCGCAGGCTGATCAGGCAGAAGGGCGTGTAGCTCCCGGCGATCAGCAGGTAGATGGAGAGGTGATCGAGCTTGCGCATGATCACCTTCGCCCGCCCTCGCGTGCTGTGATACAGCGTGGAAATGCTGTACAGCAACAGCAGCGTGCCACCGTAGATGGAGAAACTGACGATCTTCCAGGGGTCCCCCTGCAAGATGGCGCCGATGATCAGCCAGAGGGCACCGAGGCCTGCCAGCAACGCACCCACCAAGTGGGTCCAGGCATTGAAGCGTTCACCGTAATACATGCACTTAAAGACCTTTCGAAACCCAGCTAGTTTCAGCCACGACACTCGACGCGTACCGGCGGCACGCTCTAACCCGGCGTTTGCAGCCTGCCGCTGCGCTGTGCGTCCCTGACCAGGCGCTCGAGCCCGACCAGGTCAGGCACGCGCGCCACCTGATCCCCTACCTGGACAGCGGCCAACTCAAGGGGTGCCAACGCCACGTCAACGTAGTTGAGCTGGCTGTCGAGCTTGCACGAGCGCGGTATGTCTTGCAGCAACAAGGCCAGGTAACGCAACCCCGTGTCGCCCAGTGCGTTGAGCACCACCACACGGGCCCGTTCTCCACAGGGCGTATGGCTGTCACAGGCCGCTTCGAAGCCGATCAGGGGCAAGCGCTGCTGGCGCCAGTCGACCCAGCCCAGGTGCCAGGGCAGGTCACCGCGCTGACACGCTACATTGCGCAGCCCACTGAGTTCGGCTACGGCCACATTGGGCAGCACCAACGTACGGTCGCCCAATGGCAGCAACAGCCCGGTAAGGCTGCTGCGCTGCCCGGCTATCAGTTCAAGCATGGGACTGGCTCCACCGGAGGATGCTGTGCAGCAAGACCGACTCCTGATAAGGCTTGCCGAGGTATTCGTTGACCCCGATGGCCATGGCTCGGTCGCGGTGCTTGTGCCCCGTACGCGAGGTGATCATGATGATGGGCAGCGCCTTGAGGCGGGCGTCCTGACGAATGCGGGTCGCCACTTCGAAACCGTCCATGCGCGGCATTTCGATATCCAGCAGCAACACATCGGGCCGGTGCCCTTCCAGCACCGCCATGGCATCCACCCCGTCCTTGGCGGTGATCACGCTCATGCCATGGCGCTCAAGCAGGCGGCTGGTGACCTTGCGCACCGTGACCGAATCGTCTACCACCATCACCAGCAAGGTGCGGTCCGGGGTCGCTGCCGGCAGCAACCCACGCGGCGTGCCTCCAGGCAAACGAGCAAGCCGCCGTTGCTGGCCACGCAATTGCCCCAACAGGTCGAGAATCAACACGACGCGCCCATCCCCCAGCAGCGTTGCACCCGACAGGCCGGCAACGGCCGCAAACTGCGGGCCCAGGCTTTTGACCACGATCTCCCGGCTGGGCGACAGGCTGTCGACCTGAATGGCGAACGACTGCTCCTGTGAATGCACCAGCAACAAGGGCAGCGGCACGCTCTGGCCCAGCAGCGTAGGACGCGGCGCGCCCTGCACCAGCTCGCCCAGGTAGCGCAGCTGGTACTGATGGCCTGCGTAGGTGTAGCGCGGCGGCTCCTGCTCGTAGCAACCTGCCAGCTCAGCGGGCGGTACCCTCACGATGCCTTCGATGGTGTTGAGCGGGATGGCGTACTGCTCGTCGACCAGGTGCACCATCAGCGCGCGGTTGATCGACACCGTGAACGGCAGGCGAATCTGAAAACGCGCCCCTTTGCCCTGGGCCGACTCGATGGTCATCGAGCCGCCCAACTGCTTGACCTCCTCGTGGACCACGTCCATGCCCAGGCCTCGCCCTGAGATCTGCGTGATCTTTTCGGCCGTGGAAAAGCCCGGCCTGAGGATGAACTGCAGTATCTCGTGGTCGCTCAGCTGTGCCTGCGGGTCGAGCAGGCCGCGCTTGATCGCCTTGAGTCGGACGGCTTGTAGGGGTACGCCGGCGCCATCGTCGGTCATCTCGATGACGATGTCCGCCCCCTCGTGCAGCAGGTTCAGGTGGATCGTGCCCTGCTCAGGCTTACCCGCAGCCAATCGGGCTTCGCGGCTTTCCAGGCCATGGTCGACGGCATTGCGCAACATGTGTTCAAGCGGCGCCACCATGCGTTCCAGCACACTGCGGTCCAGCTCGCCCTCGGCGTTGCCCACCACCAGCTCGACCTGCTTGCCCAGCTCGCTCGCCACCTGCCGCACCACGCGCTGCAAGCGCGGCACCAGGCGTTCGAAAGGCACCATCAACGTTGCCGTCAGGCCTTCCTGAAGCTGACTGTTGACCCGCGCCTGCTGCTGGAGCAGGCCGTAGGCTTCCTGGGCGCGCTGGGCCATGGTTTCCTTCAGGTCCAGCAGGTCCGAGGCCGACTCGAACAGCGCCCGCGACAACTGCTGCAGCTGGGAGTGGCGGTCCATTTCCAGTGGGTCGAAGTCTTCATAGACATCGCCCTCCAGCTGCTGGCGGCTGGAGATCCGCCCCTGAGTTTCGATATCCAGGCGCAGCAGCTGGTCACGCATGCGCTCGAGCGTGGTTTCCATTTCGTTGAGGGTGAACTGGGCGTCATTGACCTGCTGCTCGATGCGTCCACGGATGATCGAGTGCTCACCGGCCAGGTTGCCCAGGTCGTCCAGCAATTCGGCATCGACCTTGACCATGTCCCCCGGCACTCGCTCGGGGGTTACTGCCGGACCTTCGCTGGCGGCAGTTTCGACCGGGCTGGTGCCGGCCGCGCTGTCGGTCAGGCCTGCGCTGCTGAAGTTGCGGATGTAATCGATCAGCGCCGTGGCGGCGTGCAGCGGTTGCCCCAGGCGCACCGCATCGAGCATGTGCGCCAGGCGGTCGTGGCAGTTCTGCAACAGCGAGAACAGGGCCCCGCTCGGTGGCAGGCGCCCTGCCGCGAGCAACTCGTACAAAAATTCCAGCTCATGGGCCAGGTCACCGATGGGGCCGATTTCGACCATGCGTGCCACCCCTTTGAGGGTGTGCAGGTCGCGCATCAGGTTGTCCACCTCCACCGTGCTGCGCGGGTCGGCCTGCCATCGCGCCAGCGCTGCAGCGGCGCTCTCGACGATGTCCGAGCTTTCTTCGAGGAAAACCTCCATCAGCTCTTCCCCGGCGCTTTCCGGAGCTTGTGACGGCGGCACTGGCGCGGGGTCGAGGGCCAGGTCTGGGGCTGGCGTGTCGATCAGTTGCACGTCCATGTCCGGGTGCAGCGGTGTGACGCTGTCGAGGCCCACGCGCCCGGTGGCATCGGGTGCAAGCCCTTGCCCCTGAAGTTCGCGCAGGCGAGCCACCAGCGGCGTACGCGGGACGACGTCCTGGCCGGCAGCCAGCTCGTCGAGCATGTCCAGCAGCGCCTCGTGGGCGTGCTGGGCATGGGTGAAGAACTGCGCATCGGCAGGCAGGCTGCCCTCCTCCACTGCACCGTACAGGTCCAGCAAGGCTTCGCACACCTCATCGACCTGCCACAGATCGGCCGAATGGGCGGCATGGGCAAGCTCGGTCATGTCATCGAGCAGTGTCTCCAAGGCCGCCCGTTGAGCCGGGCGCCGCTGCCAGTCGGCCAGCAACGACTCGGCGTCCAGCAAACGATCCATGGCTTGCGACAGGAAAGCTGCGACCTGTTGCGGGTCGCGGGCGTTGCCGGTCGAGGCATGCGCATCGCCGCCCAGGGCGGCGATGCGCGTATCGATGGCCAACTCGACCTGCTCGATCAATTGGGCCGCACCAGGCAGTGGCTCGAACGGGGTGGTGGATAACTGCGCCAGGCCCTGCCCGAACATCGAGGCGGCGGACTTGAGCCAGTGCAGCTCCGTTTCATCGAGCAGCAGGTCGTGCGCCTTGTACTCGCGCACCAGTCGGTCGAACACGGTGGCAAGTTCGGCGATGGGCACAACTCCGGCCATGGCCGCACTGCCCTTGAGGGTGTGCAAGGCCCGCTGCAGGGCGTCGTCTACAGGGACGCCGTGCTGGGCATTTGCCAGGAACCCGTCGAGGCTGGCCAGGTGGCCTTGGGCCTCGCCACGGAAGATGTCCAGTAACTGCGGGTCGAGCCCCTGCGCGCTGGCCGCGGCTGGCAGGTCGCGCTCGGCAAGGGCATGCAGGTGGCCCACCAGTTGCTGTACGGCGCTCACATGCGGCAGGTGCCCCGCGGCGAAGTCGGCGAGCACCTCGGGCAGTTGCGCGAACGCTTGCTCAAGCGCCATCTGCCCGTCCGCACCAAGCACGTTGCGGCCGGCAAGCACACGGTTGAGCAAGTGCTCGGCGGCCCAGGCCAGCTCTGCCAACGCCTGGGCATGCACCAGGCGGCCTGCGCCCTTGAGCGTATGCAATGCCCTATGCACTTCGATCAGCGCGTTGTGCTGCTGGTGGTCGGCACGCCAAGTCAACCAGTGCCGCTCAATGTCCTGAAGCAATGCTTGGGCTTCTTCGATGAATACGCCACGCAATTCGTCCTGAAGGCCATCCGCCTCTTCCAGATCGGCATGCTCTTCAACGGTGGAACAGTGCACGCCCAACGCCCCCAGGCGCTCGCGAGCCATGACGATGAAGCGCTGAGCGTCGGCCAGTGGGTCGGCCACGCGCCATTGTAGATAGCATTCGCCAGCGCTCAAGGCTTCGGCCAGCAGCGTCAGTTCCTCGGACGAGGGGTCGGCCTGCGCCTGTTGTACCCAGCCCTGGACAAACACCGTGCAGCGCGCGAACACCTCGGCAGCGGCCGGCAACATCAGCATGGCCAGGGCGCCGCGCACCTGCTGGAGCAAGCCTGGCAAGGCCTGCAGGTGCTGACGGGGCCAGCCCGACTCCAGGCAATCGCCCATCAGGTCCTTGGCCTGCTGCAACACGTTCAGCGACTCTCGCAGCACGACCAGGCGAATCTCGGCGACATCGGCGCCCGGCAGGCCTGGCTCCCCCCCTTCTTCGAGTGGCCCGACCATGCCGTTGAGCGTGGCTTCCACGTACAACAAGGCCCCCGCCACATCCATCAGCACCGCGTCATCCACGGCCCGATCGCCCTCGGCCAGCCCTTGCAGCGTCATCACTTGATCGATGATGACCCGACGCGGCTGCTGGAAACCCAGCACGGCCAGGGTATCGGCCACGTGGCGCAGGGGCGCGAGCAACACCTCCAGTTGTTCATTGTGCTGCCGGTCGCTGCGCACGAACTGGTCCAGGCGGTCCTTGATGCGCATGAGGTCGTCACACAATGCCGCCACTACCGACCTTAGCGCGTCGCGGCCCTCCCCAGCCTGCAACTGCTCGCGCCAGTTGCCCAATGACACGTCAAGGTTCGCCAGGTCCTGGGCACCTGCCAGACGCTGGCCTGCACTGCCGAGCAGGCGGCCATGAACCACCGGTTCCGCGCCCCGGCAGGCACGCAGCTGGTTCAGGAGCGGCAACATCACCAGTGGCAAGTCATGGCGTGCACCGCGCAGACGTTCCAGGTAGGAAGGCAACAGCTCCAGGCCCTTGAACAACGCGCCCAGGCAGTCGCCTCGCGGGGTGACCTTACCGTTGGCCAGGTCGGTCACGAGCATCTCCAGCTCCTGGGCAAGGCGCGTTGCCCCAGGCAACTCCAGCATCACCAGGCAACCGTGTACCTGGTGCAGGTTGTCCGCCACGAAGGTGAGTAACGACAGGTCTTCAGGCTCGCCGGCAAAACGTTCCAGCGCCTGGCGCCCCTGCCCCAGGCAATCGAGCAGGGCAGCCTTGGTCCAGGCCAGGCCCACGGTATCGTGGCGGGCAGGGCCAGCAATGGGGCCGGGCATGGGCGTGGACATGGGCATTTCTCAATGGGGCTCGGCAGGTGCCGGCAGGGTGAATCCGGAGACCGAACGACGCATCTCGCTGGCCATGCGCGCAAGGTGACGAATGCTGTCGGCGGTGGCGCTGGAACCTGCGGACGTCTGGGCGGTGATCTGCTGGATGACGGCCATGGTGTGTGAGATCTGCCCCGCCGAGGACGTCTGCAATTGGGCCGCATCGGAAATGCTGTGGATAAGGTCGGCAAGGTTCTGCGAAACCCCTTCGATCTCAGCCAGCGCCACGCCGGCGTCCTGCGCCAGCCTGGCGCCGCGCACGACTTCGGCCGTGGTCTGTTCCATGGAAATGACCGCTTCGTTGGTGTCGGCCTGAATGGTCCGCACCAGGGCTTCGATCTGCCGCGTGGCAGAGGACGAGCGCTCGGCCAGGCGCTGGACCTCGTCCGCGACCACGGCGAACCCCCGCCCTGCCTCACCCGCCAGCGAGGCCTGGATCGCGGCGTTCAAGGCCAGGATATTGGTCTGGTCGGCAATGTCGTCGATCAGGCTCACGATATCGCCGATCTCCTGGGACGATTCGCCCAGGCGCTTGATGCGCTTGGCGGTGTCCTGGATCTGCTCGCGAATGTTGTTCATGCCATCGATGGTGTTGTGCACCACCTCATTGCCCTTGTTGGCAATGGCCACGGACCGCTCGGCGACCTTGGCCGACTCGTAGGCATGGGCCGAAACACGGTCGATCGACTCGACCATGTCCCCGACTGCCTCGGAGGCCTCGCTGATCTGCTCGGCCTGTTGCTCGGATGCCTTGGCCAACTGGCGGGCCGTGTTCTGCGTATCCTGCACCGCCGAGGCGACCTGCACCGCGCTGTGGTTGATGGTGGCGACCAGGTCGCGCAATTGGTCAACGGAATAGTTGATGGAGTCGGCAATGGCGCCGGTGAAGTCTTCGGTCACCGACACGGTCACCGTCAGGTCGCCATCTGCCAACTCTTCGATTTCATCGAGCAGGCGCATGATCGCCTGCTGGTTGCGTTCGTTCTTTTCGGCGGTCTCACGCAACTGACGGTTGGTGGTGCGCACCATGACCAGGCCGATGAGGATGATCGAGGCCAGCGCCAACAAGCCCAGTGCATACCCCCCAACGGTATCGAGCGTGCGCCCGCTGGCCAGGTTTTCGAACCCGTTGGCCAGGTGCGAGGCTTCCTCGAGCAAGGTCTGCGACAGGCTGAAGATGCTGCCGGCCGCCTCCCGCACCCGGAACAGCTCCGGCGAGGTTTCGAGAATTTCATCGACCGAGCCGGCCACGAACTGGAACAGCTCGGCGATTTCCGCCAGCCGCGCCCTGGCATCGGCGTCCTCGACACGGGTAACGCCAATGCCAGCGTCGCCCTTGAGCATGCCCTCGAGCACCTGGCCGAAGCGGCCGGCATCACGGCCGAAGGCATCGGCGGCCTGCGCCGCCGCCGCATCGCCGGCCAGTACGGTATTGACCGACCCCAGGATACGTTCGGCCAACAGCAGTTGGCGCTGAGCCACGGCGACCTGGCTGGCCGGGGCGCCACTTTGCAGCAGAATTTCGACCACTTTTTCGTATTCGACCTGCAACTGCGGGACGGTTTCGGCCAGGGTTGCCGCCACCTGGTGCAAGGACAGCACGGTCTGTTCGCTGGCCAGGATGGTGTCGGTGCTCTTGCGCAGGCTCTCCCAGTCATCGCGCACCGCTTCCATTTCTTCGCGCACCGAGGGTGGCGCTGCGGGCAGGCCAGTGGCCTTGTCGCCTTCGCGCAGGTAGCCCCAGCGACGCTCGAAGTCGTTGCGCGCATCGGACAGCAGCCTGAAGGCCACACCCTTGCCGGCAGCCGCTTCAGTGGCGTTCTTGGCAATGCGCTGGGACAGCACGCGCAGCTCGCCGGCATGGCCGATGTACTGCTTGTCGTAGTTGGACTGGGTGTTGAGGTAGGCGAAATTGGCGAACAGCAGAATGATCGAGAGGATCAGGATCAGGAACAGCACGGTGATCTGCGCAATGCTGCGGGTGCGGGGGCTCACGGTGGTGGCGGTGACGGGGGGAGCAGGCTGGTTCACGTTTGCAAGGTCCTATAACGCCACATCGAGAAAGCCCGGTGCCTGGGCCAGGGCAAAGGGGCTGAAGATCGCCCAGTAGTCGTGGTCGCGTTCGAAGCGCCCCTGAACGAAGGGCCCGGCAGCATCGGTCACTGGCAGCGCAGGTTGCAGGCTGTCGATAGCAAAGTGCTGCAGGCCCACCACTTCGTCCACCAGCAGACCAACGAAAAGCGCCTCGTGATCGAGCACCAGGACGCGGCGCTGCTTGCCTGGCACGGCACTGCCCAGGCCGAGGAAACGGCCCAGGTCCATCACGGGCAGTAGCCGGCCACGCAGATTGGCCACCCCGCATACCCAGGGTTGTACACCGGGTACTCGGCTACTGCGGGGCTCACGCAGCACTTCGGCCACCTCGCCCATGGGGGCGACGAACCATTGCCCGGCTACACGAAAACCGATGCCGCTCCACTGCTGCAACCTGTCACCCGAAGCTGGCTGGTCGGCCACCAGCAGCCGGCAGCGGCGATCGATATCCAGCAACAGTTCGAAGGCGGTCAGCGACGCCCCCTGCGGGCGTGTGGTCAAGCCCCCAGCACCTCTTGGAGCTTTTGCACCAGCGCATCTTCTTCCACGGGCTTGGTCAGGAAGTCACGTGCGCCCTGGCGCGTCGCCCAGATGCGGTCGGTCTCCTGGTCCTTGGTGGTCACCACAATGACCGGAATGGCCTTGGTCTCCGGGTCCTTGCTGAGCTGGCGAGTGGCCTGGAAGCCGTTCATGCCTGGCATCACGATGTCCATGAGCACTGCATCCGGCTTCTCTTGCCGGGCAAGGGCCACGCCATCGGCGCCGTTATTGGCCTTGAGTACCTCGTGCCCGTGCTTTTCCAGCCATTGGGTCAACTTATACATTTCTGTCGGCGAATCGTCGACAATCAGAACGCGGGCCATACTGGTTCCCCATCAGGATTCGTAAGACCGTGCCAGGGCAGGGCACGATCAGGGTGCTGTTTGTTGGGCTGTGGCAAACCCAGGCACATGGGCCTGTATTGCCTCGATCAGTTCTTCCTTGGTAAACGGCTTGGTCAGAAACTGATCAGAACCGACCACACGCCCGCGGGCCTTGTCGAACAAACCGTCGCGCGACGACAACAGAATCACCGGGACGTCCTTGAAGGTGCTGTTCTGCTTGATCACCGCGCACGTCTGGTAGCCGTCCAGGCGCGGCATCAAGACATCGACGAAGATCACGGCCGGGTTGTGATCGACGATCTTGGCCAGGGCATCGAAGCCATCGCTGGCAGTGATGACCTCGCAGCCCACCTCACTGAGCAGCATCTGCGCCGTGCGGCGAATGGTGCGTGAATCGTCGATTACCATCACTTTCAGGGGTTGTTCCATAGACGCCTACCCGGGGGAATTGAGCTGCATGGTGCAAGCGGCACGCGACAGGAAAGCCCCATGGGCCCATGGCCGCTTTTCGCTTGAGGCGTGTAGCCAAAGGCTTGAAGCTGCATTTTTAGCACAGTCCGGGTAGCCATTCCATCTGCCGCGCCCCTTGACCGGCGGCGTTAGCGGCGCCACCCTGAGCCACTTTTCTTTCGATCCATCGCGGCCACGCCGCCAAGAGGAACCACCCCATGAGCGTTCGCCTCGGCATTGTCATGGACCCTATTGCGTCCATCTCCTACAAGAAGGACAGTTCGCTGGCCATGCTGCTGGCTGCCCAGGCACGCGGCTGGAGCCTGTTCTACATGGAGCAGCGCGACCTGTATCAAGGCGAAGGCAAGGCCCGTGCGCGCATGCGCCCATTGACGGTGTTCGCAGACCCGGCCCGCTGGTTCGAGCTGGGCGAGGAGCAGGACAGCGCCCTGGCTGAACTGGACGTGATCCTGATGCGCAAGGACCCGCCTTTCGACCTGGAATTCGTCTACAGCACCTACCTGCTCGAACAGGCCGAAAGCGAAGGCGTGCTGGTGGTCAACCGCCCCCAGAGCCTGCGTGACTGCAACGAAAAGCTGTTCGCCACGCTGTTCCCGCAGTGCACCCCGCCTACCCTGGTCAGCCGCCGCCCGGACATCATCCGCGCATTCGCCGCCGAGCATGGCGATGTGATCCTCAAGCCCCTGGATGGCATGGGCGGCACGTCGATCTTCCGTCACCGGGCGGGCGACCCAAACCTGTCGGTGATCCTCGAAACCCTTACCCTGCTGGGCACTCAACAGATCATGGCCCAGGCCTACCTGCCGGCGATCAAGGACGGTGACAAACGCATCCTGATGATCGACGGCGAGCCGATCGACTACTGCCTGGCCCGTATTCCGGCCAGCGGCGAAACCCGTGGCAACCTGGCAGCCGGTGGTCGCGGCGAGGCACGCCCCTTGAGCGAGCGCGACCGCTGGATCGCGGCCCAGGTGGGCCCGACACTGCGCGAGAAAGGCCTGCTGTTCGTCGGCCTGGACGTGATTGGCGACTACCTCACCGAAATCAACGTGACCAGCCCCACCTGCATCCGCGAAATCGACGCCGCCTACGGCACCGACATCGGCGGCCAGCTGATGGATGCCATTGATCGCCAGCTCAAGGCGCGTTGACCACGGACATTCGGTAACGGGCTGGCGTGGGGTATCATGCTCACCCGCAAGCGACAGGCTGCAAGCCCGGCACAACCGCCCCGTGCTTCTGCTGACTGTCGCGTGCCGTTTGTAGCTCGACGATGCCCCTGGATACCTGATGACGCTGCCCGCTGACATCCCCGCCGACCTGTTGCCGCCCCGCGTTCGTCCGGTGGACAGGCTGGGCTTCACGCTGTTTCTGGCGGCGCTGGTGCACCTGGCGTTGATCCTCGGAGTGGGCTTTACCGTGGTCAAGCCGGCGCAGATCAGCCGCACCATGGACATCACCCTGGCCACGTTCAAGAGCGAAAAGCCGCCGGAAAAGGCTGATTTCCAGGCGCAGGACAACCAGCAAGGCAGCGGCACCCTGGACAAGAAGGCCGTGCCCAAGACCACCGAGCTTGCGCCTTTCCAGGACACCAAGATCAACAAGATCACGCCGCCTCCTGCCGCCAGGCCCGAGGTACCGCCGCCTCCACAGAAGTCGGCGGTCGCGACCAAGGCCCCCAAGGCGCAGAAGGTCGAGCCCAAGCCCCGGGAAAGCAAGCCCCAGCCCAAGCCGAGCACGCCCGTGCGGGAGTTCGACAGCTCGCAGCTGTCCAGCCAGATCGCCAGCCTTGAAGCCGAGCTTGCCAACGAGCAGCAGCAATATGCCAAGCGCCCGCGTATCCATCGCCTGAATGCGGCCTCGACCATGCGCGACAAGGGCGCCTGGTACAAGGAGGAGTGGCGCAAGAAAGTCGAACGCGTGGGCAACCTGAACTACCCGGACGAGGCACGCCGGCAGCAGATCTACGGCAACCTGCGCATGATGGTCTCGATCAACCGCGACGGGTCACTCTACGAAGTGCTGGTGCTCGAATCCTCCGGTCAGCCCGTGCTGGACCAGGCGGCCCAGCGCATTGTGCGCCTGGCTGCACCGTTCGCACCGTTCACCGGTGACCTGGCCGAGTACGACCGGTTGGAAATCATCCGCACCTGGCGCTTCGCCAGAGGCGATCGGTTGTCCAGCAACTGAGCCGGCACGCTTGCAGCTGTGGCCGGGTGGCGCCACACTATCCCCCATGAAGAACCTCACGCCGAGCTACCTCAAGCACCAGTTCCTGATCGCCATGCCGCACATGGCCGACCCGAACTTCGCCCAGACCCTCACGTACATCGTCGAGCACAATGCTCATGGCGCGATGGGGCTTGTGGTGAACAAGCCGCAGGAACTGAACCTGGCCGACATCCTCGAGCAGTTGCGCCCGGACGAAACCCCGTCGGCCAGCACGCTGCAGGTACCCATCTACCAAGGCGGCCCGGTGCAGACCGACCGCGGCTTCGTGCTGCACACCAGCGAGTGCAGCTACCAGGCCACGGTGGAACTCCAGGGCCTCTCGCTCTCCACGTCCCAGGACGTGCTGTTCGCCATCGCGGAAGGCGTGGGCCCGGAAAAGAGCCTGATCACCTTGGGTTACGCCGGCTGGGAAGCGGGCCAGCTGGAGGCCGAACTGGCCGATAACGCCTGGCTCAACTGTGCGTTCGACCCGGATATCCTGTTTGCCATGACCAGCGAGCTGCGCCTGGAAGCGGCGGCCGCGAGCCTTGGCATCAACCTTCACCTGCTGACCAGCCAAGCGGGCCACGCCTGATGGCCGACGCACTTGCCGCACCCCGGCTGCTGCTGGGCTTCGACTATGGCACCAAGCAGATTGGCGTTGCTGTCGGCCAGGCGGTCACCGGCCAGGCCCGTGAGCTGTGTACGCTGCGCGCCCAGAATGGCGTGCCGGACTGGGCCCAGGTCGAGCGTCTGATCGCCGAATGGAAACCTGACGCCATCGTCGTCGGCCTGCCGCTGAACATGGACGGCACCCCCAGCGACATGAGCGCCCGCGCCGAAAAATTCGCCCGCCGCCTCAATGGGCGCTTCAACCTGCCGGTGCATACCCATGATGAACGCCTGACCACGTTCGAGGCCAAGGGCGAGCGCATGGCCCGTGGCGGCCAGCGCGGCACGTACCGGGACAACCCGGTCGACGCTATCGCCGCCGCCCTGCTGCTGCAAGGCTGGCTGGAGGCCAATACCTGATCATCTTCGCGGCCGGATGCCTCCGGCGCACCCTTCCGAGGAACCTGCAATGAGCCTACCTGATCCTGCCGCGCTGATCCGGCAGATGGCTGTCGACCTTCGCGCCCATCTGGCCCGCCGCGCCATCGCCGAGCCACGCTACATCGGCATTCGCACCGGCGGTGTGTGGGTGGCCCAGGCGTTGCAACAGGCCATGGACGACACCAGCCCCATGGGTACGCTTGACGTGTCGTTCTATCGAGACGACTTCAGCCAGAATGGCCTGCACCCGCAGGTGCGCCCCTCGGAGCTGCCGTTCGAAATCGAAGGCCAGCACCTGGTGCTGGTAGACGACGTGCTGATGAGCGGTCGAACCATTCGTGCCGCCCTCAACGAACTGTTCGACTATGGCCGTCCGGCCAGCGTCACCCTGGTCTGCCTGCTGGACCTGGATGCAGGCGAGCTGCCCATCCGCCCGAATGTGCTCGGCGCCACCTTGTCATTGGCGGCCCATGAACGGGTAAAATTGACCGGACCCACGCCGCTCGCCCTCGAGCGCCAGGACCTCGCCCCCGCTACCGCCCTTTAAGAGTCCCCCGCGATGACGCCAATCGACGCCAAGCGCCCGCTGCAGCTCAATGATCAGGGCCAGCTGCGCCATTTTCTTTCGCTTGACGGTTTGCCCCGCGAACTGCTGACCGAAATTCTCGACACTGCCGATTCCTTCCTGGAAGTCGGCGCCCGCGCCGTGAAGAAAGTGCCGCTGCTGCGTGGCAAGACGGTGTGCAACGTCTTCTTCGAGAACTCGACCCGAACCCGGACCACGTTCGAGCTGGCCGCCCAGCGCCTGTCGGCCGACGTGATCAGCCTGAACGTGTCGACCTCCTCGACCAGCAAGGGCGAGACGCTGTTCGATACCTTGCGCAACCTTGAAGCCATGGCGGCCGACATGTTCGTGGTGCGCCACTCGGATTCGGGCGCGGCGCACTTCATTGCCGAGCACGTGTGCCCGGAGGTTGCCGTGATCAACGGCGGTGATGGCCGCCATGCGCACCCGACCCAGGGCATGCTCGACATGCTCACCATTCGCCGTCACAAGGGCGGCTTCGAGAACCTATCGGTTGCCATCGTCGGCGATATCCTTCATTCGCGCGTGGCGCGTTCGGACATGCTGGCGCTCAAGGCGCTGGGTTGCCCGGACATTCGCGTGATCGGCCCCAAAACCCTGATCCCCGTCGGCATCGAGCAGTATGGCGTGAAGGTGTACACCGACCTGGCAGAAGGCCTCAAGGATGTGGACGTGGTGATCATGCTACGCCTGCAACGTGAGCGCATGACCGGTGGCCTGCTGCCCAGCGAAGGCGAGTTCTACCGTCTGTTCGGCCTGACCACCGCCCGCCTGGCAGGCGCCAAGCCGGACGCCATCGTCATGCATCCCGGCCCGATCAACCGTGGGGTGGAAATCGAATCGGCCGTGGCCGATGGCAAGCATTCGGTGATCCTGAACCAGGTTACCTACGGGATCGCCGTGCGCATGGCCGTGTTGTCCATGGCCATGAGCGGGCAAAACGTACAACGTCAACTCGACCAGGAGATCGCCCAGTGAGCATCAGCATTCTTGGCGCCCGGGTCATCGACCCTCAAAGCGGCCTTGACCAGGTCACCGACCTGCACCTGGAGGGTGGCCGCATTGCCGCCATGGGCGCCGCGCCCGCTGGCTTTGCTGCTAGCCGCACCCTTCAGGCCGATGGCCTGGTCGTCGCCCCTGGCCTGGTGGACCTGGGCGTGTCACTGCGCGAGCCCGGCTACAGCCGCAAAGGCACCATCGCCAGCGAGACCCGCGCGGCCGTGGCCGGCGGCGTGACCAGCCTGTGCTGCCCGCCGCAGACCCGCCCGGCCCTGGACACCTCGGCAGTGGCCGAGCTGATCCTGGACCGCGCCCGCGAGGCGGGCAACAGCAAGGTCTACCCGATTGGTGCGCTGACCAAGGGCCTGGAGGGGGAGCAGCTGGCCGAACTGGTAGGCCTGCGCGACACCGGCTGCGTCGCTTTTGGCAATGGCCTTAAGGAAATACCCAACAACCGCACTTTGGCCCGTGCGCTGGAATACGCCGCCACGTTCGACCTGACGGTGGTGTTCCACTCCCAGGACCGCGACCTGGCCCAGGGCGGCCTTGCCCACGAAGGGGCCATGGCCAGCTTCCTGGGTTTGCCCGGCATCCCTGAAACTGCCGAAACCGTGGCCTTGGCGCGCAACCTGCTGCTGGTGGAGCAGACAGGTGTTCGCGCTCACTTCACCCAGATCACCAGCGCCCGTGGCGCCAGGTTGATCGCCCAGGCGCAAAGCCTTGGCCTGCCGGTGACTGCCGATGTCGCGTTGTACCAGCTGATCCTGACCGACGAATCGCTGCGTGAATTTTCCAGCCTGTACCACGTGCAACCGCCACTGCGTAGCGCTGCCGACCGCGATGGCCTGCGCGAGGCGGTGAAAACCGGCGTGATCCAGGCGATCGCCAGCCATCACCAGCCTCATGAGCGCGATGCCAAGCTGGCCCCGTTCGGCGCCACGGAGCCGGGTATCAGCAGCGTGGAAGTGTTGCTGCCATTGGCCATGACGCTGGTACAGGATGGCTTGCTCGACCTGCCCACGTTGCTGGCGCGCCTGACCTGTGGTCCTGCTGGAGCGATGCGGCTGCCGGCTGGCCAGTTGCAGGTGGGGGCAGCGGCTGACCTGGTGGTATTCGATCCACAGGCCTCGACCGTGGCGGGTGAGCATTGGTACTCCCGTGGCGACAACTGCCCGTTCATCGGGCACTGCCTGCCGGGTGCTGTGCGCTATACGTTGGTCGATGGGCGCGTCTGTCACGAGGCGTGAGCCAGGGGCCGGCCGATCAATGAGTTGTGTAGCGGTTTAGGGTTTCAGCTTTACAGCTTGTAGCGTTGGGGCCGCGCAGCGGCCCACGCGGCCGGTCCGGCGCTCCGGCAAAGCCACCACAGGGATGGCGGTGCAGTCCGTATCTGAGAGGCGTACTCATTGCGGTGTGGGGGCGGCCTCGTGCCGCGATGGACCGTTGCGCGGCCCCAACCTACGGGTTGCGAAGCCAGGATCCTGGGCTGCCGCTTACCGCATCGAGGTGTTTCGCCATACGGTGTTTCGCCATACCTGGCACAAAAACCTCGTCACCCATTCTGAACCCCCACTCCTCGAACCGTTCATCCCCCGCGGTTGAAATCCCGTCCTGCACCCCCATATGAGTTTGCAACAGGCATTTTCGCCCCGCTGCGTGGAGACTCTCCCTTGACCACCATCGTTTCAGTCCGCCGCAATGGCAAAGTCGTCATGGGCGGCGACGGCCAGGTATCCCTCGGCAACACCGTGATGAAAGGCAACGCCAAGAAAGTGCGTCGCCTGTACCACGGTCAGGTCATCGCGGGCTTTGCCGGCGCCACTGCCGATGCCTTCACCCTGTTCGAACGCTTCGAAGGCCAACTGGAGAAACACCAGGGCCACCTGATCCGCGCGGCCGTGGAACTGGCCAAGGAATGGCGTACCGACCGCTCCCTGAGCCGCCTCGAAGCCATGCTGGCGGTGGCCAACAAGGATGCCTCGCTGATCATCACCGGCAACGGTGACGTGGTCGAGCCCGAAGACGGCCTGATCGCCATGGGTTCCGGCGGCGCCTACGCCCAGGCCGCAGCCCGTGCACTGCTGAACAAGACCGACCTCTCGGCCCGCGAAATCGCCGAGACCGCGCTGAACATCGCCGGTGACATCTGCGTGTTCACCAACCACAACCTGACCATCGAGGAGCAGGACCTGGCCGAGTGATCAGCTGCTTTGGCGCCCCGTCTCGGTGACGGGGCTTTTCCACGCTGAATCATTCGTACGAGGACCCTATTGATCATGTCCATGACCCCCCGCGAGATCGTCCACGAGCTCAACCGTCACATCATCGGCCAGGACGACGCCAAGCGCGCCGTGGCCATCGCCCTGCGCAACCGCTGGCGCCGTATGCAGCTCCCTGCCGAGCTGCGCGCCGAAGTGACGCCCAAGAACATCCTGATGATCGGCCCCACCGGCGTGGGCAAGACCGAGATCGCCCGGCGCCTGGCCAAGCTGGCCAATGCCCCGTTTCTCAAGGTCGAAGCCACCAAGTTCACTGAAGTGGGCTATGTGGGCCGCGATGTGGAATCCATCATCCGCGACCTGGCCGACGCTGCTCTGAAGATGCTGCGTGAGCAGGAAATCATCCGTGTGCGCCACCGCGCCGAGGATGCCGCCGAAGAGCGCATCCTCGACGCCCTGCTGCCACCGGCACGGGCCAGCAGCTTCAGCGAGGAAGCCGCCCAGACCAGTTCCGATTCCAATACCCGCCAGCTGTTCCGCAAGCGCCTGCGCGAAGGCCAGCTGGACGACAAGGAAATCGAAATCGAGGTGGCCGATGCCGTGGGCGTCGAAATCGCCGCGCCCCCTGGCATGGAAGAAATGACCAACCAGTTGCAGAGCCTGTTCGCCAACATGGGCAAGGGCAAACGCAAGTCGCGCAAGCTGAAGGTTCGCGAAGCGCTGAAAATGGTGCGCGACGAAGAAGCCGGTCGCCTGGTCAATGAAGAAGAGCTCAAGGCCAAGGCGCTGGAAGCGGTCGAACAGCACGGCATCGTGTTCATCGATGAGATCGACAAGGTCGCTAAGCGCGGCAATGTCGGCGGCGCCGATGTCTCCCGTGAGGGTGTACAGCGCGACCTGCTGCCGCTAATCGAAGGCTGCACGGTCAACACCAAGCTGGGCATGGTCAAGACCGACCACATCCTGTTCATCGCCTCGGGCGCGTTCCACTTGAGCAAGCCGAGCGACCTGGTGCCTGAGCTGCAAGGTCGTCTGCCGATCCGCGTGGAACTCAAGGCCCTGACCCCGGAAGACTTCCAGCGCATCCTGCGCGAGCCGCATGCCTCGCTGACCGAACAGTACCAGGCACTGCTCAAGACCGAAGGGCTGAACATCGAGTTCGTCGAGGATGGCATCAAGCGTTTGGCCGAAATCGCCTACCAGGTCAACGAGAAAACCGAGAACATCGGTGCCCGTCGCCTGCACACCTTGCTTGAGCGCCTGCTCGAAGAGGTGTCGTTCAGCGCCGGCGACCTGGCCAGTGCCCATGACGAAGCGCCGATCCAGATCGACGCAGCCTATGTGAACAGCCACCTGGGCGAGCTGGCCCAGAACGAAGACCTGTCCCGCTACATCCTGTAACGGGCCCGCGCCAGGCTGCAAGCGCCCCGTGCGACGCTTGCAGCCTGGCGAAACAGGTTTTTTGCTCAAGAAGCTGGCGAGCATTTCGTGCAGCGGGTAGCGTGCGGTGTGTAACTCAAACAGAGATCACGCCCATGGCTCGCATGCCTACCGCCATCAACCTGCACAAAGCCTCCAAGACCCTGCGCCTCACCTATGGGCCCGATGAGGTCTACCACCTGCCCGCCGAATTCCTGCGCGTGCACTCCCCCTCGGCCGAAGTCCAGGGGCACGGCAACCCCATCCTGCAGTTTGGCAAGGTCAACGTCGGCCTCGTCGGGCTGGAACCGGCTGGGCAATACGCCCTGAAACTCACCTTCGACGATGGCCATGACAGTGGTCTGTTCACCTGGGAATACCTGGAACAGTTGTGTCTGCGTCAGGACGTCTTGTGGGCCGAATACCTTGAGGCACTGCACAAGGCCGGCAAGACGCGAGACCCTTCGGAATCCGTGGTCAAGCTGATGCTTTAACTGTTCTCCTGGCAAACGCCTTCGCCCGCCATGCCGACCCAACTGACAGTGATAAGGAACATACGACAGCGCCAGGTTGCTTCGCGCCTGAAACTCGGGTAACCAGTAGAGGTGGCCATTTACCAGCATGGCGCGGCAGGCGCCTGATCGCCCGTAGCAGTGCAGGACGTGGTCACGGATTACCCGAGTAGCGGTATCGGGGACACGTCGGTGCACCCCTCGGCAGCCGGTACTCGTCTCAGACAACGGAGCGTCGCGGATGAGTAACAAAAACAATGAAGATCAGCAGCAGGCCCCGCAACGCGCCGCGGGCCTGAACCCGATGGTCGGCGTTCAACGCAAGGACCTGTTGGGCACGGCCCAGACCGTGCTGCGTCAGGCCGTACGCCAGCCCTTGCACAGTGCCAAGCACGCGCTTGCCTTCGGGCTCGAACTGAAGAATGTGGTGCTGGGCAAATCGAGCCTCGCCCCTGCCAGCGATGACCGCCGCTTCAGCGACCCGACCTGGTCACAGAACCCGCTTTACCGACGCTACCTGCAAGGCTACCTGGCATGGCGTAACGAACTCCAGGCGTGGATCAGCAGCAGTGACCTGCCCCCTGAGGACATCAGCCGTGGGCAGTTCGTCATCCAGCTCATGACCGAAGCATTGGCGCCTACCAACAACCTGTCCAATCCTGCCGCACTCAAGCGTTTCTTCGAGACCGGCGGCAAAAGCGTGCTTGATGGCCTGTCGAACCTGGCCAGGGATGTGGTCCACAACGGCGGCATGCCCCGCCAGGTGAACATGGATGCTTTCGAGGTGGGCAAGGACCTGGGCAGCAGTCGCGGCGCGGTCGTGTACCGTAACGAGGTGCTGGAATTGATCCAGTACAGCCCCCTCACCGAGCAGGTGCATGAACGGCCATTACTGGTGGTGCCCCCACAGATCAACAAGTTCTACATCTTTGATCTGTGCCCGCAAAAAAGCCTGATGCGCTTCTGCCTGGACGCCCGCCAACAGACCTTCATGGTCAGCTGGCGCAACCCGACCAGGGCGCAGCGCGATTGGGACTTGTCCACCTATGTGCGAGCACTGGGCGAGGCAGTGGACGCCGTGCTGAGCATCACCGGCAGTGCGACCCTGAACATGCTCGGTGCATGCTCAGGGGGCATCACCTGCACCGCGCTGCTGGGCCACCTTGCGGCGCGCCATGAAACCAAGGTCAATGCCTTGACCTTGCTGGTCAGCGTGCTGGACGCCACGCTCGACAACGCGCTGGCGTTGTTCGTCGACGACCAGGCGCTGGATGCGGCCAAGCGTCAATCCCAGCAGGCGGGGGTGCTCGAGGGCAGCGATCTGGCCCGGCTGTTTGCCTGGATGCGTCCCAACGACCTGATCTGGAACTACTGGGTCAACAATTACCTGCTCGGCAACGAGCCGCCAGCGTTCGACATCCTGTACTGGAACAACGACACCACGCGCTTGCCCGCCGCATTCCATGCCGACCTGATCGAGATGTACAGGGGCAATCCGCTCACCCGTCCCGGTGGCATCACCGTTTGCGGTACCGCCATCGACCTCAAGCAGGTCAAGTGCGATCTCTTCAGCGTGGCGGGCAATGCCGACCATATTACGCCCTGGCAGGCTTGCTACCGCTCGGCGCGACTGTTCGGCGGCAAGGTCGAGTTCGTGCTCTCCAACAGCGGGCACATCCAGAGCATCATCAACCCGCCAGGCAACCCGAAGGCGCGCTTTCAGGCCGGCGGTGGCCAGCATGACGATCCGCTGGCGTGGCAAGAGGACGCCGTCAGGCATGTCGATTCATGGTGGCTGCACTGGCAGGGCTGGCTGGTCGAGCGGGCCGGGGCATTGATCGAGGCGCCGGGCCACCTGGGGTGCCCCAGTCATCCTGCAGCCGAGTCTGCGCCAGGCCGCTACGTGCACCAGCGTTGAACCCCTGCGCCGTGGCCACCTGCGCGGTGCCAAGGCGTTTACCTGCTCCAGGAGCCATGCGCATGCCGTCACCCTACGTGTTCAAAACGGTCGAGCTCGATGGCCTGTCCATCCGTACCGTCGTGCGGCCAGGTCAGTCGACCCTGGCGCCCTTGCTGATCTTCAACGGCATCGGGGCCAACTTCGAGCTGATATTTCCGTTCATCGAGGCACTGGACCCCGACCTGCAGGTCATCGCCTTCGATGCCCCGGGTGTGGGCGGTTCATCCACGCCGCAGCGGCCCTATCGGTTTTCAGGGCTTGCCCGGCTCGCCGCTCGGCTGCTCGACGCGCTAAATTACGGCCAGGTCAACGTCATCGGTGTGTCGTGGGGAGGTGGGCTGGCTCAGCAATTCGCCCATGACTACCCGCAGCGCTGCCGAAAACTCATCCTGGCCGCCACGGCGGCAGGGGCGGTGATGGTGCCTGGCAAGCCCAAGGTGCTGTGGAGCATGGCCAGCCCCCGCCGGTACGTAGACCCGGCGCATGTCATGCGCATCGCACCGCTGGTGTATGGCGGCGGGTTTCGCCGGGATCCGCACCTGGCGCTAAAGCACGCGGCCACGGCACGCTCGGCTGGCAAGCTGGGTTATTACTGGCAACTGTTCGCAGCAGTTGGCTGGACCAGCATCCACTGGCTGCACAAGCTCCGCCAGCCCACCCTGGTGCTGGCCGGGGATGACGATCCGTTGATTCCGCTGGTGAACATGCGTCTGCTGGCCTGGCGTATTCCCAACGCGCAGCTGCACATCATCGATGATGGTCATCTGTTTCTGATCACCCGGCCGCACGCCATCGCGCCGGTCATCATGAAATTTCTTGCCGAGCCCACCTGAAACGCCCCGTTCGCCATCACCCGGCGAACCGGGCCGAATGGCCGGTGTCCAGATTCAGGCAAGCGCCTTGTCCAGCGCCCGTTCGATTTCGCCCTTGATGGTGCCGCTCATCATCGACATCATCATGCCGAGCTTGAGATCGACACGGATGCTGTCCTGGCCGATGTGCACGCTGCCGTTCGCACCGCTGCGTGCCACATCGACGCGGTCGCCATCCCATGAGGCCTTGAGGTCATACTCGCGGCTGAGGCGATCCACCAGCGCCTGGGCCTTGGCACGGGCGGCGTCGCGCCCAAGGGTGTGTTTGCGTTCGACGCTGATCTGGGTCATGCGGGTGTTCCTGAACATGTAGACATAATCGACATTATGCCCGCCCCCGCCTGGCGGTACACCCCGCCAAGACAAATCCGCTCGTTCGCCCTAGAATGGCGTCAATTAATTTCGGTGAAGCGATATGAACGACCAGCGCAAAGGCGACCACGCCGAACCCACGACCCATTTTGGCTACCAGGACGTGCCTGAGAGCCAGAAGGCGCGCAAAGTCGCCGAAGTGTTCCACTCGGTGGCGGCCAAATACGACCTGATGAACGACGTGCTGTCCGGCGGCATGCACCGCCTGTGGAAGCGCTTCACCATCGAGCTGTCGGGCGTTCGCAGCGGCAACCGTGTGCTCGACATCGCCGGCGGCACGGGCGACCTGGCAGCCAAGTTCGCGCGCCTGGTGGGCCCGACCGGGCACGTGGTGCTGGCCGACATCAACGAGTCCATGCTCAAGGTCGGCCGCGACCGCCTGCTGGACCGTGGCGTGGCCGGCAACATCGAGTTCGTCCAGGCCGACGCTGAGAAGCTGCCGTTTCCGGACAACCATTTCGATTGCGTGACCATCGCCTTCGGCCTGCGCAACGTCACCCACAAGGAAGACGCCATTCGTTCCATGCTGCGCGTGCTCAAGCCGGGCGGCCGCCTGCTGGTGCTGGAGTTCTCCAAGCCGACCAACAAGCTGATGTCCAAGGCCTACGACGCCTATTCGTTCGCCTTCATGCCCCTGGCCGGCAAGCTCATCACCAACGACTCCGAGAGCTACCGCTACCTGGCCGAATCGATCCGCATGCACCCTGACCAGGAAACCCTCAAGGCCATGATGGTGCAAGCCGGGTTCGACCGGGTGACCTACCACAACATGACCAGCGGCATCGTGGCCGTGCACCGGGGGATCAAGCCCTGATGCTCATGGCCGGTCTGCTCGCCAGCGCCGAACATGGCCTGAACCGCGTCCTGCGCATGGACAGCACGGCATTGCCAAGGCTGGCGGCGCTGGAAGGCAAGGTCATCGAGATCGACTGCCGCCAACCGGCCATGCAGGTCTTCATCCTGCCCGACGAACAGGGCCTGATGCTGGCCAGTGCCTGGGAAGGCGAGGTCGACTGTCGGCTGCGTGCACCGGCAGCGAGCCTGGCGCACCTGGCGTTGTCGCGGGACAAGACAGCAGTCCTGCACAGCCCACAGGTGCAATTGCATGGCGACACCGCGGCCCTGCTCGATCTGTTCGGCATTCTCCAGGACCTCGAGCTGGACTGGGAGCATGAGCTGCAGAAGTGGCTGGGCCCGGTGCCCACGTCCCTGATCGCAGGGCACATTCGCCTGCGCACCCGCTGGACCCGCCAAGGCCTGGCGCGCTTGAGCCAGAGCCTGTCCGAGTACCTGGCGGAAGAATCGCGTACGCTGGTAGGCAAGCGCGAAGCCGAGGCCGCCTTCAGCGAACTCGATGCCATGAAGGTCGATACAGAACGCCTCGAGGCGCGCATCCTGCGCCTTTCCCGATCCCTTGATTCCAGCGATAACGCATGAAGCTGCTCGCCTTCCGCCGCCTTTTCCGCATCCAGCGCGTCGTCATCCGCTACCGGCTCGATGACCTGCTGTTCGACTACCCTCTGCCCTGGTGGTTGATGAGCCTGCGCCTGCTGTTGCCGTGGCGCTGGCTGCCGCGTCGGGCCTCCGAGCTGAGCCGCGGTGCGCGGTTGCGCATGGCGCTGCAGGACCTGGGGCCTATCTTCATCAAGTTCGGCCAGCTGCTGTCTACCCGGCGCGACTTGCTGCCCACCGATATTGCCGACGAACTGATGCTGCTGCAGGACCGCGTACCGCCGTTCGATCCGCAGAAGGCCGTGGCGCTGATCGAAGCCCAGCTTGGGGCCAAGGTGAGTGAGGTGTTCAGCCGCTTCGACGTGGAGCCCCTGGCCTCCGCATCGGTGGCGCAAGTGCACGCTGCACGCCTGAAAAGCGGTGAAGAAGTGGTGGTCAAGGTGGTCAGACCGGGGCTCAAGCCGATCATCGCTGCCGACATCGCCTGGCTGTTCCTGATCGCCAAGGGCGCCGAACGCATCTCTGCCGATGCACGCCGCCTGCACCCGGTGGACGTTGTCGGCGATTACGAAAAAACCATCTACGACGAACTCGACCTGCTTCGCGAGGCGGCCAATGCCAGCCAGCTGCGGCGCAATTTCGAGGATTCCGAGCTGATGTACGTGCCCCAGGTCTACTGGGACTGGTGCCGGCCGAAAGTGCTGGTGATGGAGCGTATCTATGGCGTACCGGTGACCGACATGGCCACCCTCGCCGATCAGCGCACCGACATGAAGATGCTGGCCGAACGCGGCGTCGAAGTGTTCTTCATGCAGGTGTTTCGCGACAGCTTCTTCCACGCCGACATGCACCCGGGCAACATCTTCGTGAGCACGGTCAAGCCGTGGAGCCCCAAATACATTGCCATCGACTGCGGCATCGTCGGCAGCCTTACCGATGAAGACCAGGATTACCTCGCGCGCAACCTGATTGCCTTCTTCAAGCGCGACTATCGCCGCGTCGCCCAGCTGCACATCGACTCGGGCTGGGTGCCGGCCAATACCAAGGTCAATGAGTTCGAAGCGGCCATTCGCACCGTGTGCGAGCCGATCTTCGAAAAACCCCTCAAGGACATTTCCTTCGGCCAGGTGCTGATGCGCCTGTTCCAGACCGCGCGCCGCTTCAACATGGAAGTGCAACCTCAACTGGTGCTGCTGCAGAAGACCCTGCTCAACATCGAAGGCCTGGGGCGTCAGCTGTACCCCGAGCTGGACCTGTGGAGCACGGCCAAGCCTTATCTTGAGCGCTGGATGCGTCAGCGCATGAGCCCCAAGGCGTTGCTGGGCAACCTGCACAGCCAGGCTGAGCAGTTGCCTCACCTGGCCAACATGACCCGGGACTTGCTCGAACGCCTGTCGCAACCGCACCTGCACGACCCCAAGATGCCCGAGCGCCGACATGGCGATCATTGGGCCCTGCGCCTGCTCGGTGCCGGCTTGCTGGGCGGGGGCGTGATCCTGGGCGGTGTCGCCCTGCAGGCCGGTAGCCTGGCGGCAGCCACTGCGTGGCCGGCCTGGTTGATGCTGGCCGCAGGCCTTTACCTGATCGTGCGCCAATAGCCAGCCGCGCCCGTGGCTGGCACACTAGCGCAAAAGGCCCGCGACGCAGACGGGCCCGTTTTGGAGTCGACGATGAAAGACTGGCTGGACGAGATCAAGTGGAACAGCGATGGCCTGGTGCCTGCCATCGCCCAGGACCACAAGACCGGACGCGTGCTGATGATGGCGTGGATGAACCGTGAAGCACTGGCGTTGACCGCTGCTGAGCAACGCGCCATCTATTGGTCGCGCTCGCGTGGCAAACTGTGGCGCAAGGGCGAGGAGTCGGGCCATGTGCAAAAGCTTCACGAAATGCGCCTGGACTGCGACGCCGACGTGATCATCCTCATGGTCGAACAGGTGGGCCACATTGCCTGCCATACCGGCCGGGAAAGCTGCTTCTACCGCGTCTATTCGAATGGCCAATGGGCCACCGTCGACCCGGTTCTGAAAGACCCGCACGCCATCTACGACGCAGGACACTGACATGAGCGACACCCTCAACCGGCTGGCCGCCGTGCTCGAAGAACGCAAGCAGGCAGCGCCGGACAGCTCCTATGTGGCCAGTCTGTACCACAAGGGCCTCAACAAGATTCTGGAAAAGCTCGGCGAAGAGTCGGTCGAAACCATCATTGCCGCCAAGGATGCTGCGCTTAGCAAGGACTGCAGCGACGTCATCTATGAGACGGCCGACCTGTGGTTTCACAGCCTGGTGATGCTCAGCGCCCTGGGTCAGCACCCGCAGGCCGTGCTCGATGAACTCGACCGGCGCTTCGGGTTGTCGGGCCATGACGAAAAAGCCGCCCGCCAGCCTTCGGCCTGATGTATGTTCAGGGCTGACGCCCGGTGACCTTCACACAATTTTCGGGAGTACGAAATGGGTATCTTTGACTGGAAACACTGGATCGTCCTGCTGGTCGTGGTCGTGCTGGTGTTCGGCACCAAGAAGCTGAAGAACCTGGGCAGCGACCTGGGCGAATCGATCAAGGGCTTTCGCAAGGCCATGAACGAAGAGGAAACCAAGCCAGCTGAACCTACCCCTCCTCCGGCCCAGCCCGTACCCCCTGTGCAACCGGTGCACACCACCGCCCAAGCCAGCCAGGGCCACACCATCGAAGGCCAGGCCCAACCGGTCCAAGAGCCGCAGCGGAAAGACTGACTTATGTTCGGCATCAGTTTCAGCGAGCTGCTGCTCGTCGGCCTCGTCGCCCTGCTGGTGCTCGGCCCCGAGCGCCTGCCGGGCGCCGCCCGCACGGCAGGCTTGTGGATCGGTCGGCTCAAACGCAGCTTCAACAGCATCAAGATGGAAGTCGAGCGTGAAATCGGCGCCGATGACATCCGCCGCCAGCTGCACAACGAGCACATCATGCACATGGAAGAGCAGGCCAAGCGCATCCTCAACCCCAATGCGCCGCCTGCCCAGCCTCCGGTGACCACGGCAACCGTGCAGCCGCCTGCCGGCCTGCCAGCCACATCAGCCGAAACCGATGCCACTGCGCACCCTACTCCCGTACCGCCCGAGCCGCCGCGAGCCCCATGAGCGAGAATCCGGAACACGACCAGCCCATGCCGCTGGTTTCGCACTTGACCGAACTGCGCACCCGCTTGCTGCGTTGCGTTGCTGTCATCTTCCTGATCTTTGCCGGGCTGTTTTCCTTCGCCCAGCAGATCTACACCCTGGTCTCGGCGCCGCTGCGTGATCATCTGCCCGCCAATGCGACCATGATTGCCACCGACGTGGCCTCGCCCTTCCTGACGCCGTTCAAGCTGACCATGATCGTTTCGCTGTTCCTGGCGATCCCCTTCATTCTGCAGCAGATCTGGGGTTTCATCGCGCCGGGCCTGTACCGCCATGAAAAGCGCATCGCCATACCGCTGCTGATGTCGAGCATCGTGCTGTTCTACGCCGGCATGGCCTTTGCCTATTTCCTGGTCTTCCCGTTGATCTTCGGCTTCTTCGCCAGCGCAACGCCCGAGGGCGTCTCGATGATGACCGACATCGCCAGCTACCTGGACTTCGTGATGACGCTGTTCTTCGCCTTCGGCGTGGCCTTCGAGATTCCGGTGGCCGTGGTGCTGTTGGTCTGGATTGGCGTGGTCGATGTGAAGTACCTGAAGAAGATCCGCCCCTACGTGATCATTGGCTGCTTCGTGGTCGGCATGGTGCTGACGCCTCCGGACATCTTCTCCCAGACCCTGTTGGCCGTCCCCATGTGGCTGCTGTTCGAGGTCGGCGTGCTGTGCGGCAGCCTGATTCGCAAGCGTGGCAGCGACGAACAGCCTGCCGATGATCAAGACCAACCACCCGCGACGCAGTCGTGAACCTGCTGCTGCTGGAGGAGGCCGATTTCATCGCGGCCGACCGCGTCGTATTGACTGATCGGCGCTTCGTCCATATGCAGGATGTGCACGGGGTCGCCGTCGGCGACACCCTGCGCGTAGGCCGCATCAACGGCCTGATGGGCCTGGCGACGGTGCAGCGCCTGGAGCGTCATGAAACCGAGCTTCACGTCAGCTTCGACCAGGCGCCACCGGCCAAGCTGCCGTTGACCCTGGTGCTGGCGGTGCCACGGCCCAAGATGCTGCGCAGGCTATTCCAGACCGTCGCCACCCTTGGGGTTCCTCGCCTGATCCTGCTCAACAGCTACAAGGTGGAAAAGAGCTTCTGGCAGACCCCCTTCCTTCAGCCCGACGTCATCCGCGAAAACCTGATATTGGGGCTGGAGCAGGCACGTGACACGGTGCTGCCGGAAGTCATCATCGAAAAACGCTTCAAGCCGTTCGTCGAGGACCGTCTGCCCGCCATCGCTGAAGGCACCCTTGGGCTGGTTGGTCACCCAGGTGATTATCCTGCCTGCCCTCGCGCTGTAGAACAGCCAGTCACCCTGGCCATTGGCCCGGAAGGCGGGTGGATCCCCTACGAGGTCGATCTGCTGGGCAAGGCGGGTTTGGCCCCGGTGCAGCTCGGTGCGCGCATCCTGCGTGTGGAAACGGCCGTCACGGCCTTGCTCTCACGCATATTCTGACGACCTGGTCAGCTTTTCCCCATCAAGTTTCCGCTTCCCTGGCCGATGGCATTGGCAACAACAACGAATCGTGCTGCCAAGCCGCCAGGGAGTTTCTATGAATCGATGGTTAGCCAAGCTTTTGGGCAACGTGAGTGTAACCCGCAAACTGGCGCTGGGCTTTGGCCTGGTACTGCTGCTGACGCTGATCATCACCCTGACCGGTTGGCACGGCATGAACAGCATCACAGCCAGGGGTGACAAGCTGGGCAACATCTCGGTCATCCAGCAGTACGCCCAGGAGCTGCGCATTGCACGTCAGCATTATGAGCGCCAGCGCGACGACGCCTCGATCGGTGAGATGGAGAAGGCGCTTGGCACTCTGGATCGTCAGGTTCAGCTGATGCTCGGCCAGATCGACGAACCCGCCGATCACCAGCGACTCGAACAGCAGCGCGATGCAGTAGCGGCCTACCAGCAGGCCTTCGCGCAGCTCAAGCAGGCGAATGTGCGACGCGAGGCCAGCCGCGGCGTGCTGGGGGACAGCGCGGACAAGGCAGTCGAACTGGTAGGACGCGTTCAGCAGCGCCTGCTTCAAGCGGGCGATATCACCCAGTACCAATATGCCGTCACCGTCAACAGCCTGCTCCAGCAAGCGCGATTCCAGGTGCGTGGTTACACCTACAGCGGTAATGCCGATTATCAGCAGACCGCACTCAAGGCCATCGACCAGGCGCTGGACGAGTTGCGAGGGCTGCCCGCCAAGCTGCCTGCCGAATTCGCCGCCGGCCTGACCGACGCCAGTACCGCCATGGGCGGCTACCGCGACGCCGTGATGCAGTTCGGCGAAGCGCAGAGCGCCAGCGCCCAGGCGTTGCAGCAAATGGCCGATCAAGGCGTGACCTTGATGCAGACCAGCCAGGCCATGACCACATCGCAGACCCAGGTGCGTGACACCGCCGCTGCCCAGGCAAAAGCGTTGCTGGGGTTGGCCACTGGCCTGGCCGTCTTGCTGGGCCTGCTGGCGGCCTGGGTGATCACCCGTCAGATCATCCTGCCGCTGCGCGAGGCGCTGCGTGGAGCCGAACGGGTGGCCAACGGCGACCTCACCCTGCATGAACCTTCGTTGCGTAAAGACGAGCTTGGCCAGTTGCAGGCCAGCATGCAGCGCATGACCCAAGGCCTGCGCGAGCTGATTGGCGGCATCGGCGATGGTGTAACCCAGATTGCCAGTGCCGCCGAAGAGCTCTCGGCGGTGACCGAGCAGACCAGCGCAGGCGTTACCAACCAGAAAGTCGAGACAGACCAGGTTGCCACGGCGATGAACCAGATGACAGCGACCGTTCACGACGTGGCACGCAACGCCGAGCAGGCCTCGGAAGCAGCCGTCATGGCCGACCAGCAGGCCCGTGAGGGCGATCGTGTGGTCAGCGAAGCGGTGGCGCAGATTGAGCGGCTGGCCAGCGAGGTGGCCAACTCCAGCGAGGCCATGAGCCAGCTCAAGGGTGAAAGCGACAAGATCGGCAGCGTACTGGATGTGATCAAGTCGGTGGCCCAGCAGACCAACCTGCTGGCGCTCAACGCGGCGATCGAAGCGGCCCGTGCAGGCGAAGCCGGGCGCGGGTTTGCAGTGGTGGCTGACGAGGTGCGCAGCCTGGCACAACGCACACAGCAATCCACCGAGGAGATCGAGGAACTGATCGCCGGTTTGCAAAGCGGCACACAGCGCGCAGCGAGCGTGATGGACAGCAGCCGGCAACTCACCGACAGCACCGTCGAACTGACCCGCCGTGCAGGTAGTTCGCTGGAAAACATCACCCGCACCGTCTCCTCCATCCAGGCGATGAACCAGCAGATCGCCACGGCAGCCGAGGAGCAGACGGCGGTGGCCGAAGAGATCAACCGCAGCGTGATCAACGTACGGGACATTTCCGACCAGACCTCGGCGGCCAGCGAACAGACTGCCAGCTCCAGTGTGGAGCTGGCACGCCTAGGCACTCATTTGCAGGGTTTGGTGAGGCGTTTCAAGCTCTGACGGGCAGGCCTGTCGACACGACCAATGACAGTGCCGGTCAATCGGCGCATTCAGACTGAGGCTGCCACGCAGCCTCTTTGAAAGACGTGCGGTTGCGCTCGAAAGGCTTATGTAACCGTAAAAGATCTGACCATATGGTCCGAATTTTCCTACGCGGGTTTCAGGTCAAGTCCTACAGGTCCTCCGCCGATGGGCAGGGATGGCTTGCACGCATTGCGCGTGCTCTTCATTCCTTCCACTTGCACGGAGAATCCCCATGCTCGGTTACCTCAACCGCAAGCTCGGCAACATCAGCGTCGCCGCCAAGTTGGCCCTCGGTTTCGCCGTGGTCCTGCTGCTCACGCTGGTCACCACGATCAGTGGCTGGCGCGCCCTGGACGGCGCCATCGTTCGTTCGCAGCAACTGAGTGAAATTGGCGAAATCAATGACCTGACCAAGGACCTGCGCGCTGAGCGCATCACGTACCGTGTGCTCGACGATGAGCAGAGCAAGACTCGGATCGGCCGCATCCTCGAGCAATTGAGCAACATGCTGACTACGCTGCAGCAGCGCAGCAATGTCGAAGAGTCACGGCAGATGCTGACCGAAAAACTGGGTTTGCTGCAGCAATTGCGCGATGACTTCGCCGAACTGCAGCGCACTGCCAACAGCCGCACCACCTTGCGCCAGGCCCTGCTCGTTCAGGGGGAGAAACTCAGCACGGCCATCGATGAACTTGAAACCCAGGCCCTGTTGAAGATGCCTGCCGATGGGCAGCAGACCAACGTGCTGGGCATGATGGACACACTGAGCCGGCATGTGGAGAGCGCCAACCAGCAAAGCCTGGTACCGGCCTACACCTTCTCCCCTGTCGAAGACTTCGCCAAAGTCGGTGAAAGCGCCTTGGAGGCCGCAAGTACCAGCCTGGCTCAACTGGTCAAGGGCCTAGCGCCTCTCGGGCTGCCGCGCACGGTGATCGAGCAACCAGGCACCGAATTGGCCCGATACCGCGCGACCCTGGACCAGTACCGCCAGGTCGCCGTCAAGGCCGAGCAACTGCAAAACACGATGGAGCGCCGCGGCGACGAGTTGCGCTCGGTGAGCCTGGAGCTTGGCAAGCGCAAAGTCGAACAACGCGACAGGGAAGCACTGGCCGCCCGCTCGCTGTTGACCACCGTGGCGCTGCTGGCGCTAGTGGTCGGTGTGATCGCCGGGTGGCTGATCACATTGCAGATCACCCAACCGCTGCGCCAGACCCTGGATGTGGCGGCACGTATCGCCAAAGGGGACCTGAGCCAGGTCGAACCGGTGCAGCGCCGCGACGAGATGGGCAAGCTCCAGGCCAGCATGCGTGAGATGACGATAAGTTTGCGCGAACTGATCGGCGGCATCGACCACGGTGTCGGGCAACTCTCGCAAGCCGCGTCGCAACTGGCCTCCAGCAGCGAAGACACCAAGGTGCGCATCAGCCAGCAGCGAGAAGAAACCGACCAGGTTGCCACTGCCATGAACCAGATGAGCGCCACGGTCCAGGAGGTGGCGCAGAACGCAGAGCAGGCATCGATGGCCGCCACCAATGCCGACCAACAGGCGCAGGTGGGCGATCAGGTGGTGACCGAAGCGATTGGCCGCATTGAACAGTTGTCCGGGCAGATGGACCATTGCCTGGCAGCCATGCAGCATCTGGCCGGCGAGAGTCAGCGCATCGGCAGTATTCTGGACGTGATCAAGTCGGTCTCCGAACAGACCAACCTGCTGGCACTCAACGCCGCGATCGAGGCGGCGCGGGCGGGTGAAGCCGGGCGGGGCTTCGCGGTAGTGGCCGATGAAGTGCGCGGCCTGGCCCAGCGCACCTCCACCGCCACCGAAGAAATCGGTCAACTGATCGACAGCCTGCACAACGGCACCGACGAAGTCACGCGCTTGCTGGACAGCAGCAAGAACCTCACAGAGCAAAGCGTGGAGTTAAGCCGCAGGGCAGGCGATGCGCTGAGCCAGATCACAGGGACGGTCTCGAGCATCCAAGGCATGAACCAGCAGATTGCCACGGCCAGCGAACAGCAGAGCGTGGTGGCCGAACAGATCAATCGCAGCGTGCTGAATGTGCGTGATGCGTCCGATCAGACCAGTGCAGCCAGCGAACAGACTGCAGCATCGAGTGGTGAGCTGGAGCAGTTGGGGCAGCAACTGCGGGGGATGGTAAGGCGGTTCAACATCTGAGCGCTTGGTTTGGGAGCCCTGTAGCGCACAATCCGAAGGCTACCCACTGCGCGAGGGTAGCCTTCACTTTCAGAGCACTTGCCGCAAAAACGCCTGCGCACGTGGGTCTTTCGGTGCGGCAAAGAATTCCGCGGGCGGCGAGTCTTCCAGCAGCTTGCCATGGTCGAAGAACAGCACGCGGTCGGCCACTTCTCGTGCAAAGCCCATTTCATGGGTGACGCAGACCATGGTCATGCCTTCCAGGGCCAGGGTCTTCATCACATCCAGCACCTCCCCTACCATTTCCGGGTCCAGCGCCGAGGTGGGCTCGTCGAACAGCATCACTTTCGGGTCCATGGCCAACGCGCGGGCAATCGCAACCCGTTGCTGCTGACCGCCCGACAACCGTGACGGATACTCGTTGGCTTTCTCCGCGATCCCCACCTTTTGCAACAAGGCCCGAGCCTTGGCCTCGCGGTCGGCCTTGCTGCGCTTGCGCACCACCTTCTGCGCCAGGCACAGGTTTTCCAGCACGGTCATGTGCGGGAACAGGTTGAAATGCTGGAACACCATGCCGACTTCGCGGCGATAGGCGTTGATGTCGGTCTTGGGGTGCGCCAGATCCAGGCCGGCGATGGCCACATGGCCCTCATCGAAATGCTCCAGGCCGTTGAGGCAACGCAAGAAGGTCGACTTGCCAGAGCCCGAAGGGCCGAGGACCACGACCACTTCGCCTTTTGCCACGTGCGTGGTGACGTTGTCGACCGCCCGTACCACATGGCCACGGGTGTCGAATACCTTGAGCAGGTCACGGACTTCAATCACTTTGCGCAAGCCTCCGCTCGAGCCGGCTGGCAATGTGCGACAGCGGCAGGTTGATCAGCAGGTACAAACCTGCCACGCAGAACCAGATCTCGAAGGTCGAGAACGAGGTGGTGATGGCTTCCCGTCCGCTTTTCGTCAGTTCGGTAATGGCGATCACCGACACCAGCGACGTGTCCTTGACCAGGCTGATGAACTGACCGGCCAGCGGCGGCAGTACACGCTTGAATGCCTGGGGCAGTATCACGTGACGCATCGACTGGCCGGCATTGAGGCCCAGCGAGCGCGCCGCTTCGTTCTGCCCCTTGGCGATGGACTGCACGCCAGCACGCACGATTTCGGCCACATAGGCGCCTGTGAACAGCGCCAGGGCGGCGACACCGGCGAACTCGCGGGACAGGTTCAGGACCGTGCCGATGAAGAAGTAGAAGATGAAGATCTGAACCAGCAACGGCGTACCGCGCACCAGTTCGACATACACGGTCGACAGGTCATGCAGCGTCGGGTTGGTCGACAACCGGCACAGGCCGGCCACCAGCCCGATCACCAGCCCCAGCGCACCGGACACCACCGAAATCCACAGGGTGGTCCACAACCCCCAGGCCAGCGGACCTGCGGCCCAGTGCCGGGTCACGCCAATCTGGTCCCCTTCGGCCACGTCGTCGCCGCGGCTCAGTTGCAGGCTGTCCTTGGCCACGTCCAGGACCTGAAGCTCCCCGCTTTCATCCTTCAGGGTGACGCGGGCTTCATCACCGGAGATGACGATTTCCTGCACGGTGCCATAGTCGGTCGCGCGCTGTACGTCTTCGGCTTGGTAAGCGAAATACTGAGGGACGCGGTTCCAGCGCCACTCGTAGGAAATCATCGAGGTCGCCATGTACAGGCTGACGGCCAGGCCTACCAGGACCAGTGCAGTCAGCCCATGCCAGGGCCACTGGGCCTTCTTGTGTTTGATCACTTTGGATACTCCGGAAAACGGCAGGCCGCAAGCCGCAAGCCGCAGCCTGTAGCCGACCCCACAAGGTCGGTCACTGGCTACGGCCTGCAGCTTGCGGCCTGAAGTTGCCTTTTATTCCATGTCCTTGAGCCAGTCCTTGTTCTTGAACCACTTGTCGTGAATACGATCGTAGGTCCCGTCATGCTTGATCTGGTGCAGGAAATTGTTGATGAAGTTGATGCTGTCGTAGTCGCCTTTCTTCAGGCCGAAGGCCAGCGGCTCGTAGGTGAAGGGTTCTTCGAGGAACAGCAGCTTGCCAGCACCGGCCTTCTCAACGGCCACTACGTTGTACGGCGCGTCATAGACGAAGGCGTCTGCCTTGCCGTTGACCACATCCATGACCGCTTCCTGCTCATTGTCATAGCCGTGGTACTTGGCTTTGCCGATCAGCTTCTTGGACACCATCTCGCCGGTGGTACCCAGCTTGGAGGTCAGGCGGTACTTCTCGTTGTTCAGGTCCTTGTACGACTTGATCTCGCCGGCCAGGTCCTTGCGGATCAGCAGGGTCTGGCCCACGACGATGAAAGGCTCGCTGAAGTTCAGGCGCAGGTTGCGCTCCTGGGTCAAGGTCATGCCGCTGCCGATCATGTCGAACTTGTCAGTCAGCAGGGCGGGGATGATGCCGTCGTAGGCGGTGGATACCGCTTCGAACTTGACGCCCATCGACTTGGCCATGGCCTTGAGGATGTCGACCTCAAAACCAATGATCTCGCCACGCTTGTTGGTCATCTGGAACGGCATGTAGGTCGGGTCCATGCCCACACGCAGCGTGCCACGCTTGACGGCCTCGTCGATGGCCCCGGCCTGGGCGGCGGACACCGCCACCAGAGCGGTCATGCCCACCAGCAGCCGCGAAAGGTATTTCTTGAACATCACCAAGTCCCCTGAAAGTAGAAGTAGCGCGTTTTCTTATTGGTACGGCCGTGCGGGCCGCCATGAGCTATCGGAGAGGGATGCTAACGCATGGCGCGCTGGCGATATAGCATCGGGGGGGACTTTGTTGGCCTAAATCGGCCCGAGGGGCAAAAGCGTCGCGGGCCAACCCGGTCCGGCGCTACCCTGCAAACGTCGGCTGCAGGGTAGGTCGGAACGGGCTGGCCCGCTAATGGCGCAGGTCAGGAGCCTGCGAGTGCCGGTTGACCCTCATGTTCAGGATGCAGCGGCAACAACGGTGAATGCGGGTCGCCCTTGATCGAGGCGCGCCAGGCATCGATCCATGCCGCGTGCTGCTGCGACCATACCTGCTCGTGCAGGCGGGTCAGCGCCACGGGGTCGCTCAGCAATGCCAGGCGCGTGCCCAGGTCGAGTCCATGGGGGCCAACTTCCAGAGCTTTGACGATGCGTTCGGCACGCATGGCCTCGATGGGCGCTGCCTGACCGTGCCGGGCAGTGGCCATGGCACACGCCAGAGCATTCTGCCGCGGGTCCACTACCGCGCGCACAAAACCGTCGCGCAGGGCGTGCCAGCGATTCTCGTGGGTATACTGGTCCGTGGCCAGCAGCTCCTGCGGTGTGGCGTATTCCTCAGGAATCAGGAACAGCTTCTCGTCCTTGGCGGCCAGACCCAGGCGGGTACGGCTGGAAATGACCGAGACCGGAATGGACAGCATCAACGAGCCCACGATCGGCGTCAGCCACCACAGGAAACTGGGGTTCAGCCAGGCTACCAGACCTGCCCATGCCACGCCCAGCAAGGTCTGCGGACCATGACGCTTGACCGCTTCGCTCCAGGGTGTGGAATCGTCGTCGCGCTGCGGGGAGTTCCAGGTGGCGGCCCAGCCCAGGAACGCGGCCAGCACGAAGCGGGTGTGGAAGATCATGCGCACCGGCGCCAGCAACATGGAGAACAGCATTTCCATGAGCATCGACAAGGTGACCTTGATCCGCCCGCCGTACTCAACTGCGCCCTTGGCCCAGATCAGGATGACGCTGAGCAATTTGGGCAGGAACAGCAGCACGATGGTGGTGGAGAACAACGCCACGGCTTTTTCCGGGTGCCATTGAGGCCACAGCGGATACAGCTGGTACGGCTCGATGAAGTACTGGGGCTCCATCAGGGTGTTGGTCGCCAGCAACGCAGTGGACAGCACCAGGAACAGGAACCACAACGGCGCAGACAGGTAGGACATGACACCCGTCAGGAACACGGCACGGTGCACCGGGTGCATGCCCTTGACCAGGAACAGCCGGAAGTTCATCAGGTTGCCATGACACCAGCGACGGTCGCGCTTGAGTTCGTCGAGCAGGTTGGGCGGCAGTTCTTCGTAGCTGCCCGGCAAGTCATAGGCGATCCATACGCCCCAACCGGCGCGGCGCATGAGCGCGGCTTCGACGAAGTCGTGGGAAAGAATGGCCCCAGCGAACGCACCCTTGCCTGGCAATGGCGCCAATGCGCAGTGTTCGATGAACGGCTTCATGCGAATGATCGCATTGTGCCCCCAGTAGTGCGACTCACCCAGCTGCCAGAAGTGCAGGCCGGCCGTGAACAATGGGCCGTATACGCGCGTGGCGAACTGCTGCATGCGCGCATACAGGGTATCCATGCCCGACGCCTTGGGCCCGGTCTGGATGATGCCGGCATCGGGGTTGGCCTCCATCAGGCGCACCAGGCTGCTCAGGCATTCGCCGCTCATGACGCTGTCGGCGTCCAGCACCACCATGTACTTGTATTCGCTGCCCCAGCGGCGGCAGAAGTCGTCGAGGTTACCACTCTTGCGCTTCACCCGACGCCGGCGACGGCGGTAGAAGATACGGCCGAACCCCTTGGTTTCACGGCACACGTCCAGCCATGCCTGCTGCTCGGCAACGGCAATGTCGGTGTCGTTGGTGTCGCTGAGCACAAAGAAGTCGAAACGGTCCAGGTTACCGCTGGCTGCTACCGACTCGAACGTTGCACGCAGGCCTGCAAACACCCGCGGCACGTCTTCGTTGCAGATCGGCATGACCAGCGCAGTACGTGCATCGGGCGCGATGGGTTCGTTGCCGGCACTGCTGCCGGAAATCTTGTACTTGTCGCGCCCGGTCAGCAGCTCAAGGAAGCCCATCAGGGCAGTCCAGAAGCCGGCCGACACCCAGCAGAACAGAATCCCGAAGAGAATCAGGATGGACGTCTGCAAGGCGTACGGCCATACCTGCACCACCGTATCCCAGATCGGCTGAGCGAAGATTTCGTCCAGATCGACGAACGACCAGCCCTGGTAGGGCAGGATGCTCTTCATGTACCAGCCAGCGACCAGTGTCTGCCCGATCATCAGCGCCAGCAGGATGTATCGGCGGATCGAGCCGACAGTGCGCCAGCGGGCCGCCGGCAACTCACGCTTGGGTGGCTGCGGTGCGTTGGTACGCCCGGTCAGGCGCCGCCATACCCGCACCAGCAGGTTGGTACGCCATGGCTCGGGAACGACCTTGGTACGCGTGATGGGCGGCGCGATCTTCAGGCACAGGCGCCCGTTACCGTCCACCCCGAGCATCTCGGCCTCTTCCAGTTCACCCGCGGTGCCGACCGTCAGGCGCGAGCCCACCGAGGCCTGCACGGCCTCGGCTGGGCTGGCGTGCGAGTTGGCCGCCAGGCGCTGGTGCAGCTCACTGAACGATGCGCAATTGGCCAGTTCCGCGCGCTGCTCATCGCTCATTGGAAGGTGGGCCAGGTACTCGCCAAGCGATACCGGCTTTGGGCTCGAGTTACTCATCGGCAGGCAACTGATAGGTCCAGGTTTCGGTCAGCACCTTTTCGGTGGTGGCCGCAGCCTCGGCGGTGGGCGCCGCGTCGGCGGCAGGTTGTTCGGCCTTGGCGGTTTTCTCGGCCTTGGCATGCTTGGCAGACGCCTTGTCCTGCTTGGCGTCCGTGGCAGGCGCTGGAGCCTCTACGGGCACATCGCGCACCAGCGCTGCACGCATTTCGGTCGACTTGTTGGCTTCTTTGACCTTCAGACGCAGCGTCAGGCGCCAGCCCTTGGTTTCAGGGTTGTAGCGCAGGTTGTTCTCGACCACCTCACCGTTGTCGCCCACGCTGATCTGGCTGCGCACCGGGGTGTCTTCAGGCAGGGCGGCAAGTGCCGGGCCCGCGAAGTCGACCAGGAAAGCCACGCTGCCATCAGGCTGGCGGATCAGGTTGGACTGCTTGACGTCGCCAGTGGAGCGCAGGGTCTGCTTGACCCAGCCCAACTCAGGCGCCTGGAACTTGGGTTCGTCGATGGTCCAATGCAGGCGGTAGGCGAACTCGGCCGCCTCGCCAGGCTCGGGCAGCTTTTCCGGGCTCCAGAAAGCAACGATGTTGTCGTTGGTTTCGTCGGCCGTCGGGATTTCCACCAGGTCGACGGAGCCCTTGCCCCAGTCGCCTTTGGGTTCGATCCAGGCACTTGGGCGCTTCTGGTAGTTATCATCCAGGTCTTCATAGTCGCTGAAGGCGCGCTGGCGCTGCATCAGACCGAAGCCGCGCGGGTTCTCGACGCTGAAATTGCTGACCGACAGGTGCTTGGGGTTATTCAGCGGGCGCCACAGCCACTCGCCGTTGCCGGCATGGATGGACAGGCCTTCGGAATCGTGCAACGCAGGACGGTAGTTGAGGACCTTGGACGGCTGGTTCGGACCGAACAGGTACATGCTGGTCAGCGGCGCGACGCCCAGGCGGCTGACATGATCGCGCAGGTACACGCGCGACTGCACGTCAACGACCGTGTCGTTGCCCGGACGCAGGGTGAGCTTGTAGGCGCCGGTTGAGCGCGGGGAGTCCAGCAGCGCGTAGATCACCAGGTGCTTGTCGGCCGGCTGCGGCTTCTCGACCCAGAACTCGGTGAACCGTGGGAATTCTTCGCCCGAAGGCAGCGCCGTGTCGATGGCCAGGCCACGGGCCGACAGGCCATACACATGGCCCTTGCCCACGACGCGGAAATAACTGGCGCCAAGCAGGGTCATGATTTCGTCCTGCTTGTCGGCCTTGTTGATCGGGTACAGCACGCGGAAGCCCGCATAGCCCAGGTTCTTGGTGGCATCGGCATCATGCGGCACGTCGCCGAACTCGAAGCGGCTCGGGTCGTACTTGATTTCCTGGACCTTGGTGGCGGTGACTTCGTTGATTTTCACCGGCGTATCGAAGTGCATGCCCTGGTGGTAGAACGACAGCTTGAACGGTGTCTTGTCGTTGGCCCACTCGGCCTTTTCCTGCAGGAAGTGGATCTTCTGGTAGTCCGCGAACTTCATGTCGCGGAACACGGCCGGCAGGTTGCTTTTGGGCGCTTCGTACTTCTGGCCGGCCAGATCCTTTGCCTTGGCTGCAACATCGTCAAGATTGAATGCCCACAGCTGGCCCGCGCTCATCAGGCCAACGATTGCCATGCTGGCCATCAGCGCCTTGCGCAGCCTGACGCCGGGGATTCTTGATGCTTTTTGGGGACTAACAATCACGAGCAACCCTCGCCGAAAACAGATCATGAAACCAACGGCCAGCGACAAATGCCGGGTTGGCGAGCACTGTTCGGACCCCGTAAGGGCGTAATGATTCCCCAAACGGCTACGGACAATGCTCGAGTCAGAGTGAAACGGACCTGCGAACGCAGGCCTCATGCAGCGCGCGATTATCCAGCAGGTCGCGTGACAACGCATCAGGCTGCAACAACTATTTATGGTATAGAACCGCTTATTTATTCAAGAAAGCGGCTTTTTTTAACCTTAAATTTGTAACAGCAATGTTACAGGGCCATCATTGACCAGGTGGACCTGCATGTCGGCACCGAACTGACCGGTAGCGACGTCGGCGTGGCGGTCTCTGGCTTGCGTCACCAGGTAGTCGAACAGCTCGGCGCCCAAGGCCGGCGGCGCCGCCGTGGAAAAGCTGGGGCGCATGCCGTTGCGGGTGTCGGCCGCCAATGTGAACTGCGAGACCAGCAGCAGCCCGCCCCCCACTTCTTTCAACGACAGGTTCATCTTGTCCTGCTCATCGCTGAACACGCGGTAGTTCAACAGCTTGTGCAGCAGCTTGTCAGCATGCTCGCGGGTGTCGTCCGGCTCCACGGCCACCAGCACCAGCAGGCCTTGCTCGACAGCGCCGATGACCTGGCCCTGCACTTCCACCCGCGCGTTGCGCACCCGTTGCAGCAGGCCCTTCATGCTTCTTCCAGTGGCAAGTCGAGCAGGCGCCTGGCCATCTGGTCGGCTGCGCGCACCAGAGCATCGGTAATGCCCGGCTCGGATGCGGCATGCCCGGCATCGCGAATGACCTTCAGTTCACTGTTCGGCCACGCCTGGTGCAGTTCCCAAGCGTTGTCCAGTGGGCAGATCACGTCGTAGCGCCCGTGCACGATCACCGCCGGCAGGTGGGCGATGCTGGGCAGGTCGCGCACCAGCTGGTTCGGCTCCAGGAAGGCGTTGTTCATGAAGTAGTGGCATTCGATGCGGGCGATGGACAAGGCCCGCTGCGGCTCGGAGAACCGGTCCACTACCAGGGGGTTGGGCCGCAGTGTGGCCGTGCGGCCCTCCCAAGTGGACCATGCCTTGGCCGCGTGCATCTGGGCAATCTGGTCGGAGCCGGTCAGGCGCTTGTGGAACGCGCTGACCATATCGCCGCGCTCCTCCGGTGGGATGGGCGCAATGTAGTCCTGCCAGTAGTCGGGGAACAGGCGGCTGGCACCTTCCTGGTAGAACCACTGTATCTCCTGGGGCCTGCACAGGAAGATGCCGCGCAGGATCAGACCATGCACGCGTTCGGGGTGAGTCTGGGCATAGGCCAGCGCGAGCGTGGAGCCCCATGAGCCGCCGAACAGTACCCACTTGTCGATACCCAGGTGTTCACGGATGCGCTCCATGTCCTCCACCAGGTGCCAGGTGGTGTTGTTTTCCAGGCTGGCATGGGGGGTGGAGCGGCCACAGCCGCGCTGGTCGAAGGTGATAATGCGGTACAGGGTGGGATCGAAATAGCACCGGCTCTGGGCGTCGCAGCCTGCACCCGGGCCGCCGTGAATGAAGACCACTGGCAAACCTTCGGGCGAGCCGCTTTCATCGACGTACAGCACGTGTGGCGCTTCCACGGCCAGATCGTGCCGGGCGTAGGGTTTGATCTGCGGGTAGAGGGTCTGCATTGCGCACTCCGTGTGAAGGTTGTTCGACCGTGAGCCATCATAAACCTGAATTGAGCGCAGAGCATGCTTGTACATCAACTCCATGCCTGGCCCGGTACAGTTGCCGGGCAGATATATCTACCTCCTTTCTCCTTCCCCGGCCCTACAGAGTCCTTCACCTCATCGTGCAGAGGACTGCTAAATGCCAACACCCACCAGCGACACCCTACCCTCACAAGGTGTCCATTACTCCACCATTGCCAAGCGCATCCCCCAGTGGCTGAAAAAAAGCCCGACCCACACGCACCAGGCCATGCGCAATTGGCGGCAGGCACCTGCCTGGCTGGCGTCAGCGATCACGGAGCAACCGGCCGTCGCGCGTGCCTGGAGCATCGAACACGCACAGCACCGTCAGCACCAAGCGCAGGTCGCGGCGCTGTTCGAGCAGGTTGCAGAGCTGGAGATCTATGCCAGAAAGGCGTTGACCGAAGCCATTGCCGAACGCTTTGGTCTACAGGTCGATGTCGACAAGAGCTACCTGGTGGACGCGCGCCTGATCGAGGAGCACGACGCCCTGGACGGGCGGCAGGCCGTGGAGCGGGCGACCCGTTCACTGCTTCAGGCAGCCCTGCATAACTTCGAGGCGTCCGCCGCCGTTGAAGGTGGCATGGATGCACCCGATGGGCTCCTGAAAAAATCGGTGATTCTCGACCACCGGCGTTTCATGGGCACCGTGCCTATCATCAATGCACTGGACATTCCGGCAGAAGCCTTCGCCGACCTGTGTCGGACGTTGGACATTGGTGGGAAATATCACGACCTGATACACGCGATCTACTACCCGGCCGCAACGGCTGACCGCAGTGCGGACGAGGTGGCCCTGGAGGTGTATCAAACACTGGGGCGGGCGGAGGAATCGGCTTGGCGACAGTCCCTGCACTACGCTCGCTTGAAGGGCGATATCAGCGAGACGTTCTACACCGCCGCGCTGGAAGTACCGCTCGATCAAAAGCTGGATCCTCTCGCATCGGGGTTCAGGTTCAGCGAGCTGCAACTCTGGGGCTGCGTACTGACGGGAGTAGTGGTCATCGAGAGGCAATCGGGTGCCGATAGCCGCATTGCGCTGTATATCCCCGACGACGAGGAAACACCCCTCAAGGCGTTCGCCGATACGCAGGCCATGCATGACGCACTGCGGGATCGGCTCCAGGCTGACATGGGCTACCTGGACAAGCATGTGCCCGAGCGCGACAAGGAGATGGTTAGACAGCGCCTGCAAGCGCGTCTGACACCACCGGGCTGGAGTACCCGCGGCCTGCACGAGCCCGTACGCGATCCACATGCCAGGCTCTACCCCGTTCAAACGCCTTTCACCCACGCGTTCCAGGGGCTCATGGCCTTTCGCAAGGTGGAACGTCATGAACAGGACGTGCTCTTCCACGCTGTCCCAACCCAGATCGTGGACCGGCGTACGGCCCAGGCTCACCGCGAGCTCATTGCCGGGCGCGCGTTGCTGGCATTGAACATCGCCGGCTTCTTCGTGCCTGGCCTTGGGGAGGCCATGCTTTTGGTGGGCATCGTCCAGCTGGCCCATGAGGTGTATGAGGGGATCGAAGCCTGGGAGGCAGACGAGCGCGACACAGCTTACGACTACCTGATCGATGTCGTCGAGAACGTGGCGGTCATGGCTGCGCTGACAGCTGCCGGCCATGCGCTCAAAGGCGCGCCGCAAATCCCAGGGGGCGACGAACCCATCGTCGAAGAACCCGACGACGAATCGGGTGATGCGCGCATTCCCGTCGAGACCCCGTCATTCATCGAAGAGCTGGAAGACGTGGACATGCCTGATGGGCAGGTTAGCCTGTGGAAACCTGATCTGACGCCCTATCAAATCCAGGACCCACTGCCACAGTCATTGGCACCGGATGAGCAGGGCCTGTTGTTGCATGAGGGTCAGCAACGGCTGGTGCTGCAGGGTCGCCAGTATCAGGTCGTGTCAGACGCCGACACTGGCCAATACCGGCTGCAGCACCCACAGGGCGAGCATCGCTATCAGCCACCGCTGCGCTACAACGGCGCTGGCGCGTGGATACAGGTCACCGACCGCCCCGCTACCTGGACAGGTTCGACCTTGTTGCAACGAATGGGGCACCTGAGTGCTGACTTCGATGAGCCGACGCTGCAACGGATGCTGCAGATCAGTGACACGGACGAAGATACCTTGCGCAGGGCGCTGGTGGAGAGCGAGCGATTGCCGGCGTTGCTGCAAGACACCCTCCAGCGGTTCAAGCTTGACCAGTCGATCAGCCAGTTGCCCGTCACGGCAGACCGCTCAACCGAATTTTTCAGAGCCTACAGGCGCATGGCATCGGCCCAGCTGCCCGACGCCGAACCGGTCATGCGGGCATACCCCGGTCTTCCAGCCGCCATTGCCGACGAGCTGGTACGCAGCGCGACTGCCAACGAACGGGGCCTGCTGGCAAGCGGTAGGGTACCGTTACGCCTGAGCGAGGAAATTCGTGTTTATCTGCAACAGGTCCGTCTGGCGCGGGCTTACGAGGGGCTGTTTCTGGTAGGGGCTCAGAGCTGGGACAGCGATCGACTCGTGCTGCATACCTTGCCGACACTCAGGCAATGGCCTACCGGTACCAGGCTACAAATCCTGCGAGGTGGGTTCTGGCCCACTCAAGCCGAGGCAATCGGCCCCAAGCAAGGTAACCCCTGCGTAACCATCATCCATGCCCCTGCAGGGTACATCGTCCAGGATCAAGCCGAGTCACCTAGGTTGGTAACGGCACACCCGGACCTCTTTACCGCGCTTCACGAGGCGCTGCCAGACGTCATGGCACAACTCGGCGCGGCTGACGCTGCGGCCCTGCGGCACCTGATGCAGGAAAGTCCGTTGCTGCCTCGCCCAGCCTTGCGCAGGGCCCTGGGCATGCGGCCGGTGCGCCCCGGCTATCGGTCACCCATGCGCCTTGCCGAGGGCCGCCTGGGGTATCCGCTGAGCGGCAGTGGCCCGCAAGCCCATGCGGTCTCTTATTCGCAGCTCCTTGCAGAGGTCGAGGCATTGGAGTTGGCGCAGCGTACCGGCCGCTCTGCCGATCAGGTGATCAATACGCTGGCCAGCAGTGGCCGCACGCGCCTGCAGATTTTCGAACACCTGCAACGTTTGGCCGAGCAGCGCACCGAACTGCAAAGCAGGCTCGATGACTGGAGCGAGGCCATTTCGCCGTCGACCGATGCAGCAGCACGCAACTACGATGCGTTGCGCGAGGCTATCGTGCAGTTCTGGTATGACACGGCGTTGGACGAAGGCGACCGGAGCACGTCCGTGTTACGCCTGGCGCTGATCTCTCTGGCCGATATTCCGTTGAACTTACCCGAGTTCTTCTACCAGCGAGTGCGCAGCCTGACCCTCTATGACCTGCCCTCAGGCGCGATGGCCAGCTGGGCGCAGAACGAGCGTTTGCTGCAACGCCTGCTCCGTCAGATGCCGCAACTCCAGGCATTGGAAATTGACCGGCCCTACACACCGCGGGCAACACCCTCGGCATTCATATTCAGCATTCCCACCATTCTGGAAAACCTGCCACAGCTGCAGCGCTTGGTACTGACCAACCAGAACATTGCCTTGTCCTCCAGTGACCTGCACATGCTGACCGGTGCCCGGCAGCTGCGTCATCTGGACCTTTCCGGAAATCGCTTGGCACAAGGCAACCGTCCGAGCTTCCACGCGCTCACACTCGATTACCTCGGGCTCGACCGCATGCATCTGTCGCAATGGCCGATGGGCATCGACAGCGATGCCTTGAGCCGCATCGGTGAGCTGTCCCTGCGCGCCAATAACCTGCTCACGCTGCCATCGTTCCTGCTGCACGAAGCCGAATCACTGCGACTCCCGCCGGTCATCAACCTTGAAGGCAACCCGATCAACGAAATTCACGTGCAGCGTTTGCTCATGAACGAGCAGCTGGACACTTCTGGTATTCGCGTGGACCAGCCGCCGTCGCTTATCGAGGGAATCACGCGCCTGCGCACCGAGCGCTCGCAGGTACGAGAAGCGCTGGAGGGCTGGGCGCAGGCATCGAGTTCCAGCAACCCCCTGACACAAACCGCCCTGGCCGAGCGTCAACGCATTGAAACGGCGATCAATGATTTCTGGACATATCAGGAACAGGGCCATCGATACCTCAGGCTGCATCTGGAAGACGTGTCGATCGAGCACTTCCCGAGGCGCCTGCCCCCCTTCTTTGGCGAGCGTGTTCGCGCCCTGGCCTTGACCCGCTTGCGAGGCACGACTGCGCAGCTTGATGAGCTGCTCAGTCGGTTTCCGGGTATCACGCGCCTGACCATAGACGGTCATCAAGCGCCGCAATCGACACTGCCTACCGCCTTGCTGCGCTTGCCGGAGCTGGAGTACCTGGAGTTGCGCAACATGGGTTTGGAAATCGATGAGCCTATGTTCGAGATTTTTGGCCGCCTGAACCACCTTACTTCGCTGGACCTTTCGGGCAACCGGGTGGGCACCATCAATCGTGTTCCTGCACAGCTTGCAGCGAATCTCCAGTCCCTGGTGCTGAGCAACATGGACCTGCAGGGCTGGCCGCACTGGTGCGACCTGTTGCTGCCGCTCGAGTTGCTCGACCTCAGTTCGAACAACATCACCGAACTGCCGGACCGTGTCCTGTCGAACCTGGATAGCACCATTCCGATTTCTTCTGTGTCCCTGTTGGACAACCCGCTGCCAGCCGAAACCATCCAGCGGGTCCGCACGTTTTCCGACAGCCATCACAGCTTCTCCTTCGCCTTGGACATTCCCAACGACCTGCTCACCGATGGTTCCAGTGATGGCTCTCTGGACCACCCGCACTTTCCGGTGTCCGGTGACGATACCCCACGGATGGAATCGTGGATGTTGGGAAATGCACTGCAAAATGAATCCCTGCAGGTATGCTGGGATGCGCTTGCAGGCAGTGACTTGCTGCGCCTGGTGGGCCGTCTGCAAAACGCAGCCCCTTACGTGGAGCCCGCTACTCGGGGCAGGTTTTGCGAACGGGTGCGACTGATGCTGGTCGCGGCGGTCAGCAACCCGACCGAGCGGCCATTGCTGGAAAGCATCGCTGTAGCGGCGCTGCCTGACGAAAATGGCGCACAAACCTGTCATGACGGCGCGCTTCAGGCGTTCAACAACATCGAGTTGTACCTGATGCATCAACGTGTCGTGATCGATGCAGGAGATAGCCTGCAGCAGATGCGCCAAAGGCTGTTGCAGCTGTTCCGGGTAGAGGAACTCGAACACCTTGCCCAGCACCGCTCGATACCGGGGGATCTGGTTTCGGTGCGCCTGGCTTATCGCCGCGAACTGGCCAAGGAACTCGAGCTGCCCATCGCCGACCGCATGCGTTTCCGAAGTGCTGCCAACCTGGCGGCCGATGAGCTTTCGAGCGTGCTCGAACACGTGCGCAAGCGCGAACACAGCGAAGCGTTCATCGACTATCTGCTGTCCAACCAGGACTGGACCCAGCGCCTTCGCGGTGAATACGCCGAGCGGTTCGAGGAGGTTGAAAACCGGTACCGCCAGCGGGTACTGGAACTGGCCAACACCAGCCATCCGCTGCAGGAAGAGGTGATCTTGCAACAAGGCTTGCAGATGGATCGGGAACTCGAGGAGCAGGCACTGCTGCGCGAACTCACGCTCAAGGAGGTCGCCAAAGGCTGACGATTGACCGGGCGGCGCGCGTACCCCGCGCTGCCTGGCCGATTGCCTTTAGTTGCGATAATGCGCCTGGCCCCACGCTAGCAGCGCCTGCAGAAGCTGCTTGAGCACCGTCTGGGTGGGGCCTGCCAAATCTTCACGGTAGCTAAAAGGCTCACGCTCTAGCATGTAGGTGCTTTGCGCAAGCTCGAGCTGGACGGCGTGAACGTGCGCGGCTGGGTTGCCGTAATGACGGGTGATGTGCCCGCCCTTGAAGCGCCCATTGAGCGCATGATCGTAACCGTGCGCCTGTTGGCAGACGTGCGTCAGCCGCTGGGCCAGGCTGGGGTCGCAACTCGCATCATTGAAGGTCCCGAGGTTGAAGTCCGGTAGCTTGCCGTCGAACAACCGAGGAATGTGCGAGCGAATGGAATGGGCGTCCCAGAGCAGGGCATAGCCGAACGTCTCACGCAAACGTGCCAGCTCATGCCTGATTGCCCTGTGATAAGGGTGCCAGATGTGCTCAAGGTAATGCTTGCGCTCTGCCGGGCTTGGCGCCAGCCCCTCCTTGAACAAAGGTTCACCTTCAAAGAGCGTGTCCGGATAAAGCCCCGTGGTGGCCCCGGCATACAGCGGCTTGTCGTCCTCTGGGCGATTGAGGTCGATGACGAAGCGCGAATACTCGGCCGTCAGTACACTGGCGCCCAGCGCCTGGGCGAAATCGTACAGACGGGGAATGTGCCAGTCCGTGTCGGGCAAGCTGCGCGCCTGATCGACCAGGCCATCGGCCACTGCCGGGGTCAGCTTCAGGCCCGCATGGGGAATGCTGATCAACAGCGGCAATTGACCCTGGTGAAAGCTCAGTACCTTGTCCATCTCGCCTCGCTCAGATATCCAGTTCATGGCCGCCGCGCACGACGCGCTTGGGCAGGTCGCCGCCAAGCCAGTAGGCCAGGTCGGCAGGGCGTTCTATTTGCCAGGCAACGAAGTCGGCGGCCTTGCCCGCTTCAAGGGTGCCATGGCTGCTTCCCATGCCCAGCGCTTGCGCCGCATGGGTGGTGACACCGGCGAGGGCCTCTTCCGGCGTCATGCGGAACAAGGTGCAGCCCATGTTCAGCATCAGCCGCAGTGACAGGCCTGGTGAGGTGCCCGGGTTCAGGTCGCTGGCCAGGGCGATTTTCACGCCGTGCCGACGCAGGGCCTCCATCGGCGGAACTTGGGTCTCGCGCAGAAAGTAGAACGCGCCGGGCAGCAAGACGGCCACGGTGCCAGCCGTTGCCATGGCCACGGCATCTTCTTCTGTCATGAATTCCAGGTGATCGGCCGACAGTGCCTGGTAGCGGGCGGCCAAGCTGGAGCCGTGCAAGGAAGACAATTGTTCAGCGTGCAGCTTGACCGGCAAACCCAGTTGCTGTGCCTTGATGAACAGGCGTTCAACCTGGACGGGTGAGAAGGCCAGGTGTTCGCAGAAGGCATCCACCGCATCCACCAGCCCTTCTGCTGCCAATGCCGGCAGCATGTCATCACAGATGTGGGCAATGAAGTCGTCGCTGCGTTCGGCGTATTCCGGCGGCAAGGCGTGAGCCGCCAGGCACGTGGCCCGAACCGTGATACCCAGCTCGTCACCCAGACGCCGGGCTACACGCAGCATCTTGCGCTCGTTGGCCAAGTCCAGGCCGTAACCGGACTTGATCTCCAGGGTGGTCACGCCGTCGCGCATCAACGCCCGGACGCGCTGCCGGGCGCTGGCGAACAGCATGTCTTCACTGGCGGCGCGGGTGGCCCTCACGGTGCTGGCAATGCCCCCGCCCTGCGCGGCGATCTCGGCATAGCTCACACCTTGCAGCCGCTGTTCGAACTCGCCGCTGCGGTTGCCGCCGAATACCGCGTGCGTGTGGCAATCGATCAGCCCGGGGGTCACCCAAGTGCCGCCCAGGTCCACCGTCTGCTCGGTCCCTTCGACTTGCCAGTCGGCACGTGGGCCGATCCACAGGATCCGCCCACCACCGGTCACGATGGCGGCGTCTTCGATGATCGAATAACGGCCTTGGGCCATGGTTGCCACGTGGCAGTGTTGCCAGAGGGTTTTCATGCAGGTTCTCCTTTGCTAGCGATGCAACTCGGCGGCTTCGGCCACCGACGCGCCCTGCCCTGTGCGCGGCTTGCACCACAACAGGTAGGACGCCACCAGAAAGACCAGCCAGACCATGCCGACCAACAACGCCGCCTGGGTGTCCGGGAAATAGCCAAGCACACCGAAGACGAAGACCATGAAGGCGATGGCCAATGCCGGGCCCCAGGGCCAGAACGGTACCGGGAACTTGAGCTCGGCCATCTGCTCACGGCTCATGCGCCGCCGCATCGCCACTTGAGTGATGAGGATCATCAGCCAGACCCAGACGGTGGCGAAGGTAGCGATCGAGGCGATCAGCAGAAACACGTTTTCAGGGATCAGGTAATTGAGCAGTACCCCAACCAGCAGTGCTGCCCCCATCACCACCACCGTCATCCACGGCACGCCATGCCTGGACAGCCGGCTGAAGCCCTTGGGGGCATGCCCCTGCTGGGCCAGACCATACATCATGCGGCCCGCACCGAAGATATCGCTGTTGATGGCAGAAACGGCCGCAGAGATCACCACCACGTTCAGCACCGCAGCCGCAGAGCCGATCCCCAGATTGCTGAAGATCTGCACAAAAGGGCTGCCCTGGCTGCCAATCTGCGGCCAGGGGTACAGGCACATCAGCACGAACAGGGTGAGCACATAGAACAGCAGGATGCGCAGGGGCACGGCGTTGATCGCCTTGGGAATCACCCGTTGCGGATCCTTGGCCTCGCCTGCGGTCACCCCGATGATCTCGATGCCGCCAAAGGCGAACATGACCACTGCAAACGAGGCGATCAACCCGGCGACACCGTTAGGCATGAAACCGCCATGCTCGAACAGGTTGCCCACGCCCACGGCCTGCCCGCTGCCCACCTGGCTGAAGCCGCAGGCCATGATGCCAAGGCCCGCCAGGATCATGGCCACGATCGCGCCCACCTTGAGCAAGGACAGCCAGAATTCCAGTTCGCCGAACACCTTGACGTTGCACAGGTTGAGCGCACCGATGACCAAGACGATGCCCAGCACCCATGTCCAACGGGCGACCTCTGGGAACCAGAAGCCCATGTAGATGCCGAACGCCGTCACATCGGCGATGGCGACGATGACCATCTCGAACGCATAGGTCCAGCCGAGGATAAAGCCGGCCATGGGGCCCAGGTAGGTGCTGGCGTAGTGACCGAATGAGCCGGCCACGGGGTTGTGTACGGCCATTTCGCCCAATGCCCGCATGACCATGAATACCGCAGCGCCGCCGATCAGATAGGCCAGCAATACCGCCGGGCCGGCCATCTGGATGGCCGATGCCGAGCCGTAGAACAGGCCGGTACCGATGGCAGAGCCGAGGGCCATGAAACGAATGTGGCGGGCAGTCAGCCCGCGCTTGAGACCTTGTGCAGGTTGCATGTCACGTCCTTGAATTGTTTTTGTGGTCGTGAGATACGGGGGCCGCCACCAAAGGCCCCCGAGCGCATTACAGACTTGGTAGCACGCCCGCTGGCAATAGCGCGGTCAGACTGCCTTCGGCCAGCATGTGCACGGCCTTTTCGATGTCCGGTGCAAAGAACCGGTCGCGGTCGTAGTGCGGCACTTCACGGCGTAATGCCTGGCGCGCCTGTTCGAGCCTGGCGGAGGTCTTGAGCCCCTTGCGCAGGTCCAGGCCCTGGCAGGCGCCCAACCACTCGATCGCCAGCACGCCCCGGGTATTTTCAGCCATTTCCCATAGGCGCTTGCCAGCAGCCGGGGCCATTGAGACATGGTCCTCCTGGTTGGCGGAGGTCGGCAGGCTGTCGACGCTGTGCGGGTGGGACAGGGCCTTGTTCTCGCTGGCCAGTGCGGCGGCGGTGACCTGGGCGATCATGAAGCCCGAGTTGACCCCACCGTTTTCCACCAGGAAGGGCGGCAACTGGGACATGTGCTTGTCCATCATCAGCGAGATGCGGCGCTCGCTCAACGCGCCCATTTCGGCGATGGCCAGGGCGATGTTGTCGGCGGCCATCGCCACCGGCTCGGCATGGAAGTTACCGCCGGAAACCACGTCGCCTTCGGCGGCGAACACCAAAGGGTTGTCCGACACGGCATTGGCCTCGACGCCGAGTACCTCGGCAGCCTGACGCAGTTGGGTGAGGCAGGCGCCCATCACTTGTGGCTGGCAGCGCAGCGAGTAAGGATCCTGGACCTTGTCGCAGTTCTGGTGCGAAAGCGATACCTCGCTGGTGTCCCCCAGCAGGGCCCTGAAGCAGGCAGCGGTGTCGATCTGTCCGCGCTGGCCGCGCACTGCATGGATACGGGCATCGAAGGGCGAGCGCGAACCAAGGGCGGCTTCCACGCTGAGCGCGCCGCAGGTGACCGCGGCGGCGAACAGGTCTTCGCCATGGAACAGCCCGCGCAGGGCATAGGCCGTGGAGGCCTGGGTACCATTGAGCAGGGCGAGCCCCTCTTTGGCGGCCAGGGTCAACGGCTCAAGACCGGCGATGGCCAGGGCCTCGGTAGCCGCAAGCCACTGGCCCTTGTAGCGCGCCTTGCCCTCGCCCAGCAGTACCAGAGACATGTGGGCCAGCGGCGCGAGGTCACCGGAGGCGCCGACCGAGCCTTTGAGGGGGATGTGGGGATAGACCTCGGCGTTGACCAGCGCGATCAGCGCGTCGATGACCTTGCGGCGAATACCGGAGAAGCCGCGGCTCAGGCTGTTGATCTTCAGCACCATGATCAATCGGACCAGCGCGTCATCGAGCGGCGCACCGATCCCGGCGGCATGCGACAGCACCAGCGAACGCTGCAGGTTTTCCAGGTCGTGGCTGGCGATACGGGTCGACGCCAGCAGTCCGAAACCGGTGTTGATGCCGTAGGCGGTACGGTCCTGCGCGATGATCTGCTCGACGCAGGCCACGCTGGCATCGATGGCCGGGCCGGCGCTGGCGTCGAGTTGAAGCCGTACAGGGCCTGCATGCACAGTGCGCAGTTGCGCCAGGGTCAGGCAGCCGGGCTTGAGGGTAAGTTCGGTCACGTTGCTACTCCAGTTCGCGAGGCATGACCGGCAGCGCCAGCCCGCCTCTTCTTGTTGTCGAGTATCACCCTTGTGGGGTGCATTGCAGAGGGAGGTGATCAGCCGGTGATCATCGGCAGGTCCAGCCCCTGCGCTTGCGCGCACTCAATGGCGATAGCGTAACCGGCATCGGCGTGACGCATGACACCGGTGCCTGGGTCATTGGCCAGCACGCGAGCGATACGAGCCGCCGCCTCGTCGCTGCCGTCACAGACGATGACCATGCCCGAGTGTTGGGAGAAGCCCATGCCGACACCGCCGCCATGGTGCAGCGACACCCAGGTGGCACCACTGGCGGTATTGAGCAGGGCATTGAGCAATGGCCAGTCGGAGACCGCATCGGAGCCATCGCGCATGGCTTCGGTTTCGCGGTTGGGGCTGGCGACCGAGCCCGAATCGAGATGGTCGCGCCCGATCACGATCGGTGCCGACAGCTCGCCACTGCGCACCATTTCGTTGAACGCCAGGCCCAGCTTGGCCCGCAGCCCCAGCCCTACCCAACAGATGCGGGCCGGCAAGCCTTGGAAGCTGATGCGCTCGCGGGCCATGTCCAGCCAGCGGTGCAGGTGGGCGTCGTCGGGGATCAATTCCTTGACCTTGGCATCGGTCTTGTAGATGTCTTCGGCTTCGCCGGACAACGCTGCCCAGCGGAAGGGGCCGATGCCCCGGCAGAACAGTGGACGGATGTAAGCCGGCACGAAACCTGGGAAATCGAACGCATTGGCCACGCCTTCTTCCTTGGCCATCTGGCGAATGTTGTTGCCGTAGTCGAAGGTGGGCACGCCCTGCTGCTGAAAATCGAGCATGGCCTGTACATGCACGGCCATCGACTGCTTGGCAGCCTTGACCACGGCCACCGGGTCGGTCTGTGCGCGGTCGCGGTACTGCTCCCACGTCCAGCCGGCGGGCAGGTAGCCATTGAGCGGGTCATGCGCGCTGGTCTGGTCGGTGACCATGTCTGGCCGCACCCCGCGCCTGACCAACTCAGGCAATACGTCGGCCGCATTGCCATGCAAGGCGATGGAAATAGCCTTGCCTTCGGCGGTGTAACGGGCGATGCGCGCCAGGGCATCGTCCAGGTCAGTGGCCTGCTCATCGACGTAGCGGGTTTGCAGGCGGAAATCGATACGGCTTTGCTGGCACTCGATGTTCAGCGAACAAGCCCCGGCCAAGGTCGCGGCCAATGGCTGGGCCCCACCCATGCCACCCAGACCTGCGGTCAGCACCCACTTGCCCTTGAGGCTGCCGCCGTAGTGCTGGCGACCCGCCTCGACGAAGGTTTCGTAAGTGCCTTGGACGATGCCCTGGCTGCCGATGTAGATCCAGCTGCCAGCGGTCATCTGGCCATACATGGCCAGGCCTTTGGCGTCCAGCTCGTTGAAGTGCTCCCAGCTGGCCCAGTGAGGGACCAAGTTCGAGTTGGCGATCAGCACGCGTGGTGCGTTGCTGTGAGTCTTGAACACGCCGACCGGCTTGCCGGACTGGACCAGCAGGGTTTCGTCGTCTTCCAGACGGGTCAGGGTTTCGACGATCTTGTCGTAGCAGTCCCAGTTGCGCGCGGCCCGGCCGATGCCACCGTACACCACCAGTTCCTTGGGGTTCTCGGCGACCTGCGGGTCGAGGTTGTTCATCAACATGCGCAGTGGCGCTTCGGTCAGCCAGCTTTTGGCAGTGAGCGTATTGCCACGCGGGGCACGGATTTCAACGTCACGGTATTTGTTGTTGTCGGTCACGGGAATGTCCTTTGCGGTCGGCTGCAGCAGATGTGTCGTGGAACAATACAAACACATCTTTACTTGTATGTACAAGCATGGACAAGTGAAATTCGCAGACCTTGACGCCGCAAGCGATGCCAGCCCAGGGTCAGCTCAACGGGGATCGAGTTCGATCAGGCAGCACTGCCCCTGTACGTCCAACGCCAGCAACGCTTCGTTACCTTCCAGTTGCAGGCAGTCATGACGCCCCAATTGCAGGGCCTGGTGCCCCGCCGCCACTTCTACCGCTTGGCTGGCGGCAAACAGCAGCACGGTCGAGGCCGAGGTGTGCAAACGGTTGAAACCTTCCAGCCATTGCAAGCGCGCCCGATAGCGCTGCGGTGCGTAGATGAGGTTGAAATCACGAATCGGCCCGCCGATAAGGTGGCAATCGACCTCGCTTGCCCCCTCGAACGCAAACCCGTCGAATGGCAGCAGCGGCCGGCTGAGTTGGCCGTCTACCCACAGACGCATGCCATCGCCCTGCAGCACGGTGATGATCCGCTGGTAGCCGGCGAAGCTCGAAAAAGCGCCCGACGCCTGGATATCGGCAATCGACAAGCGCCAGCCAAAACCGTCCAGGCCGTTGCCGTGGTCACGGGCGATTTCCTCGGTGAAGCCAGCGCCGTTTTTCCAGGGCATGCGCGGATAGTCCCGCGCCTGCAACACATGCAATCGGCTCATTTGCCAAAACGTCCTTCCAGGCGATGGCGCGAACCGGGGTGAATCAGGCGCGCGGCCGTGACCGGCTGGCGCCCGGACCAGGTACGGCGGCGGATCAGCAGGCATGGCTCGCCGCGTTCGATTTGCAGGAGCTGGCATTCTTCAGGCTCTGCCAGGATCGCCTCGACCACATGCTCGCCCTCCGTCAGCGGAGCTACCTGGGACAGATAGGCATAAGGCGTCTGACGGGTGAAGTCCTGCAGAAGGTATTCGGGCGCCACGGCCGCATTGACGTAGCGATCTTCGATCTGCACCGGGGTATCGTTCTCGAAATGCACGATCAGTGAATGAAATACCCGCTGACCTTCGCGCATGTTCAAGGCCAGCGCTCGCTCGGAACCTGCAGCTTCCTCGGCAAGCACCACGACCTGGCAGCTATGCCGGTGCCCGCGTGCGGCGATTTCGTCGGCGATGTTGTTCACTTCGAACAGCGCCGAGCGGCCTTTGGGCTCGGCTACGAAGGTGCCGACACCTTGCATGCGCACCAACAGCCCCTCGGCTGTGAGCTCGCGCAGGGCGCGATTGATGGTCATGCGGCTGAAGCCCAGTTGGCTGACCAGTTCGCTTTCCGAGGGCACACGGTGATGCGGCGGCCAGCTACCGTCGTCGATGTGCTGCTTGATCATCTGTTTGACCCGCGCGTACAGCGGCGCCGGGCCTTCGCCCATGGGGGCAACCAGCGCGTTGGCAGGAGGTGTCGGCACGGCCAGAAATCCTTGTGCATAAGAAATGAGCGTTAGCTTGCCGGAGTTTACCCGGCAGGCAAACGCCTGTATATGTATATACAAGCTAACAAGAACAGGAGCCTGCAATGCCCGCCTATTTTGCCCAACGCGCCTTGTTGCCTACGGGGTGGGCCCGAGACGTGCGCTTAGACGTCGGTACGGACGGGTTCCTGACACGCATTGAAGCCGGCGCTTGCGCCGACGGCGCAGAGCGTCTGGCGGGGCCCCTACTTCCCGGTATGCCGAATGTGCACTCCCACGCGTTCCAGCGGGCCATGGCCGGGCTTGCCGAGGTCGTCGGCGACCCCAATGACAGCTTCTGGACCTGGCGCGACCTCATGTACCGGCTGGTCGGGCAGATCACGCCTGAGCAGCTGCAGGTCATCGCCCGCCAGCTCTACATCGAGATGCTCAAAGCGGGCTATACCGCGGTGGCGGAATTCCATTACGTGCACCATGACCAGGCAGGCAATGCGTATGCAGACCCGACCGAGTTGTCTCGCCGGATCAGCGCAGCGGCCACGCAGAGCGGCATCGGCCTGACCCTGCTGCCGGTACTCTACAGCCATGCAGGGTTTGGCGGCCAAACGCCAAGCGATGGCCAGCGCCGGTTCATCCAGTCCACCGATCACTACCTGCGTTTGCAGGCGCAATTGGCGCCGCTGCTGGCCGCGCAACCGGCGCAGGGGCTGGGCTTGTGCTTTCACTCGCTGCGGGCCGTGACGCCTGGGCAGATCGCCGGGGTATTGGCGGCCAGTGACGACAAATGCCCGGTGCACATTCATATTGCCGAGCAGCAACGGGAAGTCGATGACTGCCTGGCCTGGAGCGGCCTGCGACCCTTGCAATGGCTGTATGAGCACGTGGCCGTGGATGAGCGCTGGTGCCTGGTGCACGCCACACACGCCCAGCCGGACGAAGTGACAGCCATGGCCCGCAGCGGCGCCGTGGCGGGATTGTGCCTGACGACCGAAGCCAACCTGGGCGACGGCATTTTCCCGGCCACAGACTACCTGGCACAGGGCGGGCGCCTGGGGATTGGTTCGGACAGCCATGTCTCGCTAAGCGTGGTTGAAGAGCTGCGCTGGCTGGAGTACGGCCAGCGCCTGCGCGACCAGCGACGCAACCGCTTGCATCGCCGCGAGCAACCGATGGTCGGGCGCACCTTGCTCGACGCTGCGTGGGCAGGGGGTGCACAGGCGCTGGGTCAGCCCATTGGCGAACTGGCTGTAGGCAAGCGCGCCGACTGGCTGGTGCTTGATGATCAGGACCCCTACATCGCCATGGCCGACGGTGATGGCATTCTCAATCGGTGGCTGTTTGCCGGCGGTGACCGGCAGGTTCGCGACGTGATGGTCAATGGCCAATGGGTGGTACGCCAAGGCCATCATCTGCAAGAGGAGCAAAGCCGCGCGGCATTCGCTCAGGTACTGCGGCAGCTTTTGGGATGACCCTATCAAGGCCGCTTAGCGGCGGCCGCGATTCGAGCTGAGGCGCTACAGCAGGCCCCGGGTAGGCATGACGTTCGCTTCCGCCCACCACGCCTGCAACCCACTCAGTGCATCTTGACGATCTGCTGGTCGGAAGCTCGCCAGATCAACCGGCTGGTGTCGTAGCCCTGCTGGCGGGCCTTGGCGAGCAAGTGTTCGCGCTCCCAGGCCGGCAAGCTGGGCGTGCGTGACAGAATCCACAAGTACTTGCGGTCCGGGCTGCCGACAACCGCGGTGCGGTAGCGCTCGTCCACATACAAGATCCAGTATTCGCCCCTGGCAACGCCAGGGACCAGGCGTGTGAACCAGTTGTCGAATTCCACCCACAGCCTGTCGGTATGCCCTGGCGCCTCGATGTAGGCACGGCCTTCGGCACGCAGCCACTCGTCACCCAGGGTGCGGCAGCGGTTCAGCAAACCGAATGACCCGTCGGGTTTGAGGTTGTAATGGGCCTCCGACTGTTCGCAGCCGGCCTGATAGCGCATGGGCAAGCGTGCAAGCTCGTACCACTTGCCCTGGTAACGCTTGAGATCCACCTGCCCCGCGGTCTTCGGTGCAAGCGGGTCGTTCATCGACCCCGCGCACCCGCCGAGCAAGAGGGTCAGGCACAGGCCCAACAGTAGCCCGGCAGCCCTCATTTGAGACCCTGCCCCGAATACATCAAGACCTTGTCCGACGCGTACTGCACGCTGATGAAGCTCCGCTCGTCCCCCCACGTGCAACTGCTCATGCCCAAGGCGCCAGAACACTCGGTCGGCGTGCCGAGCAATTGCTCGACCTCGGCCTTGCTCATGCCGGCCTTGAGTTTGGAATAGTTTTCCTGATTGATCTTGCTGCAGGCGGCGAGCACGACACACAGCGACAACAGGGCGAGGGAACGCAACGACATGAAGACACTCCTGAACGAGGGAGCAGGCGAGTGGCCTGCAGTGCCCTTCGACGGGAAAATGCCTCCCAGGTTCCCTGTTGGACCTGCCCAAGACCGCTACCGCTGATCGGGAAAATGGCTTATTCGAATGAGCCGCCCGGGGCTTGGTGTGTTCAATATGGGGTTTTACGTGCCTGGGCCGGGTCTGAAACAGCAGACACTAATGGGGCCGCTGTGCGGCCCCATTAGTGTCAAGTCAATCGCATTAGCCCATGGAGGGCGGCCTCAGTCATTGGACGTAGAGCGCTGCTTCAGAACCTGGAACCCGGCTCGAGCAGAAAATCCATCTCTTCACTGGTACTGGGCCTGTCCAGCACGAGGTTGCGGTGCGGGAACCGGCCAAACCGCTCGATTACCCGCTGGTGTTGCTGGGCATAATCCAGGAAGCCTTCGAACAACCGACGGTTGGCTTCAGGTTGCTCGTCAAGCAGCACCTGGTAGCGCTCGACGGACATGTTCTGCCAGTCCAGCACTTCGGCATGCTCGAGCACCAGCAGCACGAATACCCGCTGGATCGGGAGCAACTGATAATCCCAGTCCTTCTGCAACCCCTGAAGGGCGACCACTTGCGCACGCCGATCACCCTCGAACGCACGTGGCGTGTCGCGGTAGATCATGCGTGGCAGCTGATCGAGCAGTAGCAGAAGCCCAAGCCAGCCCTGAGGGCTCTGCTGCCACTCGTCGAGCCCACCTGCCAAGGCCTGGTCGACAAGCTCACCGAACAGCGCCTGGGCCTCGGCGTCGTGATGCTTGCCGAACCATTGGGCGCTCTTCTCGTCAGCCACGGCCTGGGCGCTGGTGCCCCAACCGAACCACCATTCCAGCAAAGGCTGCCAAGGTGCGAGCATGACTTACTCCTTGTGGTAGGCGGTGACGCGCTCAACCTCTTCCTTCGAGCCCAGGATCACCGACACACGCTGGTGCAGGCTCTCTGGCTGAATGTCGAGGATGCGGTCGTAGCCGTTGGTGGACGCGCCACCGGCCTGTTCGATGATGAACGACATCGGGTTGGCTTCGTACATCAGGCGCAGCTTGCCCGGCTTGCTCGGCTCACGGGCATCACGCGGGTACATGAACAGGCCGCCACGGGTGAGGATACGGTGTACGTCGGCCACCATCGAGGCGATCCAACGCATGTTGTAGTTCTTTTTCAGCGGGCCGGTCTCGCCTGCCAGCAGCTCGCCCACGTAGCGCTGTACCGGGGCTTCCCAGTGACGCTGGTTGGACATGTTGATGGCGAATTCGGCGGTGGTTTCCGGAATGCTGATGTTCTCGTGGGTCAGCACGAAGCTACCCAGTTCGCGGTCCAGGGTGAAGCCCTTGACGCCGTTGCCCAGGGTCAGAATCAGCATGGTCTGCGGGCCATAGATGGCGTAGCCGGCCGCAACCTGCTCGGTGCCCGGCTGCAGGAAGGCATTTTCGTTCAGGGTTTCGTTCTGGCTCAGGTACTCGTTAGGGCAACGCAGTACCGAGAAGATGGTACCGACCGACACGTTGACGTCGATGTTGGAGGAGCCGTCGAGCGGGTCGAAGACCAGCAGGTAGGCACCTTTGGGGTAGCGACCCGGAATCTGGTAGGCGTTGTCCATTTCCTCGGACGCCATGCCGGCCAGGTGACCGCCCCATTCGTTGGCTTCGAGCAGGATGTCGTTGGAGATGACGTCCAGCTTCTTCTGGACTTCGCCCTGGACGTTTTCGGTGCCCATGCTGCCCAGCACACCGCCAAGGGCGCCCTTGGACACGTGATGGCTGATTTCCTTGCACGCACGCGCCACCACTTCGATCAGGAAGCGCAGATCGGCAGGGGTATTGTTGCTGCGGGTCTGCTCAATCAGATAGCGACTCAGGGTAACGCGGGACATGTATGGCTCCAACAGGATTGGGGATGGAAAACCCACGCAGTTTACAGGGAGAGCGGCGGGCTAGCGAGCGATGAGACTCGCCACGGCTGTCAGACGGCACAATGGATCGGGAGTTCAGCGCTCGCCAGGCCGACGGTCGGCACAGGGCTGCCCGGCCCCATGCTGGCGCCGGGCGGACTGTGATCGCTGCTGCTGGCAACGTCGACGAGCCAGGTGGCGGTGCCCACCTGGCCTGCCCTGTGTCAGTCCAGCGCCTTCCAGATCTCGGTCGCGTACTCGCGGATGGTCCTGTCCGACGAGAACCAGCCCATGCGTGCCGTGTTCAGCACTGCCATGCGCCACCACTGCTGCGGCTTGTGCCACAGGTCTTCCACCCGCTGCTGAGCGTCCCAGTAGGCATCGAAATCAGCACAGACCATGAAGCGGTCGTAGCCAATCAGGCCATCGATCAGACCGGTGTAACGCGAAGGGTCGTCCGAGGAAAACACACCGCTGCGGATGGCCTGCAACACGTCGTTCAAGCGCCCGGAGGCCGCGATGGCAGCCGAGGCGCCGAAATCGCCGGCGCGCTTGCGCGCTTCCACTTGCTGCGCCGTCAAGCCGAAGATGAACATGTTGTCGGGGCCGACCTGCTCGCTCATCTCCACGTTCGCGCCATCGAGGGTGCCGATGGTCAGGGCGCCATTGAGGCCGAACTTCATGTTGCTGGTACCCGAGGCCTCGTAGCCGGCCGTGGATATCTGCTCGGAAAGGTCCGCCGCCGGGATGATGCTTTCGGCCAGGCTTACGTTGTAATTGGGCAGGAATACGACCTTGAGCAGGCCGCGCACGGTGGGATCGTTGTTGACCACCCGGGCGATGTCGTTGGTCAGCTTGATGATGAGTTTGGCCTGATGGTAGCTGGCCGCTGCCTTGCCCGCGAAGATCTTGACCCGGGGTACCCAGTGCGTACCCGGGTCGTGGCGAATAGCCTGGTACAACGCTACGGTGTGCAGCAGGTTGAGCAGTTGCCGCTTGTACTCGTGGATGCGCTTGACCTGCACGTCGAACATCGCTTCCGGGTTCACCGTAACGCCCACGCGATCCTGGATGATGCTCGCCAATGCACGCTTGCTGTGCAGCCGCTGCGCTGCGAACTGCTTGCAGAAACTGGCTTTGTCGGCGAACGGAACCAGCCCGGTCAGCAGGCGCTCAGGGTCGTCCAGCAGCTCGGGGCCCAATGCCTCCACCAGCATGCCGGTCAGTTGGGGGTTGGACTGATAGAGCCAGCGGCGGAAGGTGATGCCGTTGGTCTTGTTGTTGATCCGCTGGGGGTACAGCTTGTGCAGCTCGGAAAAGACCGTGCTCTTCATCAACTGGCTGTGCAGCGCCGATACGCCATTGACGCTGTGTGAGCCAAGGAACGCCAGGTTGCCCATGCGCACCCGCCGGCCGTTGTCTTCTTCGATCAAGGACACGGCACGCAGCAGGTCGAAATCATGCATGCCTTTGGCACGCAACGAATCGATATGGTAGGCGTTGATCAGGTAGATGATCTGCATGTGCCTGGGCAGCATGCGCTCCATCAGGGCCACCGGCCAGGTTTCCAGGGCCTCGGGCAGCAAGGTGTGGTTGGTGTAGGCCAAGGTGCCCACAGTCACTTCCCAGGCGGTGTCCCAGGGGATTTGATGTTCGTCGACCAGCAACCGCATCAGCTCGGCCACGGCGATGGAGGGGTGGGTGTCGTTGAGCTGGATAGCCGCCGCATCGGGCAGGTTGAGCAAGTTGTCGTGCATGTTCAGGTGCCGACGCAGCAGGTCTTGCAGCGATGCTGACACGAAGAAGTACTCCTGGCGCAGGCGCAGCTCCTGGCCAGCCTCGGTACTGTCGGCCGGGTACAGTACGCGGGAGATGCTTTCGGCGCGCGCTACCTCGGCAACGGCGCCCAGGTGGTCCCCTGCATTGAAGCGCTCCAGGTGCAGTTCCTCCAGCGCCCGTGCACGCCACAGGCGCAAGGTATTGACGCTGGAGCCTCTCCAGCCAACGACCGGCGTGTCGTACGCCACCGCCCGGACGGTTTCGCTGGGAGACCACACCTGGCGCTGGTTGCCATGCGTGTCGCTGACCGTTTCGACGCTGCCACCAAAACTGATGGGGTAGATGACTTCGGCCCGCTCGAATTCCCATGGGTTGCCGAAATCCAGCCAGTTTTCCGTCTGTTCCTGCTGCCAACCGTCCACCATGGCCTGCCGGAACAGCCCGTGCTCGTAGCGGATACCGTAACCATGCGCGGCAATGCCCAGCGTTGACATGCTTTCCATGAAGCACGCTGCCAACCGGCCCAAACCGCCGTTGCCCAGCGCCGCGTCGGGCTCAAGCAAGCGAATGCGCTCCAGGTCCACGTCCAGGCCATCCAGCGCGTCGCGCGCGATGTCCAGCAAGCCCAGGTTGCTCAGGCTGTCATACAGCAGCCGACCGATCAGGAACTCCAGGGAGAGGTAATACACCCGCTTCTGACTGCGTCGGTAGGATTGCCGGGTATGGTCCATCCAGTGATCGACCATATGGTCGCGCGCAGCCAGGGCGATGGCTTCGAACCAGTCATGGTCGAAAGCATGCTCCGGGTCCTTGCCGACGGCATAGGTAAGTTTATCCAGCACTGCAGCGCGAAAATCCGCGACTTCAGCGTCACGCGCTTTGGGTTCCTGGGACATGCGTCATCCTCGGGGCAAATGGACAAGAGCAGAAAGCAAATGTTGAGCCTAGACGCTTCGACCGGCCGCAATCACCAGTGTTCGAGTATTTGCGTGGCCGCATGCAACCGGTCATAAAATTGTTCATAAATTGAGCAATTCCGGTATCATCGCGCGCCCTATACCGTGATCCGCCTCATAAAACGATGAAAACGACCCTGATCGCCGCTGCCGAAGTCGACCGCCTGGAGACTTGGCAGCGCTATGCCAGCCACATGTGCGGCGGCTGCCATTCAACTTGCTGCACCTTGCCGGTGGAGGTCAAGATCAAGGACCTGATCCGCATCGGCGTGGTGGATGAATTCGAAAAAGACGAGCCGCCTAAAAACGTGGCCAAGCGTTTGCAGAAAGAAGGCATCATCGAGCGCTTCAACCAGAAGTCGGGCATCTTCACCCTGACGCGCATGAGCAACGACGATTGCATGTACCTGGATCGTAAGAGCCGCCTGTGCACCATTTATGACAAGCGCCCCGACACCTGCCGCAACCATCCGAAGGTCGGGCCACGGCCGGGGTATTGTGCGTACAAGCCGAAGGTGGTTGGGCGCTAAGACCCAATAGGGGTCGATAACCTGTCGGTATTTGCATACCGCTGGAGCCTAGCTGGCCACCGACAGGACAACGAGTCGCCAGACAAACAAAAACGCCCCCAGCCTTTCGACGGGGGGCGTTTTCATTCAGCCTGAGCTAACTCAGTTCTTGGCTTTCTTGGCAGCGCGGGTACGCTCGCCTTCGTCCAGGATCTTTTTGCGCAGACGGATCGACTTCGGCGTGACTTCGCACAGCTCGTCGTCCTGGATGAATTCCAGGGCCTGTTCCAGGGTGTGACGCACTGGCGGTACCAGGGCGATGACTTCGTCTTTGCCCGAAGCACGCATGTTGTCGAGCTTCTTGCCTTTGGTCGGGTTCACACCCAGGTCGTTGTCGCGGCTGTTCAGGCCGATGATCTGACCACCGTAGATTTCCTGACCGTGCTCGACGAACAGCTTGCCGCGCGCTTGCAGGGTTTCCAGGGAGTAGGTCAGGGCCTTGCCGGTTTCGACCGACACCAGTACACCGTTCAGACGGCCGGACATCTGGCCCGACTTCATGGTGTCGTAGCGATCGAAGATCGAGGTCAGGATGCCTGCACCGTTGGTCAGGGTCAGGAACTGGTTACGGAAGCCGATCAGGCCACGGGCCGGGATGTTGTACTCAAGGCGCACACGGCCCTTGCCATCCGGAACCATGTTGGTCAGGTCGCCCTTACGCAGGCCCATCTCTTCCATGACCTTGCCCTGGGATTCTTCAGGGATGTCGATGGTGACGTTTTCGAACGGCTCTTGCTTGACGCCGTCGACTTCACGAATGATCACTTCCGGACGGCCCACGGCCATCTCGAAGCCTTCGCGACGCATGGTTTCGATCAGCACCGACAGGTGCAGCTCGCCACGGCCCGATACCTTGAACTTGTCAGGAGAATCGGTTTCCTGAACGCGCAGGGCTACGTTGTACAGCAGTTCCTTGTCCAGACGGTCCTTGATGTTCCGGCTGGTGACGAACTTGCCTTCCTTGCCGCAGAACGGCGAGTCGTTGACCTGGAAGGTCATGGACACGGTTGGCTCGTCAACGGTCAGTGGCTTCATCGCTTCGACGGCGGTTGGGTCGCACAGGGTGTCGGAGATGAACAGCTCGTCGAAACCGCTGATGCAGACGATGTCGCCAGCCTGGGCTTCTTCAACGTCGACGCGGTGCAGACCGTGGTGGCCCATCAGCTTGAGGATACGGCCGTTACGCTTCTTGCCATTGGTGTCGATGGCGACAACCGGGGTGTTCGGCTTGACGCGACCACGGGCGATGCGGCCAACGCCGATCACACCCAGGAAGCTGTTGTAGTCCAGTGCCGAGATTTGCATCTGGAACGGGCCGTCACGGTCAACCGAAGGCGCAGGTACGTTGTCGATGATCGACTGGTACAGCGGGGTCATGTCTTCGGCCATGTCGGTGTGGTCCAGGCCGGCAATGCCGTTCAGGGCCGAGGCGTAGACGACTTTGAAGTCCAGCTGCTCATCGGTGGCGCCCAGGTTGTCGAACAGATCGAAGATCTGGTCCAGAACCCAGTCAGGACGCGCGCCCGGGCGGTCGACCTTGTTGATGACCACGATTGGCTTGAGGCCAGCTTCGAAGGCCTTCTTGGTCACGAAGCGGGTCTGTGGCATCGGGCCGTCCTGGGCATCGACCAGCAGCAGCACGGAGTCAACCATCGACATCACACGCTCAACCTCGCCACCGAAGTCGGCGTGGCCGGGGGTGTCGACGATGTTGATGTGGTAGCCGTTCCAGTTGATGGCGGTGTTCTTCGCCAGAATGGTGATGCCGCGCTCTTTTTCCTGGTCGTTGGAGTCCATCACGCGCTCGTCGTTGAGCTCGTTACGCTCGAGCGTGCCCGACTGGCGCAGGAGTTTGTCTACCAGGGTGGTTTTGCCATGGTCAACGTGGGCGATGATGGCGATGTTACGCAGATTTTCGATCACAACTGTATCTCGATCAGAGGATTCGGTTGCCGCCAGTGTAGGCGGCGAATAAGTACGTTTGAGGCTCAGCGGGCCCGCAGGTCGGGAGGGCGATGGCGGATGCTGCCGCCATACAGCCCTGGCGTCTTATGCCGGACGATAAACACGCACATTGGCATGTCCCTCACTGAGCAGGTGGTGTGCGTGCAGACGGCTCATCACACCTTTGTCGCAATACAGCAAGTACTGGCGCGTGGGGTCCAGGTGCTTGAACTTGCTGTTGATGGCATAGAACGGAAGCGCCTGGACTTCGATACCGTCGATCGCCAGAGGCTCGTCCTCCTGGGCGTCGGGGTGGCGGATATCGATGACGATCTGGCCCGGCAATGCCTCGGCCACTTCTTCGATCTCGATGTCCTTGCCCAGCTCATCGATCACATGGTCGATGGAGATGAACTTGGCGCGCTCGATGGCGCGCTCGAGTACCTGCATCTCGAACTGCTTTTCTTCGTGCTCCATGCGGTGACGCTTGGCATGGGTAGTCGGGTTCACCGAAATCACGCCGCAGTATTCGGGCATGTGCTTGGCGAAATCAGCGGTACCGATGGCGTTGGCCTGGTCGATGATGTCCTGCTTGTGGGTCGCCAGCAGAGGGCGCAGCACCAGCTTGTCGGTGGCCGAGTCGATGATCGACAGGTTCGGCAGGGTCTGGCTGGATACCTGGGATATGGCTTCGCCAGTCACCAGCGCGTCGATCTCAAGGCGCTCGGCCATTCGCGCCGCGGCACGGAGCATCATGCGCTTGAGGGTGACGCCCATGTAGCTGTTGTCGACCTTGTTGAGGATCTCGCCGACCACTTCCTCGAAGGGTACGCTGATGAACAGCACGCGCTGGCTGCTGCCGTACTTCTTCCAAAGGAAGTGTGCCACTTCCATCACGCCCAGTTCGTGGGCACGTCCGCCGAGGTTGAAGAAGCAGAAGTGCGTCATCAGGCCGCGACGCATCATCTGGTAGGCGGCCACGGTAGAGTCGAACCCGCCGGACATCAGGACCAGGGTCTGCTCCAGGGCGCCCAGCGGGTAGCCGCCAATCCCTTGGTGCTGGTTGTGGATCACGAACAGGCGCTGGTTGCGGATTTCGATGCGTACCAGCACTTCCGGGTTCTTCAACGTGATGCCGGCCGCACCGCACTGCTGGCGCAGCTGGCTGCCAACGTAGCGGTCGACGTCCATCGACGTGAAGTCGTGGTGCCCACCGCGCTTGCAACGCACCGCAAAGTGCTTGCCGGCCAGCAGGTGGCCGAAGTGCTGCTTGCACTTGGCGACGATGTCGTCGAAGTCGCCCAGGGGGTACTCCTCGACCTGCAGGAAGTGGGTAATACCCGGTGTACAGGTCAGGCGCTCGACGATCTCGCGCTGAACCTTCTCGTCCTCGATGCGGGTGATTACCTCGAGGTTGTCCCAGACACCATCGACCACGAGCTCAGGATCCAGATCCTTGAGCACGTTGCGGATGTTCTTGGCGAGCTGACGGATGAAGCGCTTGCGCACCGGCCGGCTCTTGATGGTGATCTCTGGGAAGACTTTGACGATAAGTTTCATTGGTTTACAGCGCGCGCAGGGCCTGCCGAAAATGAGGGGCGCGAATTATATCGGAAATTGCTCAGGATTTGACCAACTTTTGAGCAGAAGCTTGCAGAAAAATGCAGGAAGCCAACTTGAGACACCGCACGTCGGGGCTTGAAGGCGGTATCTGCGATCTTGAGCAGACGGCCCATTGCATCCAGTCGGCCTAATACGTCGAGTACGATCCCATTCAACGCCATTCGACCCAATGCACCTTATTGGTGCGACAATTAAAAAAATCGCATCGTAAGGGTGCACATTTCTCCCTGCAGCCCCAGCCAGATGCCCACAAACGCCCCCTTCTGTCCCGACCTCGCCATTTTCGGGCACTGGCATGCAATTTGCTCCCTTGTGAGGCAGGTAAGCTTGGCCGACTATCCGCGCCCGGCAACACCCTTTTTCCAGGGCGGCGGCCAACCGTGCCCTAGACCATCCGGAGGACAACATGTCGAAGTCGGTTCAGCTCATCAAAGATCATGACGTCAAGTGGATTGATCTGCGTTTCACGGACACCAAAGGTACTCAGCACCACGTGACCATGCCGGCGCGTGATGCGTTGGACGAAGACTTCTTCGAAGTCGGCAAGATGTTCGACGGCTCCTCCATCGCTGGCTGGAAAGGCATCGAAGCCTCCGACATGATCCTGATGCCGGTAGACGAGACTGCCGTTCTGGACCCGTTCACCGAAGAGCCGACGCTGATCATTACCTGTGACATCGTCGACCCGTCGAGCATGCAGGGCTACGACCGTGACCCACGTGCGATCGCCAAGCGCGCCGAGGAATACCTCAAGAGCACTGGCATCGGTGACACCGTGTTCGCCGGCCCGGAGCCTGAGTTCTTCATCTTCGACGAAGTGAAGTTCCAGTCGGACATCTCCGGCTCGATGTTCAAGATCTTCTCCGAGCAAGGCTCGTGGATGACCGGTGCCGATATCGAAGGCGGCAACAAAGGCCACCGCCCAGGCGTCAAAGGTGGCTACTTCCCAGTACCGCCATTCGACCACGACCACGAAATCCGTACTGCCATGTGCAACGCACTGGAAGAGATGGGCCAGCTGGTCGAAGTGCACCACCATGAAGTGGCCACTGCCGGCCAGAACGAAATCGGCGTCAAGTTCAACACCCTGGTGAAGAAGGCCGACGAAGTCCAGGCCCTCAAGTACGTCGTGCACAACGTTGCCGACGCCTACGGCCGCACCGCTACCTTCATGCCGAAGCCGCTGTACGGCGACAACGGCTCGGGTATGCATGTGCACATGTCGATCTGGAAAGACGGCAAGAACACCTTCGCAGGTGAAGGCTATGCCGGCCTGTCCGACACCGCCCTGTACTTCATCGGCGGCATCATCAAGCACGGCAAGGCCCTGAACGGCTTCACCAACCCGTCGACCAACTCGTACAAGCGTCTGGTCCCAGGTTTCGAGGCACCCGTGATGCTGGCCTACTCGGCACGCAACCGTTCGGCTTCGATCCGTATCCCTTATGTCGGCAGCCCGAAAGCCCGCCGTATCGAGGCGCGTTTCCCAGACCCATCGGCTAACCCGTACCTGGCCTTCGCGGCCTTGCTGATGGCTGGCCTGGACGGCATCCAGAACAAGATCCACCCAGGCGATGCAGCCGACAAAAACCTGTATGACCTGCCGCCTGAAGAGGCCAAGGACATCCCACAGGTGTGCGGCAGCCTGAAGGAAGCCCTGGAAGAGCTGGACAAGGGCCGTGCGTTCCTGACCAAGGGCGGCGTGTTCTCCGATGATTTCATCGACGCGTTCATCGAGCTCAAGAGCGAAGAAGAAATCAAGGTCCGTACCTTCGTCCATCCGCTGGAATACGAGCTGTACTACAGCTGCTGATCTGATCGGCGCCTGGCGCCGATGACTGGATCGAAACGGCCTCCCTTGGGAGGCCGTTTGCGTTTTGGACTTCAGGCATTTCGGAAGTTACCTACCTCGGTGCGTTGCCCATCCCTCTCAGAATCAGACCTCCATCCCTAGGAGGCACCCTGTATGCGCAATCGACTGCTTTGTCTGTTTACAGCGTTCAGCTTGACTGGCTGCACTGCTGCTGCACCGCAACACCCTGCTCTTGAGCCGTTGTTAGCTACCATTGAGCAGCGCCTGGCCATTGCGCAGGCCGTTGCCTTGCACAAGTGGGACAAAGGGCAACCCGTGCAAGCCACTGAACGCGAGCAAGAGGTCCTGATGCGCGTGCAGGTGGCTGCACCTGTGTTTGGCCTGGCCCCGCACGATACCGAAGCCTTTTTTGCCGACCAGATGGAAGCCAACAAGCTTGTGCAGTACACCCTGCTGCACCAATGGCGCTTGGCAGGACAAGCGCCGCACCACCTGCGGGCGGACCTGCAAACGGTCATTCGCCCGCAGCTGGACAGGCTCGAAAGTCAATTGCTTGAACAGCTTGCGGCATTCAGGCGTCAGGACGGGCGGGCCTGTGCGAAGCGCGTGGCTAGCGCTATTGCAAGCCGGCCAAGTGCACCGCTGATGAAGCAGGGCCTGATCAGGGCAACTGGCCAGCTTTGCGATCCCTCGTAAAAGCCCTATGCTCCAAAATGGTGCAGCAATTTCCTGGTTGCACCGTTATTTATTCCAAAATGAAGCACCTGAAACGTTAATGCAGCGTCTTCTGGTGCGAATCTGGGCGAAAAGTTACAGGATCCTGTCGAATCTGCCTCTTTTCGGCGCCTTGGTTTGTTTCTTGCATTTCCAGACCAACAGCAACCACTGGATGTGTCGCGCACAGCGCGGCTCCTTTGCCAGCAAGCACCGAAAGAGGTCGACGCCGCACCATGACCATCAGTGATGCACAACACCGTCTGCTTCTGGACAACCTGACCACGGCCACGCTGCTGCTCAACGCCGAGCTGCGGCTGGAATACATGAACCCGGCCGCCGAAATGCTGCTGGCCGTCAGTGGCCAGCGCAGCCACGGGCAGTTCATCAGCGAGCTGTTCACCGAGTCCACCGAAGCGTTGAGCTCGCTGCGCCAGGCCGTGGAGCAGGCACACCCCTTTACCAAGCGTGAAGCCCAGTTGACCTCGCTGACGGGGCAGACCATCACGGTGGACTATGCCGTTACACCGATCCTGCACCTGAGCCAGACCCTGCTGCTGCTGGAGGTCCACCCACGCGATCGCCTCCTGCGCATCACCAAGGAAGAAGCCCAGCTAAGCAAGCAGGAGACCACCAAGATGCTGGTGCGCGGCTTGGCCCATGAGATCAAGAACCCCTTGGGCGGCATCCGCGGTGCAGCACAATTGCTGGCGCGTCAGTTACCCGAAGAGAGCTTGCGTGATTACACCAACGTGATCATCGAGGAAGCTGACCGCCTGCGTAACCTGGTCGATCGCATGCTGGGCTCGAACAAGCTGCCGTCGCTGGCCATGACCAACATCCATGAGGTGCTGGAGCGGGTATGCAGCCTGGTGGAGGCCGAGAGCCAGGGCTGCATCACCCTGGCGCGTGACTATGACCCTAGCCTTCCGGACGTGCTGATCGACCGCGAACAGATGATCCAGGCTGTGCTCAACATCGTGCGCAACGCCATGCAGGCCATCAGCTCGCAAAATGAGCTGCGCCTGGGCCGCATCACCTTGCGCAGCCGGGCACTGCGCCAGTTCACCATCGGTCACGTGCGCCATCGCCTGGTGGCGCGCGTCGAGATCATCGACAACGGCCCCGGCATCCCTGCCGAGCTGCAGGACACCCTTTTCTATCCCATGGTCAGTGGTCGCCCGGACGGTACCGGCCTGGGCCTGGCCATTACCCAAAACATCATCAGTCAGCACCAGGGGCTGATCGAGTGTGAAAGCCACGCAGGTCACACCGCCTTCTCTATCTATCTGCCCCTGGAACAAGGAGCCACCGCCTCATGAGCCGAAGTGAAACCGTATGGATCGTCGACGATGATCGCTCCATTCGCTGGGTCCTTGAAAAAGCCCTGCAACAGGAAGGGATGACCACCCAGAGCTTCGACAGTGCCGAGGGCGTCATGGGCCGACTGGCCCGTCAGCAGCCAGACGTGATCATTTCCGACATCCGCATGCCTGGCTCCAGTGGTCTGGAGCTGTTGGCGCAGATACGCGACCAGCACCCTCGCCTGCCGGTCATCATCATGACCGCGCACTCGGACCTGGACAGCGCCGTGGCGTCATATCAGGGCGGTGCTTTCGAGTATTTGCCCAAACCTTTCGATGTGGACGAAGCGGTTGCCCTGGTCAAGCGTGCCAACCAGCACGCCCAGGAGCAGCAAGGGTTGGAAGTTCCACAAAACCTGGCGCGAACCCCTGAAATCATCGGTGAAGCGCCGGCGATGCAAGAGGTGTTCCGCGCCATCGGCCGTCTGAGCCATTCCAACATTACCGTGCTGATCAATGGCGAGTCCGGTACGGGCAAGGAATTGGTCGCCCACGCGCTGCATCGGCACAGCCCGCGCGCAGCCGCACCCTTCATCGCCCTGAACATGGCGGCAATCCCCAAGGACCTGATGGAGTCTGAGCTGTTTGGCCATGAAAAAGGCGCTTTCACCGGCGCGGCCAACCTGCGTCGAGGGCGCTTCGAACAAGCGGACGGCGGCACGCTGTTTCTCGATGAGATCGGCGACATGCCGGCCGATACCCAGACGCGCCTGCTGCGTGTGTTGGCCGACGGCGAGTTCTATCGCGTAGGCGGCCACATTCCGGTCAAGGTCGACGTGCGCATCATTGCTGCTACCCATCAGAACCTGGAAGCGCTGGTGCAGGCCGGAAAGTTCCGCGAGGACTTGTTCCATCGCCTGAACGTCATCCGCATTCATATCCCTCGGTTGGCGGACCGCCGTGAAGACATTCCCGCCCTTGCCCGCCACTTCCTGGCCCGGGCGGCCCAAGAGCTATCGGTAGAACCCAAGGTACTCAAGCCAGAGACCGAGGAGTTCATCCGCAACCTGCCATGGCCGGGCAACGTGCGCCAGATGGAAAACACCTGCCGCTGGATCACGGTAATGGCTTCGAGCCGTGAGGTATTGATCGGCGACCTGCCACCTGAGTTGTTGAATCTGCCACAGGATGCCGCACCGGTTACCAACTGGGAGCAAGCACTGCGCCAGTGGGCGGACCAGGCACTGGCGCGCGGGCAGACCAGCCTGCTTGACAGCGCCGTTCCGAGTTTCGAGCGCATCATGATCGAGACGGCCCTCAAGCACACCGCCGGGCGGCGCCGAGATGCGGCACTGTTGCTGGGATGGGGTCGCAATACCTTGACGCGCAAGATCAAGGAACTAGGCATGAACGTAGCCGGTGGTGACGAAGAGGAAGGTGAAGACCACCAGGCGTAGACGACTGCAGAACACCTGAAAAGGGCCGCTTCGCGGCCCTTTTTCATTTAGGCGCATGGTTGCACCGTTTCTGTGCCAGACGCACCGCCCGAAGGCACAAATGGCCGCAAACACTGGCCGTTTTCCCCTTTTCACCCTGTTATAGCGGGGCTCAGAAGTTGGCACGGCACCTGCAACAGGACAAATAACATCCGTTTCGGGGGCCCTGGTACAGGCAGGCCAGGTGACCCCTCTTTTATTCGCTCACGCACACGTTTCGGGGACCTTGGTACAGGCAGGCCGGGAATCCCCTCTTTTATTCGCGCAGGTCCACCTGCACCCGCCAGCGTCCAGACACTTCTTCACTGGACCAGTGGCCCTGCAGCGTACGCGCAGCCACCACCGTCAACAGCAGGCCCTCCTGGCTGTCCTGCACCCGCCAGCTGACCGGCTTGCCACGCACGGTCAACTGCCCTCGCTGGGGGCGGCCCTTGGCCTGAAACAGCAACGCCACGGTACCTTCCACATTCTCCCCATGCAGCTTGGGTTCTGCGTTGAACCACAACACCAACCCATCTTGCGCCACGCTCACCTGCTGCAGCTCGCGCTCCACGGGCGCGGTCAGACGGCCAATCATCAAACCGATCATCACGCCCACGATTGCCAGTGAAAGCATCACCCGGGGGAAGGCTTTCGATCGCACGTCCGGTTCAGGGGTAGAATGCTCACCATCTTCATGCTTGGAGCCGTGCATGTTTCACGTCATCCTTTTTCAACCCGAAATTCCACCCAATACGGGCAACATCATTCGCCTGTGCGCCAACAGCGGGTGCGCGCTGCACTTGATCGAGCCCATCAGCTTCGAACTGGACGACAAGCGCTTGCGCCGCGCAGGCCTCGATTACCACGAGTATGCCACGCTCAAGCGCCACCCAAGCTTGGCGCACTGCCTGGAAAGCCTGGGCCAGCCAAGGCTCTTCGCCTTCACGACCAAGGGTTCGCACCCTTTCCATGAAGTGGCCTACCAGCCTGGCGACGCATTTCTGTTTGGCCCCGAAAGCCGCGGCCTGCCGACGGATGTGCTGGACAGCCTGCCCGCCGAACAACGACTGCGACTGCCCATGCGCCCCGGGTGCCGGAGCCTGAACCTGTCCAACACGGTAGCTGTGACGGTGTACGAAGCCTGGCGTCAGAACGGGTTTGCCGGTAGCTGACTAGCGTCAGGCAGCAGCGCAATGCCCTACGGGACCTGCCGGCGTGAGGCTGTACGCCAGACAAACAAAAAGCGCCCCTGAGGGCGCTTTTGGTGAAGCGGGCGATCACTGCACGGTGGGTGCTTCGCCGGCTTCCTGCATACGCTGCATTTCTTGCGCATACAGCGCGTCGAAATTGACCGGCGACAGCATCAGGGCCGGGAAAGAACCACGGGTCACCAGGCTGTCCAGGGTTTCGCGAGCATACGGGAACAGGATGTTCGGGCAGAACGCACCCAGGGTGTGGCTCATCGACTCGGCATCCAGGTTCTTGATCAGGAAGATACCCGCCTGTTGCACTTCGGCGATGAAGGCGACTTCGTCACCGTTCTTGACCGTCACCGACAGGGTCAGCACCACTTCGTGGAAGTCACCTTCCAGGGCCTTCTGCTTGGTGTTCAGGTCCAGCCCGACGCTCGGCTCCCAGGTCTGACGGAAGATCTGCGGGCTTTTCGGGGCTTCGAACGACAAGTCACGCACATAGATGCGCTGCATCGAGAACTGAGGGCTGTTGTCTTCTGCAGCAGCGCCGGTGGTCTGTTGGTCAGTCATGGCAGATCCTTATCCTAATGTTTGGGAATGCAGTGCAAAAATCAGTCGGCCAGCAGTGCGTCGAGCTTACCGGCGCCCTCCAGGGCATGCAGTTCATCGCAGCCACCGACGTGGGTGCTGCCGATCCAGATCTGCGGCACGGAGGTGCGGCCGGCCTTCTGGGTCATCTCAGCGCGAACCTGCGGCTTGCCATCGACCTTGATTTCCTGGAATGCCACACCCTTGCTTTGGAGCAGGTACTTGGCACGCATGCAGTAGGGGCAGTAGTCGCTGGAATAGACGATGACAGGCTTCATATCACTTCACCAAAGGCAGGTTGTCGGCTTTCCAGCTGGAAACGCCACCGCTGAGCTTGGCAGCGTTGTAACCAGCCTTGAGCAGGTCGCGGCACACGGTGCCGGCATGTTGACCCATCGCGTCCACCACGATCAGGGTCTTGTCCTTGTGCTTTTCGAGCTCGGTCATGCGGGTGGCCAGCTTGTCCTGGGGGATGCTGAGCGCACCGACGATGTGACCGGCAGCATATTCCTTGGCCGGGCGGATATCGATCACCAGCCCTTTGTCGGCGTTGACCAGGGCGGTGAGTTGCCCATTGCTCAGGCTCTGCCCGCCACGGCGGATTTCGTTGACCAGCAAGGCCGCCAGCAGAACGACGAAGATCGCCACCAGGAGGTAGTGGTTTGTCGCGAATTGAATCAGGTTAGCAACCATCTGGGGTGTTCCACGCGATTGAAAATGCCGGCCAGTATACACACCAGCCCGGTGCCACCAAAGCCTGACCGGAGCGCCGATCAAGCGCCGTTACACATTGCCGCATGGGTGCACCGGTCGGGTTCGAGGACGATTATTCGCCCATACCCAGCGCATTTGCCCTAAAATGCGTGTCTTTATCATCTTTGAACAACCGTGAGTTTGATTGATGACGAGCACGCCCAAACCCCTGGTCCTGATCATCCTGGACGGCTTCGGTTACAGCGAAAGCCCTGAATACAATGCCATCCACGCCGCCAACACGCCGGTGTACGACCGCTTGCAGGCTACCCAGCCGCACGGCCTGATTTCCGGTTCGGGCATGGATGTCGGCCTGCCGGATGGCCAGATGGGCAACTCCGAGGTCGGCCACATGAACCTGGGCGCCGGGCGCGTCGTTTACCAGGACTTCACCCGCGTCACCAAGGCCATTCGTGACGGCGAGTTCTTCACCAACCCGGTGCTCACGGGTGCGGTCGATGCGGCGGCGGGCGCTGGCAAGGCCGTGCACATTCTCGGCCTGCTGTCCGACGGTGGCGTTCACAGCCACCAGGACCACCTCGTTGCCATGGCCGAGCTGGCTGCGCAGCGTGGTGCCGAAAAAATCTACCTGCACGCCTTCCTCGATGGCCGCGACACCCCGCCGCGCAGCGCCCAATCCTCCATCGAGCTGCTTGACGCCACCTTCGCCCGGCTGGGCAAAGGCCGCATCGCCAGCCTCATCGGCCGCTACTTCGCCATGGACCGCGACAACCGCTGGGACCGGGTGAGCGCCGCTTACAACCTGATCGTCGACAGTGACGCGCAATACACTGCCGATACTGCCCTGGCCGGCCTTGAAGCAGCCTACGCCCGCGATGAGAGCGATGAGTTCGTCAAGGCCACGCGCATCGGCGAGCCCGTCAAGGTCGAAGATGGCGATGCGGTGATCTTCATGAACTTCCGCGCCGACCGCGCCCGCGAGTTGTCGCGCGTGTTCGTCGAGCCTGACTTCAACGAGTTCCCGCGCGCGCGCCTGCCGAAAGTGGCGGCGTACATCGGCCTGACCCAATACTCGGCCAAGATCCCGGCGCCGGCCGCCTTCGCGCCGGCCAGCCTGCACAACGTACTGGGCGAATACCTGGCGAACAACGGCAAGACCCAGCTGCGCATCGCCGAGACCGAAAAGTACGCGCATGTCACCTTCTTCTTCTCGGGCGGGCGCGAAGAGCCATTCGAAGGCGAAGAGCGCATCCTTATCCCATCGCCCAAGGTCGCCACCTATGACCTGCAGCCGGAAATGAGCGCGCCCGAGGTCACCGACCGTATCGTCGAAGCCATCGAGCAGCAGCGTCACGACGTGATCGTGGTGAACTACGCGAACGGTGACATGGTTGGCCATACCGGTGTGTTCGATGCGGCAGTCAAGGCCGTCGAGGCCCTGGATGGTTGCATGGGCCGCATCGTCGCGGCGCTTGAAAAGGTCGGTGGCGAAGCGCTCATCACGGCCGACCATGGCAACGTCGAGCAAATGGAAGACGAATCCACCGGCCAGGCGCACACCGCGCACACCACCGAGCCAGTACCGTTCATCTATGTAGGCAAGCGCAACCTCAAGGTCCGCGAAGGCGGCGTGCTGGCAGACGTGGCACCGACCATGCTCAAGCTGCTGGGGCTGGAGAAGCCTGCCGAGATGACAGGCACTTCCATCCTGATCGACGCCTGACGGTCATGCCACACGCCACACGAAGCACGTGCCGGTTCACGGCCCCTTCCTGTGGCGTGTAGCGTGCAGCCTGCCGCTCATTCATACTAGGCCAGTCTCCATCCCCGGTATGTCAAACCCATGCTTCGCGCCCTGATCCTTCTCGCCTTGTCTTGCCTGCTCACCCCGGCGTTCGCCGATGAGCGCGCACAGACCCAGCAGCAACTGGACGCCACCCGCCAGGACATCGCCGAACTCAAGAAAACCTTGGGCAAGCTCCAGGAAGAAAAGGCAGGTGTGCAGAAAGACCTAAAGGCCACCGAAACCGACATCGGCAACTTGGAGAAGCAGGTGGAGGCCCTGCAGCAGCAACTAAAAAAGACCGAGGGCGAACTGGAGCGCCTTGATACCGAGAAAAAAAAACTCCAGAGCGCCCGCGTTGAACAACAGCGGCTGATCGCCATTCAGGCCCGTTCGGCCTATCAGAACGGCCGTGAGGAATACCTCAAGCTGCTGCTCAACCAGCAGAACCCCGAAAAATTTGCGCGAACGCTCACCTACTACGATTACCTCAGCAAGGCACGCCTGGAGCAACTGCGCGCCTTCAATGACACCTTGCGCCAACTGGCCGGTGTGGAACGCGACATCGGCAGCCAACAAGCGCAATTGCTGGCCCAGCGCGCCGACCTCGACACCCGCCGTCAGGCGCTGGAAGTCGAACGGGGCAAGCGCCGCGAGGTGCTGGCCAAACTCAACGGCGATGTGAAAGACCGCGACCAGAAGTTGCGCGCCCGCGAGCAGGACCAGGCCGACCTCTCCAAGGTGCTCAAGACCATCGAGGAAACCCTGGCCCGCCAGGCGCGTGAAGCCGAGCAGGCTCGTCAACGCGCACTGCTGGCCCAGCAGGAAGCGGAAAAACGCCGCCAGCAAGAGGCCCTCGCCGCCGCCCGTGACAAGGCACCCGAGCCGGTCGAGCCACCTCGCAAGGCCCGCGCGACCCTCGGGCCCATGGTTTCGAGCGACGGTGCCAGTTATGGCGGTGCATTTTCTGCTTCCCGCGGAAAACTTCCATGGCCAGTCAATGGTCGATTGCTGGCACGCTTCGGGGATGCCCGCGGCGGTGATTCACGCGCCAAGTGGGACGGGGTGATGATCAGTGCCAACCCCGGTACCCAGGTGCGGGCTGTCCATGGAGGCCGTGTGGTGTTCGCCGACTGGTTGCGTGGCGCCGGTCTTCTGGTCATTCTCGACCATGGCAATGGTTACCTGAGCCTGTATGGCCATAACCAGAGCCTGCTCAAGAGCGCCGGTGACGTCGTCAAGGCGGGCGAAGCCATTTCGACAGTCGGCGACAGTGGTGGCCAGGAGGCTGCCGGTCTGTATTTCGCCATCCGCCAGCAGGGCCGGCCTTCCGACCCCTCCCAGTGGTGCCGCGGCTAGTCAAACTTATGTGGCGCAGCGTGTGCTGTGCCCATGCTCCGAAGGGAGCGTCTACAGGATCAGGAGTTCGTTCGACATGCTGCACTCGCCCCGTCTTACCCAGCTGGCCCTGTCCATCGCCCTGGCGGTCGGCGCACCCCTGGCCGTTGCCGCAGAGCCGACCAAGGCGGCAGCCGTGCCGGCCACAGAGGTAACGGCCAAGGCGCCGCTGCCGCTTGAAGAGCTGCGCACTTTCGCTGAAGTCATGGACCGCATCAAAGCGGCCTATGTCGAGCCTGTCGATGACAAGACCCTGCTGGAAAACGCCATCAAGGGCATGCTCAGCAACCTTGATCCCCACTCGGCCTACCTGGGCCCTGAAGATTTCCAGGAGCTTCAGGAAAGTACCAGTGGTGAATTTGGCGGTCTGGGCATAGAAGTCGGCCAGGAAGACGGCTTCATCAAGGTCGTCTCGCCCATCGATGACACGCCGGCGTCCAAGGCAGGTGTCCAGGCGGGGGACCTGATCGTCAAGATCAACGGCGCACCGACACGTGGCCAGACCATGACCGAAGCCGTGGACAAGATGCGCGGCAAGGTGGGCGACAAGATCACCCTGACGCTGGTGCGCGACGGGGGTACGCCGTTCGATGTGACGCTGGCCCGTGCAGTCATTCAGGTCAAGAGCGTCAAGAGCCAGCTGCTTGAGAACGACTACGGCTACATCCGCATCACCCAGTTCCAGGTCAAGACCGGCGACGAAGTGGGCAAGGCCTTGGCCAAGCTGCGCAAGGACAACGGCAAGAAGCTGCGTGGCGTGATCCTGGACCTGCGCAACAACCCGGGGGGCGTGTTGCAGTCGGCGGTGGAAGTGGCTGACCATTTCCTGACCAAGGGCTTGATCGTGTACACCAAAGGGCGGATCGCCAATTCCGAGCTGCGCTTCTCGGCTGACCCCGCCGATGCCAGCGAAGGTGTGCCACTGGTGGTGTTGATCAACGGCGGCAGTGCCTCGGCCTCGGAAATCGTTGCGGGCGCCTTGCAGGACCAGAAGCGCGGCGTGCTGATGGGCACCGACAGTTTTGGCAAGGGCTCGGTCCAGACAGTGCTGCCACTGGCCAACGACCGTGCGCTGAAACTGACCACTGCCCTGTACTTCACCCCCAACGGTCGCTCCATCCAGGCCCAGGGTATCGTGCCGGACATCGAGGTCCGCCAGGCCAAGCTTACGGCCGAAGCGGACAACGACAACTTCAAGGAAGCCGACCTGCAAGGGCACCTGGGCAACGGCAATGGTGGCGCCGACCGCCCCACAGGCAGCAGCAAGCGCAAGGAGCGGCCCCAGGACAACGACTTCCAGCTGAGCCAGGCCCTGAGTCTGCTCAAGGGCCTGAACATCACCAAAGGCAGCTGAGCCACCCATGCGTTATTTGCTGTATCTGCTGATCGGGCTGGTGGCGGGCGTGGCGCACGCAGCGCCCACCGGCCAGGCGTACATGAGCATCATCATCGATGACCTGGGTCAGAGCCCCGAACGCGACAGCCGAACCCTGGCGCTGCCGGGGCCGGTGACCATGGCCATCATGCCTGACACCCCGCATGCCACCGACTTCGCCCGCCAAGCGCACAAGGCGGGTAAAACCGTCATCCTGCACATGCCCATGGACCCGGCCACCGGGCCCTATGCCTGGCACCCCGGCGTGCCGCTGGCCGAGCTTGCCAGGCGTCTTGATGCAGCCCTGGCCAAGGTGCCTTATGCCGCTGGTGTGAACAACCACATGGGCAGCCGTATGACTGCACAACGCGACGCCATGACCTGGTTGATGGGCGAGCTACAGCGACGCGACCTGTTCTTCGTCGACAGCCGCACTAGCGCCGCGACCGTGGCCGCGGCACAAGCTCAGGCACAGGGTACGGCGAACGTGTCCAGGGATGTGTTTCTGGATGACGAGCGCACGCCAGAGGCAATCACGCGCCAACTGCACCAAGGCATCGCCCTGGCGCGCAAGCAGGGGTCAGCGGTGCTGATTGGCCACCCGTATCCACAAACCCTCGAAGTGCTGGAGCGCGAGCTACCCACCCTCGCGCGACAGGGTGTGAAGCTGATCAACCTGCAACAGATGATTGCCGAACGGAGCAACCTGGCCATGCCCGCCCACGGCAAGCAAGGCCGTTACAGCAATCGTTGAGCGGGCGTCGCGTGCGGGCCTGCGAAGCGAGTCGAGCGCGTGCCTTCATGCCAGCGCAGGCACGTCGGTGACGTCTGGACCCTGCCCCCCGGGCGGCGAGCAGAGCACAGGCCATCACAGTCAACAGCGTTACCCGAATGGAATGATGCCCTCGACATCGCCTTTGCGTAGCTGGCCACGGTAGATGGAGAGCACTTCCTGTTTCTTCGCGGCCCGCAACACGGCTTGATGCCCAAGCCTGCGCTGCTCCCACAATTTCAGATGCCCTCGAGAAAATTCTCGATCCGGCGTGTCGACGGCGGGGTAGTGAAAGTGAGCCTCCCAGATAGGCTTGCCTGACGCCCGTTTGATCTCGTAGGTGTCCAAGTAATCGTTTGCCCCCAACGGCACCCTGCGATCGGCTTGACTAATGCTGATCTCACCCAGTCCGTGAAGGAACTTGAGCGCGTTCAAGGTAGGGGTCTTGCAGGTCAGGTAATACGTTTTGAGCAGCTCCTGACGATGGTCTTCGAGCTCGGTGATTGCATGCTCGATTCGCCCTCTCAACGCACTCTCGGCATCCGTTCGGGGCAAAAGCGCCAGATTGCTTTCGAGGTCTTTGACGTGCTGATCGACAATCGTGGTCAATCCCAGGGGCTCATTCTTGGCGAAAAATTTCTTTGCCATCGCAACCGTGGCATCAACGCCATCGATCAGCTTCTGCGCTTGTCGGCGTAGTTCGCTTAGCCTTATGGCAGGGCCAGGCGAATGTTCGGTCGTGCCTAAGGGCTCGACCTCTTGCCACTGGCTATTCTGCCGGCGAAAGGTTCGCAACACCTTCGCATGACTGTCCACTTGCTGCACCACGGGCAGGCCTGCGTCGTCGACGCTCTCGACACCCACAACATTACGTCCCTGCTGGGTCCTGACCATTCGACGCACACCGCCGCGCGGCGCATAGACGGGAGCGCGTGGTGCAGAGGTCTTGGTCTGCTCGACCTCACGAAGATTGGCCTGCATTTCCTCGTTGGCCAACAGCTTCAACCGGCGTAGCTCTTCCAGATACTGCTGGAGCTTATCGAGCCGGATAGCTTCAGGTTTGGCGCCGGCCAGGTATTGCGCCATGCCAATGGTCTCTTCGTACGCATCGATCACGTCATTGAGCACAGCGACTCGCTCTTCGCCAGACAGGCTACTGCCAGCCAATTCACCATGCGCACTGCCCGCACTCTTGAGTGCCTTTCCAACCAACATTTCGTTGTACTCGTTGATCTGCTTTTCAGAGGCGCCCCGGAGACGATCAACTGACAGTTCGCCAAGGTCTTCAAGCAGTCGAAACTCAAGATCAATGGCGTTCAATTGGCGCTGTTGAATGATTCTGGTCAGTTCAAGATGCTTGTTTTCGCTCTTGCCATCCTCGTCCTGGAACACAATGTCATTGTCGGCTCGGGTGCTCTCAAGTAGAGGATCAAGTTTAGCGGCCAAGGCCAGCATGTCTTTGGCCCACTGCGTCACGCGTTCGAGCGAGGCGGTCAATTGCTTGTAGCGTTGCTGCTCCTGCTCAGTGGTAGGGAGGACTGCGATTTCCTCAAGCTGTGCGTCTATGGACTCCTCATTGATCATATCCGCCAGCAAGTTGTAATACATCTCGCAGGACCTCAACAGGCCACGTCGGATAATACTGCGTTGATACGCTACCGTGGTCGAGACGAGCTGACTGGAAGGTCTTACCGATCCGCCCGACATGAGCAGAGCGTCGTGCTCGCTGTCGTGTTTGATGAGTGCGTCCAGGTCTTTGCACACATACTGGCGCTGCCCCCTTCTGACTTGGCGCAGTAGACTGATCATTTCCAGCTGCTGTGCATCGGGCGTTTCGACTCGCTCGAGTTCCTCAAGTTTTTCGGTGGTCTTATCCACTTCAGAAGCATGTCGGTCATAGGTCTCGGCCAATGTTTCGCGCGCATACGTCAAGCGCGCATCCTCTTCACGCATGCTCTCTTCGCGGCGCATGTTCTCTTCGCGCACAAGCTGAAGACGGCTCTTGGGCATACCGCCGAGCAAGCGTTGGCCCGAGTCGATACGCCACGCTCCCCCCACATACCTCAACCACGGGCCAGGCTGGCCCTGCGCATCAACGATCCGCACACCCTCGGTATCAACCGATACAGCAAAGGTGCCCATCAGCATTTTTGCGTAGCGCTGCCCATCGACCGTGTAAAGACCTGCGGCCTCCCCGCTGGAAGCGGGCGAGTGCTCTTCCAGATCGATCTGCACGCGCAACCCCAAGACCTTGCTGCGCATTTCGACCGGCAAGGCATTGAACCCTTCCCCACCAGAAAAGGAGAAATCCATGATCGCCTGCGGCTTGGTGACCGGCCCAGGAAGGTAGACTTTGCCTTGCGTGGGCATATCGGCATCGGCCAGCACTGGGAGTGTCGACCCCGGCGCCAACGTTGAAGGGCGTAAGGCATCGGGTAACTCTACCGGCTTGGCGGCAGTTTTTGGTCCGAACACATGCCCCAGTGCCATTACCAGGTTGAGCACGATATCCACAATGGCAGCCGAGCACTCGAACGCCGTACCTTCTCGGATGGCTTTTTCGTCGGCCGCCGCGGCATTGAGCGTTTGGACCATCCAGGCTATGGCGCCGACGGGCCCTGTTACCACCATAGAAGCGACATCGAACAGCAACCAGGCACCTTGAGTGAGAATCGCCCACTGGCTTTCTGCGTTGGAAACCGAGCTGCGCTCGGCCAAATCGACCAGCAAATCGCGGTTGGCTCTGTACAGCTTGAGATCGACAGCATCCAACCAAGGCTTGGCCCAGAACTGAGCAGGCGCTACACGCCCGGGCAAGATCGAGGTATCGATGATCGAATGCCCCAGATGAGGCTCGCTGAAGCCGCCGTGGTCGTAGACCGGGCGCACTTCAGGCGTGAGCCAGTCAAGGATGCTGGTCTGCAGCTCAGCATCGTCGCGCACCTGAGCCATCAAAGCGTCCGTACTGGTGAATTCCAGCACGGCCTTCCCGCCGTAGAGGGGCCTGTACAGCACAACGGTCCCTGGGGTTTGATTGACCAGGACATACATGCCATGCACCCGATCGTATTGCTCACTGTCCGGCGCACGTCGCAATGCGAACGGCATCAGTGTGCTGGCCGGTTGCGCTGCGTCCAGCCTACCGCCGCAATAATCGGAAATAGCCTGCAGGCCGATTTCGCTCAACTGTTGCGTCAATTTCGCCAGCAAGGCGCTATTGAGGAATGCGCTTCGCCATTCTCCTGCGAAGCGTTTGACCCGCTCAGGTTGGCGCTGCGCGTCGTCGAGATGGGTGACCACATACGCTGGGTAAGTAGCACCGATGTCTACTCGCCAGACAAGCTGCTTGAGGTAATCAACGGTCAACCAATCCATGATCAGCTGATCTTCACGGTGGCCGATGGCGGTGATGGTCGCTTGCCCGAGCGAACTCAGGTTACCAATGGCAAACTCCGTCAACGTGATAGTGCGCTTTTCCACAACGCCGTCGCCGGCGCCCGTACCTGCCCCGCCAGGAACCCCGTAGGCAGTGCTCAATTCCAGAAGCACATCATCGGGAAAGTAATTGGCATCAATCGGATGGTCCTGCAACAGCTGCTTTCGCAATTGCTGACGGGTGTAGCTGTGAAGATCGAGAATCCCGGACAGTGCCCCTTCCCCGTCCGAGTCGGCCTGGGCCAGGGCAATTTCGAAAAAGGCGCTCTGGCAAGCGAAGCTATCGGCTGCTGCCACCCGAAATACACCTACCGGCGCTTTCTTGAAATCGGACGGGTCGACATAACCTTCGATGAACCATTGCGCAGGATCGCTCAATGCAAAGTAGCCGTTTTCCAACTGCGTGACGTCGGTCAATGGCGCCTTGTACAGGTCGTTCACTTGCCCCAGCATGAGTTCCTGCATCATGGCCGTTTGCTGCGCAAAGGGATCCCCTTCAAGCTCATGCCGATGCCAGGCCATCTCTAGCTCGTCCACAAGGCCGGGATATTCCTGCTGCAGGGCCTGCGCGAACTCATCCAGCGTGTCGAACGCCCAGACCACGCCGGACGGTTTGCACCACAGCACTGTCTCACCCTCATCCCACTGCCCTTGCACGATAAGATCGGGCAGGAATCGGCTAACGGTGGTGTTCTGATAGGGGCGGGTCATCTCCACCATGAACACCGTCGGCCGCTCACTGGGGCTGCCCAAGAGTCCACGCAAACATGCCTGCTGCCGAGCGCTCAAGCCTTGAAGTGACAGGTTGTGCAGCAGCGCCGTCTTCAAGACCAGTTGCAGCCAGCGGTCACGGCTGACCCCCATGCTGCCGACAGCACGCCAGTACTCGACCTGCGCCGCGTTGAAGTAGCCATCCAGTAAAAGCAGCAGGTCTTCGAAGGCAGGTTGCAGAGCGAAGAGATCGATTTGATCGCCCTCTGCTGTCTCGAACGGATCTGGGATGGCGAAGAAATGTTTGCCGTCGAGCAGCAGATACTGGTTGAAATTGGCCACTGGCGCGAAGTCCAGCACCCGGTTGTGCAGCTTTGCCTTGAGGATCTCGTCCACGAGCGGAAGGGTCGATACGCTTTGCCCATCGGGGTTAGCTCTGACCAGGCTCAGCTGGTTGGCATCCTTGAGCGTGGGGCGATGGACGGCGATCAGGGGGTAGTGCTCGATCAGCAGACCCATGATCTGCCGGCTGGCTACTTGCCGTAATGTAGGCCTGCTTGAAAATTGCGCGTTGACCTGGGCTTTGAGGTCGTATGAAGCGGCTCGAGCGGTGGGCATGGTGGGCCTCCTTGAATCGGGAGACCCACCGTAGCCACGCACGTGTGGTCATCGGCCGTACATATTGCTAGGCCAGGACCAAGCGTCAGCTGTATACCCGCCCCAACACTTGCCGATGGCTCTCGAACTGGTCCAGTACATCGCGCACGATCTGTTCAGGCGCAAAGCCCATCAGGTCATACTCCTGGCTACCGTCGTGCAAATACACTTCGGCACGGTAGAAGCGTTGCCGTACCTCGGGCTCACCTTCGACCGGGGCTTCTGTCGGTGCAGCCATGTAGCCGTCGAGGCTGACTTCATAGACGAAGGGGTTACCTTCTTCCATCATCACCCGCAGGCCCATCATGTTGCGCGATTGGCCGACCCGGGTCTCGACGTCGAAGCCCTGGGTTTGCAACTGAGCCGCAGCATCCTTCAGCGCAGGGCTGACCTGCTTGTCCATGAAGCGCTGCACCACAGCCTGGGTCGGTTGCAGTTCGAGCTGGGTCAGCCGCTCACTGAAGCCTCGACGGCCACGTGCGGCCAGTTCGGCCCGCTCCTGCTCCATGGCCACGTCCTGCCGCATGGCCTTGTACAAGCCGAACATGAACAGCACCAGCACCACCGAGAACGGCAGGCCTGCCAGTACCACCATGGTCTGCATGGCTTCGAAGTTGCCGGCGAACAACAGGCCGATGGTGACCAGGGTGATGATCACCGACCAGAACACCACCATCCAGTGCGGGGCGTCCTCGTCGACCTTGCCGCCTTTGCACGACAGGTTGGCCATCATGACTGCGCCGGAATCCGCTGGGGTCAGGAACAGGACGAAGCCCACGAACACGGCCACGCCGATCACGATCTTCGCGGCCGGGAAATATTCCAGCAGCTGGTAGATCGACATGGACGGCTGCTCGAGGGCGGTCTTGCCCAGTTCGACGGCGCCATGGTTGATCACCAGGTCCAAGGCTGTGTTGCCGAAGATCGACAGCCACGCCAGGGTGAAGCCCAGCGGGATCAACAGCACACCGCTGACCAGCTGGCGCACGGTACGGCCCTTGGAGATCCGGGCAATGAACATCCCCACGAACGGGCCCCAGGAAATCCACCAGGCCCAATAGAACACTGTCCACAGGCCCAACCAGCGCTCTGACTTGCCCGACTCACCCTCATACACATAAAGGTCGAAGGTTTTCAGCACGATGCCGTTGAGGTAGTCGCCCACGTTCTGCACGAAGCCGTTGAGCAGGTGCAGGGTCTGGCCGCCCAGCAGTACGAAGATCAGCAGCCCGCTGAACAGCGCGATGTTCAGGTTGGACAGGCGGCGGATGCCGTTTTCCACACCCGAGACCGCCGCCACCGTGGCAACGCCAGCCATTACCAGGATCACTACCAGCAGGTTGGTCTTGCTGTGGTCCATGCCGAACAGGTATTCGAGCCCCGATGCGACCTGCATCGAGCCGATCCCGAGGTTGGTGACCAGGCCCAGCAGGGTCACGAACATGCCGAAGATATCCACAGCGTTGCCGGCAGCGCCCTTGACCCAGCGCTCGCCTACCAGTGGATAGAGTGCCGAGCGCAGTGCCAGCGGCTGGTTGTGACGGTAGGCGAAGTACCCCACGGCCAAGCCCACCAGGGCGTAGATCGCCCAGCCATGCAGGCCCCAGTGCAGGAACGTCAGTTGCAGGCCCTGACGCGCCGCTTCCAGGCTGGCCGGCGTGCCTTCGGGCGGATTGAAATAGTGATCCAGTGGCTCGGATGCGCCGAAGTACAACAGCGAAATACCGATGCCCGACGAGAACAGCATGCCGGCCCAGGCGCCATAGCTGAAGTCAGGCTGATCTTCCTTGCCGCCCAGCTTGAGCTTGCCGTAGTCGGAAAACGCCAGGTAGATGACGAACAGCAAGTAGCCGCAGATCACCAGCATGTAGTACCAGCCGAAACTGCGCGTCAGCCACTGCTGGGCGACGCCCAGTACGCGGCCGGCAGTTTCAGGAACAGCGATAAGCAAGGCAGTCAGAACGAGGATCATCAGCGCCGAGGTGTAGAACACCACGCGGTTGACCCGTACCCTCTCGGCGGGGGGTTTGGTTAGTGAGGCAGAACTCATTGCAAGAAGGCTCCGGGCAGAACGGCAGTGGAGGCTAATCGGTCTTCCTGAGCATTTGGTGGAATACCCCCACTGCATCAGGTGTTATAAAAGCACCCTGGGAATCGCGGTTTCGAACCGATCCGCTGCAACACATACGCCGTTATCACCGCTTCAAACTGCTGCGCAGGGTTGCACATGCGCGCATTGGTCACAGGGATATCGCCCGATCCTGAGGCATGTCGCAGGTTGTTCACGCTGCGACGGCGTCTGCGTCCTTTATCGATCGCCCCCGTACAAGCCTTGCCGGCCCTGGGTTTGCGCGATTTCCTAAGGTTTTAATCGATGCCGCTGGCGCCGCCACATGGGCTGTCAATGGCACAAATTGTCGCAGAGCTTATTCTTTATTGATTGAACGTTCAATCAAAACAAAATAGACTGGTCTTCGCCGAGTCAGACGCTTGTCGTCTGCTGGCAGACCTGAGGAGAAAGCAAGATGCCCAAGGTCGGTATGCAACCCATCCGCCGTCAGCAGTTGATCGAAGCCACGCTACAGGCGGTCGATCAGGTCGGTCTGGGGGACGCCAGCATTGCGCTCATTGCCCGTTTGGCCGGCGTGTCGAACGGCATCATCAGTCACTACTTTCGGGACAAGAACGGCCTGATCGCAGCGACGATGGGTTACATCATGAGCATGCTCAACGAAGGCGTGCGAGCGCGCCGCCAGGCGTTGACGGACAATGCGCCGCGCGCCCACCTGAAAGTGATCATCGAGGGCAACTTCGATGCCAGCCAGGTGAATGGCCCGGCGATGAAAACCTGGTTGGCTTTCTGGGCTTCCAGCATGCACCAGCCCGATCTGCACAGATTGCAACGGATCAATGACCACCGTTTGTACTCCAATCTGTGTTGCCAGTTTCGCCGCGTGCTGCCGCTTTACCATGCACGCAAGGCAGCCCGCGGGCTGGCGGCCCTGATCGACGGCCTGTGGCTGCGTGGCGCCTTGTCGGGGGATGCCTTCGACACTGACCAGGCGATACGGATCGCTTACGAATACATGGATCTACAACTGGCCAAGCAGCACACACTGGGCACCGACCCCGCTGCTGAAAAACGGCGCACGGCCTCTGCCAGCACGGCAGGAGCGTGACGCCCGGCCTACTCACACATTGCACTTGCGAGGACACTATGGCCCGTTTCGGAACGCAAAAACTCTACATCGATGGCGGTTATGTCGACGCTGGCACTGATGCCACCTTCGAAGCCATCAACCCGGCTACCGGCGAAGTGATTGCCCACGTGCAACGCGCCACCGAAGCTGACGTCGAGAAGGCTGTCGAAAGCGCCGAGCGCGGCCAGAAAGTGTGGGCGGCCATGACCGCCATGCAGCGCTCGCGCATCCTGCGCCGCGCCGTGGACATCTTGCGCGAACGCAACGACGAGCTGGCCATGCTGGAAACCCTGGACACCGGCAAGTCCTACTCCGAAACACGCTACGTCGACATCGTAACCGGCGCCGACGTACTGGAATACTACGCAGGCTTGGTACCTGCCATCGAAGGCGAGCAGATTCCGCTGCGCGAATCGTCCTTCGTCTACACCCGCCGCGAACCGCTGGGCGTGACCGCAGGTATCGGTGCCTGGAACTACCCGATCCAGATCGCCCTGTGGAAATCCGCACCGGCCCTGGCTGCCGGCAACGCGATGATCTTCAAGCCGTCGGAAGTCACTTCGCTGACCACCCTCAAGCTGGCCGAGATCTACACCGAGGCCGGCCTGCCGGACGGCGTGTTCAACGTACTGACCGGCAGCGGCCGCGAAGTCGGTAGCTGGCTGACCGAGCACCCGCGCATCGAGAAGATCTCCTTCACCGGCGGCACCACCACCGGCAAGAAGGTCATGGCCAGCGCCTCGAGCTCCTCGCTCAAGGAAGTGACCATGGAGCTGGGCGGCAAGTCGCCGCTGATCATCTGCGCCGACGCCGACCTGGACAAGGCCGCCGACATCGCCATGATGGCCAACTTCTACAGCTCGGGCCAGGTGTGCACCAACGGTACCCGCGTGTTCATCCCAGCCGAGCACAAGGCCGCTTTCGAAGCCAAGATTCTCGAGCGCGTGGCGCGCATCCGTGCCGGCAACCCGGAAGATGAAAACACCAACTTCGGCCCGCTGGTCAGCTTCCAGCACATGGAAAGCGTGCTGGGCTACATCGCCAAGGGCAAGGAAGAAGGTGCTCGCGTACTGTGTGGCGGCGAGCGCCTGACCGAAGGCGACTTCGGCAAGGGTGCCTTCGTGGCCCCGACCGTGTTCACCGATTGCCGCGACGACATGACCATCGTCAAGGAAGAGATTTTCGGCCCGGTCATGAGCATCCTCAGCTACGAGACCGAGGAAGAAGTGATCCGCCGCGCCAACGACACCGAATACGGCCTGGCAGCCGGCGTGTGCACCAACGACCTGAACCGTGCCCACCGCATCATCCACCAGCTTGAAGCGGGCATTTGCTGGATCAACGCCTGGGGCGAGTCCGCAGCCGAAATGCCGGTGGGTGGCTACAAGCAATCGGGCGTTGGTCGCGAGAACGGCATCAGCTCGCTGGCCCAATACACCCGCATCAAGTCGGTACAGGTCGAGCTGGGCGACTACGCGTCGGTCTTCTGACCGCCCGTAGCACGCCAGCCCATGCTGCAGGACAGCGCCGGTCGTTGACCGACCGGCCCTTGCAGCACTCATCCATTTGCGCGTGAGGCCAGGCTGCACCCAGGTGCAGCGCCAGACGCGCAACTGCTTCCGGAGGAAGCTTCCCCATGGAATACGATTACATCATCGTTGGTGCCGGCTCTGCCGGTAACACCCTGGCTACTCGCCTTACCGAAGACGCAGGCACCACCGTACTGCTGCTCGAAGCGGGCGGCCCTGACTATCGCTTCGACTTCCGCACCCAGATGCCAGCCGCCCTGGCCTTCCCGCTGCAAGGCCGTCGCTACAACTGGGCCTACGAGACCGACCCGGAGCCGCACATGGACGGCCGCCGCATGGAATGTGGCCGTGGCAAGGGCCTGGGTGGCTCCTCGCTGATCAACGGCATGTGCTACATCCGCGGCAACGCCCTGGACTTCGATGGCTGGGCTGAGCTGCCAGGCCTGGAAGACTGGGCCTACCTGGACTGCCTGCCGTACTTCCGCAAGGCCGAAACCCGCGACATCGGCCCCAACGACTATCACGGTGGCGACGGCCCGTTGAGCGTGGCCACGCCCAAGGCGGGTAACAACCCGCTGTTCAACGCCATGGTCGAAGCTGGCGTACAGGCCGGCTACCCGCGCACCGAAGACCTCAACGGCTACCAGCAAGAAGGCTTCGGCCCGATGGACCGTTCGGTGACCAAGAATGGCCGCCGCTCCAGCACTGCCCGCGGTTACCTGGACCAGGCCAAGAAACGCCCCAACCTGACCATCGTGACTCACGCCCTGAGCGACCGCGTACTGTTCGACGGTAAGCGCGCCATTGGTGTGAGCTACCTGGTGGGCGACAGCGAAGAGCGCGTCGAAGCACGCGCGCGCAAGGAAGTGATCGTCAGCTCCGGCGCCATCGCCACGCCGCAACTGCTGCAGCGCTCCGGTGTAGGCCCGCGCGCCCTGCTCGAAAGCCTGGACATCCCGGTCGTTCACGACCTGCCAGGGGTTGGCGAAAACCTGCAGGATCACCTGGAACTGTACCTTCAGTACGCGTGCACCCAGCCCGTATCGCTGTACCCATCGCTGCTGTGGTGGAACCAGCCGGCCATCGGCGCGGAGTGGCTGTTCAACGGTACCGGTATCGGGGCCAGCAACCAGTTCGAGGCCGGCGGTTTCATTCGCTCGCGCCCTGAATTCAAATGGCCGAACATCCAGTACCACTTCCTGCCGGTTGCCATCAATTACAACGGCTCCAAGGGCGTCAAGGAACATGGCTTCCAGGCGCACATGGGCTCGATGCGCTCGCCTAGCCGCGGCCGCGTGCAGGTCAAGTCCAAGGACCCACGCCAGCACCCGAGCATCCTGTTCAACTACATGGCCACCGAGCAGGACTGGGAAGAATTCCGTGACGGTATTCGCCTGACCCGCGAAATCATGGCCCAGCCGGCGCTGGACCCGTACCGCGGTCGGGAAATCAGCCCAGGCGCGCATGTGCAGACCGATGAAGAGCTGGACAAATTCATCCGTGAGCACGCCGAAACCGCCTACCACCCATCCTGCTCGTGCAAGATGGGTACCGACGACATGGCGGTGGTCGATGGCGAAGGCCGCGTGCATGGCATGCAGGGCCTGCGTGTAGTGGATGCGTCGATCATGCCGATCATCATCACCGGCAACCTCAACGCCACCACCATCATGATTGCCGAGAAAATCTCGGACAAGATCCGTGGTCGCAAGCCGTTGCCGCGCAGCACTGCCAAGTACTACGTGGCCAACGACGCGCCGGTCAAAGGCAAGCCCATGCGCGAAGTGAAGCAGGGCTGATCAGCAAAAGGGGCTGCCTGGCAGCCCCTTTTTTTTCGGGTCAGCGAACGACGATTCCGCGCGCTGCCATATAGGCCTTGGCCTCAGGCACCGTGTACTCCCCAAAATGGAAGATGCTGGCAGCCAACACGGCACTGGCATGCCCTTGCAAGATGCCATCGGCCAGGTGCTGAAGGTTACCCACCCCGCCCGAGGCGATCACCGGGATGCTCAACGCATCGCTGATGGCACGGGTCACGCCCAGGTCGAACCCGTTCTTCATGCCATCCTGGTCCATGCTGGTCAGCAGGATCTCGCCCGCGCCCAGGCCTTCCATCTTCTTGGCCCACTCTACCGCGTCCAAACCGGTCGGCTTGCGTCCGCCGTGGGTGAAGATTTCCCAGCGCGGCGTTTCGCCAGGGCCGGATACCTGCTTGGCATCGATGGCCACGACAATGCACTGCGAGCCGAAACGATCGGCGGCCTCGCCCACGAATTCCGGGTTGAACACGGCGGCAGTATTGATCGACACCTTGTCGGCACCGGCATTGAGCAGGTTGCGGATGTCCTGCACGGTACGCACGCCACCACCGACGGTCAGCGGGATGAAGACCTGGCTGGCCATGCGCTCGACGGTGTGCAGCGTGGTGTCGCGGCCGTCAACGCTGGCCGTGATATCGAGGAACGTGATTTCGTCCGCACCCTGCTCGTTGTAGCGCCGGGCGATTTCAACCGGGTCACCGGCATCGCGGATGTTCTCGAACTTGACGCCCTTGACCACACGGCCGTTGTCCACGTCCAGGCAAGGGATGATGCGTTTAGCTAAAGCCATGAGAGGGCTCCTGGGAAGCAACTGCAAGCTTGGGGCGGCAAGGGATACGCACCGAACGGGCCCCTTGCCGCAGACGCTTAGCGCTGGCCAATGCTCGGGTAGGTGTCACAGAAGGCCTGGGCCTCGGCGACGTCGAGGGTGCCCTCATAGATGGCACGGCCGGTGATGGCGCCAATGATGCCAGGCGCATTGGCCTGTAGCAGTGCCTTGATGTCGCCCAGGTTGTGAATGCCGCCCGAGGCGATTACCGGTATCGACGTGGCTTCTGCCAGGGCCTTGGTGAAGGGCACGTTGCAGCCCTGCATCATGCCGTCCTTGGCGATGTCGGTGTAGACGATCGCCGAGACGCCATCGGCCTCGAAGCGCTTGGCCAGGTCAATGACCTGCACCGTGCTCACCTCAGCCCAGCCGTCGGTGGCGACGAAACCGTCCTTGGCGTCCAGGCCGACGATGACCTTGCCGGGGAAGGCCTTGCAGGCCTCGGCCACGAATTCAGGCTGCTTCACCGCCTTGGTGCCGATGATCACGTAGCTGACGCCAGCCTTGACGTAGTGCTCGATGGTTTCCAGCGAGCGAATGCCGCCACCGATCTGGATCGGCAGGGTCGGGTAGCGCTTGGCGATGGCGGTGACCACTTCACCGTTGACCGGCTGGCCTTCGAAGGCACCGTTGAGGTCGACCAGGTGCAGGCGACGGCAGCCGCCCTCGACCCACTTGGCGGCCATGCTCACCGGGTCATCGGAAAATACCGTGGAATCTTCCATACGGCCCTGGCGCAGACGCACGCAGGCACCGTCCTTCAGATCGATAGCGGGGATAATCAGCATCTTGGGAACCTGTCCGTTCTTGGGGTTTCAGGGCTTCTCGAGCGCCCACAGATCGCTTTCGATGCTCTCGAACCGCTCCTTGAGGTGCAGCTGAACATCGGCGATCGCCCTGTTGTAGTAATGGGGTGCAATGTGATGGGTGAACAGTTCGAGTACCTCAGCGACTTCGAACGACCCCAGCTCCAGCTCGAAACGGTCTTCGAGAAAGCGCTTGAGCGTATCGAGCGCTTCACGCTCCTGCTCGGGGGCCAACGTGAGGATCGGCGCCTTGGTCTTCGAACGGCTCATTTACCAGCGCCCGTCCCAGGCCACGAAGTTCTGCAACAGCTGCAGGCCATGGGTATGGCTCTTCTCCGGGTGGAACTGGACCGCGAAGCGCGAACCATCAGCCAGCGCCGCGGCGAAATCGACGCCGTAGTGACCGCGCCCGACCACCTGCGTGGGTTTGCCGGCGGCAATGTAGTAGCTGTGCACGAAATAGAAACGCGCCCGGTCGCTGATGTCGTGCCACAGGGGGTGGTCGACGCTCTGGCTGACTTCGTTCCAGCCCATGTGCGGCACCTTCAGGTGCTCGCCCTCTTCTTGCAGGTCTTTGCCGAAGAAGCGTACCTGGCCCGGGAACAGGCCGATGCAGTCGACGCCGTCGTTTTCTTCGCTGTGCTCAAGCAGTGCCTGCATGCCCACGCAGATGCCCAGAAACGGGCGATCCTGGCTCACTTCACGCACCAGGCTGTCAAAGCCCAGGCGGCGAATTTCGGCCATGCAGTCGCGAATGGCGCCAACGCCTGGGAACACCACCCGGTCCGCTTCGCGGATCACCGCTGCATCGCTGGTGACCAGTACCTTGCCGGCGCCGACGTGCTCGAGCGCCTTGGCGACCGAGTGCAGGTTGCCCATGCCATAGTCGATTACCGCTACCGTCTGCATTTACAGGCACCCTTTGGTGGACGGCATCTGCCCGGCCATGCGCTCGTCGAGGGTAACAGCCATGCGCAGTGCGCGGCCGAAGGCCTTGAACACGGTCTCGATCTGGTGATGGGTGTTGTGCCCACGCAGGTTGTCGATGTGCAGGGTGACCAGGGCGTGGTTGACGAAGCCCTGGAAGAATTCCTGGAACAGGTCGACGTCGAAGCCGCCTACGCTGGCACGGGTGTAAGGCACATGCATCTGCAAGCCAGGGCGGCCGGAGAAGTCGATGACCACGCGTGACAGCGCTTCGTCCAGCGGCACGTAGGCGTGGCCGTAACGGAAGATGCCTTTCTTGTCGCCGATGGCCTGGGCAAACGCCATGCCCAGGGTGATACCGACGTCCTCGACGGTATGGTGATCGTCGATATGCAGGTCACCCTTGCACTCGATATCCAGATCGATCAGCCCATGGCGAGCGATCTGGTCCAGCATGTGTTCAAGGAACGGCACGCCGATATCGAATCGGGCCTTGCCACTGCCATCGAGGTTGATCGAGCACTTGACCTGGGTTTCCAGGGTATTGCGCTCGACGGAAGCCTTACGTTCGACCATCACCAGCTCCGCAAAATCATTAGGCGAAAGGGCTGCATTATAGGCGCAGATGGCCGCTGCTTGGAACGCGCAAGATAGATGGCAAGCCCAGCAATGGCGGGCTCGGATACCACTACAGGTCTATACAACCAGGAGCGGGGGATCGTTTGTGGGGTATCTGAAGGGCCGCCACTCAACGCGGCCCTGTCGCACGTGCTGGTAGCACCGACGCCACGGAGCCAGGCGCGACGGCCCCGTGGCAAGGCTTCGACCAGCCCGGATCAGTGGAACAATACGGCGGTCTTCTGCAGGGTCACCCAGACGCCCCAGGCCAACGGCACCACCACCACGGCCCAGGCCAACAGCACCAGCGGCAGGCTGCCAGGCGCAGCTTTCCACTCGAGGGACCGCGCCCCGTCAGCGCCCTTGTCGTGGCTCAACGCACGTTCGGCGGCCAGTTGCGCATCGGTCATGAAGTGCTTGTCGGCCACCGGGCGGATCAGCATGTTGCAGATGAAGCCCAGCACCAGCAGGCCGGCGAGGATGTACAGGGTCATGTCGTACGCTGCCGCACGTTCAACGCCAGCCGCCAATTGAGATTCGCGCAGGTAGGTGATCAACACAGGCCCCAGCACCCCGGCGGCCGCCCAGGCTGTCAACAGACGCCCGTGGATGGCGCCGACCATCTGTGTGCCGAACAGGTCGGCCAGGTAGGCGGGTACCGTGGAGAAGCCACCGCCATACATCGACAGGATGATGCAGAACGCCGCCACGAACAGCGCCACGTTGCCCAGGTGGCCCATGTTCGGGATCAGGCTGTACAGGCCAACGCCCAAGGCGAAGAAGGCGAAGTAGGTATTCTTGCGCCCGATGTAGTCGGAGAACGACGCCCAGAAGAACCGCCCGCCGATGTTGAACAGGCTCAACAAGCCGGTAAAGCCCGCCGCGATGGCGGCAATCTGCGCCAATTGCGCGGCATTGAGCTGGCTGAAGGTGAGTTCATTGCCCAGCAACTTGCCAGCGAACACTTCCTGCAACAGCGGCGAGGCCATGCCGAGAATGCCGATACCGGCCGACACGTTCAGGCACAGCACCAGCCAGACCAGGACGAACTGTGGGGTTTTCCAGGCTACGCTGACGTGCACATGGCGATCGGTGACCATGCCGTTGCCCGCCTTCTTGGCCGGCGCGGTCCAGCCTTCAGGCTTCCAGCCGGTGGGCGGAATGCGATAGGCCAGGGCGCCGGCCGTCATGAACACGAAGTAGATCGCGGCCATGACCACGAAGCTCTGCCACACGCCCACTTCTTGCGCGCTGCCAAAATGACCCATCAGCGCCGTGGCCAACGGTGCACCCACCATGGCACCGCCGCCGAAGCCCATGATGGCCATGCCGGTGGCCATGCCGCGCTTGTCCGGGAACCACTTGATCAGGGTGGACACGGGCGAAATGTACCCCAGGCCCAAGCCAATACCGCCAATCACGCCGGAACCCAACCACATCAGCCACAGCTGATGGGTTTTCACCCCGATGGCGGAGATCAGCATGCCGCCACACCAGCACAGCGCCGAGACCAGCCCGGCCTTGCGCGGGCCGGCGTGTTCCAGCCAGCCGCCCAGCACGGCGGCCGAGCAGCCGAGGAAGACGAAGAACAGGGTATAGATCCAGCTGAGCATCGAAATGGGCCAGTCGCACTCGGCGCTGAACAATCGGGCGACGAAGCTCATGTCTGCCGCGCATGCCACTGGCGCCGTAATGCCCAAAGCTTGAGACAACGGCAGCCAGAACACCGAAAAGCCATAGGCCATGCCGATGCACAGGTGGATGGCCAAAGCAGCCGGAGGCACCAGCCAGCGGTTGAAGCCCGGCCGGGCGATGATGCGTTCCTTGGAGAGGAAGCCTGGCGCACTGGCCAAGGCATCCGCCGTCATGGTGCGGCTCATGGGGATGATCCTTTTTTATAAGTTGTGGAGGCAGGCAAAGCGGCGCAAGGGTAGCAGTATCCGATCACATGAAAGCAATCTGATATCGCCTATTTTAGTTCGGCTGAAACGGTAACGCGCTGTAGCCGATCTTTCTGAACTGCCAAGATCACCGCTGTCGAAAGCCGTAGCATCTACTGAGCACGTGGGAAATGGCCGGTATATCCAGCCGAATCAGCAGGGACGGCCGCTGCGGCGCTATACTCTCGCGCTTGAATTCACATTCCGATAGTTAAGGACTCGCCCATGAAAGCGTTCGGCAAAATCCTGGGCCTAGGGCTTCTCGGGTTGTTGCTGATCATCGTGGCGCTGGGCTTTGCCCTGACCCACCTGTTCGATCCCAACGACTACAAAGACGAGATTCGCCAGCTGGCGCGCGACAAGGCTCACGTGGAGCTGACTCTCAACGGCGACATTGGCTGGAGCCTGTTCCCATGGCTGGGGCTTGAGCTGCATGACGCCAGCATCGCCACCTTGAATGCGCCCAAGGCGCCCTTTGCCGACTTGCAGATGCTGGGCCTGTCGGTGCGGGTGCTGCCGCTGCTGCGCCGCGAGGTGCAGATGAGTGATGTGCGCGTCGAAGGGCTGAACCTGATCCTGACACGTGACGAACAAGGGCATGGCAACTGGGAGGACATCGGCAAGCCTTTGCCTGCGTCGGCCGAGGGCGAAACCCCTGCACCAGGCAATGCGCAAGGCCCCGAAAACACCGATCAGCGCTCCGGCACTGCCAACGCAGACCGACCGGTCAAGCTCGATATCGACAGCCTGACCGTGAACAACGCACGCGTGCAGTACACCGACGCACGCAGCGGCGTCAGCTACAACGCCGAAAGCATTCAACTCAGCACCGGCGCGGTACACGAAGGCGCCACTATTCCACTCAAGGCCAGCGCATTCATCAGCGCCAGCCAGCCCAACATCAAGGCGCGCACCGAAGTGGCCGGCGAGCTGCGTCTGGACCGTGCGCTCAAGCGCTACAGCTTCGAAGACATGCGCCTGTCGGGCGAAACCTCTGGAGAGCCCACTGGCGGCAAGACCGTAACCTTCGCCGCCCAGGGCCAGTTGCTGCTCGACCAGGCCGCCAACGTGGCGTCATGGAACGGCCTGAAACTGTCGGCCAACCAGCTGCGCGCCCTGGGCGAACTCAACCTGCGCGAGCTGGACAAGACGCCGCAGCTAAGTGGCGGCCTGTCCATTGCCCAGTTCGACCTGCGTACCTTCCTGGACGGTATCGGCCACCCGCTGCCTACCACTCAGGACCCGGCTGCATTCGGCAAGCTCGAGCTGGTCACGCGCCTGCAAGGCACGCCTGCCAGCATCGCCCTGGAAGACCTGTCGGTGAAACTGGACAGCAGCACCTTCACCGGACGCGTGGCGGTTGAAGATTTCGCCAAGCAAGCCCTGCGCCTGCAACTGAAGGGCGACAGCTTCGATGCAGACCGGTACCTGCCGGCCAAGAGCGAAGAGGCCAAGGGCGCCACTGCTGCGCGCAAGGCCCAGGTACAGCAGCAAGAAGCCAGTGCCGTGGCCGGTGCAGGCAGCACACCCCTGCCCGACGCCCCCACCCAGGGCGCCTGGAGCACTGACAAACTGCTGCCGGTGGACCGTCTGCGCGCCCTCGACCTGCAGGCAGACCTGAGCTTCGGTTCGCTGACGCTGGACAAGCTGCCCATCGGCAGCGCCCGCCTGACGGCCAATGGCCAGGGTGGGCTACTGACCCTGCAAACCTTGCGCGGTGACCTATACAACGGCACGTTCGAGGCCAAGGGTACGGTCGACGTGCGCCCCGCCGTGCCACAGCTGGGGGTCAACACCCGCATCCAGCGAGTACCCGTCGAGCATTTCATCAAGACCGACGACAAGGACAAGACGCCGCCGGTCAAGGGTTTGCTGACCCTGTCCAGCGACCTGACCGCCACCGGCAACAGCCAGAAAGCGCTGGTGGACACGCTCAACGGCACGGCCAACTTCACCATCAATGACGGTGTGCTGGTCAACGCCAACCTCGAACAACAGCTGTGCCAGGCCATTGCCACGCTCAACCGCAAGTCGCTCAGCGGCGAGCCGCGCGGCAAGGACACCCCGTTCCAGGCGCTGCGTGGCAGCGTGGTGATTCGCAATGGCGTGGCCAGCAACCCTGACCTCAAGGTGCGAATTCCAGGCCTGACCGTCAACGGCCATGGTGACGTGGACCTGCGGGTACTGGGCATGGACTACAACGTGGGTGTTATCGTCGAGGGCGATCAGCGGGCCATGCCCGACCCGGCCTGCCAGGTCAACGAGCGCTACGTGGGCGTGGAAGTGCCGCTGCGCTGCCGTGGCCCGCTGGAGCTGGGCGCCAAGGCCTGCCGTCTGGACAAGGACGGCATGGGCAAGGTCGCCGCCAAACTCGCAGGCAACCGCCTCAAAGACAAGATCGACGAAAAACTCGATGAAAAACTCGGAGACAAAGTGAGCCCGGAACTCAAAGACGCGCTCAAGGGGCTGTTCAAGCGATGACACCCGAGCAGTTTTCCAGCGCTGTGCTGGAGTGGTACGACACGCACGGCCGGCACGATCTGCCCTGGCAACAGGGCATCAACCCGTACCGGGTGTGGGTGTCTGAAATCATGCTGCAACAGACCCAGGTCAGCACCGTGCTGAACTATTTCGACCGCTTCATGCATGCGCTGCCGACCGTGCAAGCGCTGGCCGAGGCGCCCGAGGACGAGGTGCTGCACTTGTGGACGGGCCTGGGCTACTACACCCGCGCCCGCAACCTGCAGAAGGCTGCACGCATCGTGGTCGAGCAGCATGGCGGGGTGTTTCCGCGCAGCGTCGAGCAGCTCACCGAGCTGCCCGGCATCGGCCGCTCCACAGCCGGGGCCATCGCCAGCATCAGCATGGGCATCCGTGCACCGATCCTGGACGGTAACGTCAAACGAGTCCTGGCGCGCTTCACCGCCCAGGCCGGTTACCCGGGTGAGCCGAAGGTAGCCAACCAGCTGTGGGCCACTGCCGAGCGTTTCACGCCCATGGTTCGTGCCAACCACTACACCCAGGCGATGATGGACCTGGGCGCGACGCTCTGCACCCGCAGCAAGCCCACCTGCCTGCTCTGCCCGGTACGGCGCGGCTGCGAGGCGCACCTGCACGGCGAAGAAACCCGCTACCCCGAGCCCAAGCCGCGCAAGGCGCTACCCCAGCGGCGCACGCTGATGCCGCTGCTGGCCAACGACGACGGCGCCATCCTGCTGTACCGTCGCCCGTCCAGTGGCCTGTGGGGCGGGCTGTGGAGCTTGCCGGAGCTCGACGACATCGCCCAGCTCGACGACTTGGCCGACCAGCACGGCCTGCGCCTGGGCCGCAGCCGCGCCCTGGACAACCTGACCCACACCTTCAGCCACTTCCAGCTGGCCATCGAGCCTTGGCTGGTGCACGTCGACCCGGTTGGCGAGCACATGGTCGAGGCCGACTGGCTCTGGTATAACCTGGCCACCCCACCGCGCCTGGGCCTGGCCGCCCCGGTGAAGAAGCTGCTCAAACGCGCAGCCGACGAACTGATTGCAGGAGATGCCTGATGACCCGCACCGTGATGTGCCGCAAGTACAACGAAGAACTGCCCGGCCTGGACCGCCCACCCTATCCAGGGGCCAAGGGCCAGGACATCTTCGACCACATCTCGCAGAAGGCCTGGGCCGACTGGCAGAAGCACCAGACCATGCTGATCAACGAAAAGCGCCTGAACATGATGAATGGCGAGGACCGCAAATTCCTCCAGGCCGAGATGGACAAGTTTTTCGCTGGCGAAGAATACGCTCAGGCAGAAGGCTACGTACCGCCCTCGCAATGACCCGGGGGCACGTAAGCGACGGAATTAATTTAATATTTTTTTCAAAAAGTCGTTGACGAGCGGTCTGAAAGTCTATTTAATTCACCTCGTCGCCCAGATAGCTCAGTCGGTAGAGCAGAGGATTGAAAATCCTCGTGTCGGCGGTTCGACTCCGTCTCTGGGCACCACCTTCAGCTTCTGGTGGTTGCAAAGTTACCCGAAGCGACACAAGAAACCCGCCCAGTGCGGGTTTTTTGTTGCCTGTCGAAAAGTGCTGGTGGGTCGCCCTTCGTCGTGGGTAGCCTTCGGTCAGCAGCACTCATCCCGGCCGGGTTGATCAACATCAAAGAGCCAGCGCCCTGTCGTCCTTAGCATTCAAGGTGAACATTCGAACCACCTTGCAAGGACCTCCATGAGCGACGACGCCCCTCTCCAGACTTCCCCACCCCCCAAGAAGGCTACCCCCACGGCCAAGCCCCGCACTCGCCGCCCCCGCCCGCGCAAACCCGAACCGACCATCACCGCGATCAGCCAGGCACCGACCGCACTGGAAGTGGCCAGCGCTCCCAAGGGCAGCAGCGAAGACAGCACATCGGCGCGCTTGCCATCCGGCTACCCCTACCCGCAGCGCCTGCGTCGACAAGAGTACGAAAGGGCCAAGCACGCCCTGCAGATCGAGTTGCTCAAGGTGCAAAGCTGGGTGAAAGAAACCGGCCAGCGGGTGGTGATTCTGTTCGAAGGGCGGGACGCTGCAGGCAAGGGTGGGACCATCAAGCGGTTCATGGAGCACCTGAACCCCCGGGGCGCTCGCATCGTGGCGCTGGAAAAGCCGTCGGAACAAGAGAAAGGCCAGTGGTATTTCCAGCGCTATGTGCAGCACCTGCCCACGGCGGGGGAAATGGTGTTCTTCGACCGCTCCTGGTACAACCGCGCGGGCGTCGAGAAGGTGATGGATTTCTGCTCGCCCCTTCAATACCTGGAGTTCATGCGCCAGGCACCGGACCTTGAGCGGATGCTGTGCAACAGCGGCATACTGCTCTTCAAGTACTGGTTTTCGGTGAACCGCGAGGAACAACTGCGCCGCTTCATCTCGCGCCGGGACGAGCCCCTCAAGCACTGGAAACTGTCGCCCATCGACATCAAGTCTCTGGACAAGTGGGACGACTACACCGCCGCCAAGGAAGCCATGTTCTTCCACACCGACACCGCCGACGCGCCGTGGACGGTGATCAAGTCCGATGACAAGAAGCGTGCGCGCATCAACTGCATCCGCCACTTCCTGCATTCGCTGGACTACCCGGACAAGGACTTGAGCGTGGCCTACGCGCCGGACCCACTGCTGGTCGGGCGGGCATCGCGCGGGTTCGAGGAGGACGACGCGATCGCCAGCTGACAGCCGGCGCTGCGTGCATGGCACTTGGGTTTCGCGGGCAACTGCGCTTCAATACGCGCACTTTCAAGCCCCACCCAAGGATTGCCCATGGCCACCTCCAGCAAGCAACAAAAACGCGCCAAGCGCGCCGCCACCAAGGCCAAGCAGAACCGCATGGTGCGCAGCGGCCAGGCCGTGAAGGCCAGCGCAGGCGATAGCGCCAGCGTCGAGCAGGTGTTCGACAAGGCCATGGCGTCGGCCAGTTACGACCCGTTGTTCAAGAAGATGAAGGAAGCCCAGGAAGGCGGCCTGGTGCCGATGATCTCGGTGTTCCTGGTTGATCCGCTGCTGGCTCTGGTGCTCAAGGGCCACAAGGAAGAACACGCGACCGACTATATCGTGATGGTATTCAACGCCTACCGTGCATGGCTCGACGGCGCGGACGAAGACACGACCATGGCGTGGCTGGAAAGCGATGAGTTCCAGGAGGCTTACCTGGCTGCGTCCGAGCTGGTGGCCAAGCAGCAGCAACAGCAGAAGCAGTTTGGTTGATTAGGGTGGCCGGGCTGACGGCTTGGAAACAGCCGACTTGCCCCGCTCCTAAAGACGACCGAATACCTGCGTGAGCGGCCTTGCCGAGGCGCTGGACCGGCCGCGATGGCCGGCCCTGCACGCAGGCAAATGGAGTGGCGGCCTTACTTGGCCACCGCTGCCCGTCCACCGGCTTCGCGCTTGCGGTGCACCAGCAGCCCCGCAGCCACCACGGCGATGCTCAGCAGTGCCGTCGCGATGATCTCGATGCGGTGGTCCTCACGCAGTGCCATTACGCCCAGTACCGCCACGATGAAGGCGATGGTCGCCCAGGTCAGCCCTGGGAACAGCCACATCTTGAACGCGATCTGCTCACCACTGGCCTCGCGCTTGGCACGCATGCGCAGTTGCGAAACGGCAATCACCAGGTACACCAGCAACGCGATGGCGCCGGAGCTTGCCAGCAGGAACTCGAAGACCTGGGCTGGCGCAAGGAAGTTGGCGAAGACGCACAGGAACGCCGCCGCAGTGGACAGCAGCACCGCCACGTAAGGGGTAGCCGCCTTGGTGGTGCGTTGGGCCATGGCCGGGGCATCGCCACGCTTGCTCAGCGAGAACAACATGCGCGAGGACGTGTACAGCGCCGAGTTCAGGCAGCTGGTCACGGCGATCAGTACCACAATATCGACGATCAGCTTGGCGTTGGGTACACCGATGCGGCTGAGCACGGTCTGGTAGGAACCGACTTCGGCCAACGCCGGGTCATTCCATGGCACCAGCGCCACGACCAGGAAGATCGACACCAGGTAGAACAGGCAGATACGCCAGATCACCGAGTTGGTGGCACGGCTGATCTGCTTGCCCGGGTCCTTGGACTCGGCAGCGGCGATGGTGACGATCTCGGTGCCCATGAACGAGAACATGGTCGTCAGCATGGCAGCCAGCACGGCGCCGAGGCCGTTTGGCATGAAGCCTTGGGTATCGAACAGGTGGCTGGCACCGCTGACCTGGCTGTTGGGTACCAGGCCGAACATGGCCACACAACCGACCACGATGAACGCGATGATGGCCAGCACCTTGAGCAGGGCGAACCAGAACTCGAACTCACCGTAGTTCTTCACGCTGAACAGGTTGGTCACGGTCAGTGCCAAGGTGATCAGCAGGGAGAACGCCCACAGGTCAACGGCCGGGAACCAGGCATGCAGGATGGCTGCAGCGGCGTTGGCCTCAAGTGGAATCACCAACACCCAGAACCACCAGTACAGCCAGCCGATGGTGAAGCCGGCCCAGCGCCCGATGGCGCGGTCGGCGTAGGTGGAGAACGAACCGGTGTCAGGCGAAGCCACTGCCATTTCACCGAGCATGCGCATGACCAGCACCACCAGCGTACCGGCGGCGGCATAAGCCAGCAGTACCGCCGGGCCCGCCGCTGCAATGGCGTGTCCGGAACCGACGAACAGGCCTGCGCCGATGACGCCAGCAATGGACAGCATGGTCACATGCCGTTGTTTAAGCCCCTGAGCGAGGTCATTGGAATTGTTGCCGCTCATAAAACTACCTTTGCAAGGAGTAGATCACATCGGTTGCACAAGCGCGGCTCGCGTCAGGAGCATGCACAGCGGCAACCATTGATTGGACACTGGCAATAACCGCGCCATGTGCTACGCACACTCGGCCCGACCACGCCCGAAGCCAATAACGGCGGGGGCCACGGCAAAAAGGGCCATTAAATGGCCGATTAGCCATCAAAAGCGCTCATTACCGAAATACTCACTTACAAATGCACCAAAGGTGCCCCTCGGTAACACCTGCGCACCATCACAAGGCAAACAGGGCGCAACCCTTCGGTACAACCCTGGACCGCGGCGGGGGTAAAAAAGGCTGCACCGGGCCGCCTCGACAGGCTGCCCGGACAGTCAGGTTTGACGGCCACATGGTCCGAAAGCGCTTCCCTGAGACCGTCAAAACTGGCACCATCGCGCCTTTTTTCATCATGGCTCTGGTGCCGGGTAACCTCCCTTGTGGACATCTGCGCGACGTTGCGCTGCAACGATGCGACAAACTGCCCCACCAATGCCCAGAGTGCCCGGCGACCCTGTTGGCCGTCATAATGCCGCTATGCTAGCTTGGCGCACGCCAGGAAGGCCGCCAACAGCTGGGAACGCACCCGAACACATGAGGACCGCACATGGCTCAGGCCACGCCCGCGCTGGAAATCCGCAACCTGCACAAACGTTATGGCGAGCAGGAAATTCTCAAGGGCATTTCGCTGACCGCACGCGACGGTGACGTGATCTCCATTCTGGGGTCGTCCGGCTCCGGCAAGTCCACCCTGCTGCGCTGCATCAACCTGCTGGAAAACCCGCACCAGGGCGAAATCCTCGTGGCCGGTGAAGCCCTCAAGCTCAAGGCCGCAAAGAACGGCGACCTGATGGCTGCCGACAACCGCCAGATCAACCGACTGCGCAGCGAAATCGGCTTCGTCTTCCAGAACTTCAACCTGTGGCCGCACATGTCGATCCTCGACAACATCATCGAGGCCCCACGCCGCGTACTTGGTCAAAGCAAGGCCGAGGCCGTCGAGGCAGCCGAAGCGCTGCTCAACAAGGTGGGGATCTACGACAAGCGTCACAGCTACCCCGCCCAGCTGTCCGGTGGCCAGCAGCAGCGCGCCGCCATTGCCCGTACCCTGGCCATGAAGCCCAAGGTCATCCTGTTCGACGAGCCCACCTCGGCCCTCGATCCGGAAATGGTCCAGGAAGTGCTTAACGTTATCCGCGCATTGGCCGAAGAAGGCCGTACCATGCTGCTGGTGACGCACGAGATGAACTTTGCCCGCCAGGTGTCCAGTGAAGTGGTCTTCCTGCACCAGGGCCTGGTCGAAGAGCAGGGATCGCCGCAGCAGGTCTTCGAGAACCCGACCTCGGCGCGTTGCAAGCAATTCATGTCCAGCCACCGCTAACGGAGCAATACATGCACACCTACAAGAAGTTTCTCCTGGCAGCCGCTGCCACCCTGGTCATGTCGGCCAATGCCATGGCCGCGGAAAAACTGCGCATGGGTATCGAAGCCGCCTACCCACCGTTCAACAACAAGGACGCCAGCGGTAATGTCGTCGGTTTCGACAAGGACATTGGTGATGCCTTGTGCGCCAAGATGAAGGTCGAGTGCTCGGTCGTCACCTCCGACTGGGACGGCATCATTCCGGCCCTGAACGCCAAGAAGTTCGACTTCCTGGTCTCGTCGCTGTCGATCACCGACGAGCGCAAGCAGGCGGTGGACTTCACCGACCCGTACTACTCCAACAAGCTGCAGTTCATCGCACCGAAGAACGTCGACTTCAAGACTGACAAGGACTCGCTCAAGGGCAAGGTCATCGGCACCCAGCGCGCCACCCTGGCCGGCACCTACCTGGAAGACAACTACAGCGGTGTGGACATCAAGCTGTACGACACCCAGGAAAACGCCTACCTGGACCTGGTCTCCGGCCGTATCGACGGCATCCTGGCTGACAAGTACGTGCAGTACGAGTGGCTCAAGAGCAAGGACGGCATGAACTACGAGTTCAAGGGCGAGCCAGTGATGGACAGCGACAAGATCGGTATCGCCGTGCGCAAGGGTGACACCAAGCTGCGCGACGACTTGAACAAGGCCTTGGCCGAAATCAAGGCCGACGGTACGTACAAGAAGATCAACGACAAGTACTTCCCGTTCAGCATCGAATGATCCGCCCCGATTGGCGCGCCCCGGTGGCGCGCCTCTCCCTAGAATGACCTGCCCATGAATATCGACTTGCACGGATTCGGTCCGGCCATGATGGCCGGCACCCTGATGACCGTAAAACTGGCGCTGTGCGCCTTGCTGTTAGGGCTGGTGCTGGGCCTGCTCGGCGCCCTGGCCAAGACTTCCCCGCTCAAGCCCTTGCAGTGGCTTGGCGGTTTCTACTCGACCCTGGTACGGGGTATTCCCGAACTGCTGTGGGTGCTGCTGATCTACTTTGGCACCGTGGGCCTGATGAACGCCCTGGGCGAAGCCCTGCACATGCCAGGCCTTGAGCTCAGCGCCTTTGCCGCAGGCGTCATTGCCCTGGGCCTGTGTTTTGGCGCCTACGCCACCGAGGTGTTCCGGGGCGCTATCCTGGCCATCCCCAAAGGCCACCGCGAAGCCGGGCTGGCGCTGGGCATGTCCAAGGGCCGCATCCTGTCGCGGATCATCCTGCCGCAGATGTGGCGCATCGCCCTGCCGGGCCTGGGCAACCTGTTCATGATCCTGATGAAGGACACCGCGCTGGTGTCGGTGATCGGCCTTGAAGAAATCATGCGCCATGCCCAGATTGGCGTGACCGTGACCAAGGAGCCGTTCACCTTCTACATGGTGGCGGCCTGCATCTACCTCAGCCTGACCGTCATTGCCATGACCGGCATGCATTTCCTGGAACAACGCGCCGCTCGCGGCTTCGCGAGGGCCGAACAATGAACTGGGAAGTGATCATCAAGTGGCTGCCGCGCCTGGCCCAGGGCGCCACCCTGACCCTGGAGCTGGTGGCCATCGCGGTGGTGGCCGGCTTGATCCTGGCCATCCCGCTGGGTATCGCCCGCTCTTCGCGGCACTGGTACGTGCGCGCCGTGCCGTTCAGTTACATCTTCTTCTTCCGCGGCACCCCGCTGCTGGTGCAGCTGTTTCTGGTGTACTACGGCCTGGCCCAGTTCGACGCCGTGCGCGCCAGCGCGCTGTGGCCGTACCTGCGCGACCCGTTCTGGTGCACCGTGCTGACCATGACCCTGCACACCGCCGCCTACATCGCCGAAATCCTGCGCGGCGCCTTGCAGTCCATTCCCAAGGGCGAGATCGAGGCTGCGCGTGCGCTGGGCATGTCCCGGGCCAAGACGCTGGTCTACATCATGCTGCCCCGGGCTGCCCGCATCGGCCTGCCGGCCTACAGCAACGAAGTGATCCTGATGCTCAAGGCCAGCGCGCTGGCCAGTACGGTCACCCTGCTGGAACTGACCGGCATGGCGCGGACCATCATTGCCCGCACGTACTTGCCGGTGGAGATCTTCTTCGCCGCTGGCCTGTTCTACCTGCTGATCTCGTTCATGCTGGTGCAGGGCTTCAAGCTGCTGGAGCGCTGGTTGCGCGTGGACGCCTGCCAAGGGCGCTGATCCGTTACCGGCTGCAGCCGGTTGGCCCTTTTTTACCCGGCATGTGAATGCCTGGGTGAAAGCGGGTTCAGCCGGCAGCAAGGCCTGACCACCCTTTATCGACAGCGCTCCCAATGCCTCCCTCCCTCCACAGCCACCTTTTGCTCGAACGCTTTCAGGCGCTTGACCGGTTTTTGACCGAGCATCAGGCGCTGTGGAAACCCAGGCCGTTCACCCATCTGCACCTGGATTGGGAAAGCACCTACCCGGAACTTGCGCGGCATCTGCGCCAAAGCACCTTGGCCGAGGCCGAAGGTGACGTCGACCCACACGCACTGCCCGCACCTTATCCACAGTTGGCTGATGCCGCCCAGGCGCTCAGCGCGCTGGGTGCCCTGCCCACCTGTGCGCTCCCCGCCGCCGTCCACCGGCTTGACGTCAATGTACCCGGCCGCAAATGGCAGCAGATCGAAGCCTTCGCCCGTCACCTCGCCTTCCGCGCGCCCTCGCGCCACTGGCTGGACTGGTGCTCGGGCAAAGGCCACCTGGGCCGGCGTTTGCTGCACCCCGGCCAGCGCCTGACCTGCCTGGAGTACGACAGCGCGCTGGTGGCTGCCGGGGAGGCGCTCAGTGCCCATCACCATTTGCCCGTGCAACACATCCATCAGGACGTGATGGCCCCTGGGAGCGCCGAGCATCTGGATGCAGACACCAGCGTGGTCGCCCTGCACGCCTGCGGCGACCTGCATGTCCGGCTGCTGCGCCTGGCCAGCCAGCAACATTGCCCACAACTGGCCGTGGCCCCATGCTGTTACAACCGCATTGCCACCGCCCAGTACCAGGCGTTATCCACAGCTGCTCGCGCCTCGGCCTTGCACCTGTCGCTGGATGACCTTGGCCTGCCCTTGAGCGAAACCGTCACCGCCGGTGCCCGCGTACGCCGCCAGCGCGACACGTCCATGGCCCGCCGCCTGGGTTTCGACCTGCTGCAACGCCAGCAGCGCCAGACCGACCAGTACCTGCCCACGCCATCGCTGCCGGTGGCCTGGTTGGCCAAGCCCTTCGAGCAGTATTGCCGTGACCTGGCTGCGCTCAAGCAACTGGACCTGCATGGGGATATCGATTGGGCGGCGTTGGAATCGGCAGGGTGGGATCGCCTGGCGCAGGTACGCAACCTCGAACGCCTGCGCAACCTCTTCCGCCGTCCACTCGAACTCTGGCTGGCACTGGATCGTGCCCTTTTTCTGACCGAACAGGGCTATGACGTACGTTTGGGCATGTTTTGCGACTATGCCCTCACCCCACGCAACCTGATGATCCTCGCCGAGCGCGACAGATAGCCGCAGAAAAACCTGTGGATAAGTCTGTGAACAAGCTTGGGGTTACCTGTTGGTGTACGGGGCCATTCGCATGGATTGGCTTATTCCAAAATGACGTTCAAGACCAGCAAAAACAGGCATTTGCGCAAATTTAGTTAACCGCGGGCGGGGTTATGCCATTGGCACAAGCATTCGATGCCGCTTGTGCATAAGCAATTTTTCAGGGGCGATTTTTTGTTGATTTCAGAGAGGTTTGGTGCGTAGGGGATCGAGCTGCCATGCCGGAAGTGGGAATGGCTCTAGGTCTGGCACATGGCCTTGAAATTTTAAGGTCTGTTTTCTTTGAGCAGTTATGAAAGCATTGGGCGGGTGCCTGAGAACGGTTTGTCTATCCGCTTGGCACCCTGGCCCCTTGTCATCCATGCCGCCAAGGTTCTGGTTGGCTAGTGGCGTTTGCCTTTGGCGATTTCGATGTCATTCAGCAAGGCGTTGGCCATGTCACAGAGGTAATCCGCCGCACCGAGCAGCTTGTGGTCATCCTCCATGTCCCCCTCACGCACCAGGTGCTTGATGTAACCCATCAGAATGGAGACATGCTCGTACGCAGCATCCACCGGGATGCCGGGCTGTACGCGAAGGAGGTTTACGGGTGGGGTGCCGGCTTGGAGGAAGGTTTCTACGCCTGCGGTGGTGATAGGGTCCGAATTGCTCGTATCCATGACTTGGTTCCTTATTCGAAAACAGGAGCCGCCACGCAGACCTTCTCACGGATAGGGTGGCAGCCGTACGCAGGGTGAGAAACCGAGTGAATAAGGAACCCCGGCCAGACCAAAGCCTGCCCGCGCACGGCCACCATTGCAGGTAGCGCTTATTCGAAGTCGGGTTCTCACACCCGGTCGCCAGAGCGACGGGGCAAAGGTATCCGTGAGGTATTTCCCAGACAACGGCGATACTTCGGCAGAGCGCGTAGGATACGTCCGATACGTAAATTTGCAGAAGCCTCCAGCAGAAGAGTCCAGACATTTCCTACAAAACCAAGGCCCTCAGACTACAAACCACTCATCCCGTACCATCAATCAAACACAAAATTCCAGCCCAACGTATCCCGGTGTGGGAGCGGCCTCGCGCCGCGATGGGCCGCAAAGCGGCCCCAGTAACTCCACCCCAAACCCCATATCCACAGCCCCACACACCCCCGCCTCCCCCAAAAACCCACTCAACTTCCCATTCCATGACCCACCGCACACTCCCCGCAACATCCCACCCCTAATCCCCGCCCCCACAACCGTGTATCATGCGCCCCCCAAATCATTAAAAAGTGACGTCGCGCGCTGCCTGCCAGCCCTGCGGCCATCTGGCGTTGCGCCAGATTCGACAACGGACCTGACTCTCGTGACCCAAGCCAAGCCCCTCGCCCTGCTCGCCTTCGCCCTGGCTCTTACCGCCTGCGCCAGCGGCCCCTCGCACCCCGCCCCCGGCAACCTCGGCTGGAACCACCCCGGCATGCAGCTGGGCGGCGACCGAGGCCTACCCCTGCGCGCCGACAACACCTGCCGCAAGCGCGGTTGCGACAACGACAAGCTGTTCTTCAACCCCGGCAAGACCGAACCAAACGTCACCACCCTCCACCGCGGCTGGTAAGAAAATTTCCCTTTTGGGTCGGTGAGTTAGGTCATTTTCAAACAATCGCAAGGAAGTGGTTTACACACGCCAAACGATCGTTATAATGACGCCCCATTGCCGGTATAGCTCAGCTGGTAGAGCAACTGACTTGTAATCAGTAGGTCCCGGGTTCGATTCCTGGTGCCGGCACCATATAAAGTTCCAGAGAAGGTTTTCGAAATCTCTGGAACCCCCGGAAAACCCGCCTTTTGGCGGGTTTTTTCGTTTTGGCGTGCCGTCGGATTTCGGGAGTGGCCAGCGCTAATAAGGCTAGTTTTAAGGGTAGAGGTCCGTTTCGATATCGGAGACTACCCTTGCGGCCCGCAAAACTGCCCCGCCTACCGGTACACCCTGTCGCACGGCAAAGCCCAGAAAGCGCGAGTACAAGCTCTTCGATGGGGACGGTCTCGACCTACTTGTGCAAGCCAACGGCCGCAACGGCGGGCGGATCAGGTACGTGAAACCCGATGGCCGAGAAGGCCTGACTGCCCTAAGCAGTTATCCAGTGATCCGTCTCTTTCAATGGGAAGAGCCGGGCGCTCTTGACAGTGCTGCAGCCCTTATCGCATTTGGTTTTGCGGCAACTTCACTCCTGACATAGGCGTGACAGACGCCAATGGCTCTAGCAGCAGCGATGTAGGGGATGGTGCCGCAGACCAAGGAATGGAGTGCACCTGACTAACAGTCGGGCATGCCCCGGTCATCGCATTGCTGCATTTCATCCAACTCAGGATCTCGCAGCACTGGTCTCGTCAGCCAATGCAGCCTCTACCCGCCCACCTTTAACGGCTTCAAGAGGCCAGATCATGAGATGCCCTCGCTCCAGGACGTCAGGAGCCGCCAGCCACAGACTAGAGGACATCCCACACAGGTCGCAGGGGCCATCCCTGATAACGCTCAGCATTCTAGGCAGGATACGGTGGGGCGAGGATTAGCAAACGGAGGTGAAGCGTATGCAAATACGGTCGATGTGAGCTCATCCCCCTGCTCTGGGGAACAAGCGTTGGGTTGTCGGATCTTAGACATTGTGTACTAGTGTGTACAATCCTCTGAATCGTTGTGTAGCATACACACAACCGCGGCAAGCTTTGAGGAGGTACCCGTGCACAGCCGAGACATCATCAAGCGGCTGAAGGATGACGGTTGGGTCAGAGTCAAAGGGACTGATGGGAGCCACCAGCAGTTCAAGCATCCAACCAAGAAGGGGCGGGTTACGGTTCCTCATCCAAATAAGGATGTGGCAATCGGGACGCTTCGAAACATTTGGAAGCAAGCCGGTCTCTGACCGGTTTTACTCTTGCGGGTAGATCGTAAGCTTGCTGTTAGCAATAGTGAAATCGAATCGCCGAAATTTTTCGGAGGGATATTTAAAATGAAATACCCAGTTGTTTTGCACAAAGATGAAGACTCCGACTACGGAGTGACAGTTCCAGACGTACCGGGCTGCTTCTCTGCTGGCGAAACGATCGATGAAGCATTGAGCGAAGTCCAACTCGCGTTAGAGATGCATTTTGAAGGTTTGGTAGAAGATGGAGAGCCTCTGCCGCAACCTCAAAATATCGAAATCCATAGGAAGGACCCGGCTTATGCCGATGGCATCTGGGCTTTCGTAGAATTCGACGTCACCCCCTACTATGGGAAGTCGGTTCGCTTTAACGCGTCTTTACCAGAAGGTCTCCTCAAACGCATAGATGATCGCGTGAAAGAAGACAGCGCTTATGCGTCCAGATCAGGATTTTTAGCCGCGGCGGCGCTGCATGAGCTGGCGAAAAACTTAAACGAAGGCATAGACGCTTTAAAAACCAGAAAGACAGTATGACTTGAAAATATTAAGGGCGCCCTAGGGCGCCCTAATAATGACCAGGTATACGGGCAAGAAACGCAACTGAAGCACTGAACCAACTTTGCGAAACTTGAGAGCTCACAGGGTATTCATCGAACTTCTGAAACGCCTTGTTGGGGCTGCTGTGCAGCCCATCTCGGCGCGAGGCCGCTCCCACCCTGGGATTCGCTCGGTTCCGGATGCGGTGTTGGGTGGTTGCTCGTATGGAACGGCGCTTACGCAAGATACGGGTTAGGATTCCCGGCGAATTGAACGCATCTGCCCAAGGCCCCTCACCCCAACCAAACCTCAAACCGGGTGCCCAACACCCCATCCGAGCACATATTCACACTCCCCCCATGCGCCTCGGCGATCTTCTTCACGATGAACAACCCCAGCCCCACCGACCGCACCGTGTCCTGGCAATCGCTGCCTCGGGTCATCGGCTCGAACAACGTGGGCAGCAGCGCGTCATCGATTGCAGCACCATGGTTATGCACAGTCACCACCGCCCCGTCATCCGAGAAATCCGTGGTCACGGTAATGGGATAGCGAAGGTCGCCATAGGCGACAGCGTTGGCCACCAGGTTACCCATCAACTGCTGCAACCGATCCGGGTCGACCTGCACCACGCGCCGGCCGCGGGCGTAATGCCGAATCTGTGCGTCAGGGAAGGCCACCTTCAGCTCACTTATCGAATAATCCACGGCACGCACCAGGTCCACTCGCTCGCGGCGGATGGTCATGCCGGGGCCGAGCCTGACCGAGGCGAAGTCGAGCAGGTCGACGATCATGCGCAGCGCGCGCTCGGTCGAGGTATCGATGCCCGCCAACAAGCGCCGAGCACGGTCGCTTGGTAGATCGCGCTTGAGCATGGACGCGGCCATCTGGATGGCGGTCAGGGGGTTCTTCAGGTCGTGGCTGGCAATGGCGACCATCTGTTCGGAGAAGACGGCACGGCGCTGGACTTCCTGGTAGGCGGCGGCGAGTTCGGTCTGGGCGCGCTGCAGGGCGCTTTCGGCTTCTATCTTCTGCGCCAGCATTTCTTCGGCGCGTTGCATGGCTTCCAGGGCAGCCTTGCCACTGCTGGTGCTTTCGAGCGCGCTGAACAGCGCCAGATGGTAACGAATGCCGTCATCGCTTTCGCGGCGCACGCCGCTGAGCAGCATGGGCAGCTTGCGGCCGTCGCGGTGGCGCAGGGCGATCTTCACTTCGGAGATCGACCCCTGCATGTTCAGCAGTGGGCCCCAGTGGGTCAGCAGGAACACGCGGCCGTCGGCGGGCAGCAGTTGGTCGAAGCTCATCGCGTGCAGGGTGGCGCTGTCGTACCCCAGCCAGTCGGCCAGTGTCTGGTTGCAGCGCACCAGGGTGCCGTCGGGCGCCATCACCACCAGGGCACAGGGTGCGTGCTCGAAGAAGGCCTGGGTGGACAGCAGCGCCGTGTTATCCATGGTCGAGGCCAAGGTGGGTGAAGAATTGGTCCATCGCGGCCGCACAAGCGCCTGACGCGCTCAGCTGGGGGTAATGGCCCATATTCTCGATGATGCTCAGCTGGCTGCTGGGCATGACGGCGTGCAGGTAGTTGCCTACCGCTAAAGGCACGACGGGGTCCCCGGTGCATTGCACGATCAGGGTGGGCAGCTGCAGGCCTGTCACGTCCTTGCGGTGGTCGGACAGGAAGATCACGCGGGCGAAGTGCCGGGCGATCTGGGCGTCGGTGCGGCTGAAACTGCTGGCCAGTTCCTGCTCCAGGGCCGGCTGGCCGGGGGTCCCCATCAGCACGGGGGCCATGGAGCTGGACCAACCCAGGTAGTTTTCGTCGAGGGTGGTCAGCAGGTCGTGCACTTCATCGGGGGTGAAGCCGCCGGTGTACGCCTCGTCGTCGACGTAACAGGGCGAGCCGCCCACCATGACCAGCCCCATCAGGCGGCCTGGCCGCTGGCGCTCGGCCAGGGCAGTGATCATGGCGCTGACCGAGTGGGCGACCACGATGACCGGGCCCTGGGCGTATTCGTCGATGATTTCGTTGAGATCGCTCGCGTAGCCCCACAGCGTGGAGTACTTGTCGTGCTTGTAGGCACTCAGGTCCGAGTGCCCCGCCCCGACCAAGTCGTAGGTCACGACCCGGAAGCGTTCGAGAAAGTGCGGGAGCAGCAGCCGCCACATGGATTGGTCGCAGCCGAAACCATGGGACAGAACGAGGGTCACGTCACCGGCTCCGGCAACCTGGACGTTGTTACGTTTTTGCAGGGTCATACCTCTCCCCAATACCGTTCAACGTCATGCTGAGCTGTCACGATCCGTTCAAGTCCTTGCTGAGAATAGTTGAGGGAAGCCCTACAGAAAGGTGCCGTTGAGCGACGCGTCATCGCCCCGCTAATGACTTAGTGGGGTCTTGTGCTGTAACAGTTCACGGATCGGGACGCCCACATTACGCTATATAGGCAAGCGACGTAGAAGTTTCTGCCAATTTTCTGGGGACAGACGGTCAGGCGATGATCAGGATGCCATTGGCTGGTGTTTGACTTCGGTCAACTCGAATAGCGCTGCGAAGGTTAGGCTCAGGTCATGTACCGCCTGCCGGAGGCACCTCATGGCCAAGAAATTCCCGAAGCACCCCAGCCACCCCGAGCGCATTTGCTGGGGCTGCGATCTGTATTGCCCAGCCAAGGCGCTGGCATGCGGCAATGGTGCCGACCGGACCATGCACCCGATGGAGCTGTTCGGCGAGGACTGGGACAGCTTCGATGACAGGTTCGAGCCGCCCGCTGTGGATAACGCGAAGCCTCCCACTCTCTAACCGCGCCTTCAGCCTTGCATGAACCACCTCATCCGCCGGGCGCGGGTGAGGTGTTCGTGCTTGCAACGTGGATCAGAAGGTGGTGTTGACGGTCAGCGACAAGCTGCGCGGGTCACCGTAAACGGCCCCTGCATAGAACCCGTAGCGGGTGTAGTAGTGCTTGTCGAACAGGTTGTTGGCATTGAGGGTCACGCTGGTGTCGTCGGTCACCTGGTACTTGGCCATGGCGTTCCAGATGGCGTAGCCGGACCAGTTCACGTCGGTGGCACCACTGCTCACGCCGTTGACGGGCTGGCCCGCCGGGCTGGAAAGGGCGCGGATATTGGACTGCGCGGTAACGCCGGCGCCGACCGTCAGGCGGTCGAGTGGGCCGCTGAGGTGGTAGGTGGTAGAGGCCTTGAACAGGTGCGAAGGGTCGCTGCGCCCGTCGCTGTCGACGCGGCGGAAGTGCAGGTAGGTGTAGCCGGCGTACACGTTCCAGTCCGGGGTCAGGGCGCCTGCGATTTCCAGGTCGATACCGTCGGTTTCCTGGCCTGAGCCTGCTTTGTAGGCATCGCCACCGGTCGGGGTCGACAGGCCGCCGTCCAGCACGGCCTTGTTTTCCTGCTTGGTGCGGAAGTACGCCGCAGAGGCGTTCAGGCGACCGTCGAACCAGGCGCCTTTGATGCCCGTCTCGTAGCTTTGCCCACGGATCGGCTCGACCCGGCTGCCGGCACTGGTTTCCTGGGTTTGCGGGTTGAAGATGTCGGTGTAGCTGGCGTACAGCGAGTAGGTGTCGTTGAGGTCGTAGACCGCGCCCAGGTAAGGAGTCACAACGCCGCTTTCTTCCTGGCTGGTGCGCACGGCATCCACGCTGCGGGTGATGGCCGAGTAGTCGGTGGTGCGCACGCCCAGGATCACCGACAGTGGGTCGGTGATGCTCAGGCGGGTCGCGGCGTACATGCCTTGCAGGCGGGTGGTGGTCTTGCTGTGCTTGCCGGTCTGCGAAGCCAGCATCGCATAGTCCCCGTCCACGCCATTGCGCCAGTCGCTGATGGGCAGGCCATTGTTGGCGCGGAACAAGCAGCCCACCACTGGATCGGTGGCCTTGCCGCCACCGACCATGCTGCAGCGGTATTCCGGGGACCACTGCACGCTACGGCTGTCGTTGTAGCCGACCATGGCCTGGTGCGTACGGCCAAACAACTGGAACGGGCCGGACAGGTCGATCTGCGCCGACTGCTGGGTGGTGTCGCTCGAGCTGTGCAGGCCGTTGAGCACTGCGCCGCTGCCGTCCTGATTCCAGTAGCCGCCGAACCGGCCGCGCCCTGCCGAGTTGACCTTGCCCAGGCCTCGGTGGTTGAGGGCATCGGTCGTGCTCTGGGATGCCTTCAGGTCCAGCGACCAGTCGTTGTCGAAGCGGTGCACCAGCGAGCCGAAGGCGGTGCGGGTGGTGTACTCGCCAAAGCTCCAGCTCGGTACCAGGTTGGAGCTGCGTGGCAGGTCGGTCTTGCTGCCGTCGCGGTACCAGATGGGGATGTTCGCGCCCCAGCCACCGCCCACCACCTTGTTGTACTCGTACTGATAGCCGGCACCTAGGGTGGTGGCGTCGTCCAGGTCGAACTCGAAGTTGGCCAGGGCCGCGCGTGAACGGTCGGACTGGTAGTCGCGGAACGAGTTGGCGTCCTGCTGGGTCACCACGAAACGCGAGCGCAGGCGGCCGTCTTCGGACAGCGGCAGGTTCAGGTCGGCGCCCAGGCGGCGTTTGTCCCAGCTGCCGTAGGTGGCATAGGCGCTGCCGCCGAAGGTGCGGGTGGGCGCCTTGCGAATCAGGTCGATGGTAGCGGACGGGTCACCGGTTCCGCCGAGCAGGCCGTTGGCACCGCGCACGATGTCGATGCGCTCGTACAGGTCCATGTTCAGGGCGTTGCCGCTACCGCTGAAGTCGGACGCGCCGGGTGCCTGCAGACCGTCGATTTTCCAGTTGGTGATGGAGTAGCCACGGGCGCGGTAATCGGTGCGTCCGCCCACTTCGGCTTTGCTGGCGGTTACCCCGGGGGTGGTTTCCAGCGCCTGCTCGATGCTGTGGATGGCGCGGTCATCCATCTGCTGGCGGGTGATGGTGGTGACCGACTGTGGCGTTTGCCGTGGGGTCAGCGCCAGGCCGGTGGAGCTGCGCGTGCGTTCGACGGTGTAGCCCAGCTGGCCGGCATCGTCCTGGGGCAGCAGGGCACTGTCTTCGATTTGCGTGGCATCGAGCACCAGAGGTGCGCTGTCGGCGGCCATGACACCACCGCTGATGGCGAGGCCGACGAAGAAGGCAATTGGCTTGAGGCGGGTGCCGCCACAGGTGAACGCGGTGAAGGTGTTGGCGATGCTTGAGGGATTCATTTGGGAAGACTTCGTATTTGCAGATGATTTTTTGTTAGGATTCTAGGGATCAGTCCTCCGGGCTCTACACCCGACATGTACGGGGATGTAATGCAACGTAACGGGCGTTGACGACGCCCGCCTCACAGGTGTTTTTTCAGATGAGCACAACCCTGCTGGTTGTTGATGACGACGACGAGATTCGCGAGCTGCTGTGCGATTACCTGACCGATGCAGGCTACGTCGTACTGGCGGCGGCCGACGGCAAGCAGATGCACGAGCACCTGGCGCGGCAAAAGGTGGACCTTGTGGTGCTGGACCTGATGCTGCCCGGTGAAGATGGCCTGAGCCTGTGCCGTCAGTTGCAGGCCCTGCCGGGGCTGGCGGTGATCATGCTGTCGGCCAAGGGCAGTGCACTGGACCGCATCATTGGCCTGGAAGTAGGGGCCGACGATTACCTGGCCAAGCCTTTCGAACCCCGAGAACTCATTGCCAGGATCAAGGCCGTGCTGCGCAGGCCCCATCGGCTGGAGGCTGCCGTACAGGAGCCAACCCAGGTCCAAGCCCATGTCTTTGCAGGTTTTCGCCTGGAACATATCAAGCGCCTGCTGACCCGCCCCGACGGGCAGACCTTGACCTTGCCGCGCTCCGATTACCGGGTGCTGCGCGAACTGCTCGAAGCCAACAACCGTGTGGTGTCTCGCGACCAGTTGACACGTAGTGCCTTCAGCCGCGACCACCTGCCGGACGATCGCTCGGTCGACATGTGCGTCAGCCGCCTGCGCCAGCATCTGCGCCATGCGCCTGGCGATGTGGCGCAGATCCTCACCATCCGCAACGAAGGTTATCTGCTGAGCATTGCTCAGACCCAGGCCACGGCCTGACATGCGCTGGGCTCGCCGACTGTGGCCGCGCACGCTGTTCGGGCAGCTGATGCTGATCATGGTGGGCGGCACCCTGGCCATTCAGTTGATGTCCAGCAGCATCTGGTTCGATGTGCGCTTCGCCCAGGTGTTCGAAGCCCCCGTGCGCTTGATTGCGGCGCGCAGTGCACCGCTCATCCGGCAGGCCAGCTGTCATGCCGGCGTGCTCAAGGTGCCGGCCCATTACCAGTTGCGCTGCGCCGAGCAGCTGCCCGTACTGCAGCAGGACGAACGGCGCGGGCGCAAACGGGTCGAGTTGCTGCTTCACCAGGCACTGAAATACGAGCTTGGCCATGAGCCGCAGGTGCGTTTGATGAAGGTGCAGTTGACCGACGAACTGGGCCAGCCGATCGTCTGGCGCAGCCTGTTCGGGCTGCGCACCGCCCAGGCCCATCTTCAGTTTGCGGTGCCGTTGGCAGACGGGCATTGGCTGACCATCGACGGGCAGGAACTGCAGGGCTGGAGCGGTGAATCCGCCTGGCTGCTGATCAGTGACTACCTGCTGCGGGTGTACGCGTTTCGCATTGTCGCCGTGCTGGTGGTATGCCTGATTGCCGTGCGCCTGTGCCTGCGTCCGCTGCGCCGCCTGGCGGATGCGGCGCTGGCGCTGGGCAGCAACCTGCAACAACCGCCGCTGGCGCTCGATGGTCCCGATGAGGTTCGTCAGGCCGCGCAAGCCTTCAACGCCATGCAGCAGCGCCTGATCGCCATGGTCAACGACAAGGCTTACTTTCTCGCTGCTGTCTCCCATGACCTGCGCACCCCGCTGACGCGCATGCGCCTGCGCCTGGAACGCATGCCCGACGACGAACACCGGCAGCGCTTGCGGCAGAACATCGCCCAGATGGACGACATGATCGGCCAGGTGCTGGACTACCTGCGTGCGGGCGAACAGCAAAACCTGCAACCGGTCGACATGGATCGCCTGGTGATACGCCAGTGCGCCGAGCTGGCCACTGCCGACGAACCCATACCCGTGCACGGCCATGGCGGCGTGGTGAGCGTCGATGCCCTGATGGTGCAGCGTTGCCTGCAAAACCTGCTGGTCAATGCATTGCGTTATGCCAGTCAGGTGAGTGTGTCGGTGGAGCGCGTAGGGGCACGGGTGCTGGTTCACGTCGAGGATCGAGGCCCAGGCATTGCGCCGCACCTGCTGGCGACCGTCACCGAACCGTTCGTACGGGGCGAGAGCTCGCGTAACCAGGCATCCGGCGGGTATGGGCTGGGGCTGAGTATCGTCGAGCGAATCATGACCAGCCATGGGGGGGCATTGCGGGTGCGCAACCGTGAGGGGGGCGGGTTGCGCGTGACCCTTGAGCTGCCTGTCTAGAGACGGGCAGCCCGTAGGCTCAGGCCAGCGGCGCACGCGGTGCGAAGGTGGCCTGCGTGGGTGACCAGATCAGAAGATGCTGATCGGGTACTCGACGAATACGCGGACTTCGTTGCCGTCGTCGTTGTAACCGTTCTGGCGCACGGCATTGTTGGTACGCAGGAACGAGCTGCGCAGCTTGACCGACAGGTCCTTGGCAGGGCCTTCCTGTACCACGTAGCGGATCTGGTTGAAGATCTCGCGCTCCTTGCCTTCGCCGAAGCCCTGTGGGTTGGCGACATTGCGGGTGTTGATGTTGTCACCCACCACGTAGGCCAGCTTGTAGGTCAGGCCAGGGATGCCGTAGGCACCGAAGTCCAGGCCATAGCCCAGCTGCCAGGAACGCTCGTCCTCGGCATTGAAGTCGGACCAGTAGGAGTTGGCCAGGAAGATGGTCGAGCCACCATCACCCACACCGCCCTGGTTCTGGTACCAGCCGTAGTTGTAGCCGGTGCTGCCAGTGCTGCGCTGGTGAGCGAGGGTGAACGAGTGGGCGCCGTAGGCGTAGGTGGCGGCCAGGCTCCAGATGGTGTTCGAGTCGCCGTTCAGGCCCGCTTCACGCACGTACTTGTTGTCGATGCTCGACTTGTAGCCGTTGAAGTCCAGGGTCAGGGACTGGTTCTCGGCAATGGCGTAGACGTAGTTCAAGCCCAGGTAGTGCTTCTTCATCACGTCTTCGGTGTCGGCGGTGTACAGCGACGCGGTGAAGTTGTCGTTGAACTTGTAGCTACCGCCCAACACGTTGATCGACTTCAGACCACCGCCATCGCGACGTTCGGCGCTCTTGCGCGCTTCCTGGGTGAAGCGACCGGCGTTCAGCTCCAGGCCTTCGATTTCCTTGGAGGTGATCAGGGTGCCGGTGAAGCTTTCCGGCAGCAGGCGCGCATCGTCGTACTGGAGCACTGGCAGGGCGGGCATCTGGTCACCGTACTTAAGCACGGTGTTGGAAATGCGGAACTTCACGGCGGCACCGGCACGGGCCAGGTTGTGCGGCGAACGGGCATTGCCATCGGCATTGGTGGTGTCGTGCGGCTTGAAGAAGTCGACGCCGCCACCACCGTTGTGGCCCTTGCCGCCGTCCAGGCGCAAGGCGTACAGGCCGAATGCATCGACGCCGACCCCGACGGTGCCCTGGGTGAAGCCGGACGAGAAGTTACCGATGAATGCCTGGCCCCACTCGATCTGGTCATCGGTGCCGTGCTTCTTGTCACGGTTGATGTAGGCGTTGCGCAGAAGGACGTTGGCGTGGCTGTCCTCGATGAAGCCGTTGCTGGCGGCCTGGTCATTGGCCTGGGCCTGGGTCGCGGCGATCATCGCCAGGGCGACCAGGCTGATCCTGGTATTCAACATGTTATTTTCCTTATTTCTTGATCGAAAACGCGCTGCGTAATGACGCCATGAACCAACGCCCCTTCGTAGGTTCGACGCTATGCAGGTTCTGCCAAAAGCCCCTTTGCCGGTAAACGCGGCCGGCCTGGCAACAGCATGGCCAAACGGATTGGCCAGCAGGCGTGGCCGAATCCTAGCGGCGTGCGATTACAAATGTCAAAAAAACGTGAAATTCAGGTTGATATAACTAAAAACCGAGCGCTCATGAGGCATTTTCTTTAGAACTAAAGCTGTAGGAGGATATTCCTTCTTGATATGGAAAACTCATCCTGATCAAGGGGACAAGTTCCCTTGGCAGGCCTTCGTAATTAGTTACAAAGTGATACAAACGTAAAAATCCAGGGCTCAGAATAGGCGAGCATTAGTAAATAGCACCCATTATCATTCGCACCTTCATTATTGCTCGGTCGAACGTGCGCCATGCTTGCCCCTTCTCGCCTCGCTCCTATCACGCTCTCCATTTCATGCCTGCTGGCTGCCAGCCCCACAAGCGCTGCCACCACCACCCTACCTGAGCTGCCCGTCACCGCCGAAAGCGAGCGGGAAAAAGACAACCCGCGGGTGCGTGAGGTCGGTACCGCGACTCGAACCGCCACTGCCGTGCGCTCCGTGCCGCAGGCGGTGGATACGGTAAAGACGTCGCAGGTGCTGGATTACGGCAGCGACACGCTGGGCAAAGCGCTCGAGGGTATTCCCAACGTCAGCAGTGGTGCCGACACGCGCTTCGACAGCGTACGCATTCGCGGCTTCGAAGCCGGCAATGACTTCTATCTGGACGGCGTGCGCGATGACAGCCAGTACATCCGCGACCTGCACAGCATCGAACGGGTCGATGTACTCAAAGGCCCGGCGGCCGTGCTGTATGGGCGGGGCGGCCAGGGGGGTATCGTCAACCGCATCAGCAAGGCGCCCGAGGCAGGCCGCCGCTCTACCCTGGAGGCACGGGCAGGCAGCGAGGATCTGCGCAGCCTGTACGCCGACCTGAGCGCAGACCCCAGCGACACGGTCAGCCTGCGCCTGAACATGGGTAACCAGGACAACAACAGCTTCCGTGACGGTATCGACGGTAGCCGCCAGCTGTTCGCACCCTCGGTCAGCTGGCAGGTCACGCCGCAGCTGAACTGGCTGGTGCAATACGAGTACAGCCGCTTCAACCGCACGCCGGACCGCGGTATCCCCGGCGTCGATGGCCGCCCGGCGAACGTCAGCCGCAGCACGACCTACGGCGATACACAACGTGATTTCATCGATGATCGGGCGCAGTCCTTGCGCTCACGCCTGAACTACGAGCTCAACGATGCGTGGCAACTGCGTCACACCCTGAGCCTGTTCAAGCTCGACAGCGAATTCGACAACACCTACCCCACCGCCTATAACCCCAGCAATGGCACGGTGACGCGTCAGCGCTGGCAGCAGGACCTGAACACCCGCAACCTGTTCAACACCCTGGAAGCCGAAGGCACCTTTGACACACTAGGCCTGGGGCACACGCTGTTGCTGGGCCTGGAGTTCGGCAGCCAACGCCGCGACCCTACCTTGTATACCGCGGCTGCGGCAAACGCCGGCGGGCGGCCCGTGCCGCCGCTGGACCTGTACGACCCTGACCGGAGCAAGCAGCACAACGGTCGCATGGTGATGTCCAGCAACAACCACACCGTGGTGCAAAGCCGTGGCCTGTACCTGCAAGACCAGCTTCGCCTGAACGATCAATGGCAGCTGCTGGCAGGCGTGCGCTTCGATGAATTCGACGTGGAGACCACCAACAAGGTGCGCAGCCTGACCGAAAAACAGAGCAGCCGGACCACCAGCCCTCGCATAGGGATCGTGTACACCCCGTGGCAGGATCACTCGTTCTACGCATCATGGAGCAAGACCTTCTCGCCGGTAGGCGGTGGCCTGATCGGCATCACGCCGGGCGCCCCGGGCAACAGCAACGAGACGGCACCCGAGCTGACCCGGCAAAAGGAAGTTGGCGTGAAGAGCGACTGGTTCGACCAACGCCTGACCACCACCCTGGCGGTCTATGAACTGGAGCTTTACAACCGTCGTACCCGCGACCCGCTTAACCCGGAAATCACCTTGCTCAGCGGCCTTCAGCGCTCGCGCGGCATCGAGTTGACCGCCACGGGCAATGTGATCGGCAACTGGTACGTGCGCGGCGGGGTTGGCTTGCAGGATGCCACTATCGTCAAGGACAACAACGGCCAGCAAGGTAACCGGATCAATGACGTGGCCAAGCGTAACGCCAGCCTGTTCGTCACCTGGAAGCCAGAACTGGGCTGGTACGCCGAAACAGGCCTGACGCTGGTCGGCCAGCGGTATGCCGACAACCAGAACACCACGGTGCTGCCAGGTTATGGCCGCTGGGATGCGCTGGCCGGGTACCGCACCCAGGCGTGGGATGTGCGGGCGGCGCTGAGCAACATTGCCGACCGGACATACTACAGTTCGGCGACCAGTGCAGCGCAGATCCAGGTCGGCGACCCCCGCAGCCTGGTCGTCACAGGCACCTACAGCTTCTGAACGTCAGCAGGGGCAGCCTTTGCGGGGCTGCCCCTGCCAGTGTGGTACAGGGTTTGAGCAACGTTGGGTCGCGGCTAACGCCACACCGCCATCAACGCATGAAACTCCGCCTCGCTGATCAGTCCTTCAGGGTAACGCCCGGCAAGTAGCCGTCGTGGGTCGGTCGTCCTGACCCTGCTGCTTCCATGGTGCTTCAACCACGTCGCCAAACGCTCGAGCGATGCTTGGTCTATTGCCAATGGGCGCAATGCCGACTCACTTGCTGCATTCATTTCTACACGTACTCCTGGCCCGTGAGCAGCTAACCTACGCAAGTAGTGTTACAAGCAGGTAACCTGGTTACATCAGGCTATCTATTTGAAAAACAATACAAAAGCTATGCCACTGCAGGTGCCAGGCGTCGCTGGGCGGTTGTGCGCGTGCGCGTCCTCACCACGCGCCACGAACCATCAACGGTGCACAGGCGCCGGCTGCTGCTGGGTCAGGCAATGGATGTTACCGCCACCCAACAGCAATTCCCGTCCAGGGATCATCACCACCTCGTGATCAGGGAATATGCTCGACAGTATGGCCTTGGCCTCGGCATCGGCCGGGTCGTCGAAGCTCGGCGCGATGATGCCGCCGTTAACGATCAGGAAGTTGACGTACGAGCCTGCCAGACGCACCGAAGGGTCACGCTCCTGGCTGCCCGACACCTGGTCGACGCCGGCACATTCTTCTTCGGTGGCGTACAGCGGCCCGGGAATCGGCATCTTGTGCACGACGAAGGCCCGCCCCTTGGCGTCGCGGGTGGTCTGCAGCACTTCCATGGCCGCGTGGCAGCGCGCGTAGTTGGGGTCGTTCACGTCATCTGTCCAGGCCAGTAACACTTCGCCAGGGCGCACGTAACAGCAGAAGTTGTCGACATGGCCATCGGTCTCGTCGTTGTACAGGCCGTCCGGCAGCCACACCACGGTATCGACCGCGAGGTTGTCGCGCAGCACGGTTTCGATCTGCTCGCGGTTCAGGTGCGGATTACGGTTGTGGTTCAACAGGCACTCTTCGGTGGTGATCACCGTGCCTTCGCCGTCCACATGGATCGAGCCGCCTTCGAGCACGAACCCTTCGGTGCGATAACGCTGGCAGCGCTCCATCTCCAGCACCTTGCCAGCCAATGCCTCGTCCCGGTTCCACGGTGCATACAGTCCACCCTCGAAGCCACCCCAGGCGTTGAAATCCCAGTCCACGCCACGCACTTCGCCGTTGTCGTTGACCACGAAGGTGGGGCCGGTGTCACGCACCCAGGCATCGTCGCTGCCCAGTTCAACGACCCGGATGTTGGGCTGGTCCAGCAGGCGACGCGCGTTTTCATACTGGCCCGCCGAGACGCCCACGGTGACCGGCTCGAAGCGCGCGATCGCCTTGGCCAAGGTGACATGGGCCGCCTGCGCCGGCTTACCGCCCAGTCGCCAGTTATCCGGCCGCTCTGGCCAGACCATCCAGACCTGGGTTTGCGGGGCCCATTCGGCGGGCATGTGGAAACCATCGGCACGTGGCGTGGAAGTGAGGGTTTTCATCGTTGACCTCTGTCATGGCCCTGCCCGGAAGGGTGTGGGCGTAAAAAGCGTTTATAACCGATATAAATCCATCTTTAAACAGAATAGCGTTCGAGCAGGCGCATAATATACGGATTATATTTCGATAATAATCGGCAAATACGTGACGCTCGTCGTGCGCAACCTAACCCTAGCAGTGTTCAGAGCGTTGTCGGGCGCTCTTCTGGACAGGACAAGCACGCGTCTGCCAGCTAGGGTCATAACGCATAGCCTGCAGAGTGTTTCCCGATGAACGTGATAGCCACTGCCCTCCCCGAAGTGCTGATCATCGAACCCAAGGTCTTCGGCGACAGCCGAGGTTTTTTTTTCGAGTCCTTCAACGCCCGCGAGTTTGCCCGGCTGACCGGCGCCGAGGTCGAGTTCGTCCAGGACAACCACTCGCGCTCCGGCCGGGGCGTGCTGCGTGGGCTGCATTATCAGGTGGCCAATACCCAAGGCAAGCTGGTGCGCGTGGTACAGGGCGAGATCCGCGATGTGGCCGTGGACGTGCGCAGGCACTCGCCAACATTCGGCCAGTGGGTGGCGGTGCACCTGTCGGCGGAAAACCATCGTCAGTTGTGGATCCCGGCAGGCTTTGCCCATGGCTTTGCGGTGATGGGCGATTCGGCGGAGTTTCTGTACAAGACCACCGACTACTACAACCCCCAGGCTGACCGCTGCATCCGCTGGGACGACCCGACGCTGGCCATTGACTGGGGCCTGCAACAGCCGCCTGTGCTGTCAGACAAGGACAAGGTGGGCGTGTCGTGGGCAGAAGCACAAGTGCTGCCTTAACTAGCGCATAATTGCATCAGACTTTTCTGACGCAATGATGTGATGATCGCCAAGAACACCCCTCCTCGCCGCCCCCGTTGGCGCAGCCTGGCCTTACTGGCGCTGTGCCTGGTGCCGCTGCTATGGCCGCTGCATCACCTGGCCGAGCGCTATTACCGGCAAGAACTGGCCTCGCAGAACCGGCAGACCCTCGACCTCTATGTCGCCAACCTGCTGGGGACGCTGCACCGCTATGAAACCTTGCCGCAGATCCTTGGCGATTTGCCGGCCTTGCGCGGGGTGCTGGCCGATCCGTTCCGCCTGGAGGCGGTCACCAATGCTAACCGCCTGCTGAAAAACATCGTGCAGCAGACCGGCGCCGAGGTGATGTACCTCATGGACGTCAGCGGCAACACCTTGGCGGCGTCCAACTGGGACAAACACGACAGCTTCGTGGGGCGTAACTTCGCATTTCGCCCTTACTTCAACGAAGCCATGGCCGGGCACCTCGGTCGTTTCTTCGGCCAGGGCACCACGTCTGCAAAGCGGGGGTATTTCTTTGCCGCCGCCGTGCGCGACGGCGAACGCATCGTCGGTGTGCTGGTGGTGAAGGTCGACCTCGATCATACCGAGACCTTGTGGGGCCGCACGCCCGAGCAACTGCTGCTGACCGATCACAACGGCGTGGTCATCCTCACGTCACGCCCGGAGTGGCGTTTTCGCGCCACCCGTCCGCTGACCGCGGCTGAGCGCCAGGCCATCATCGCCATCCAGCCGTACCCGACCCAGGCACCCCAGCCGCTGGTGATCAGTGACGATGCCTGGATCACCCAGACCCGGGCCATTCCAGAGACCGGCTGGCAGGTCAGCATCCTTGCGCCGCGCATCCTGGTGGACCGCTCCGCGCAGACGGTCACGGCCATCGGTGCCGGCGCTCTGCTGGTCATCGTGCTGCTGACTGGCCTGGTGATGCAGCGGCGCCGTCATTATATGGACCGCATCGACTTCGAGGCCCGTGGTCGTCAGCAGCTCGAACAGCGCGTGGCCGAGCGCACCGCCGACCTCGAAGGGCTCAACGCGCGCCTCAAAAGCGCCGTGCTCGAACGCGAAAATGCCCAGCAGGAGGCCGTGAGGGCCCAGGACGAACTGGTGCAGGCAGGCAAGCTGTCGGTGCTGGGCACCATGTCGGCGAGTATCAGCCATGAGCTCAACCAGCCCCTGGCAGCCATTCGCAGCTATGCGGAAAACGCCGAGATCCTGTTGGACCATCAACGTACCGAGGACGCGCGCGGCAACCTGAAACTGATCGGCGAACTGACCGGGCGCATGGCCTCGATCATTGCCCACCTGCGCGCCTTTGCCCGCCGTGACCGCCACGCGCCGGAAAGCGTAGCCCTGCAACCGGCCCTGGACGATGCCCTGGCCCTGCTCGCCAAACGTCGCCGGGCAATGGCGGTGGAGCTGGTGCGCGACCTGCCTGAAGCGACGCTTTGGGTACAGGCGGGCGAAACCCGCCTGCGTCAGGTATTGGGCAACTTGCTGGCCAATGCCCTGGACGCGCTGACCGAGAAGGCCAACCCGCGCCGGTTGTGGATAAGTGCAGAGCAGCAGGACGATTGCGTTTATCTCTCCATTCGCGACAACGGCCCCGGTTTCACCCGTCAGGCACTGGAGCATGCCAGAGAGCCCTTTTTCACCACCAAGACCCGCACCCAGGGGCTGGGCTTGGGCCTGGCCATCTGTGACAGCCTGATGCGCACCCTGGGGGGAGAACTGTTGCTGGCCAACCACCCCGAGGGCGGTGCGGTGCTGACCTTGAAAATGCGTGTAGCCCCGCCGGGTGCCACCTTGCCCAATTCAGAGGATTCTTCGGCATGAGCCCCGAGACACTGATCGACAGCCGCGCCCAGGTGATCCTGGTCGACGACGACGCACACCTGCGCCAAGCCCTGAGCCAGACGCTGGACCTGGCCGGGCTCAAGGTCGTGGCACTGGCCGATGCCCACGGCCTGGCCGAGCGCATTCCAACAGATTGGCCGGGGGTTGTCGTCAGCGATATCCGTATGCCGGGCATCGACGGCCTGCAGCTGCTCGAGCAGCTGCATGGCCTGGACAGCGAACTGCCGGTACTGTTGATCACCGGGCATGGCGATGTCCCGCTGGCGGTACAAGCCATGCGCGCCGGTGCCTATGACTTCCTGGAAAAGCCCTTCGCCAGCGACGCCCTGCTCGACAGCGTACGCCGCGCCCTGGCACTGCGCCAATTGGTGCTGGAGAACCGTAGCCTGCGCATGGCTTTGAGCGACCGCCAGCAACTGGCCACGCGCCTGGTAGGCCAGTCCGCGGCCATGCAGCGCCTGCGCGAGCAGATCGGCGCGCTGGCCGGCACACGAGCGGACGTATTGATCCTGGGTGAGACCGGGGCTGGCAAGGAAGTGGTCGCCCGCGCCCTGCACGACCTGTCGAGCCGCCGGGACGGGCCCTTCGTGGCCATCAACGCTGGCGCTTTGGCCGAATCGGTGGTCGAGAGCGAGCTGTTTGGTCATGAGCCTGGCGCCTTCACGGGCGCGCAAAAACGCCGCATTGGCAAGTTCGAATTCGCCAATGGCGGTACGTTGTTCCTTGATGAAATCGAAAGCATGAGCCTGGATGTGCAGGTAAAGCTGTTGCGCATGCTGCAGGAGCGCGTCGTCGAGCGATTGGGTGGCAATCAGCTGATACCGCTGGATATCCGCATCATCGCCGCCACCAAGGAAGACCTGCGCCAGGCCGCCGATCAGGGCCGTTTTCGTGCGGACTTGTATTACCGCTTGAACGTGGCGCCCTTGCGTATTCCACCGCTGCGCGAACGTGGCGACGACATCCTGATGCTCTTCCAGCATTTCGCCGATGCGGCCAGCCAGCGCCATGGCCTGGGGCCGCACGCGCTGCAACCTGCGCAACGGGCCTTGCTGTTGCGCCATGACTGGCCGGGCAATGTGCGCGAACTGCAAAACGCGGCCGAACGCTTTGCCCTCGGGCTGGAGCTGGCACTCGATGGCCAGGCGCCGCCTGCAACCAACGCGCCCGCCCCCGTCACCGGCAACCTGAGCGAGCAAGTGGAGCACTTCGAGCGCTCGTTGATCACTGCCGAATTGGCCCAGCCTCATGGCTCGCTGCGTAGCCTGGCCGAAGCGCTGGGTGTTCCACGCAAGACGCTGCACGACAAATTACGCAAGCATGGCCTGAGTTTCGAGGGCGGTGGCGGTGGCCACGACGACCATGAGGAAACCCGTTGATGAGCAAGCCGATTCACCCGCTGCAGACAGTGCTTCACGGCGATATTCCACTGACCCGGGAGATGGGCCTGGAGGTGCTGGACTGGCAAGGGCATACCCTGCGCCTGCAACTGCCATTGGCCGCCAACGTCAACCACAAGAACACCATGTTCGGTGGCAGCCTCTATTGCGCCGCGGTCCTGGCCGGCTGGGGCTGGTTGCACCTGCGGCTACAGGAGTTGGGCATCGATGATGGGCATATCGTCATTCAAGAGGGGCAGATCAGCTATCCGCTGCCGGTTACCGGCGCCGCCGTGGCCAGTTGCGCTGCACCGGACGAGAAGGCCTGGTCGCGGTTCCTGACAATGTATCAACGGCGTGGGCGGGCACGGCTGACGCTGGAAACGGCAGTGAGCAACGTGGGCAGTGATGAAGTGGCGGTGCTGTTCAGCGGGCAGTATGTGTTGCACAGGTGAGCGGCGGGGTGATCGCGAGTGATCAACTCTCAGTCTTGTGTGAAGGCGAGCATCTAAGGCCGCTTAGCGGCCCTTTCGGCCCTCAAACGATGAGCAGTTTTCAACACCCAACGCCGCGCTTACTCGCGTGAATCAAACAAGCGCAAGCAAGGCCTCTCGCCAACCAGCCCCCGCCGGCAGGGCCAGGAAGTAGGGATTGAGCAGCGATTCGCGCGCCGGATACCAGAAGGGTTGGCCGTCGACCTCGATCACCTCGCCCCCGGCACCTTCGACCACACCCTGAGCAGCCGCCGTGTCCCACTGGGAGGTCGGCGCCAAACGCGGGTAGCAGTCGGCGCTGCCTTCGGCCAGCAGGCAGAACTTCAGCGAACTGCCCACCGAAACCAAATCAAGCGGCCCCACCGCAGCACCCAACCCGTTCAGCAAAGCCTCTTGCCGAGGGCTGGAGTGCCGACGGCTGGCAACCACGGTGAAAGGCGACCCGGCAGGCGGGGTGGCGCGCACCTGGATGGCCTGCGCGGTTTCACCCCGCTCCGCTCGCCAGGCACCCAGGGCCCGGCCGCCGAAATAGCAACGCCCCGAAGTGGGGATCGATACCACCCCGAACACCACCTCGCCCTGATCGATCAAGGCAATGTTGACCGTGAATTCCTCACTGCCGGCAATGAACTCCTTGGTGCCGTCGAGCGGGTCGACCAACCACCAACGGCGCCACTTCTGGCGCTCCACCAGTGGGATATCGCAGTCTTCTTCGGACAGAACGGGAATGTGCGGGGCCAGAGCCTGCAAGCCCTCTGCAATCACCTGGTGTGCAGCCAGGTCCGCAGCCGTGACGGGCGAGTCGTCGGCCTTGTTGACGACGGCCACATCGGCGCGCCAGAACGGCAGGATCGCCTCGCCCGCCGACAGCGCCAACGCCACCACGCCCTGCATCAATTGCTGATCGTTCATAGTGCCAGTACCCCGCGCTGGATCAGCAGGTCACGGGCCAGGTACAAGGCAGCCAGCGCGCGACCTTCGCTGAACTGCGGGTGCATGGCCAAGGCCGACAGCTCCCGCAGGTTGACCTTGTCCACGCTCATCGGCTCCGGCTCATCGCCTTCCAACCGTTCCTCATACAGGTCGGTGGCCAGCACCACCTGGATTTTCTGGCTCATGTAGCCCGGAGACAGGGAAAGCTCGGTCAGGTGCTCCAGTTGCCGTGCACCAAAGCCGGCTTCTTCCTTGAGCTCCCGGTCAGCTGCCGCCAGCACGTCCTCGCCGGGCTCGATCAGGCCCTTGGGTAGGGACAGTTCATATTCGTCAGTTCCACCGCAGTACTCTTCGACCAGGACCGCGTGCTCGGCATCGAGCATGGCCACGATCATCACCGCGCCATAACCGTTGCCCCGGCCCACCAGCCGCTCGTAGGTGCGTTCCACGCCGTTGCTGAACCGCAACTCGACGGCCTCGACTCGGAACAGGCGGCTGCTGGCGACGATTTCGCGGCTGAGGACGGTAGGTTTCTGGCGCATGGGGGGCTCCTTGGCGTGAACGGGTTACTATACCGTGGCTTGCCGACCGAACGAGAGTTTCCCATGCCTGTTCTTCCCTGGTCCGCCATCGACACCGTCCTGCTGGACATGGATGGCACACTGCTCGACCTGCACTATGACAACCGCTTCTGGCTGGAGCACCTGCCGCAGCGCTATGCAGAACTGCACGGCGTGAGCCGGGCGATGGCGCAGCTGGAACTCGAACCGCTGTTCGAGCGCAACGCCGGCACGTTGAACTGGTACTGTCTGGACTTCTGGAGCCGTGAGCTGCGCTTGCCGATCCGCGAGCTCAAGCGCGAAATCGCCGACCTGATCGCCTTGCGACCCGATGCCGATACCTTTCTGGCCGCGATCAGCCAGGCAGGCAAGCGGGTAATCATGATCACCAATGCACACCGCGATTCACTGTCGCTCAAACTCGAGCGCATCGAACTGGCACCCTACTTCGACCGTATGATCAGCTCCCACGACTATGGGTTTCCCAAGGAAAGCCCGCAGTTCTGGGATGCCTTGCAAGCCGATATCGGCTTTGAACCTGCCCGCAGCCTGTTCATCGACGACACATTGCCCATCTTGCGCAGTGCCCGGCAATTCGGCGTGGGCCACTTGCTGGCGGTGCGTCAGCCGGACAGCCAGGGGCAGCCTCGGGATACCGCGGAGTTCGCAGCTGTCGAGGACTATCGGGAATTGCTGCACGGACTGTGAACGCAAACCCGCGCCATGGGCGCGGGTTGCGGTGACAAGCCTATAGACAGGCTTACCCGTTACTCGGGAATACGCAACACCTGGCCCGGGTAGATCTTGTTCGGATCCGACAGCATGGGCTTGTTGGCCTCGAAGATCTTCTGGTACTTGTTCGCATCGCCGTACACCCGCTTGGAGATGGCGCTCAGGGTATCGCCCTTCTCCACGGTCACGAAGCGCGCAGCCTGGGCTACTGGGCCGGTGACGGTGATCTGATCGTCGACGCTGGCCACACCTTCAATGTTGCCGGCTGCCAGAATGATCTTCTCTTTCTCTTCCTGGCTCGCTACCTCGCCCTTGAGGGTGACTGTGTCGCCTTCCACGGTGGCGGTGATGTTGGGGTTACCCAACCCGACGTTTTCAACGTGCTTTTTCAACTGCTCCTCGGCCTTGGCATTGCCGGGGGTTAGCAGATCGATCAACTTCTCGCCTGCTTCCTTCACAAAGCTGAATAGACTCATGACGCTCTCCTTGTTGATGTGAAACCGTTGGACAGTGAAGTCTAGGCCATGACTCAGTCAGTCATCGCACTGCGACCTATCGACGCGGTCTATCACGGCATAGACCCTAGCAATTAGACGTCGCCGGCGGGCAAGCCTAGGCTTGTAGCCTCAGTAAGCCGGCGCCCAATCGCCGATCAAGAGCACGCCTGGATGAACAGCAAGCCACCGTTCTGTGCGGCCTCGTTACCGTTAGCCCTGCCCGCCGCCAGCACTACCTATGATTACGTCCAGCTCGGCGATGGCCAGCCTGGCAGCACGCCACTGGCCGAAGAAGTCGCCCTGGCGATCGTGTACAACGGCCTGAACCAGGCCGTCATGCTCGTCAGCCCGACCGACCTGGAAGATTTTGCCGTTGGTTTTAGTGTGGGCAGCGGCATCGTTGAAAGCACCGCCGAAATCTACGACGTCAAACTGTCGGGAAGTGGCGCGTCGATGTACGCGGACCTGGAAATCTCCAGCCGCGCTTTCTGGAACCTGAAGAACCAACGCCGCCAGCTGGCCGGCACCAGCGGCTGTGGCCTGTGCGGCGTCGAAGCCCTGGAGCAGGCGCTGCCGGACCTGGCCAAGCTGCCCGGCGCCCCGTTGCCGCCTGCACAGTGGCTGGTCGGCCTGCGCCAGCGCATCGACGCCTTCCAGCCGCTGGGCCAGCACTGCGGCGCCGTGCATGCGGCCTTGTTCATGGACCGCCATGGCGAACTGCTGCTGGGCCGCGAAGATATTGGCCGGCACAACGCCCTCGACAAGCTCATTGGCGCACTGCTGCGCCAGGGCATCGACAGCGGCGGCGGCCTGGCCATCGTCACCAGCCGTTGCAGCCTGGAACTGATCCAGAAAGTACTGCGCGCCGGCATCCAGACCCTGGTCAGCCTGTCGGCACCAACGGGCCTGGCCCTGCAATGGGCGCGCAGGCACAACCTCAACCTCATTCATTTGCCCAAACACAGCGCACCGCGGGTCTACAGCCCGGCGGCGGAGTCGTAACAGCCGTGACCTCGTACCAGCCTATTCCGAAAAACGCCCCAGCCTCTTCCCCTCGCTACAAGCCCTACCACGGCCCTGCCGGCGGCTGGGGTGCACTGCGCAGCGTGGCCAAAGCCTGGGTTGGCAGCGACAACCCGCTGAAGAACATCCGCGCCCTGCTCAAGACCAACCAGAACGGCGGCTTCGATTGCCCGGGTTGCGCCTGGGGCGACTCGCCCGAAAGCGGCATGGTCAAGTTCTGCGAAAACGGCGCCAAGGCCGTCAACTGGGAAGCCACCAAACGCCGCGTGGACGCCGCCTTCTTCGCCCGCTACAGCGTTACCTCGTTGTTGCAACAAAGCGACTACTGGCTGGAGTACCAAGGCCGACTGACCGAACCGATGGTGTACGACGCCGCCAGTGATCGCTACCAGCCCATCAGCTGGGACGCCGCGTTCGCCCTCATCGGCCGAGAGCTGAACAAGCTCGCAAGCCCTGACCAGGCCGAGTTCTATACCTCCGGGCGCGCCAGCAACGAAGCGGCGTACCTGTACCAGCTCTTCGTGCGCGCCTACGGCACCAACAATTTTCCGGACTGCTCGAACATGTGCCACGAGGCCAGCGGTGTGGCGCTGGGGCAGAGCGTCGGGGTGGGCAAGGGCACCGTCACGTTCGAGGATTTCGAGCACGCCGATGCCATCTTCGTCTGGGGCCAGAACCCGGGCACCAACCATCCTCGCATGCTGGACCCGCTGCGCGATGCGGTGAAACGCGGTGCGCAGGTGGTGTGCATCAACCCGCTCAAGGAGCGTGGTCTGGAACGCTTCCAGCACCCGCAAAACCCGCTGGAGATGCTGACCAACAGCGACCGCCCCACCAATACCGCGTTCTTCCGCCCGGCGCTGGGTGGCGACATGGCCATGCTGCGCGGCATGGCCAAGTTCGCCCTGCAATGGGAGCGTGAAGCGCAAGCCAAGGGCGAGCCGGCGGTCTTCGACCACGCCTTCATCGCCGAGCACGGGCACGGCCTGGACGACTACCTGGCGGTGGTCGATGCCACGCCGTGGGCGCATATCCAGCAGCAGTCGGGCTTGGCACTCGAAGACATCGAACTGGCCGCCCGTATGTACTGCCGGAGCCAGCGCGTGATCATGTGCTGGGCCATGGGCATCACCCAGCACCGTCACTCGGTGCCGACCATCCAGGAACTGGTCAACCTGCAAATGCTGCGCGGCAACATCGGCGCGTCAGGGGCCGGATTGTGCCCGGTTCGCGGTCACAGCAACGTGCAGGGCGACCGCACCATGGGTATCAACGAGCGTCCGCCTGCCGCCCTGCTCGACGCCATCGAAGCGCGCTTCGGCTTCCCGGTGCCGCGCAAGAACGGGCACAACACCGTCGAAGCCATCCATGCCATGCTCCAGGGGCACGCCAAGGTGTTCATCGGGCTAGGCGGCAACTTCGCCCAGGCCACACCTGACACCGAGCGCACCGCGCGGGCGCTGCGCAACTGCGAACTGACCGTGCACATCAGCACCAAGCTCAACCGCAGCCACCTGGTTCACGGCAAGCAGGCGCTTATTCTGCCATGTCTGGGCCGCACCGATATCGATATGCAAGCGGACGGGCCTCAGGCGGTCACCGTCGAAGACTCGTTCAGCATGGTCCATGGCTCCAACGGCCAGCTCAAGCCACTGTCCCGGCAGATGCGGTCCGAACCTGCGGTCATCGCTGGCATCGCTGCAGCCACCCTGGGCAAACACCCTGTGGACTGGCAATGGCTAGTGGCCGACTACGACCGCATTCGAGCCCTGATCGCCGACACCATTGCAGGCTTCGCTGATTTCAATCAGCGCATGCGCCAGCCTGGGGGGTTCTATCTGGGTAATAGCGCCGCCCGGCGCGAGTGGGCCACGGCCAATGGCCGCGCCAACTTCAAGGCCAACCTGCTGCCAGACTCCCTGATCGACGAGCGTGTACGTAACAGCGGCCAGGTGCCGGACTTGGTACTGCAATCGATGCGCTCGCACGATCAGTACAACACCACCATCTATGGCCTGGATGACCGTTACCGAGGCGTACGCGGCCAGCGCGACGTGTTGTTCGCCAACGAAGCCGACATTGTTCGGCTGGGCTTTGAGCCTGGCCAGAAGGTCGACATCGTTTCACTGTGGGGAGATGAGCATGTACGCCGCGTGCGCGGCTTCACTCTTCTGGCGTTCGACATACCTGCAGGGCAGGCAGCGGCCTATTATCCAGAAGTGAACCCGTTGGTGCCGCTGGAGAGCATTGGCGAGGGTAGTCATACACCCACGTCCAAGTTCATTGCGATCAAACTGGAACGCGCAGAGGACGACGGGCGAATACTCTGAATGAAAAAGCCCTGGTCCAATACAGGAGCAGGGCTGGGTCACAAGAGCATAAGACCGCAAAAAAAAGACAAAGTTTCACTTATAAATCAATGAGTTGACGAATTGTGTACAACCCGTGCAATTCGTCGGATATTCGTTGCCACTGGCTGCAGATAGAAGCACATTCGCCTCGTCATCACTCTGAGGCTCTCTTGAATGAAGAAGTACTCCTCGATTCTGTTGTTGTCTTTCAGCTTGCTCAGCGGCGTTGCCATGGCAGGCGGCTCCACCGAGGCCGGCATTGGCGGCGCATTGGGTGGGGTACTGGGCTCAGTCGTAGGCCAGTCCATCGGTGGTAGCACAGGCGGCGCCATAGGCGCAGGCCTGGGCGGCGCCGCCGGCAGTGCGGTGGGCGCCGACAAACGTCAGCGTGGCGAAGCGGCCATCGGCGGTGCGCTGGGCGCAGCAGGCGGCAACGTGGTGGGCCGTACCGTTGGTGGCACCACCGGCAGCTACATCGGTGCAGCCGCTGGCGGCGGCGCCGGCGGTGCCCTGGGCAACTACATGGGCAACAAGGCTGATCAGGATGATCGCCGCGACCATCGCCGCTACCGCCGCGACTACGACGACCGCCGTCACTGGGACCGTGGTCACCATTACGGCCACCGCAAGCACGGCCGTCATCGCCACCCTTGATGGGGCAGCGGTAACCGCTGCGCAAAGACCCCGCCTTGAGGCGTAATGCTGTTCACTTAAGCGTGTTGGGGCCGTTTCACGGCCCATCGCGGCACAAAGGCCGCTCCCACGATGCCCAGTGAGCCCGCTAACTCAAGCGTCACGCAGTCACTGTGCGAGCGGCCTTGTGCCGCGATGGGTCGCGGAGCGGCCCTAAATGAACAGCATTACGCCTTGAGGCGGGGTTTTTTCATGGGGCCTGCTCTGCAAGCGCCGCTAACCTCGCCGCCAACTGCGCCGGCAGCGCAACCGGCTGGCCACTGGCTCGGTCAATGAAAACCTGCACCACCGTCCCCGCCGCACAAGCCTGGGCTTCACCAGGACGATACAGCGCCAGCCGGTACTCCACGGTGCTCCCAGCCAGACGCGTCACACCCAGCGCAACCTCCAGTACGTCCGGAAAGCCCGGCAGGGCATAGAAGTCCGCCGCCGAGCTGACCACGAACGCCGCCAATGCGCCGTCGCGCAGATCCAGTCCGGCTTGCTCAATCAAAAAGGCCTGAATGGCCGTTTCGAAATAAGCATGCACGGTCGAGCCCGCGATATGGCCGTTGGCGTCGTTGTCTTGCGCGCGGGTCAGGATCGGATGCACGTGAGAAAAGGCAGTGCGCTGAGGAGGCTGGATCATCGGGCAGGCTCGCGGTTTCACATTGGATGGACACAGTGAATCAGAAAATGAGCCGTTTGACCGAACCAACCTTTTTGTTGAAGCTCCCAGCAAAAAGCCGCCTCGAAGGGCGGCTTTTTTACTACAACCTGCTTCAGCTTACAGCTGAGGACCCGCAGCCTTGATGGCATCGGACACATCGAACTTCTTGAAGTTTTCGATGAACAGGTTGGCCAGGCCCTTGGCGGCTTCGTCGTAGGCAGCCTTGTCAGCCCAGTTGGTGCGCGGGTTGAGCAGGTCAGTCTCGACGCCTGGTACCGACTTCGGTACGTCCAGGTTGATGATGTCCAGGTGCTCGGTTTCAGCACCGACCAACGCGCCGCTCTGGATGGCAGCGATCACGGCACGGGTGGTCGGAATGCTGAAGCGCTTGCCCACACCGTAGCCACCGCCCGTCCAGCCGGTGTTAACCAGGTAGACCTTGGAGTTGAAGCCGTTGATGCGCTTGATCAGCAGCTCGGCGTATTCACCAGCAGGACGCGGGAAGAACGGCGCGCCGAAGCAGGTGGAGAAGGTCGACTTGATGCCGCCGCCCGAGCCCATTTCGGTGGAGCCGACCAGCGCGGTGTAGCCGGACAGGAAGTGGTAGGCCGCCTGCTCGTTGTTCAGGATCGACACGGGAGGCAGTACGCCAGTCAGGTCGCAGGTCAGGAAGATGACCGCGTTCGGCTCGCCACCCAGGTTCGCCTCGGAGCGCTTGGCCACGTGCTCCAACGGGTAGGCGGCGCGGCTGTTCTGGGTCAGGCTGACGTCGTTGTAGTCGGCGTGCTTGTTGGCATCGAGCACGACGTTTTCCAGCACGGCGCCATGCTTGATGGCTTTCCAGATGACCGGCTCGTTCTTCTCGGACAGGTCGATGCACTTGGCGTAGCAGCCACCTTCCATGTTGAAGACGACACCTTCACCCCAACCGTGCTCGTCGTCACCGATCAGGTAACGGCTCTCATCAGCCGACAGCGTAGTCTTGCCGGTGCCGGACAGACCGAAGAACAGGGTGACATCACCCTCTTCGCCGATGTTGGCCGCGCAGTGCATTGGCAGTACGTCGGCAGCCGGCAGCAGGAAGTTCTGTACCGAGAACATGGCTTTTTTCATTTCGCCAGCGTAACGCATGCCAGCGATCAGCACTTTCTTCTGGGCGAAGTTGATGATCACGCAACCATCGGAGTTGGTGCCATCACGCTCAGGCTCGCAGACGAAGTTGGCGACGTTGAGGATCTGCCATTCGCCACGGCCAGCCGGGTTGAACTGCTCCGGGTTGATGAACAGGCAACGACCGAACAGGTTCTGCCAGGCCGTCTGGGTCGTCATCTTGACCGGCAGGTAGTGCTCGGCCGCCGCCCCTACGTGGACGTAGGAAACGAAGTGATCCTGGGCGTTGTTGAACGCCTCGACGCGGTCCCACAAGGCATCGAACTTGTCGGCCGGGAACTTGCGGTTGATCGGGCCCCAGGCGATGGCGTCCTGGGTGGAAGGTTCTTCGACGATGAAACGGTCAGCCGGGGAACGGCCGGTACGGTGGCCGGTCTCCACGACCAGTGCACCCGTGTCGGCTAGTACACCTTCACCGCGTTGCAGCGCTTCTTTTACCAGCTCATCGACGCTCAGGTCGGTGTACACGGTGTTGTTGGCTTGCGTCATGAGATACCCCATCCGGCCCGAGGCCGAGTGCTCCAAACGTTTTGTAGTCGTTTCAGAAAAACTACTACAGCGAAAAAAGTGGCCGGATTATGCCAGAAACGCCCAAAAAAAGTAGGCCCCTCCTGTCAGAACCGAGCTTTTGCGCAATTCGACAGGAGAATCTCCTGTAGTGAAACGTTTCAGTGAAGAGTTTCTGAGGCAGAGTCCGTGCCGCCGCCCGCAAAGAGCTGTGCGACATCGCTGGCATCGAAGAAATACCGCTCATTGCAGAACTGGCAGTCGATCTCTACCGTACCGCCGCATTCCTCCACCAGCGCCTTGGCATCGGCTTCGCCCAGGCTTACCAGCGCATTGCCGGAACGCTCGCGCGAGCAGCTGCAATTGAAGCGCAGAGGCTGAATGTCGAACAGCCGCACGGCATCTTCGTGGTACAGGCGGTGAAGCAGGGTTTCGTTGGCTTCGTCCCACTCTTGCGGCTTGAGGGTCTTGGCCAGGGCCACTACATGCTGCCAGCTGTCCTCACGTTCCTCGTCATCAGGCTGACGGTCACGCGGCAGTTGCTGAAGCAGCAGACCACGGGCCTTGCCGGCCTCGGCGTGCAGCCAGAAACGCGTGTTCAGCTGTTGGGATTGCACGAAGTAGTTGGTGAAGCATTCCGAGAGGTCGGCGCCGTCTAGCTCGACAGTGCCCTGGTAGCGCTGGCCCCTGACCGGATCGATGGTCAGCGTCAGGTGCCCGCCTGGCATCAGCTCGGACAGGGTGGCATCGGCTGCAATCTGGTCGGCCTCGTAGCGGGCCATGCCACGGATGTCGCGGTCCCCGGAGCACTCGACCATCAGCAAGGGGATAGGCCCTGCCGAGCGCGCCTGCAGGATCAGCAGGCCGTCGAACTTGAGGGCACCGACCAGCAGCGCGGTGGCGGCCATCAGCTCGCCGAGCAAGGTCTTGACCGGCGCCGGGTACTCGTGACGCGCCAAAACCGCGGCGTAGCTGTCATCGAGAGACACCCACTCGCCGCGCACATCGCGCTCGTCGAAGATGAAACGTTGGGTGAAATCTGTATCTGGCAAATCGCTCATGGTTGTCTGGCTATCTGAAAATAATGACAAGATAATTGCCGGGATTTGCAATCCCGTCGTCGAGCGTTTCGGGCGCTCATTCCCGTTAGGAGATCGAGGTATCTTATGGACAATCGACCACTGTTCCAAGCGAGGTGGTCCTGGGGGCCATTGGTAGCCTGTACGCTACTGCCCATCGCACTACTGTGTTTCTGGTTATGGCCTGTTGGCCAGATGCTGTGCCTGGCATTCGACGAATGGCTGTTCCACAGCCTCAATGCACCGCTGGCTGAAAACACTGCCTGGCGCTACATCTGGACCGTCGGCAGCCTGCGCCCGTTCGACATCGTCGTCGGCCTGATCCTGCTGGCCACGCTGATCCGCGGCGACTGGGTGTTCAAGGCTGCCCAGGTTCGCCAGGCATTTTTCGGCTTTCTGGTCACGCTACTGCTCTTAGTGGTGATTCGGGCACTGTTTTCCAAGTGGGTCGACGCGGCCGGCTGGCAACACAACAGCCCGTCGATGATGCTCGATGGCGCCGTTCACCTGAGCGACTACTACCCACACCTGGAGGCAACCTGGGAGCTGAAGGACCGTTCCAGCAAGAGCTTCCCGGGCGATCATGCCTCGGTATTGCTCATCTGGGCGTTGTTCATGAGCGTCTTCAGCCGCCGCGTCGGGCAGTACCTGGTGATCTGGGGGCTGGCTGTGGTGTTCATGCTGCCACGCCTGGTCGCTGGCGCACACTGGGGCCAGGATGACTACATCGGCGGCCTGTTGATGGCGGTGCTGGCACTGGGCTGGAGCCTGTATACGCCCCTGGCGGCCAGAAGCAGTGCTGCGCTGGTGCGCTGGACCGCTCCGCTGTTCAGGCTGTTGGGCAGGTTGCCGCTGGTCGGCCGGATGGCCGTGTTGCGCTGAGGCCTGGGCCGCCATGCGGCCACAGCTACTCGAAGCTTCCGTGCAACTGATGTATCTGGCGGCGCTGCTTCTTGGTCGGCCGCCCATCGGTGGTGACACCGGTGGCACCGGCCTTGCGCAGCGCCGCAGCCTGCTCGCGCCGGCGCACGCTTTCTTCGGTTTCTTCATACAAAGCCTGCGCTTCAGGCGCACCGCGGCGCACCGCCGACAGCGCTTTTACCACCACCGTGCGCTCGTCGAAGCCTGTACGCAGGACGAATTCATCGCCCACCCGCGGCTCCTTACCCGGTTTGCATCGCTCACCACGGCAATGCACCTTGCCACTTTCGATGGCCGCCTTGGCCAGCGCACGCGTCTTGTAGAAACGCGCTGCCCACAACCACTTGTCCAGGCGAACCTTGTCGTCATCTTCGACTTTCTGTGCCATCCCGATACCTCGAATTCCGTGATTGGGGGAACTGTACTACCGTAAGCATCGGATGCAAAAATTCCCCGCCATGCTTACAGTTCACTCTCTCATCCGCTGGGTGCGTTTCGTGAAGACATTTGATCATCTGACTGTAATTGGCCTGCGGGAATGGGTAGCCTTGCCCGAGCTGGGCGTGGCAGGGTTACGCGCCAAGATCGACACCGGCGCCAGCACCTCCAGCCTGCATGCCACCGAGATAGAACCTTTCGAACGCAATGGCCAGCCGTGGGTCCGATTCACTGCGCACCTGGGTTCGATCGTGCAATTGCGTCACCGCCGCTGCGAGGCGCCGCTGGTGAGCATGAAAACCATCCGAAGCTCCAATGGCCACGCCCAAACCCGTTATGTCATTCGCACCACGCTCGCGTTGGGTGACAGGGTATGGGCAGTCGAATTTACCCTGGCTTGCCGCAAGAGCATGCGTTACCGCCTGTTGCTGGGTTCCAAGGCCCTGATTCACGGACAGTTGGTCGTCAATCCGGGCCTGAAGTACGTACAAGACAAACCTGCCTTTCCGGCCACCCACACTACCTTGACAGGTGCTGCATGAAGATCGCTGTGCTTTCGCGTAATCCGCGTCTGTATTCCACCCGCCGCCTGGTCGAAGCCGGTACCCAGCGTGGTCACGAGATGGTGGTGATCGATACCCTGCGGGCCTACATGAACATCGCCAGCCACAAGCCGCAGATTCACTACCGCGGCAAGCCACTGGAAGGGTTCGATGCAGTCATCCCGCGTATTGGTGCCTCTGTCACTTTCTATGGCTGCGCTGTGCTGCGCCAGTTCGAAATGATGGGGGTGTACCCGCTCAACGAATCGGTCGCCATCGCACGCTCGCGCGACAAGCTGCGCTCGCTGCAATTGCTGTCGCGCCGTGGCATTGGCCTGCCGGTCACCGGCTTTGCCCATTCGCCCGATGATATTCCGGACCTGATCCAGATGGTCCACGGCGCCCCGCTGGTGATCAAGGTCCTCGAAGGCACCCAAGGCATTGGCGTGGTGCTGTGCGAAACCACCAAGGCGGCCGAATCGGTGATCGAAGCCTTCATGGGGCTCAAGCAGAACATCATGGTGCAGGAGTACATCAAGGAAGCCGGTGGTGCCGATATCCGATGCTTTGTGGTGGGTGACAAGGTGATCGCCTCGATGAAGCGCCAGGCCAAACCGGGCGAGTTCCGCTCCAACCTGCACCGTGGTGGTGTTGCCAGCCTGATCAAGATCACCCCGGAAGAGCGCATGACGGCCATCCGTGCAGCCAAGGTGATGGGCTTGAGCGTGGCCGGGGTCGACATTCTGCGCTCCAACCACGGCCCACTGGTGATGGAGGTGAACTCGTCACCGGGGCTGGAGGGCATCGAGGTGACTACCGGCAAGGACGTAGCCGGCATGATCTTCGAACACCTGGAGAAGAACGGCGGGCCCAACCAGACCCGGACCAAGGGCAAGGGCTGATCACCCCGCTGGCCGCCTGCCAGGCCCGCCGGCTTCCTCGGCGGCTGGTCGCCCCTTGGAAGCACGCCAGGCCAAGCTTGCGGTCAGACAGCGTTGCGCGGCAACAGCAACCCCAAGGGTAACCGTACCCGCGCTTCGATACCGCCTCCGGAACGATTGCGCAGTTCGACGTTTCCGCCATGCTGGGCGGCAATTCGCTTGACGATGGCCAGGCCCAGGCCGGTGCCTTTGCCGCCTCGCGCACGGTCACCCCGAATGAACGGGTTGAAGATGGTCTCGAGCTCGGATTCGTCGATCCCTGCCCCCCGATCAAGCACGCTCAGTACCACGTACGGGGCGCTTTCATCCCCCGAGACATAGGCTGCAACCTCGACGCCCTTGCCCGCATGGTGCAGGGCGTTGCCAATCAGGTTGCCCAGCATGCGCTTGAGCGATACCCGACGCACTGGAAACGGCGGTATGGGCTCCAGGCACAGCCGAACACGCTCCTCGGGCTGGTTGTAGGGTGCAACCACTTCACGCACCAACGCTGCAAGATCGACTTCTTCGAGGGGTTCGTCACGCCCGTCGCGAATGAACGCCAGGAACTGGTCGAGAATGGCGTCCATGTCTTCGATGTCGCGCACCATGTCGTCGCTCAGCTCACTGTCGCTGCCGAGCAGGGACAGTGAAAGCCGCAGCCGGGTCAGCGGGGTGCGCAAGTCGTGGGACACGCCGGCCAGCATCAACTCGCGCTCGCGCCCGGCTTGCTCGACGTCTTCGGCCATCTGGTTGAAGGCTTTGTACACCTCGGTCATTTCGCTGGGCGTGTCGCTGACCGGCAGGCGCACACTGCGCCCCTGGCCAAGCTGGCGCGCGGCGAACACCAGGCGTTTGAGCGGCTGGTTCAATTGACGCACGAATATCCAGGCCGATGCGGTGGACAGCAAGCCGATGGCCAGGAACCAGCCCAGCACGTTCCAGATTTTCTGCCCGCGCAACGGGTGGGGGTACAACGGCACCTTCAACCAGCCCGGGCCCAGGCTGGGCGCGTTGACCCACAAGGCAGGCGGCGCATGGATACGCAGCCGTACCTCGGTGTCCTCGCCAAGCTCGGCCTGCATCTGCCGTTGGTAAATCTCGCTATAGGGCCAGTGTTGCTCGCCCTCGGGTACGCCTGCACCGGTCACCCGGATCAGGCCTGCCGCTTCGGCGATCTGGTCACGGTTTTCTTCGTCGGCCGCCCAATAGGCGCGCAAGGTCAATGCCACGCCGTGGCTGTACTGGCGATCGACCAAGACGTCCTCGTTCATCAGCAGGTAGACCAGGGTCAACGCCTTGGAGAACAGAACGACGATCAGCACCAGCCACAAGGTGCGCGCGAAGAAACTCTGCGGAAACCACAGCGGCGTCTTCATCTAGGCAGCAGCGTCATTTGCCGGCGTTTCCGTCCGGTACGAACACATAGCCCACACCCCATACCGTCTGGATGTAGCGCGGTTTGGACGGGTCTGGTTCGATCATGCGGCGCAGGCGCGAGATCTGTACGTCGATGGAGCGCTCCAGCGCATCCCATTCACGCCCGCGTGCCAGGTTCATGAGTTTGTCGCGGGTCAACGGTTCGCGGGCATGCATCACCAGGGCCTTGAGCACAGCGAATTCACCCGTGGTGAGCATGTGCACTTCGTTGCCACGCTTGAGTTCGCGGGTGGCCAGGGACAGCTCGTAGTCGCCGAAGGTGACCGACTCGTCCTCGCTGCCCGGCGCACCGGGTACCGAAGGCGCCTGACGGCGCAGCACGGCCTTGACCCGGGCCATCAGCTCGTCGGGGTTGAATGGCTTGCCGAGGTAGTCGTCGGCGCCCAGTTCCAGGCCCTTGATGCGGCTGAGCTCGTCACCCTTGGCCGTGAGCATGATGATGGGAATCTGGTTGTTGTGCTGGCGCAGGCGCTTGCAGGCGGACAAGCCGTCTTCGCCCGGTAGCATCAGGTCGAGCACCACCAGGTTGAACACTTCACGCTGGAGCAGGCGGTCCATCTGCTCGGTGTTGGGGACCGCGCGGGCACGATAACCCTTGCTGGTGAAGAAACGTTCAAGCAGGCTGCTGAGCCCTGGATCGTCATCGACGATCAGAATTTTTTCACCTTCAGCGGTAGTTGGCGTGCCGGTCATGAATTACTCCTCTGGTATCGCTGCGCATTATGGCGTAGCCGCTACAACGCGTGCCGTGAGCATTGTTAGCAGATTTTTCCCGGGACGCCACTTCCAACTGGCGCCAGGCCATCACCGCAAGCTGTTTGCGATGGGTATAATGCGCCGCTTTCATCCAGCGCCGTCGGGCGAAAGGCCCACCGGCGACTCCGTATTCAAGAACGTCAGGTGGTTTACATGGACAGCATCAACAGCCGTATCGCCGAGGAACTGGGCGTACGCCCACAACAGGTCGAGGCGGCCGTGGGCCTGTTGGACGAAGGCTCTACCGTGCCTTTCATCGCCCGTTACCGTAAAGAGGTGACCGGTAGCCTGGACGACACCCAGCTGCGCCATTTGGAAGAGCGCCTGCGCTACTTGCGCGAGCTCGACGAGCGTCGCATCAGCATCCTTGCCAGCATCGAGGAGCAAGGCAAGCTGACGCCGGAACTGGCGCGCGAGATCAAGCTGGCCGACACCAAGACGCGCCTCGAAGACCTCTACCTGCCCTATAAGCAAAAGCGCCGCACCAAGGGCCAGATCGCCCTGGAAGCCGGTCTGGGCGAGCTGGCCGACAGCCTGTTCGCCGACCCGTCCCTGGTCCCGGAAAGCGAAGCGGCGCGCTTTGTCAGCGCCGACAAGGGCGTGGCAGACGTCAAGGCTGCGCTGGAGGGGGCCAAGTACATCCTCATGGAGCGTTTCGCCGAAGATGCAGCCCTGCTCGACAAACTGCGCAGTTTCCTGAAGCAGGAAGCGGTGCTCAGCGCACGCGTGGTGCCCGGCAAGGAAGAGGAAGGTGCCAAGTTCCGCGACTACTTCGCCCATGACGAACTGCTGCGCAGCGCGCCGTCGCACCGCGCGCTGGCGATCTTCCGCGGGCGCAACGAAGGTGTACTCAGCGCTTCGCTGAAAGTGGGCGAAGAGCTGCCGGGTACCCTGCACCCGTGCGAACTGATGATCGGCGAACACGTCGGCATCGAGAACCGTGGCCGCGCGGCCGACAAATGGCTGGGTGAAGTGGTGCGCTGGACCTGGAAGGTCAAGCTCTACACCCACCTGGAGACCGACCTGTTCGGTGAACTGCGCGACAATGCCGAGGGTGAGGCGATCAACGTCTTCGCCCACAACCTGCATGACCTGCTGCTGGCAGCGCCCGCTGGCCCGCGCGCCACGCTGGGCTTCGACCCTGGCCTGCGCACGGGCTGCAAGATCGCCGTGGTCGATGCCACCGGCAAGCTGCTCGACTACACCACCGTGTATCCCCATGCACCCAGGAACGAATGGGACCGCACGCTCTCGGTAATGGCTGCGCTGTGCGCCAAGCATTCGGTCGAGCTGATCGCCATCGGCAATGGCACCGCCAGCCGCGAGAGCGACAAGCTGGTGGCTGACCTGGTCAAGCAGTATCCTGCCCTGAAGATCACCAAGGTCATGGTCTCCGAAGCCGGCGCCTCGGTGTACTCGGCATCGGAGCTGGCGGCCCGGGAATTCCCCGATCTGGATGTGTCGATCCGTGGCGCGGTCTCGATTGCCCGTCGTCTGCAGGATCCACTGGCCGAGCTGGTCAAGATCGATCCCAAGTCCATCGGCGTGGGCCAGTACCAGCACGACGTGTCGCAAGTGAAGCTGGCACGCGGCCTCGACGCCGTCGTCGAGGACTGCGTGAACGCCGTTGGCGTGGACGTGAACACCGCGTCGGTCGCCCTGCTCACGCGTATTTCGGGGTTGAACACGACCCTGGCACAGAACATCGTCGCCCATCGCGATGCCAACGGCCCGTTCGCCACCCGTGCAGCCTTGAAGAAAGTCAGCCGGCTGGGTGAAAAAACCTTCGAGCAGGCCGCAGGCTTCCTGCGCGTGATGAACGGCGACAACCCGCTGGACGCGTCTGCCGTTCACCCCGAGGCCTACCCGCTGGTGCAGCGCATCGCCGCCAACACCGACCGGGACATCCGCTCGCTGATCGGGGACAGCAGCTTCCTCAAGCGCCTGGACCCAAAGAAATTCACCGACGAAACCTTCGGCCTGCCCACGGTGACCGACATCCTGCAGGAACTGGACAAGCCTGGCCGCGACCCGCGTCCGGAGTTCAAGACGGCCACCTTCCAGGACGGGGTCGAGGACCTCAAGGACCTGGAGCCTGGGATGATCCTGGAAGGCGTAGTGACCAACGTCACCAATTTCGGCGCCTTTGTGGACATCGGCGTGCACCAGGATGGGCTGGTGCATATCTCGGCGCTGTCGGAAAAGTTCGTCAAAGACCCACGCGAAGCGGTCAAGGCCGGCGATGTGGTCAAGGTCAAGGTCATGGAAGTGGACATCCCGCGCAAGCGTGTCGGCCTGTCCATGCGCATGAGCGATACGCCGGGCGAGAAGGTCGAAGGCAACCGGGGTGGCGGACGTGGCCAGGGGGGTGGCCGTCAGCAGCCAGCGCCCCGTCAGCGCGAGACCGCCACTGCAGCGCCGGCCAACAACGCCATGGCTGCCCTGTTCGCCAACGCCAAGCAGTTGAAGAAGAAGTGATGGACGTGGCACCCGAGTACGTGCAAAGCGCCTTCAGCCAATTGCTGGGCTGCAGCCTGCAACGCCTGGAAGCGGGCGTTGCCGAGGTGAGCCTGGCGGTGGCGCCGCACCTGCGCAACCGTGGCCAGAAGCTTCATGGCGGGGCGATCTTCAGCCTGGTGGACATCACCATGGGGCTGGCCTGCTCGTCCAGCCACGGCTTCGACCAGCAGAGCGTCACCCTCGAATGCAAGATCAACTACCTGCGCGCCGTCAGCGATGGCGAGGTGCTGTGCACCGCTCGGGTGCTGCATGCAGGCAGGCGCACGCTGGTGGTCGACGCTGACGTAGTCCAGGACGACAAGCTGGTGGCCAAGGCGCAAGGAACCTTCGTCGCGCTCTAGCTCACAAAGCATTATCTGCGGTAACTTCGGCAGTGCGCGCGCACTGCTGGGGCCGCGGTAAACCAGGCGACAACGCCCGTTCCCTTCCCCCTACCCTTGTAGACCGTCATCTCTACCCCCATATTGGGGCGACTGACGCGTGAAGGAATACATCTTGAGCACACTCCTCAACCGCCGCCTGAGCTTGCTCGGCGCTAATCTCCCCTTGCTCAAGCAGTGTCTGCACGGCATTGAGCGCGAATGCCTGCGCGTGACAGACAGTGGCCGTCTGGCCCAGACACCGCACCCCGAAGCACTGGGCGCGGCGCTGACCAACGAACAGATCACCACCGATTACTCCGAATCATTGCTTGAATTCATCACCCCGGCGCTGCCTGACGCCGCTGCGGTGCTGGAAAACCTCGAGCAGATCCACAGGTTCGTCTACACCAAGCTGGGCGACGAGTACCTCTGGAGCCCGTCGATGCCGTGTTCGCTGCCGGCTGAAGAAGACATTCCCATCGCCGAGTACGGCACTTCCAACATCGGCAAGCTCAAGCATGTCTATCGCAAGGGCCTGGCCCTGCGCTACGGCCGCACCATGCAGTGCATTGCCGGCATCCATTACAACTTCTCGCTGCCCGAGGCCCTGTGGCCATTGCTGCGCGAAGCCGAAGGCAGCACTGAAAACGAACGGGATTATCAGTCGGCCGCGTACATCGCCCTGATCCGCAATTTCCGTCGCTACAGCTGGCTGCTCATGTACCTGTTCGGCGCTTCGCCCGCCTTGGACAAGGGCTTTCTGCGGGGCCGCGCCCACCAGCTCGAAGAGCTCGATGGCGACACCCTCTACCTGCCCTACGCCACCAGCCTGCGCATGAGCGACCTGGGCTACCAGAGCAATGCCCAGGCGGGCCTGACGCCGTGCTACAACAACCTGTCCAGCTACACCGACAGCCTGCGCAAGGCGGTAGGCACGCCGTACCCACCTTATGTGGAGGTCGGTACCCATGTCGATGGCGAGTGGGTACAGCTGAACACCAACATTCTGCAAATCGAGAACGAGTACTACTCCAACATCCGTCCCAAGCGGGTGACCTACTCCGGCGAACGTCCAATCCAGGCGCTCACCTCGCGCGGCGTGCAGTACGTGGAGGTGCGCTGCCTGGACATCAACCCGCTCCTGCCAGTGGGCATCGACCTCACCGAAGCACGCTTTCTCGATGCGTTTTTGCTGTTCTGCGCGCTGGACGACAGCCCACAGCTCAACAACAACGAATGCAGCCAGTGCACCAGCAATTTCCTGAGTGTGGTCAAAGAAGGCCGGCGTCCAGGGCTGAAGTTGCAGCGTGATGGGCAGCCTGTGCCGCTCAAGGACTGGGCCAGCGAACTGATTGCTCAGATCGCTCAATTGGCCGACCTGCTCGACCAGGCCCAGGGCGGGGATGAGCACGCCAAGGCCCTGCAAGCCCAGCAGGCAAAGGTCGACGACCCCGAGCTGACCCCATCGGCCCAGGTGTTGGCGCGCATGACCGAGCATGATGAGAGCTTCATCGCGTTCTCGTTGCGACAAAGCCGTCTCCACGCCCAGACACTGCGCGAGCAGCCCCTGAGCCCCGACCAGCAGCAGGCCTTCGAAACGCTGGCGCGCGAGTCCCTGGCCAAACAGTCGCAGCTGGAACAGGAAGAAGTGGGCGAGTTCGATACCTTCGTGGGCGCCTACCAGGCCAGTATCCTGGCAATCAGCAACTGATGACCCGCGGCATCCCAGCGCGCAAGCCACGCGCCAGCAGCCAGGCCCGGATCGAAGCGATCCTGGCAGCTGCCCGCGAGCTCCTGGCCGAGGGCGGGGTGGCTGGCCTGTCGATCTACAGCGTGGCCGAGCGCGCGCAAATCCCGCCGTCATCGGTCTACCACTTCTTCGCCAGCGTGCCTGCGCTGCTCGAAGCGCTGACTGCCGATGTACACAGGGTTTTCCGCGAGGCGCTTGGCGCGCCGATCGACAGCAGCATGCTCACCCGCTGGCATGAGCTGTCGCGGTTGATCGAGCAACGCATGCTGGATATCTACAACGAGGATGCCGCTGCGCGGCAGTTGATCCTGGCGCAGCATGGCCTCAGCGAGGTCATGCAGGCTGACCGGCAGCACGACATGGAGCTCGGCGCCCTGATGCACAGGTTGTTCGACCAGCACTTTCACTTGCCGGTGATGCCTGCTGATGTGGATGTGTTCGCCTTGGCCATGGAATTGAGCGATCGGGTGTATGCCCGGTCGATGCAATTGCACGAGACCATCACCCCGCGCATGGCCGAAGAAGGCAAGCGGGTATTCGAAGCCTACCTGGGCTTGTACCTGCCACCTTTTCTGGTCAAGCGTTCGCACTGAGGGGCCGCAAGGCGGCCCCGTGCTCGATCACAGCTTGGCGATGGATACCTCGGTGGACTTCACGAAGGCAATCACCTCGCTGCCCACTTGCAGTTCCAGTTCACGTACGGAGCGGGTCGTGATGACCGATGTGACGATACCCGAGGCGGTCTGGACGTCGATTTCCGACAGCACCGGGCCTTCGAGGATTTCCTTGACGGTGCCTTTGAACTGATTACGGACGTTGATGGCTTTGATGGTCATTGGAGTGTTTCCTTTTCGATGGCTTCTGGGGGTTCAGTGCGCCCAACGCAACTGCGTGGGCAGGGGGGCAACAGGCTCCGGCTCGGGCGCAGTGCCCGGCGCAGAAAGGACTCGGTTGAGCACTTGGCTTTCAAGCGCGGCCAGGCGGTGCGAACCGCGCGGTCGTGGCCGTGGCAGGTCGACCGTCAGGTCGAGCCCGACTTCGCCGTCCTCGATCAGGATCACGCGATCTGCCACCGCAACCGCTTCACTGACGTCATGGGTCACCAGCAGCACGGTGAAACCATGCTGGCCCCACAGGCGCTCGATCAGTTGCTGCATTTCGATGCGCGTCAGTGCATCCAGCGCACCCAGCGGTTCGTCCAGCAACAGCAGACGCGGTTGGTGGATCAGTGCGCGGGCAAGCGCAACGCGCTGCTTCTGGCCGCCCGAGAGGGCTGCGGGCCATTCGTTGGCGCGGTCGGCCAGGCCCACTGCCTCCAGCGCATCCAGCGCCCTGGCACGCCAATCGCCGGACAGGCCGAGCCCCACATTGTCGATGACCTTTTTCCACGGCAGCAGCCGCGAGTCCTGGAACATCAGGCGGGTTTCTTCCCGTGCCTCGTCCAGCGGTGCAGCACCTGCCAGCAGTTGCCCTGCCGTTGGTTGGTCGAGCCCAGCCAGCAGGCGCAGCAAGGTACTTTTGCCGCAACCGCTACGGCCGACGATGGCGACGAACTGGCCGGCCGGGACATGCAGGTCGATGCCTTTTAGCACCTCGCGCGAGCCGAAGGTTTTACGCAGGCCCTTGGCGGCCAATGGAATGCCACGCAGCAGGTGTGGCGGATTGTCCTTGAGCACGGTCATGCGCCCTCCTTCCTGGCAACTTGATAAGCCGGATGCCATCGCAGCCACACACGCTCAAGGCCACGGGCAGCCAGGTCGGCGAGCTTGCCGAGCACGGCGTACAGCACGATGGCCAGCACCACCACATCGGTCTGCAGGAACTCCCGGGCGTTCATCGCCAGGTAGCCAATGCCGGCGTTGGCCGAAATGGTTTCGGCGACGATCAAGGTCAGCCACATGAAGCCCAGTGCGAAGCGCACGCCCACCAGTATCGAAGGCAAGGCACCGGGCAGGATCACCTGGCGAAACAGGCTGAACCCCGAAAGCCCGTAGCTGCGCGCCATTTCCACCAAGGCCGGGTCGACATTGCGGATCCCGTGGTAGGTATTCAGGTAGATGGGGAAGAGCGTGCCCAGCGCGACCAGAAAGATCTTCGCCGACTCGTCGATGCCGAACCACAAGATCACCAGCGGGATCAGGGCCAGGTGCGGCACGTTACGGATCATCTGTACCGAACTGTCGAGCAGGCGCTCGCCCCAGTTGGACAGCCCGGTGATGAAGCCCAGCACCAGGCCAATGCTGCCACCGATCACGAAGCCCAGCCCGGCACGCCAGCCGCTGATGGCCAGGTGCGTCCAGATCTCTCCACTGCGTACCAGGTCGACGCCGGCTGACAGTACGGCGCTGGGCGCTGGCAGAATGCGGGTTGACAGCCAGCCCGCGCTGACCGCCAGTTGCCACGCGGCCAGCAGCAGTACCGGCAGCGCCCAGGGCGCCAAGCGCTCTGTCACGGTATTCGAGGCTTTGCGACTCATACAGTACCCCTCATCGCTGGGCCACGGACTTGGGCAGGATGTCGTTGGCAACCATCTCGCCGAACGGGCTCACGTAGCCGCCGCCGGTGGCAGGCTGAGGCCGTTGTACGTCCAGGTGCGGGAACAACAGTTCGGCCACCCGGTATGACTCTTCCAGGTGCGGGTAACCGGAGAAGATGAAGGTGTCGATGCCCAGGGCGGCATACTCCTTGACCCGTGCGGCGACGGTCGGGCCATCGCCCACCAGCGCAGTGCCTGCACCTCCGCGAACCAGGCCTACCCCAGCCCACAGGTTGGGGCTGACTTCGAGCTTGTCGCGGCTGCCATTGTGCAGCGCGGCCATGCGCTGCTGCCCTACCGAGTCGAAACGGGCAAGCGATGCCTGGGCGCGAGCGATGGTGTCGTCGTCCAGATGGGATATCAGTTTTTCAGCCGCTTCCCACGCTTGCGCATTGGTCTCGCGCACGATCACATGAAGACGAATGCCAAACCGCACCTCGCGCCCTTGAGCAGCTGCCTTATCGCGCACCTGGGCGATCTTTTCAGCCACCGCGCTGGGCGGTTCGCCCCAGGTCAGGTACAGCTCGACCTGCTCTGCAGCCAGGTCTTGGGCGGCTTCGGACGAACCACCGAAATACAACGGTGGACGAGGCTGCTGGATGGGTGGGTACAGCAGCTTCGCGCCTTTGACCTGGATGTGTTTGCCGTCGTAGTCGACTTCTTCGCCTTCAAGCACCTTGCGCCAGATGCGGGTGAACTCGACAGACGCTTCGTAGCGCTCCTGATGATTGAGGTGCAGGCCGTCACCGGCCAACTCATCCGGATCACCACCGGTTACCAGGTTGAACAGCGCCCGGCCATTGGACAGGCGATCGAGCGTGGCGGCCTGCCGCGCGGCGACTGTCGGCGAGATGATCCCAGGGCGCAGGGCTACCAGGAACTTCAACCGTTCGGTAACAGGAATCAGGGAGGCGGCCACCAGCCAGGAATCCTCGCAGGAGCGCCCGGTGGGTATCAGCACGCCGCCGAACCCCAGGCGGTCGGCCGCCTGGGCAATCTGCTGCAGATAGCCATGGTCGACCGCCCGGGCGCCTTGCGCGGTGCCCAGGTATTTGCCATCACCGTGCGTGGGGAGGAACCAGAAGATGTTGAGGCTCATTGGAGTTGTCTCCTAAGGGATAGCTGAGCCGGGGAAGGCCCGGCACGGGCAGATCAATCAAGGTGCACTGGCAACCTTGGCCGGGGGTGTCCAGATCACGTCCTTGATGCGCAGCGGCTTGGGTATGAGCTTGAGCGTCTGGAAGGTGTCTGCGATTTTCTGCTGGGCCGCCACTACGTCCGGCGTCAAGGGCGCTGCGCCATAGCCTTGGCGCTTGACGGACGTCAGGGTGATGTCCGGCGTGAGCCCAAGCAGCGGAGCGACCTGGTCGGTGACCTCCTGCGGGTTGGCCTGCGACCACTCACCGACCGCACGTACCTGTTCGATGACGGTATTGATGACGGCCGGGTGCTGATTCGCATAACTGCGCGTGGCCAGGTAGAACTGATGGTTGTCTACCAGGCCCTGGCCGTCACGCAGGGTGCGGGCTTGCAGCTGCTGCTCGGCGGCGGCCTGGTACGGGTCCCAGATCACCCAGGCATCGACACTGCCACGCTCGAACGCTGCGCGCGCATCGGCCGGGGGCAGGTAGACCGGTTGAATATCGGTGTACTTCAGGCCTGCGTCTTCGAGTGCCCGTACGAGCAGGTAATGGACATTGGAGCCCTTGTTGAGGGCGACCTTCTTGCCCTTGAGTGCCTGCACCGACTGGATCGGCGAGTCTTTGGGCACCAGGATGGCCTCACTGTGGGGTGCGGGAGGTTCGTAGGCCACGTACAGCAAGTCGGCCCCGGCGGCCTGTGCGAATACCGGAGGCGTTTCGCCGGTCACGCCGAAGTCGACAGAACCGACGTTCAGCCCTTCGAGCAGCTGAGGGCCGCCGGGGAACTCGGTCCACTGCACCTGCACGCCCTGCTCGGCCAGGCGCTTTTCCAGCGTGCCCTTGGCCTTGAGCAGCACCAGGGTGCCGTATTTCTGATAACCGATGCGCAGGGTTTCAGCCTGTGCCTGGGTGATGGCGCCGAGGGACACAGCCGCCGCAAACAGGGCGACCAGACCACGACGCAAGAAGATTGTGCGCATGGCGCTCTCCTGTGCGATGGGGTTCGGGTTGCACCTGCTTGCCTCGTTGACGGGCGAGTAAGGTGATACAGCGGGTTTGCCGGATCAGATGCTCCAGCGAGCACTGATCAGGCGATCATTGAGCACACCGGGTGCTACCGGGCGCGGGCGCCTGGCCAGGGCCAGGTGGAAGGTTTCCAGCGAGTCGTGCAGCCGCTCTTCGAGGGCAGGCGCCAGCTGGGCCGGCTTATTGCCTTCGGCATAGGCGATCTGGCTGTCGTCGGCAAAGATCCCTTGCAGGGTCTCCTGGGCCTTGAGAGCCGACAGCACGGGCTTGAGGGCGTAATCCACGGCCAGCATGTGGGCAATGCTGCCGCCCGTTGCGATGGGCAGTACTACCCGGTTGGCCAATGCGCGCTCGGGCAGCAGGTCAAGCAGGGTTTTCAGCGCGCCGGCGAACGACGCTTTGTACACCGGCGTGGCAACGATCAGGCCATCGGCCTGGGCCACCAACTGTTGGAAGTGCTGCACGTGCGGGCTGTCGAAGCGGGCATGCAGCAAGTCTTCGGCAGGAAAGTCGCGCACCTGCAGGGTGACGACTTCAACGCCACGGTGCTCGAGCCACTGCCGCGAACGTTCGAGCAACACGCCTGAGCGTGAGCGAGGACTTGGGCTACCACCGATTGATACGACCAGCATTGCTGCGCTTCCTTGGGTTACGGTAGGACGACATTATCAGCATCTTTATATATCTATAAATCATATTTAATTCTTTATTTATTCGATTTAGGTATTTACTGGTCAGTTTTTTGGTCAAAAAAAAGGGCCGTCGAAACGGCCCGAAAATCCCTGCTTGGCTAAGCGCTATGCAACACAGTATTCACGCTCGGTTCGGTTGAGGCGTCAGACGCAGATAGGGTTTGACCGCCTTGTAGCCTTTTGGAAAGCGTTGCCGGATCTCTTCTTCGTCCTTGAGCGAAGAAACGATCACCACGTCGTCGCCGTCCTGCCAGTTGCCTGGCGTGGCGACCTTGTGCGAATCGGTCAATTGCAACGAGTCGATGACCCGCAGGATCTCGTTGAAGTTTCGCCCGGTACTGGCGGGGTAGGTAATCGTCAGGCGAACTTTCTTGTTCGGGTCGATGATGAACAGCGAGCGTACGGTGAGGGTATCGCTGGCATTTGGGTGGATCAGGTCGTACAGATCGGACACCTTGCGGTCGGCGTCGGCGAGGATCGGGAAGTTGACCACGGTCTGCTGGGTTTCGTTGATGTCGTCGATCCAGCGGTGATGCGAGTCGACCGGGTCGACCGACAGTGCAATGGCCTTGACTCCGCGCTTGGCAAATTCCTCCTTGAGCTTGGCCGTGAGCCCCAATTCGGTGGTGCACACCGGGGTGAAGTCGGCAGGGTGCGAGAACAGCACGCCCCAGCTGTCGCCCAGCCATTGGTGAAAACGGATCTTGCCTTCGCTGGAATCCTGTTCGAAATCCGGGGCGATATCGCCGAGTTTGAGGCTCATGGGATGCAGCTCCTGTACTGGGGTGCCTGTGGAATGAATGTGCCTGAATTTCTTCAACCTTAAAAAGAATAAATAAAGCTTTATTAATGCTTTTTACGCATAACAAATTTTGGTCACAAAAAAGCCTCGCATCAGGCGAGGCTCTTTAATGTGGCTACGGCTTACAGGAAATTGTAAGTGTAGTTCACGATGAAACGGGTCTGGTCCTGATCGGCCAACGAGCTTTCACCGGTGCCGCGGTATACACCGTGGCGCAGGCTCGCACCCAGGCCTTTGAACGTGCCTTCCTGGATGACGTAGTCGATCCGGGCGTCACGTTCCCACTCGCTGAAGTGGCCATTGCCGCTGGCGTTCTTGCCGTCTTCACCCTTGAGGTAGGAAACCGAAGCCTTCAGGCCCGGTACGCCGAGGCGCGCGAAGTCATAGGCGTATTGACCGAAGGTGGTGTTCTCACCGGCCTTGGCGAACTGGTTGATCATGCTGTCGGTGAACAGGTAGAAGCTGGCGCCGCCGGCGCCTTCGAGCGAGGAACGCGAACCGTCCTTGCGCACGCTACCCTGGTTCAACCAGACGAAACCACCGTCGTCGTTGACGCGCTGGTGACCGAGCATGAGCGAGTGACCGCCCAGGGTGTAGGTGAACATTGCCGACCAGGTCTTGTTGTCGACCTCGCCAGGCGTCTTGGCAAAGCCGCCGTTGTTGTTGAAGGTGTAGCCCGAGTCACCGTTACGGCCATCGCTGCTGCTGTTGAAGTAGCGCAGGTCAGTCTTGAACGACTGGTCGTCAGCGATCTTGAAGACGTGGGTAGCGCCCAGGAAGTGCTGCTTGTAGAAGTCTTCCAGGTTCGAGTAGTAGTACTGCAGGGTCAGGTCTGGAGTGAGCTTGTAGTCCAGGCCGCCATAGCGGAACTTGTTGCTGTCACGGAAGGCGCCGTTGACCGACAGGCCGGTGCGGTTGCTCGAGGCGCGGCCCATGGCGTGGGTCAGCTGACCGGCGTTGATGGTCAGGTTGTCGATTTCCTTCGACTGGAGGGTGCCACCTTCGAAGGTCTGCGGCAGCAGACGGCCATCGTTGGAGACCAGGATCGGCAGGTTAGGCGCCAGGGCGCTGCCGTAATGGACTTCAGTCTTGGAGAACTTGGCCTTGGCGTTGGCACCCAGGCGAGCCCACTGGCTGACGGCGGAGCCGTCGGAATCGCTTGGGAAGAAGCTGCTGTTGTCAGGGTGTTTGCCACGGCCGCCATCGAGGTGGATGCCCCACAGAGCCTGGGCGTCTACACCGAAACCAACGGTGCCCTGGGTGAAACCGGACAGGTAATCCAGTTTGAAGCCCTGGCCCGATTCACGGTTGTCGGCGCCGCCGTCACGGTTGTCGCCATTGAAGTACATGGTGCGCGAGCTGACCGACAGCTTGCTGTCTTCAACGAAACCGGCAGCACCTGCTTGTTGGGCGAGAACACCCAGTGCCACGGCCATGGCCAGGCTGGACTTGTACATGCTTTGCTCCTCTACGTTCTAATTTTTGTGTATCTCAGGCGGCCGGGTCTGTTGCCCCGCTCACCGTGGATGGGCGATTTAGTCCCAAAGCGTGACCCTTTAGTCAATCATTTCTAAACGTTTCGCGACTTTGGTCTAAGGCGCCAACCTGCGCTACAGGATAATGACAATCCTATAAATCCAAAATGACTGTTTTGTGAATCGGTAAGACTTTTAAGGAATATGTAAGGAACCATTACTGCATTTTGTTGTAGCAAGTGGGTTTCTCATAACCCCCGGCTATTTGCAATCGTTTGCTCATAACCTCATTCCAATTGGATCTATAGGGACGCTGAGCCTAGCAGCGTCGGCTGATTTTGCCATTGCGCGTGGTCAAGCATCGACCAAGGGTGCCAAACACGCGCTAAGCTAATTCTTAAAAGTTATTTATTTTTAGTTTTTTAGATCAATTAGCCTTAGCTCATGCATCCTTTACCCGATGAGAGCTAACCATGAACCCGCACCGCACCCTGCGAATTCTCAGTACCTTAGCCCTTGCTGGCACCAGCTGGATGGCCCAGGCGTCAGACTTGACAGTGGCGTATCAGACGACGGTCGATCCTGCCAAGGTGTCGCAGGTCGATGGCGACTACGAGACGGCGACCAAAACCAGTATCGACTGGCGCAAGTTCGACAATGGTGCCGATGTGATCACCGCCGTTGCCAGTGGGGACGTGCAGATTGGTTATCTGGGCTCCAGCCCATTGGCAGCCGCCGCAACGCGCAAGCTGCCGATCGAGACGTTCCTGATCGCCACGCAGATCGGGGCCGGCGAAGCGCTGGTGGTGCGCGATGAAATCAAGACACCCCAGGATCTTGTGGGCAAAAAAGTCGCTGTTCCCTTCGTGTCGACCGGGCACTACAGCCTGCTGGCAGCACTCAAGCACTGGAACATCGATCCTGCCAAGGTGCAGATCGTGAACCTGGCACCGCCCGCGATCATCGCGGCATGGAAACGTGGCGACATCGACGCCACCTATGTCTGGGACCCTGCGCTGGGCGTGGCGAAGGAAACCGGCAAGGTGCTGATCACCTCGGGCGAGCTGGGCAAGGCAGGGGCCCCCACCTTCGACGCCTGGATCGTGCGCAAGGACTTCGCATCCAAGCACCCCGACGTGGTCAGGGCCTTCGCGCAGGTCACCCTGCAGGCGTATGCCGACTACCGAAAGGACCCACAAGCCTGGCTGGCGAACCAGGACAACGTCGCCAAGTTGGCCAAGCTGTCCGGCGCCAAGCCTTCGGACATCCCGGTGTTGCTGCAAGGCAACGTCTACCCGCTGGCCGCAGACCAGGCCAGCGCCCTGGGTGCGCCCACTACCCAGGCCCTGACCGACACGGCCACGTTCCTCAAGCAGCAAGGCAAGGTCGAGGCCGTACTGCCGGACTACAGCCCCTACGTCAGTGCCCAGTACCTCCCCCACTGAATTTGCAGACAATTACAGGAGCCTGACATGGCCTTGCTCGAACTGGAGCGCATCAGCGCACAGTACCCTGGTGCCGCGAGCCCGGTGCTGGCCGACATCACCCTGAGCGTAGGGCCGCGGCAGTTGCTGGTGGCGCTTGGGCCCTCGGGCAGCGGGAAGACCTCGTTGCTGAACCTGATCGCAGGATTCGTCAGCCCCAGCGCGGGACGCATCACGCTCGACGGCGTGCCCGTGCAGGGGCCAGGGGCCGAGCGTGGCGTGGTCTTTCAGGATGATGCCCTACTGCCCTGGCAGAACGTGCTGGGCAATGTCGCCTTCGGCCTGGAACTGGCCGGCGTGCCACGCGCGGCACGTGAAGCCAGAGCCCGCGAGATGCTCGCCCTGGTCGACCTTGCAGAGTTTGCCGAGCGGCGCATATGGCAGCTTTCAGGCGGCCAGAAGCAGCGCGTGGGCCTGGCCCGTGCATTGGCCGCCGACCCTGGCGTACTGCTGATGGATGAACCGTTCGGTGCCCTGGATGCGTTCACCCGCGAGCACATGCAGACGCTGCTGCTGGATATCTGGCAGCGCGCCGACAAACCTGTGTTCCTGATCACCCATGACATAGAGGAGGCCGTGTTTCTCGCCACTGAGTTGGTGCTGCTCGCACCCAGCCCAGGGCGCATCGTCGAGCGGCTTCAATTGGACTTCGGCCAGCGTTACGCCAACGGCGAGCCGGCGCGGGCGATCAAGTCCGACCCGCGCTTCATCGAAGCGCGCGAGCATGTGCTGGCCCGGGTCTTTTCGCACCATCAATCCCAGGAGCGCGCATGAGCAGCATTGATATACCAGCGGCCAGTGAGCCCACTGTTCAATCAGCACCTGCCGCCAGCGGGGCTCGCTTGCTGCCCACCCGTTGGATCAGCGCATTGACCCTGGCCAGCCTAGTGCTGACCTGGTGGTTGGTCACGGCTGCCGGGTGGGTCGAACCCCTGTTTCTGCCCTCGCCTGCTGACATCACGGCCAAAGCCTGGGTCTTGCTCACCCAGGGCTACATGGATGCCAGCCTGTGGCAGCACCTTGGCGCCAGTCTCGGGCGTATCGGCACGGCATTGCTGGCCGCGGTGTTCACGGCCATCCCGATAGGTATCGCCATTGGTTATAGCCGCGTGGCACGGGGCATCTTCGACCCGTTGATCGAGTTCTACCGGCCTATCCCCCCGCTCGCCTACTTGCCGCTGATCGTCATCTGGTGCGGGATCGGCGAGCTGTCGAAGGTGCTGCTGATTTACCTGGCGATCTTCGCGCCCATCGCCATCGCCACTGCCACGGGCGTGCGCACCACCGACCCGGCCAGGCTGCGAGCCGCGCAATCGCTGGGCGCGACCAAGGCCCAGCTGATTCGTCACGTGATCCTGCCCAGTGCGCTGCCCGACATTCTGACGGGCATCCGGATTGGCCTGGGCGTCGGTTGGTCGACGCTGGTAGCGGCCGAACTGATCGCCGCCACCAGCGGCCTTGGCTTCATGGTGCAGTCGGCCGCGCAATTTCTGGTCACCGATGTGGTGGTGCTGGGCATCCTGCTGATCGCGCTGATCGCGTTCGCGCTGGAGATGAGCCTACGCGCGCTGCAACGCCGACTGGTGCCCTGGCACGGACAAAGCCACTGAACCCTACCGCTCGTGCGCCCGCAAGGGCGCCTGCCTGAAGAGACCGACATGAGCCTGACCATTACCCCACTCAGCCCGGCGCTGGGCGCACAGATCGGCGGCGTGGACCTTGCCCGCGACATCAGCGACGAGGTGCGCGACGCCATAGAACACGCGTTGCTTCGCCATCAGGTGCTGTTCTTCCGCGACCAGCCCATCGCCCCCGCCCAGCAGGCGCGTTTTGCCGCCCGCTTTGGCGACCTGCACATCCACCCCATCTACCCCAACGTACCCGATACGCCCCAGGTGCTGGTGCTCGATACTGCGGTCACTGACGTCCGTGACAACGCCGTTTGGCACACCGACGTGACCTTTCTGCCGACACCGGCCCTGGGCGCAGTGCTCAGTGCCAAGCACTTGCCGGCCTATGGCGGCGATACCCTGTGGGCCAGTGGCATTGCAGCCTTCGAGGGATTGTCAGCGCCGCTGCAGGCGATGCTGGTCGGGCTGACGGCGACCCACGACTTCACCAAGTCATTCCCGTTGGAGCGCTTTGGCACAACTCCGCAGGATCTGGCGCGCTGGGAGCAGACCCGGCGTGAAAACCCACCCTTATCTCATCCGGTGGTACGCACGCATCCAGCCAGCGGGCGCCAGGCACTGTTCGTCAATGAGGGGTTCACCACGCGCATCAATGAATTGAGCGAATCGGAAAGTGAGGCACTGCTGAAGCTTCTTTTCGCTCATGCCACCCGGCCAGAGTTCACGATCCGCTGGCGCTGGCAGGAAAACGACGTAGCGTTCTGGGACAACCGCGTCACCCAGCATTACGCAGTGGACGACTACCGGCCGAACCGGCGGGTGATGCACAGGGCAACCATTCTGGGCGATGCGCCCTATTAGCCGGAAGGCGCTTAGTCGGAGAGAGGCGGGGCGATCCTGGAAGGCCGAGCCATGAGGCTCGCCCTTCCAGGACGGGTCGATCAGCGCACCAAATGCAGGAACTGCATGTGCCGTTCGTACTGGTCGAGGATGTCGTTGATGATCTGTTCCTTGCTGTAGCCCACCAGGTCGTAATTCTGGCTGCCTTCGCTGAGGTAGACCTCCGCCCGGTAATAGCGACGGTTCTTCAACTCATGGGCACCCAGGCCACCACGGGCGAACGAGGGCGTGAAGTAACCGCGCATCTGCACCTGGTAGATGAACGGCTGTTCATCGCCATGGCCGACTTTCAAGCTGACGTTGTCATGGCTCGGGTCGTCCTGGGTGATCAGCACCAGCCCTTTCTGCTCGAACACCTCACGCACATCGGCAATGGCCGGGCGCACCACATCGTCCATGAACCGGTACACCTCGTCCCGCGAAGGGAAATGCACCGCCTGGCTCAAGCGCTGGCGCCAACCCCCACGGCCTCGGCGTGACTGGGCGAAGGGAGCCAGCGAATGCATCTGCGCGATCTGGCGCTGCGACTCCAGGTAGAAGGCCTTGTGCAGCCCCCACATCATGCACAACAGGATCAGCGAGAAGGGCAACGAGGTGAGCACCACCGCTGACTTCAGCGAGTCGATGCTGCCGGCGAACAGCAAGGCACTGGTCACCAGTGCCGTCATGGCGCCCCAGAAGATGCGCAGCCAGTTCGGGCCGTCCTCGTCTGCATCGCCGCCGGTCGCCGACAGCGTGGACAGCACCACGGTACCGGAGTCTGCCGACGTCACGAAGAACACGAAGCTGACGAACACCGTCATGGCAATCACCGCCTTGCTCCACGGGTAGGTCTCCAGCAGCAGGTACAGGCTCATGGACGGGTTGTCCAACGCGGCCTGGCCCAGCGCGGTCATGCCGTGATTGATGACCTGGTCCAGTGCGCTGTTGCCGAAGATCGACATCCACGCCAGGGTGAAGCCAAGCGGAATCAGCAGCACACCAAAGACGAACTCGCGAATGGTCCGCCCACGGGAGATGCGCGCGATGAACAAGCCCACGAACGGCGCCCACGCGATCCACCAGGCCCAGTAGAACACCGTCCAGCCGCCCAGCCACTCACGGTTGTCGCCATAGGCATAGACATCGAAGCTCTTGCGGGGCAAGGCACCCAAATAGTCACCCAGGTTCTGGATAAGGGTATTGAACAGGTGCTGGGTGGGGCCTGCGAACAACACGAAGAGCAAAAGCGAACAGGCCAGGAACAGGTTGATGTCGCTCATCACCCGTACGCCTTTTTCCACACCGGCTACTGCCACGGCTACCGCCGCGCCCATCATCAGCGTGATCAGCACCACCTGCACCCACTGGCTGTGGCTGATGCCGAACAGGTAATCCAGGCCGGCGTTGAGGTGCAGCACGCCAAAGCCCATGTCGGCCCCCAGGCCGAATACCGTGGCGATGATGCCGAAGCCGTCGACCGCATAGCCGATAGGCCCGTTGATGCGCTTGCCGATTAGCGGGTAGAGCGCAGAGCGCAAGGCCAGCGGCAGGTTGTGCCGGTAGGCGAAATAGGCCAGCGCCATGCCGACGAAGGCAAAGACGCCCCAACCATGCAGGCCCCAATGCAGGAACAGGATCTGCATCGCCTGCCGACCCGCCTCAGCCGTACCCCCTTCACCCTGGGGCGGTTGCAGCATGTGGGTAAGCGGTTCCGAGACGCAGAAGAAGAACAGCGTGATGCTGATCCCCGCAGCGAACAGCATGCCCGCCCATGACAGGTAGCTGAATTCGGGTTCGTCGTGGTCGGCACCGAGCTTGATCTTGCCGTAGCCGGATACGGCGGTGACCACCACGAAGACCAGATACAGCGTCATCGCCAGCATGTAGTACCAGCCTACCGTGTTGGCAGCCCAGTTCTGCGCCGCCAGCAACCACTGACCTGCACTCTCCGGATTGATGATGACCACAAGGCCAAAGATGAGGATGAAACTTGCCGCAAAATAGAACACCGGGGGGTTCATGCGGATCTTGCCAGGGGCAAGCGAAGGGGTCGGTGCACTCATGGCGTGGGCACCTCGTCAAAGGACGAAAGACGCATAATTAACGGGTTCAGCAAAGGAATCCTCCTGATGAACACCGGCAGCGGACCAGCGTTTTTTTAATTGAACAAGCGTTCAAGTTAAACATGGTTTGAGCCTCATTGCGAATTGAAGCGCCGATTGGTAATGCCCTGGAAACACCTCTTGGCCAGCCTGACATGCCCTGTCGACCCCTGGCCGCAAAGGGGCATGCACCGGGCGGGTGCCGACTCAAGGCACCGTCCACGATCACTGTTTGTCCTGACAATCGAGCTGCAGGTTGGCCTGGGTAATGTTGCTGTGCGGCGGCACACTGCGCGTCAACCAGACGTTGCCACCGATGGTGGAACCCTGCCCGATGGTGATGCGCCCCAGTACGGTAGCGCCGGCATAGATCACCACGTCATCTTCGACGATCGGGTGACGGGCCAAGCCCTTGTGCAACGTGCCGGACTCATCGCTCGGGAAGCGCTTGGCGCCAAGGGTCACCGCCTGATAAATCCGCACGCGCTCGCCGATGATCGCGGTTTCGCCGATCACCACGCCGGTACCGTGGTCGATGAAGAAGCTTGGGCCGATCTGGGCTCCAGGATGGATATCGATACCCGTTGCCGAGTGGGCCAGCTCAGAACTGATTCGTGCCAACAGTGGCAGCCCGGCCGTGTACAGGTGATGGGCCAGGCGGTGATGGATGATCGCCAGGATGCCGGGATAGCACAGCAACACCTCATCGACACTGCGTGCCGCCGGGTCGCCGTGATAGGCCGCCAGCACGTCGGTATCGAGCAGTACACGCATGCCCGGCAGCGCTGCGGCAAAGCCCTGGATCAGCTTCAGGGCATGGGCATCGACACCCGCCAGGTCCTCCTTGCCTTGCCGAGCGGCGTAGCGCAGTTCCAGGCGCGCCTGCACCAACAACGCATTGAGCGCGGCGTCCAGGGTGTGGCCGACATAAAAATCCTCGCTCTCCTCGCGCAGGTCCACTGGCCCCAGGCGCATGGGAAACAGCGCGCCGCAGAGCTGTTCAAGGATCTGTCGCACCGCTTCGCGCGAGGGCAGCTCCCGGCCACCTTGCTCGCCGCTGCTGCGGCCATTGCGGGTGCGCCATTGCTCACGGGCACCGCGCAAGCCGGCCACGATTCCCTGCAGTTGCCAGTGCCCGGAGGCGGGTTGTTCGCTCACGGTGTGTTCTCCTGCCTTCTAGGCTATCTGTTCTATTGTCGATGCCGTCATTTTGCGGGCAAGCGCCCTGGAACAGGCCTCACCCTCTTTCCTGACACTGGATTGGACCGCCAGGGCAATGACAGCCATGCCAGCCTCGCCTACCCTCAAGATCAATGGACAATTTCCAAACGCATAAATAGGCAAAGTGCGATAATTTTTGACTATTTCCTGCGCTGCGCATCCAACCCTATAGTCGCCATCACTTCATTCACAACACGCTCGGGGCTCAGACATGTCGAAGTTCGCCAAACCGCTACTCAATGCCAGCCTGGCCCTGCTGCTGGGCACAGGCCTGCTTGGCCAGGCCTTTGCCGGCGAAGAGTTGAAGACCATCCAGGAAAAAGGCGTGATCAACGTCGGCCTTGAAGGCACATACCCACCCTTCAGCTTCCAGGATGAAAACGGCAAGCTGACCGGCTTCGAAGTGGAGCTGTCCGAATTGCTGGCCAAGGAGCTCGGCGTAAAGGCCAAGATCCAGCCGACCAAATGGGACGGTATCCTGGCTGCGCTGGAATCCAAGCGGCTGGACATCGTCGTCAACCAGGTCACGATTTCCGAGGAGCGCAAGAAGAAATACGATTTCTCCGAACCCTATACCGTCTCGGGTATCCAGGCGCTGGTGCTGAAGAAGAAGGCTGACCAGCTCGGCATCAAGGGCGCTCAGGACCTGGCAGGCAAGAAAGTCGGTGTAGGCCTGGGTACTAACTACGAGCAATGGGTCAAACAGGATGTGCCCAAGGCCGAAGTGCGTACCTATGAAGACGACCCCAGCAAGTTTGCCGACCTGCGCAACGGCCGCATCGATGCCATCCTGATCGATCGCCTGGCTGCACTTGAATACGCGCAGAAAGCCAAGGATACGCAACTGGCGGGCGATGCGTTCTCGCGACTGGAGAGCGGGGTTGCCATGCGCAAGGGCGAACCTGAACTGCTGGACGCCATCAACAAGGCCATCGACACGCTCAAGGCGGACGGGACGCTGACCAAGCTGTCCGAAAAGTACTTCGGTGCTGACGTCACCCGATGATCGCTGAAAGCCTGCAACTGGTCGCCGACTCCGCACCCTTTCTGCTCAAGGGTGCGGGTTACACCGTGCTGCTCAGCGTAGGGGGCATGTTCTTCGGATTGGTGCTGGGCTTTGCCCTGGCGTTGATGCGTTTGTCCAAAGTGCTGCCGCTCAACTGGCTGGCACGGATATACGTATCGTTCTTCCGTGGCACGCCCCTACTGGTGCAGCTGTTCGTCATCTACTTCGGCATGCCCCAGATCGGTATCGAGCTCGACCCGATCCCCGCCTCGCTGATCGGGCTGTCATTGAACATGGCCGCCTACATCTGCGAGATCCTGCGCGCCGCGATCGCTTCCATCGACCGTGGGCAGTGGGAAGCAGCAGCCAGCATCGGCATGACCCGCGTGCAGGCCATGCGCCGGGCGATCCTGCCCCAGGCGCTGCGCACGGCGTTGCCGCCGTTGGGCAACAGCTTCATCTCGCTGGTCAAGGACACTGCGCTGGCCGCCACCATCCAGGTGCCGGAGCTGTTCCGTCAGGCCCAGTTGATCACGGCACGTACCTTCGAGGTGTTCACCATGTACGTGGCAGTGGCCGTGGTCTACTGGGTGCTGTGCAGCATCCTGGCCCACTTCCAGAACCGCATGGAAGCGCGGGTCAACCAACACGACCAGGAGCACTGAGCATGATCGAAGTCAAAGGCCTGACCAAACGCTTCAAGGGCCTGACCGTGCTCGATGGCATCGATGTGACGGTGCAGCCAGGTGAAGTGGTGGCGATCATCGGCCCTAGCGGGTCGGGCAAGACCACCTTCCTGCGGTGCTTGAACCTGCTGGAAACGCCCGATGCCGGGCAGATCAAGATCGGCGCCATCAGCATCGATGCCGACCGGCCCCTCGGCCCGCAACACAGCGCGATACGTCGCCTGCGCCAACAGGCAGGCTTCGTGTTCCAGAACTTCAACCTGTTTCCCCACCGCACGGCCTTGGAGAACGTCATCGAAGGGCCGGTGATCGTCAAGAAAACACCGCGCGACCAAGCGGTGGACCTTGGCCGGCGTCTATTGGCCAAGGTGGGCCTGGCAGGCAAGGAAGACGCCTACCCGCGTCGCCTGTCCGGGGGCCAGCAGCAGCGGGTGGCCATTGCCCGTGCCTTGGCCATGGAGCCGGAGGTGATTCTGTTCGATGAACCCACCTCGGCCCTGGACCCGGAGCTGGTAGGCGAGGTACTGGCGACCATTCGCAGCCTGGCGGAAGAAAAACGCACCATGATCATCGTTACCCATGAAATGAGCTTCGCTCGCGACGTGGCCAACCGGGTCATCTTCTTCGACAAGGGTGTGATCGTGGAGCAAGGTGAGGCCAAAGCCTTGTTCGCGGCGCCGCAACAGGAGCGCACGCGGCAGTTTCTGCGCAAGTTTCTGGGCACGGCTGCTTCTGAGTAAGCCGGCAAAGCCAGCCCGCATTGTAAAAGCACAGCCGTCACTGAGCTCACGCCTGAATCCATGTCGCCTGGTGGCAGGCGACACGCTTCTATATATATTCCAAACCGTTAGTTCATAAATATTTTATAAACCTTTACGGTATATGTACCGGACCACCGGACCAGCATACGTCTGTCGCGATCAGCTGTAGCGGCATAACCCACATGTGAGGTCAGCAATGGTCAGGATCACCATCACCCCAGTGCATAACGCCAGGGCATTGCGTGCAGCCAAGGAGCGGCACTGATGTCCAGCCAAGCCCTTATTCCCCCCCGCAGCGTGCTCGACAGCGCACCGCCTGTGCTGCCAGCCAAGGTCCTGCGCAGCGATGCCCAAGCGCTGCAGGCTGCGCGTGAAGTCGCCGCTGTCGCGCGCGAACACGCTGCCCGTCGGGATCAGCAACGCGAACTGCCCTGGGCCGAGATCGAACTGTTCACCCGCAGTGGCCTGGGAAGCATCAGCGTTCCCAAGGCCTACGGCGGCCCCGAGGTGTCGTTTGAAACCGTGGCCGAAGTGTTCCGCCTGATCAGTGCTGCCGACCCCGCACTGGGGCAGATCCCGCAGAACCAGTTCGGCATGCTGCAACTGCTGCGCCTGACAGCCACGCCGGCGCAACAGGCGGTGCTGTTTCGCAGCGTGTTGGACGGCTGGCGCATCGGCAATGCGGGCCCGGAGCGCGGAACCAAGGACACCCTTACCCTCAAGGCACGCATCGACCGCGCAGGTGACGGCTATCGCATCAGTGGTGAGAAGTTCTATTCCACCGGGGCGTTGTTCGCCCACTGGGTGGCGGTCAAGGCGCTGGATGAGGAAGGTCGCCAGCGCCTGGCTTTCGTGCGCCGCGGCACACCCGGGCTACGCATCGTCGACGATTGGTCGGGTTTCGGTCAGCGCACCACGGCCAGCGGCACGGTACTGCTCGATGACGTTCCGGTAGAAGCAGATCTGGTCATCGACAACTGGCGCCAGCGGGAGGTACCCAATACCCAGGGCGCCGCCTCGCAGCTCATCCAGGCGGCCATTGACGCAGGCATTGCCGAGGCCGCCATCGATGACGCCATTGCTTTCGTGCGCACAAAGTCGCGCCCCTGGATCGAAGCCCAGGTAGACCGCGCCAGCGACGACCTCTATGTCATTGCAGACATCGGCCGCCTGAAGCTTGAACTGCATGCCGCCGAGGCGCTGCTGCGCCGGGCCGGGCAGGTGCTGGACGAGGTCAACGCAGGCACGGTGGATGCCGAGTCGGCCGCCCGCGCGTCGATTGCGGTGGCCGAGGCCAAGGTACTGACCACCGAGATTGCCCTGCAGGCCAGCGAGAAACTGTTCGAACTCGCCGGCAGCCGCGCCACCCTGGCCGAGTTCAACCTCGACCGCCACTGGCGCAACGCCCGCGTGCACACGCTGCACGACCCGGTGCGCTGGAAATACCACGCGGTTGGCGCGTACCACCTCAACGGCACCCTGCCCGCGCGGCATTCCTGGATCTGATTGGTAGCCTCCTGGGCCGCTGCGCGGCCCGGGGCACCGGAGACACACCATGACCACACGCATCATTACCAGCGACGGCGAAGCCCTGGCCGTTGCCTTGGACATCGCCCGACAGCTACGCCCCGACAGCGCGGCGCGCGACCGTGAACGGCGTCTGCCACACCCTGAGCTGGCGCTGTTCACACGCTCGGGCCTGTGGGGTATCAGCGTCCCCAAGGCCTACGGCGGGGCGGGCGTATCCAACGTCACCCTGGCCAAGGTCATCGCCATCATCGCGCAGGCCGACGGCTCGCTCGGGCAGATTCCGCAAAACCATTTCTATGCCTTGGAAGTGCTACGAGTAAACGGTACGCCCGAGCAGCAGCAGCGTCTGTACGCCGAGGTGCTGGCAGGTCGGCGGTTTGGCAATGCCCTGGCAGAACTGGGCACCAAAACAGCCAATGACCGCACCACCCGGCTGAGCAGCGAAGGCGAAGGCTTTCGCATCAATGGCCGCAAGTTCTACGCCACGGGTGCGCTATACGCCCAGCGCATACCCACCTCGGTGGTCGATGACCAAGGCGTCCAGCACCTGGCATTCGTGCCTGCCGACAGCCCCGGCCTGCAAGTGATCGACGACTGGAGTGGCTTCGGCCAGCGCACCACCGGCAGCGGCTCGGTGGTGTTCGATAACGTGCCTGTCAGCGCACAGGACGTCGTACCGTTTCAGAGCGTGTTCGAGCGCCCTACCCCGGTAGGCCCGCTGGCGCAAATTCTTCATGCGGCCATCGATACCGGCATCGCCCGTGCAGCCTATGAGGACGCCTTGCATTTCGTGCGGACCCGCAGCCGGCCATGGGTGGATTCAGGCGTCGAGCAGGCGAGCGACGATCCGCTGACCGTCAAGCACTTCGGCCAACTCGCCATCCGCCTGCACGCTGCCGAAGCCTTGCTCGAACGCGCAGGCCATTACCTAGACAGCGCGCGTGACGACAGCACGGCCGAAACCGTAGCCGCAGCGTCCATTGCCGTGGCAGAGGCACGGGCCATCAGCACCGAAATCGCCCTGTCCGCCGGCACCACGCTGTTCGAGCTCGGTGGCAGTCAGGCCACGCTGGCCGAACACAACCTCGACCGCCACTGGCGCAATGCCCGGGTGCACACGCTGCACGACCCAGTGCGCTGGAAGTACCACGCCATCGGCAACTACTACCTCAACGAGCAAAACCCACCGCGCCGGGGGACCCTCTGATGGCCCGGCAGATCCTGCTCAATGCCTTCAACATGAACTGCGTGGGGCATATCAACCATGGCCTGTGGACGCACCCGCGCGATACGTCGACCCAGTACACGACCCTCGAATACTGGACCGACCTGGCGCGCCTGCTGGAGCGGGGCCTGTTCGACGGATTGTTCATTGCCGACATCGTCGGCACCTACGATGTCTACGGCCAGTCGCTGGAGGTGCCGTTGAAGGAATCCATCCAGTTGCCGGTCAACGACCCTCTGCTGCTGGTGTCCGCCATGGCCGCCGTTACCCGCAACCTCGGTTTCGGCCTCACGGCCAACCTTACGTATGAAGCGCCTTATCTCTTCGCTCGCCGCCTCTCGACCCTGGATCACCTGAGCAATGGGCGAGTCGGCTGGAACATCGTCACCGGTTATCTGGACAGCGCTGCGCGCGCCATGGGCCTGACCCAGCAGCCCGAGCATGACCGTCGCTACGACCAGGCCGATGAATACCTCAAGGTGCTGTACCAGCTGCTTGAGGGAAGCTGGGCCGATGATGCCGTGCTGGCTGATCGCGGCCAGCGCATCTATGCGCGCCCCGACAAAGTGCGCAAGGTTCGCCACCACGGGGAGTTCTACGATGTAGAGGGCTACCACCTGTGCGAACCGTCGCCACAACGGACACCGGTACTGTTTCAGGCTGGCAGCTCACCGCGCGGGCTGACGTTTGCGGGCAACCATGCCGAGTGTGTGTTCATCAGCGGCCAGGACAAGGCTTCAACCCGCGCCCAGGTGGACAAGGTGCGCGCCGCTGCCAGAGCTGCGGGTCGCGACCCAATGGCAGTCAAGGTCTTCATGGGCATCACGGTGATCGTGGCGCCCACCGAGCAACAAGCCCTGGCCAAGCACGCTGAATACCTGCGCCATGCCAGCCCCGAAGCCGGCGTCGCGCATTTCGCCGCCTCCACCGGCATCGACTTTGCGGCCTTCGATCTGGACGAGCCGATTGCCTTTAGCCAAGGCAACGCCATCCAGTCGGCCACTCGCCAACTTCAGGACAACGCCTGGACCCGACGTCGCCTGCTGCAACAGCACGCCTTGGGTGGCCGCTACGTCACCTTGATCGGCGACCCCGCGCAAGTGGCTGATGAGCTGATTGCGTGGGCCGATGAAACCGGCCTGGACGGCTTCAACCTGACCCGCACCGTTACACCGGAAAGCTTCGAGGACTTCATCGACCTGGTGATTCCGCAGCTACAGGCGCGCGGCTGCTACAAGACCGCCTACGCCGGCGGCACGCTGCGCGAAAAGCTGTTCGCAACCGACCATCCCTACCTGCCAGCCGACCATCCTGGCTCGGCCTACCGCTTTGCGCCTGCCCCCGCTTTCACCGGAGCCCTGCACCATGCTTGAAAAACTAATTCGTCCCGTTGCGGCCGTCGTTATTGCCTTGGGCTTCTCGAGCGCAGCCCTGGCCGATCAGCCGCTGAAGATCGGCACCACGTCAGCCTTCGCCATCCCGCTGGAAGCCGCCGTCGAAGAGGCGCACAAGCAGGGGCTCGAGGTGAAGCTCATCGAATTCAGCGACTGGATAGCGCCCAATGTCAGCCTCAACAGTGGCGACATCGACGTGAACTACTTCCAGCACATTCCCTTTCTGGAAAACGCCAAGGCTGCTGCCGGTTTCGATCTGGTGCCCTACGCCCCAGGCATCATCAACAACGTGGGCCTGTATTCCAAGCGCTACAAAAGCTTCGCCGACCTGCCCGAAGGGGCGAGCGTCGCAATCGCCAACGACCCGATCAACAGCGGGCGAGGCCTGCAACTGCTGGCCAAGGCCGGCTTGATCACGCTGAAACCTGGCGTGGGCTACAAGGCCACAGAACAGGACATCACGGCCAACCCGAAGAAGCTCAAGATCATTCAGGTCGAAGCGGTCCAGTTGGTACGGGCGTATGACGACGCGGACCTGGTGCAGGGCTACCCCGCCTACATTCGGCTGGCCAACAGTTTTGACGCCACCTCGGCCCTGCTTTTCGATGGTCTGGAGAACAAGGAATACGTGATTCAGTTCGTCATTCGCCCACAGAGCAGGAATGACCTTCGCCTGGCCAAGTTCGTCGACATCTACCAGCACTCGCCGGCCGTGCGCGCGGCCTTGGACAAGGCTCATGGCACGCTCTACCAGGCCGGTTGGGAGTGACAGCGATGAGCCAGTCCACTGCACGAGCACTCGAATCCCCTGCCCCACCGCCTCAGGCTGAACACGTGGACCTGCGCCCCGACGTCAGCCAAGCCCATGTGCGGTTCATCGGGTTGGGCAAGACGTATCCAGGCCAGAGCCAGCCGGCGTTGCAAGGCATCGACCTGAACATCCGGCGCGGTGAAATCTTCGGCATCATCGGCCGCAGCGGGGCAGGTAAGTCCTCGCTGCTGCGCGTCATCAACCGGTTGGAGCAGCCTACGCAGGGCCGGGTGCTGATCGACCAGGCGGACATTGCCCGCTACGACGAGCAGGCACTGGTGGCGTTGCGCCGAAACATCGGCATGATTTTCCAGCACTTCAACCTGATGTCAGCCAAGACCGTGTGGCAGAACGTCGAACTGCCCCTGAAAGTGGCCGGCGTTGCCAAGGCGCAGCGCCAGCGCAAGGTACGCGAGCTGCTGCAACTGGTTGGCCTCGAGGACAAGCACGACGTCTATCCTGCGCAGCTGTCCGGCGGCCAGAAGCAGCGCGTGGGCATTGCCCGCGCCCTGGTGCACGACCCAAGCATCCTGCTGTGCGACGAAGCGACCTCGGCGCTGGACCCCGAGACGACCGCCTCGATTCTGGGGCTGCTACGCGACATCAACCAACGCCTGAGCCTGACCATCGTGCTGATCACCCATGAAATGGCCGTGGTGCGCGACACCTGCCACCGGGTTGCGGTACTGGAGCGTGGCCAATTGGTCGAGCAGGGAGAGGTCTGGCAGGTGTTCGGCGCGGCGCGGCACGCTACTACGCGCACGTTGCTGGCGCCGCTGCAACCCACGTTGCCAGAAGCCCTGACCGCGGACATCAAGGCTGTCCCATCGAGCCCCGACAGCGCTATCGTGCTGAAGCTGACAGCGTTCGGCGAGCCCGACCTGACGGCGTTGTTCGCCGAGTTGGGCGGACGTGTGCGGCTGCTGCAAGGGGGTGTGCAGTCCATCGGCGCGCGCACACTGGCGCAACTGATCGTTTCGGTGCAGCACTCGCCCCATGACGCCAGCCGCCTCCTGGAGCACACTCGGCGCTGGGCCGAAGACGTGGAGGTGCTGGGCCATGTGGGTTGATCGTCTACTGGAGGGTTTGCTCGACACGCTGTTGATGGTCGGCGTTTCTTCGCTGATCGCCTTGCTGGTGGGCGTACCGATGGCCGTCATGCTGGTGACCAGCGACAGGGGCGGCATCTATGCGGCACCGCTGCTCAACCGGGTGCTGGCCGCCTTCGTCAACCTGTTCCGCTCGGTGCCGTTTCTGATCCTGATGGTTGCCCTGATCCCCTTCACGCGCTGGGTGGTCGGCACTACCTATGGGGTCTGGGCGGCCATCGTGCCCCTTACCATCGCAGCTACGCCCTTTTTCGCTCGCATCGCCGAAGTCAGCCTGCGTGAGGTCGACCATGGCTTGGTGGAGGCAGCCCAAGCCATGGGATGCCGACGCTGGCACATCGTCTGGCACGTGCTGCTGCCAGAAGCCCTGCCGGGCATCGTCGGCGGCTTCACCATCACCTTGGTGACGCTGATCAATTCATCCGCCATGGCAGGCGCCATCGGTGCCGGAGGGTTGGGTGACATCGCCTACCGCTATGGGTACCAGCGCTTCGACAGCCAGATCATGCTAACGGTGATCGCCATGCTGGTGGCCCTGGTGGCACTGATCCAGCTGGGTGGCGACCGCCTGGCCCGAGGGTTGAACAAGCGATGAGCGCAGGGTGCGGGCTGGCGCCAAGCCAGCCCTTGGCCTCATTCCCAGCGCAGGTGTTCTGCGGCGACCGGCCGGCCGAACCAATAGCCCTGCCCCAGCTGGCACTGCTCCTGCAGCAGGAAGCTGGCCTGCTCCTGCTGCTCGATGCCTTCGGCATGCACTTGCATGCCCATGCTGCGGGCCAGGGCGATGATTACCCGCACGATCGCGACATCATCTTCATCGCACGGCAGCCCGGCCACGAAGCCCTGGTCGATCTTGAGCTTTTGCACGGGCATGCGCTTGAGGCGTAGCAGCGAGGAATAGCCGGTGCCGAAATCATCGATGGCCAAGGTCACACCCAGCTCGCGCAGACGGTGAAGCTGCTCCAGGGCCACTTCCGGGTCTTCCATCACCGCACTTTCCGTCACCTCCAGTTCAAGCAGCGCTGGCGCCAGGCCTGTTTCGTGCAGCACATCGGCCACCTGCCGGTACAGCTCATGCTGGCCAAACAGCCGGCTCGAGATGTTCACGGCCACGAATGCCAGGGGGCGGCCTTCTCGCTGCCAGCGCACCATCTGCAGGCACGCCTGGCGTAGCACCCAGGCATCGATTTCGGCAATCAGCCCGGTGCGTTCGGCAATCGGGATGAACTCACCGGGGGGCACCAGGCCCCGCTGGGGATGCTGCCAGCGGACCAGTGCCTCGACCCCCACCTGACTGCCCGAGGCCAGGTCATGCACGGGCTGGTAGAACACGCGCAGCTCGTCCTGCTCGAGGGCGCGGCGCAGTTCTCCCGCCGTTTCCACACGCAACTGGGCGTGCGCGGTCAGCTCTTCGGTGTACAGGGCGTAACAGGCGCGGCCGTTGGTCTTGGCCTTGTACAGCGCCGAATCGGCATTGCGTAGCAACTGCTCGGCACTCAGGGCGTCGCTTGGGAACAGGCTGATGCCTGCGCTGACACTGATGAACAGGCGATGACCCTCGAAGAGGAAGGGCTCGCGCATGCGTTCGATGATGCGCTGAGCCAGTTTTGCCGCCTGCCCCAGATCCTGGCAGTGCTCGGCCAGGACGCCGAACTCGTCGCCGCCCAGGCGCGCCAGGGTAACCCCGCTGCTCACGACTTCACCCAGGCGCACGCCCACCAGCTTGAGCAGCTGATCGCCAATCGTATGGCCGAGCCCGTCGTTGATGCTTTGGAAATGATCGAGGTCCAGAAGCAGCAGCGCACAACCGCGCTTCTTGGCCTGGGCCGCTGCCAACGCCTGCTGGACCCGGTCGGTGAACAACAGGCGATTGGGCAGGTCGGTCAGGGGATCATGGTGGGCCAGATAGGCCAGCTCCTGCTCCGAATGCTTGATGGCACTGATGTCACTGAATACCGCCACGTAATGGCTCAGTTCGCCTTCGTCATCGCAAATGGCGCGGATGGTTTGCCATTGAGGATAGATTTCACCGCTTTTACGGCGGTTCCAGATCTCGCCGCTCCACTCCCCCGTCTCGGTCAGGGCCGCGTAGATTTGCTGGTAGAACGCGGCGCCATGACGCCCCGACTTGAATTTGCTGGGGCGCTGGCCAATGACCTCATCCTGCTGATAGCCGGTGATGCGCATGAACGCGCGGTTGACGTGCACGATCACCCCCTGCCGGTCGGTCACAAGGACGCCTTCCAGGGTGCAGTCGAACACCGCAGCGGCCATGCGCAGGCGCTCACGGTCCTCCCCGCGCAGGCGCGCACCGGCGCCGATGAAGTTCAACAGCCGCACGCGTGACACATAGATCAGCAAGGCACTGAGCAACACCCAGACCACGATGTTGATCTGACGCCCCACGGTCAGGGCCAGGGAGTCATCAGTCATGCTCTGCAGCACCACCTCGGCCAGCACCAGCCAGAGGATCGAGAGCACCACATAAAGCGCTGCCATGCGCAAAGCGTCGCGAACGGAAACAGACATGTCGGGTGCAATTGCCCATGAAAAATGTTGGGGGATTATAAAGCTTCTGCTGCCCGACGTGCGGTTAGCGCTTCGCAAAGGCCGCGCATCAAGGTATGCCGGGCACCGACGCCCGGCTGAAACATGGCGTGGTCAGCTTTGACTGGTTTTATTTCCCGACCCAGGGATAATCGCACCTTTCCCCTGAATCTCGAGGGTATCTCTGCCTATGTGGTACAACGGCCTGCTCGACTTGTCGGCCTGGCAACTGGTCGGCATCACTTTGTTGATGACCCATGTGACCATTGTCAGCGTCACGGTCTACCTGCATCGCTATTCCGCGCATCGTGCGCTGGAGCTCAACACCGGGCTCAAGCATTTCTTCCGCTTCTGGCTGTGGCTCACCACGGCGCAGAACACCCGTGAATGGACCGCTGTCCATCGCAAGCACCACGCCAAGTGCGAAACCCCGGAGGACCCGCACAGCCCAGTCTACAAGGGCTTGAGTACGGTGCTGCGCAAAGGGGCCGAGCTCTATCGCGAAGAGGCGCGCAACCCCGAGACCTTGCGCATCTACGGCAAGAACTGCCCGGACGACTGGGTCGAACGCAACCTCTACTCCCGCTACAAGCTGGGCGGTATCGTGCTGATGGCGCTTATCGACCTGCTGCTGTTCGGCACCGCCGGCATCACGATCTGGGCCGTGCAGATGATGTGGATTCCCTTTTGGGCAGCCGGGGTGGTCAATGGCCTGGGCCACGCCGTGGGCTATCGCAATTTCGAATGCCGCGACGCGGCGACCAACCTGGTGCCTTGGGGCATCGTCATTGGGGGCGAAGAGCTGCACAACAATCATCACACCTACCCCAACTCGGCCAAGCTTTCGGTCAGGCGCTGGGAATTCGACATGGGCTGGGCGTGGATTCGCCTGTTCTGCCTGCTGCGCCTGGCCAAGGTCCAGCGCGTGGCCCCCATCGCCCACCGCGTTGCCGGCAAGGCTAGCCTGGACATGGACACCGCCATGGCCATCCTGAACAACCGCTTCCAGATCATGGCCCAGTACCGCAAGCTTGTGATCGGCCCGCTGGTCAAACAGGAGCTGGACCGCGTCGATACCTCGGTCAGCCACCACTTCCGGCGCGCCAAACGCCTGCTGTCCCGTGAAACCAGCTTGCTGGAGGATCGCCACCATGTCCGTATCGAGTCCATGCTGGCGCACAGCCAGGCATTGAAGACCATTTACGAGAAGCGCCTGGCCCTGCAGCAGATCTGGGCGCGGACCAGCGCCAATGGCCACGACATGCTTGCCGCCATGAAGGATTGGGTACACGAGGCCGAGACCAGTGGCATCCACGCCCTGCGCGACTTCGCTTCGCAGTTGAAAACCTATTCCCTGCGCCCGACCGCTGCCTGACCTCCGTTGATCGATACGCCCCGTTCTGGGGCGTAAGCTCAGGAACTTCAACCCTCTGTTTCGACTCGAACTGCCCACATCGGCCGGAAGGTGGCCGCACCTTTACCCGTCGAGCGCGCGCTGTGCACATGGCCAAGAACAATCCCAAGATTCTGACCGGTACTCCTCCCCCCGACGCTGCCCAAACCCTGCTGGCACTGATGCATGCCCAAGGCGAAGTCGCCCGACTCAGCGAACGTGAGCAGCTATTCAGTTCGTTGCTTGAAAGTGTCAACGCCGTACTGTGGGCCTTCGATTGGGAAACGCGGCAAGTGCTGTACGTAAGCCCTGCGTTCGAGCGCATCTTTGGTCGCCCTGTCAGCCGGGTCATGGCCGATTTCAACGTATGGCGCGACAGCATCTATCCGGATGATCTTGAATTTGCCGAACAGAGCCTGGCCCAGGTACTGTCCACAGGCTCCGTGGAACACCGCGAATACCGCATCCTCAACGGCGATGGCGAGCTGCGCTGGCTGAGCGACAAGTGCTACGTCAGCCAGCAGCCAGGTAGCGATCGGGTGACCATCGTCGGCATCGCCGAAGACATCACCGACAAGAAACGCCTCGAAGGCGAGCTTCAGCGTCTGGCCACCACCGATGTCCTGACCCAGAGCAGTAACCGCCGCCACTTCTTCGAATGTGCCAAGCAGGCCTTCGACAAGGCACGGGAGGACGGTACACCGCTGACTTTCCTGCTTCTGGACATCGACGATTTCAAGAACATCAATGACAGCTACGGCCACCAGGAAGGTGACCAAGTGCTGCAGCGCATTGCCCACAGCGGCAGGACGGTACTGCGCCGCGGTGACCTGTTCGGCCGCATCGGGGGCGAAGAATTTGCCGCCGTATTCCCGGGCTGCACGGCCAAAGTGGCAGAACAGATCGCCGAACGATTGCAGCGGGAGGTGCAGCGGCTGAGTTTCGGCCAAGAGGGCCAGACCTACAGCGTGACGGTGAGCCAGGGCCTGACGGGTTTGATGGAGGACGACGACACCCTCAACAGCTTGTATGCCCGTGCCGACGCAGCCATGTATCAAGCGAAGCGCCAAGGCAAGAATCAGATCGTTCAGGGATGAGCATCGGCGCCCACCGTCGGTAAATTGCTGACATGAAAAAACCCGCCGAAGCGGGTTTTTTTTAAGCCAGCTACATCAAGCGAGTTCAGCGAAGCACTCTTCGATGATGGCCAGGCCCTTGTCCAACAGAGCGTCTTCGGCGGTCAGCGGCACCAGAATACGCAGGACGTTGCCGTAGGTACCGCAGGACAGCAGGATCAGACCCTTGTCGCGCGCCTTGGCAACGACTTGGGCGACAGCTGCAGGGTTAGGGGTATGAGTGCCTTTCTCGAAAACTTCGACGGCAATCATCGAACCCAGGCCACGCACGTCACCGATGATCGGGTGCTTCTGCTGGATCTCACGCAGACCGGCGGTCAGGCGCTCGCCCACGGCCTTGCTGCGGTCCAGCAGGTTCTCTTCTTCGAATACATCGATGACGGCCAGGGCCGCAGCACAGGCGATTGGCGAACCGGCATAGGTGCCGCCCAGACCGCCCGGTGCAATGGCGTCCATGTATTCGGCCTTGCCGCACACACCGGCCAGCGGGAAGCCGCCGGCGATGGACTTGGCGAAGGTCGTCAGGTCAGGCGCAACGCCCATCTGCTCCATGGCGAAGAAGGTGCCAGTACGGCCTGCACCGGTCTGCACTTCGTCGGCGATCAGCAGGATACCGTGCTGGTCACACAGGGCACGCAGACGCTTCATCAGCTCTTTTGGCGCTGGCAGGAAGCCGCCTTCGCCTTGTACGGGCTCGAGGATGATGGCGGCGATGTCACGTGGCTCGGCGTCGTTCTTGAAGATGCGCTCGACCGAAGCGATGGCATCGTCGACGCTGACACCGTGCAGCTCGCTCGGGAACAGTGCACGGAAGACACCACCTGGCATCAGGCCCATGCCTGCAGAGTACGGCACGACTTTACCAGTCAGGCCCAGGGTCATCATGGTACGGCCGTGGTAGCCGCCGGTGAAGGCGATCACGCCGGCGCGGCCGGTTGCAGCACGGGCGATCTTGACGGCGTTCTCGACCGCTTCGGAGCCAGTGGATACCAGCAGGGTCTTCTTGTCGAAGTCACCTGGCACCAGCTTGTTGATCTTTTCGCACAGCTCTACGTAGGGCTCATACGCCAGTACCTGGAAGCAGGTGTGGCTGACCTTGGTGAGCTGCTCTTGCACCGCTGCAACCACTTTTGGGTGCAGGTGGCCGGTGTTCAGCACGGCGATACCACCAGCGAAGTCGATCAGTTCGCGGCCTTCGACGTCGATGACGGTGGAGTTCTTGGCCGATTCAACGAAAATCGGGTGGATCTGGCCGACGCCACGTGGGACAGCGGCGACACGGCGTTGCATCAAGGATTCGTTGGTCTTGCTCATAATGCCCTCATTGCGCCGTTGAACATGGCGCTTTTATTCGGGGGTAGCTGGGGTTGCCCGCAGTCAGTATTCGTTGATCGACTGCCGCGAACGCCCTGGCCACCAGGTGCTGCAATGTAAAAAAGGCCAGCGGGACGTCGCTCTCGCGCCCCGCTGGCAGAGGTAAAGCCTTTACCGTGCGATCAGACGCTGATGCACAGGTATTTGATTTCGAGGTAATCCTCGATACCGTACTTGGAGCCTTCGCGGCCCAGGCCAGAAGCCTTGATACCGCCAAATGGCGCCACTTCGTTGGAAATCAGGCCGGTGTTGATGCCTACCATGCCGTATTCCAGCGCTTCGGCGACACGGAACACACGGCTCATGTCGCGGGCGTAGAAGTAGGACGCCAGGCCGAACTCGGTGTCGTTGGACATGGCGATGACTTCGGCTTCGTCTTTGAAGCGGAACAGCGGCGCCAACGGGCCAAAGGTTTCTTCCTTGGCAACGGCAGCGGTCTTGGGCACGTCGACCAGAATGGTCGGCTCGAAGAAGTTGCCTTCGATCAGCTTGCCGCCGGACAGGACCTTGGCGCCTTTGCTCACCGCGTCTTCGATGTGCTCCTGCACCTTGGCCACGGCCTTGCCGTCGATCAGCGGGCCAGTGGTGGTGCCGTCTTCGAGGCCGTTACCGATCTTGAGCTTGGCCACAGCGGCGGCCAGCTTCTGCGCGAACGCGTCATAGACGCCGTCTTGCACGTAGATGCGGTTGGCGCAGACGCAGGTCTGGCCGTTGTTACGGTACTTGGAGATGATCGCGCCTTCGACTGCCTTGTCCAGGTCGGCGTCGTCGAACACGATGAACGGGGCGTTACCACCCAGCTCCAGGGATACTTTCTTGATGTCCTTGGCGCATTCCTGCATCAGCTGGCGACCGATTTCGGTAGAGCCGGTGAAGGAGAGTTTGCGCACCAGGGCGTTGCCGGTCAGTTCGCCGCCGACTTCGCCTGCGCTGCCGGTAACCACGCTCAGCACGCCTGCCGGAATACCGGCACGGTTGGCCAGTTCGACCAGCGCCAGGGCGGAGTACGGGGTTTGCGAGGCAGGCTTGAGCACCATGGTGCAGCCAGCGGCCAGGGCCGGGCCGGCTTTACGGGTGATCATGGCAGCCGGGAAGTTCCACGGGGTGATGGCCGCGGTGACGCCAATCGGCTGCTTGATGACGATCAGACGCTTGTCAGGCTGGTGGCCTGGGATGGTGTCGCCATAGACGCGCTTGGCTTCTTCGGCGAACCACTCGATGAAGGAGGCGGCATAGGCGATTTCGCCCTTGGCTTCGGCCAGCGGCTTGCCTTGTTCGGTGGTCATCAGGCGAGCGAGGTCGTCCTGGTTTTCGATCATCAGTTCGAACCAGCGACGCAGCTTGGTCGAGCGCTCCTTGGCGGTCAGGGCACGCCAGGCCGGCAGGGCCTTGTCGGCTGCCTCGATGGCGCGGCGGGTTTCCGCAGTACCCATCTTCGGCACGGTACCAATGACTTCGCCCGTGGCAGGGTTGGTCACATTGATAGTCTGGCCGCTGTCCGCATCCAGCCATTCACCGTTGATGAAAGCTTGCTGGCGGAACAACTGAGCGTCTTTGAGCTGCATGTCGGCTTCCCGAATTGTTGATTGTTGAAAGCGCCCAGCGCAGGGCTCCGAGCGTTTGAAATCTCAAACGAATGCTAAGCGTCTGCTGGGGTGTTGGACAATAGGCTGTTCGAAAAAAAGAACGAGCGGTTGAACACCTTATCTGAAATCGGCTCGCTGGTAGGGCGTGATGGGCCCTGGCTCCCCAAGGCGAGCACGAACCGAAAGAGTAGCCCCAGGCAGAACCGCCATGGAGGCGAACATGGCAACTGGTAAAAAGGGCTACAGATCAAGGCGATGGACGCAGACGAACGAGATAGGTATCATGCGTGCGCGTTGCACTCGTAGCTCAGCTGGATAGAGTACTGCCCTCCGAAGGCAGGGGTCGTGGGTTCGAATCCCGCCGAGTGCGCCATACATGAAAAGCCCCAGGCCAACGCCTGGGGCTTTTTCGTTTGTGCGCCATGTCACACGCCTGGTACTGCCGTACCACAGGTCATTGGTGTTAGCGTGAGGGCCTTCCCGCACGACGGGGCCTCATCAATGATTGGCGAAGGAATGCGTACACTCATGCATCTGAAAAAGCTCACCTCTGTTTCCCTGCTGGCAGCCAGCATCGGCTTGTTCGCATTGCCTGCCCAGGCCAACCTCACCCAGCAGCAGTCTGCGGCGATCGTCAAGGCGTTCGACGGCAGCGATCCGCATGACTTCAAGCAGTTTCTCGGCAAGCTCAAAGGCAGCGAACTGGCCCAGGCCGATGACCTGGGCACCACCTTGGACACCTACCTGGCCGGTAAGCCGCTGGGCGCCGAGCAGCAGAACGAGATCAATCGCCTGCTCGGGCTCTACACCCGCATCAAGTACGGCAAGGCTGCCACCCAGACCCTGCGCGAACTGGTGGCCATTCCCACGGTCACCGTCGAGGGCACGCCTCAGCATGAAAACCCCGAGTTCCTGAAGATCGCCGACAAGATCAAGGCACTGGCCGACGGGTTTGGCCTGGCTTTTCGCAACGTCGACAACCGTGTCTACGAAATCTCCCTGGGAAGCGGCAAGGAAGTGGTCGGTATCCATGCCCATGCCGACGTGGTCCCTGTCACACCGGAAAACTGGAAGCTGGCCGACGGCACGCGCCTGGACCCGTTCAAGGTCACCCTGGTCGGTGATCGCATGTACGGCCGTGGTACCGAGGACGACAAGAATGGCATCGTCGTAGCGCTGTATGCCCTGAAGGTCGCCAAGGATGAAAACCTGCCCCTGGCGCGGCAATTCAAACTGCTGATCGACACCACCGAAGAAACCAGCGGCGATGCCATCCCGTACTACTTCGAGCGCAACCCTACGCCTGACTACAACCTCGCCCTGGATGGCGGCTATCCGGTGGTCATCGCGGAAAAAGGCTACGGCACCGTGATGGCGAATTTTGCCAAGCGTGCGGCCAGCGGCCAGGGTGCCGAAATCGTCAACCTTACCGGTGGGCTTGCTACCAATCAGATCCCGTCCACCTCGGTAGCGACCTTGCTCACCGACGACGCCAGCGCACTGGCGCAGCGGTTGAACACGGCCGGTGCCGAGTACGTGAAGCAAAACGGTGGCGACTTCAGCATTGCCGCCAAACCCGACGGCAAGCAAGTGGTGCTCACCGTGACCGGTGTGTCAGCTCACTCCTCGGAGCCCGAATCGGGCGTGAACCCTGTCGCGCGCATGCTGGACTTCATCAATGGCGTGGGCAAGACGGTGCCGTTGAAGCGGAACCAGTTCACCGATGCTGCCCACTATGCGGCGGACAACTGGGGCCTGGACTACCTGGGCAAGAAGCTGGGCATCGCCTATGACGATGCATTCATGGGGCCGCTTACCGCCTCGCCAACCTTCGTCGGTGTGGATGACAAAGGCTTGAAGCTGGCGATCAACCTGCGCATCCCCAAGGGCAAGGCGGTCGCGACGATCAAGGATGAAATCGCCGACAAGCTCGGTAAGTGGTCGCAGCAAAGCCATATCACGCCCGCCTACGACTACAGCCTGGACGAGCCGATGTACCGCAACCCAGAAGGCGAGTGGGTCAAGGCCCTGCTGGCTGTGGCCAGCGAAAACCTGGGCATGAAGCACGCGTTCGGTACGTCCGCCGGAGCCACCTCAGTGCATGACCTGCCCAACGGCGTGCAGTTTGGTCTGGCCATGCCCGGTGTGAAGTACACCGGGCATAACGACAACGAGTTCAAGACCGTGGACCAGTTCATGCTGGACCTGCAGGTGGTCAGCGAAATGGTGGCGCGGATCGGGCAGATGCCGAAGCTCTGAGATCCGCCTCTGCCTTTGGCATCGCTACCCGGCCTGGCAGGCCGGGCTAGCGCGCCCGGTGATCCCTGCACAGCCCTGAATCATGTCAGGCTGTGCATCACCTGCAGGGTCTTTTCAATGTCCTGGGGCGTGTTGGTGATCCCGGCAGAGAAGCGAACCGAGGTATGGCGGTAAGGTGTTGCGCTGGCAATGATGTTCTGCGCTTTCAACTTCGCCACCACGTCCTTGGGCGCCTGACCCTTAACGTCGCAGCACACGATACCCGCCGAAAACTGCGCGTCTTGGGGCGTGAGCAATGAAACATTGGGCAGTTTGGCCAGCCCTTCCTTGAGTTGGCCATTGAGTTCGGCAACGCGCTCGGCAATGCGCTTGCGGCCAATTTGCTCGATGAATCGGAACGCCTCGATCATCGCCCACTGATTCTCGAACGCCAGGAACCCTCCGGGGCTTACCCATGCCGCTTGCGTATCGCCCTGCGGCGCACGTTCCTGGCGCCAGGCATTGGCAGGCTCGGCCGCCATGATGGTGGGAATGGTCGGCATGACGTGGCGCCATTGCCCTTGGCGCCCCCACACCAGACCGGTTCCGTGCGGGCCGAGGATCCACTTGTGTGTACCGGCACTGAAGAAATCGCATCCCAGGCTGGCGACCTGCGCCTCGGAGCAGCCGAAACCATGCACCCCGTCAATCACGTACAGGATTCTCTGCGCCTCGTCACGGCCTTTGTTGAGCCGGGCCACCAGGTCGCCGATCTCCTTGACCGGCAACCGTACGCCGGTGCCTGAATGGACCCAAGTCATTGCCAGAATGCGGGTCGAAGGGCGAATGGCGGCTTCGATACGCGACACGATGGCATCGACGCTGACGTCCTGCGGCCCTTGGTAGAGATCGATGCGCCTGATGCTGCCACCCCACTTGACCACAGCCAGGCGCATCGCTTCGTCATGGGTGTACCACTCATGGTGGGTGGTGAGAATTTCCTGATCGGGATTGAGCTTGATGCCGTTGTAGATCATTGCCAGGCCCTGGGTCGTGCTGGTGGTCAGGGCAATGTCCTCTGCGCGCCCGCCCGTATAGGCGGCCGCGGTTTCGCAGACCTTGCGCCAGACCATGTCTTCGGGTTTGGCGAACATGTGGTCTTCGAGGTAGGTATAGGGGTTCTGGTCGAAGGCCTCCCGGTGCCGCGCCATGGCATCGCGCACCGGCTTGGGGTTGGATGCCAGAAAGAAGTTGGAGATATGCACATACCGTGGCGACAGCTGAAACTGCGCCCGTACCGATGCCCAGTCGGCAGGATCGAATGCCGGGGTTTCTGGCTCGGGCGCCGCAACGGCGCCTGCGCTGGACAGGCTGGCGATCATGCCGCCGCCAACCAGGGTGGCGCCCACAGCGCCCCCCATGAATCCACGTCTTCCCAAACTCATTTCGACTTCCTATCGATTCACAGTGAGGTCCGCGCAGTGCGCGCGGACAAAGCATTGAAGATGCGCTGCCCATACAGGCCGACAGCCAGACCCAGCACGATCAGGACAACGGCCAGTACCTTGCTGGTGGGCACGCTCTCGTTGAACACCAGTACCGAGCCGAGCATGCCGAAAATCGGCACCAGCAGCGAAAGCGGTGCGACGGTCGATACCGGGTACGTCTTGAGCAGCGAATTCCAGATCCAATAGGCAAACAAGGTGTTCGGATAAACCTGGAACAGAATCGACAGAATCGCCGTGCTGTCCACCTGATGGACCAGCGCGGTGTAGCCGGCACTGCCATTGACCGCGTAGTCGAGCACGAACAACGGGATCGGTGCAAAAGCGCTGGACCACACCAGGAACGCGAACACGTCCTTGGTCTTTGCCTTCTTGTTGATGACGTTGGCCACGCTCCATGCGCCAGCGCCCAGGAGTACCAGCAACACACCAGGCAATGTCACCGAGCCGTCGCTGATCGTGATGATGCACAGCAGCCCCGCTAAGGCCACCAGCATGCCCAGCACCTGAAAGCGCGTCAGTGCTTCTTTGAAGACCAACCCGCCCAGCAGGATGGTGAAGAATGCACTGAACTGCAGCACCAGCGAGGCAATGCCGGCAGACAGCCCAGCCTTGATCCCGAGGTTGACCACACCCCATAAGCCGATGCCGAACACCAGGCCGTAGCCAATGATGTAGCGCCAGGCCACATCGGGTTTGCGGATGAAGAAAATCGCCGGCAGCGCACACAGGCTGAAACGAATCCCGGCGAGGATCAGTGGGTCGACAGTGGCCAGCCCCAGTTTGATGACAGAGAAATTGATGCCCCAGATGGCCGTGATCAGAACGGCCAGCACTACATGCTGTGGTTTCATTGGCAGGCTGCCTTGAAGAAGAAGTTAAGCAACGGATGTCAGGTGCCGGGCCAGTGATACCCGCGAGAACAGATCAACCATCCAGTCGCGGGTACGCTCGGGCTCGGCGGTCTTGACGATGCCCGCCAGCGGCGCTTCGAATGCCGAGTAGGTCACGTGCCCAGGCAATGGTGCACCCGGTTCGAGCTCGTTCCACTGCACGATACAAGGGCTGCCGCGCAGTTCACCTGCGCCCTCGAGCCCAAGGAACGTGCGCTGCGGGTGAGTGTGCCCAGGGAACACGAACCATCCGTAGCCCAGGTCCGCCTGCCGGCCGCTCAGCGTCGAAAGGTCCAGTTCGCCGTCGACATAGATGCGCAGTTCCAGCGAAGGCAAATGAATCCCCGTGGCCATCTCATACGTCGCCACCACGTCAGCCCCGCCGACCCGGTTACCCACTTCGAGGAAGACCGGCCCGTCGGCGTCCATGATGGCTTCCAGGTGGAAGGCGCCGTGGGTGATCCGCACCGCGTTCAGCGCCTGCCCCACCCACTCCCGCATGGATGCGCAGCTGTCCACATGCCAGGAACCCAGCGGCGCACCCCGCTCCATGTAGTCCAGGCAGGTGCCTACGTATTCACTGGCCTGCATCGTGACGATTCGACCGTCGAGCACCAAACCATCGAAATGGCGGATGGGGCCTGCAACGTACTCCTCGACCTGAAAATCATCGATGTGCAACGACTGTTCATGGATTTTGCGCCGGATTTCGGCGTGGGCCTGAGACGGTAAATGTACGCTGACGTCCGCGCTCGAAGCGCCGCTGTGGGGTTTCAAGACCGTTTTGCCTGCCCAAGGCACCTGGCCTTGCGCGTCCAGGTAACAGGCCAGCGACATGAACTGCGGTATGCGCAAGCCGTTGGCCTGCACCGCTTGCTTCATCAGCAGCTTGTTGCGCGCCAGGGTCACGGTCTGTAATGAAGCCCCTTCAACGCCCAATGCTTCTCTCAAGCGTGCAGCATCGAGCAGTTCGTATTCGGACATTGAAATAATGCGATCAAAGCGCTGGGGGCTACCAGACAGCCATGCCAATGCTTCCTCACTAGCGCTGGCGGTACCCGCTCGTACCACCCGCTTGCACTGCAAATCGGCAGGCAGCGTGTCGATTGCAGCTTGCTTGCCGAAATAGGTGACTTCGTGCAGCGCATGATCGATGCCACGGTGGTATTCGATTCGGGGGTAAGGCACACGGTGGAGGATCAGAATCTTCATATTATTGTTCTCGAAGCGTGGATGGCGTCGCTCAGCAAGCGGCTTTGAGCAGGGGTTCGGCAGCCAGGCTGCGCGCCATGACCTCCAGCCACTGTTCGCGCAGCGCGCTGACCAGATCACGGATATCGGCCTGGGCATCGTGCAGCGTCACGCAGGCCTGCGCCACGAAATCGCCATTATCCCGGGGCGTGGCATGGACGAGACGGCGCGCACTGGTCACCCAAGCGCATTCGAGCAAGACGACAGCGTCCTGTGCAATGCCCAGCCGCTGTGCTGTGCAGGCAATGGTTTCCACCACCAGGGCATGAACGTCGCCTAGTCGGGCCACATCGACGGTCATGTCCTGAGGCACGCCGAACATGAGGGTGGCCGCGCTACAGCTAGGCTCTGGCAGCTCCTTGGGTATGGCTGCCGAAAATACCGAGTCGATCCAGGCTGCATACAAGTCAAGCCCGTGGACAGCTTGAGCCAGCGTCCAGATTTTCATGCCTGCAGGGCGCCGATTGGGTTCGACCACGGCCGTGTTGCAGTCTTTCTCGCTGAGCTTGATCTCGTTGTGGAACGGCCCGATGCGCTGGCCGACCAATCGGTTGACCTGCTCGCCCACCACACGGATGGCCATGCGCTCCTGATGATCGAGCCGGGCCGGCAGGATCTGCGCCACTTCTACCGGGTAGCGCCCGGTGGCACTCACTTTCTCGGTGATGAACCACAACTCGCCCAGCCCGTCGTAGGAGTATTCACGGTCAAAGGGTATCAAGGCTTCGGCCAGCACGCCGCTCGCCAGGTACGGCTCTACTTCGGCAAACGCCTGGTCGCAGTCTGTACCCGGGGCGACCAGGACGACGCCCCGGTTATTGCCCTCGGTCGTGGGTTTGATGACGAAGCCGTGAGCCTGACGCCGGGCGAAGTTCTGTACGTCTTCAAGGCACCTGATGCGTTCGAAATCCGGCACCATCACGCCGAGCTGTGTAAGCAGCGGCCCGATGCGCTGCTCGCTTATCCGATAGGCCAGCTTGTCGAACGCCCCCAGTGCCAGGCGGGCGTCGTCAACGGGCAAACCAAGGCGCTCAAGCAGCGCAGCGCCACTGGCCACGGCATTGTCGGAAAACACGATGCCAGCACTGACACGCGCGGCCTCGTCGCCTAATTGCTCAAGCACGCGCTGGATGAAGTCCGGCGCCAACGGGTCTGCGTCGATAAGCCGATCGCTGATGCGCAGATCGTGCGCCTGGGGAGCGCTGCGCACCAACCAGGTTTCGGCATTCCAGCGCTCACGGGCATGGTTGCGCATGTGTTGAACGTCGCCGATACGGCTCAAGTTGTAATCCACAACCAGCAAAACGGGTCTTTGCAAGGACATGTCAATTGTCTCCGGTGCCTGGCGGACGTCAGAAGCCTTCGGTCTCGTACTGGATATCGAGCGCGTCTGCGCTGCTACGAGACAGGCGCTTGAGTTCAGCGGGGTGTTCGGTGTGCGGGAATGTCCACAGCAACTGGCCGAGGAACACTTCACGGGCATGGGCAGGAATCACATCGCCTGCCTTGAGCAGGATGTGCGTCACGCTGGGTGCCAGTGGGGTCTCAGCCAGCTCGACGCTACGCAGGGTGCCGGGTTTGGCGAAATAGACGCGAAAGAACGTGGCCGTCGTCTGCTCGGTGGTGCCCTCGGCGTGCCAGCCAAGCCTGTCCAGACGCTGTGCGAAGGCCTCGCGCAGAGGCGCATCGTCCTGGCTTGCGAACAGCAGGTCCAGCCACAGCGAGAGCATGCTGTGCCCGTCAGCGACCGCCTCAACGCTATGGGAAATCAGGCTGCCGCCCACCCGTGGATTGACTTCGATCAGGTCCCAGTGCTCGCCGGTGAACCTGGCTTCGATGTGGTAGCAACCCCATTTCAGCGCCAGGCAGCCAAGCACTTCACTCAGCCATGCCAGGCCGGCTGCGATCTGCGCTTTATCGAGGCTGGCTGGCGGTGTGGTGCAGCTGTCTTCCAGCACCGTTTCGGCTGTCTCGGTGACTTCGTATTTTTCATGAATGGCCACCACGTGGACCTGGCCATCGAGCAGTAGGGTCTCGAAGCTGAATTCTTTACCGGGGATGTAATCCTCGGCCATGAACTCAAGCCCCTCATTGAAGGCCGAGGCATACACGGTGTCGCTTGCCGAAGCCTCTCTCAAGGCTTCCAACGTGGCCCAACGGGTGTCCGGACGCATTGGGAAGGCGGCATAGGAAGCGATGCCATGGATCGGCTTGATGAAGTAAGGCCGGCCATCCATCTGCAATGCCTGCAGGACCGATGCCGACAGAGCATGCGCCTGGACCTGTGAAAGCCCGGCTGCCGCCAGTTGGTTACGCACCCCGAGCTTGTTGCGCAGGGCAAGCGCTTGCTGAGGGCCAATGTCGTAGGTGCCAAGCGACAGGTTGGCCTGCGCCATCAGGTGCCGGTACCCCTCCCACACGCTGATGCAGCAGGTGACCTGTTCGCCTGCTTCATGCAGACGCTGGAGGGTTTGGGTAACCTCATCGCTGCGTAATTGGTGAGCGTCGCCGACATAGAGCCGGTCTGCCCAAGACTCGATTTGCTGCAAACGAGCCGGTACATGTTCAGGAAGCGGCAATGAAGAAAGCACGAAGCAGCGAAGCTGTCGACGATGCAGCTCTAACTTCAAGTCTTCCAGAAATGAAAAGCCGCAATGGCTCAGGATCAGCACACCAGGTCGCGTCGTCTTCATTGCCTGCACCATGGCTTAGGCTACCTTGGCTTGCGGGCTGGCCAGCGTGTCCAGGTACAACTCGTTGAAGTACATGGCCAACACTTTCTGATGCTCGGCCAGGTAGCGCTTGAGCGCAGCGATGTCCTGCTCACCTTTGATCAAGAAGCGCAATGCCGCCCATACCTCGCCTGGATGGTCATCGTTGATGTCGGTGTGGGAGTGGGAGATCTGACCCACGATCTTGGATTCGCCGACCGAACCCTTGAGCGCTTCGAGCTTGCGCGGCTCGAGCTTGACGTTGACGTATTCGACCAGGTACGAGTAGGCGATGACGCCCAGGGGGCCTTCATGGTCGAGCAGGTAGGAGAAGAAGCCTGCCAGCAGCTTGGTGGACAGGTAGGGTTCGGTGGCAAGGAACTCTTCGCGGCTGACGCCTACACGCTGGAGATCCTGGATGAACAAGTCGTCATGCAGCATTTCTTCCTGTTCGTAGTGGGCCCAGATCTGCGCAGCTTCCGGGCTGACTTTCGCCACCTCGACCAAGGCCTTGGCCTCGGCAACGCGCAGCAGGCGGATACGCCACGCCGTCTCGATCAGGTGACGCTTGTAGTAGGCGCTGTTGACATCCTTGCCTTCCAGGTGCGCGGCTTGCGGCACCGTCTTGTACCACTGATCGACCTGTTCATCGATGATGCTGTCGATTTCCCCACGCAGGTTGACCGATGCAGCAGCATTGAGGAACGGAGTGCGATCGCCATAGCCCACATTCTTTACACGGTTCAGCATATTCGAGCCTCTTCTTGGGTTCTGATACAAGACGCCACTCATCATGAGTCGACGTGAACAACGCACTGCCTAGCCAATGACTTCAATGGCCAATTCACCTCTGATCAGGCACTGGCAGGCCAGACGGTAGTCCGCCCCGCTATAGCCCAACAGTTCTATGAATGCTGTTTCCTCATCGTTGCGTGGATTCAACGCGTCCAGCCCTTCCTTGACTTTGATCAGGCACGCCCCGCACGCCCCGACGCGGCAGCCGAGCGGGATGACATTCTTGCCACCGGCCTCCCATTCGATGTCCGTAAGGGGTGAGTTGGAGGGCAGTTCAAAGTCGACGCCGTGGGAAGAAACGGTCAGTTTGTGCAGCGCCATACGTGCCTCGGCCAAGTTGAAAGTCCTGTGTCGCGCGCACGGCATCACGTTGCTGTGTCGAAACAATGAGCGCAGCTGTTGAATCGCAAGTACTTATCGGTTGTTGAAGTTCAACCACAACCAGTAGATCAAGGCGACGGCACTGATCGATGCGCCCAGCAGGCACACGGCTACCCAACCCGCCTGGGCGTAGGTGTAGGTCGCCGCGATGGCGCCGAGCCCGCTGCCCAGCGAGTAGAAGCACATGTAGGCGCCAACGAGCCTGCTTTGCGCATCCGGTCGTGCAGCGAAGATCAGGCTTTGGTTGGTGACGTGCACGGCCTGCACGGCGAAGTCGAGCATCACCACGCCCAGGACCATTGCCAGCAGCGAGCTATGGACGAACGCCGTCGGAAGCCAGGAAAGGGTCAGCAAGACCAGCGCAATGCCTGTGGTGCGATTGGCCAGGCCACGGTCTGCCAGTCGCCCGGCCCTCGCCGCTGCGAGAGCCCCTGCTACCCCGGCAAGGCCAAAGAACCCGATTTGGGTATGCGAAAGCGCAAGATCTGGTTCACTGAGCGGCAGGACCATGGATGTCCAGAGCACGCTGAAGGCAGCGAAGATAAGCAACGCAAAGACTCCGCGCACGCGCAGGGTACGTTCGCGCAGAAACAGCTGCAGCACCGAACGCAGCAGGGCAAAGTAGCCGCCGCTGACCGCAGCGCGGGGAGGGGCGGGCAGCGTGCGCCACAACACGAAGGCCATCCCCGCCATCAGCGCGGCCGACACGAAATACACGCTGCGCCACCCGGCCAGATCGGCCATCGCGCCAGACACGAAACGTGCAAGCAGAATCCCCAGGACCACGCCGCTGGTCACAGTCCCCACGGTCTGGCCACGTTGCTCGGGGCTTGCCAGTGCCGCAGCGTAGGCCACCACCACCTGCACCAGTACGGCCATCAACCCCACCAGGACCATGGCACCGAGCAGCACGACCCAGGCCTGCGCCAGCCCTACGGCGCAGAGGGCCAAGGCGCTGAGGAGCATTTGGCAGAGAATGAGCTTCTTCCGGTTGACCAAGTCGCCCAGCGGCACAATGAACAGCAAACCGACCGCATAACCTGCCTGGGTGGCCGTGACGACGATCCCGATGGTGCTGGCAGGCACCGCCAAACTGCTGGCCATGGACTCGAGCAGCGGCTGGGCGAAGTACACATTCGCCACGGCCATTGCGCAGGTAATGGCAAAGAGGAAGGTTTGGGAAGGGCTGAGTGTGGTACTACGCGGTGTGTCGCAGCGCGCCGTGTCGTCACGGTTGGCAGACGCTTCGGCTGTCGCCGCCCGCTTGACCGGGCTATCTGGCCTGTACGGCATGCACTTCCATCCTTGGAATAGGTTTCAAAAGGAAACCACTTGTAGCGATTTCTAACAAATCAGGTTTTTAAATGCAACTACTGACCATGAACGTTTTCTCATATGGTTAGCGCTTTTCATCATCTGCTCATGGACAAACATGGCCAAACAGGAACAGTTAGCGCGCAGTGAATGCCCAGTGGCGCGCACCCTAGAAGCGATTGGGGACCGATGGGTATTGATGATCATCCGCGAAGCGTTCGACGACGTACGGCGGTTCAGTGATTTTCAGAAGCGCCTTGGTGTCGCCAAGAACATCCTCACCGTAAAGCTCAAGGCAATGGTCGAATTGGGCGTGTTCGAGGTCCGGCCTGCTTCCGATGGGAGTGCTTACAAGGAGTATGTGCTGACCGAAATGGGCCGGGCCGCCTTCCCCATCGTCATCAGCATGCGCCAGTGGGGAGAGCGTTTTTTGTACGGTTCAGGTGAATGCCACTCGATCATGCTGGACAACATGACAGACCAGCCCCTTGAGACGATCACCGTTCGATCCCGTACAGGCCAGCAGTTGAGCCCGGAGGATTGTCACCGACGACTGATCACCCGAGGGGGTTGAGGCAAACGCTCCTGCATGCTCATGACGTTTTTCAATCACCTCGATGCCGTTTCCTGCATTGCCGGATGGCGCCGGGTGGTCGATGCTTGCAGGACCGTCGCCAGTGTTTCCTCGACCCGCAGAGGCCCCCATGAAAAACGTCGAACAAATCCTCAAGAGCAAGTCCGAACACCAGACCGTGTACACCATCGGTCCGGACGACTCAGTGCTCGACGCCCTCAGACTGTTGGCCGAGATGAACATCGGCGCGTTGCCTGTCGTTGAAGGCAGCGAGGTGGTAGGTATCGTCAGTGAGCGCGATTATGCGCGCAAGCTGGTGCTCAAGGGACGCTCGTCGGCCGCCACGCCGGTGCGCGACATCATGAGCGCACCGGTGGTCACCGTGGAGCCGAAGCACAACCTTGAATACTGCATGAACCTGATGACCAATCGACATTTGCGCCATCTACCGGTGGTGAGCAACGGTGAGCTGTTGGGGCTGTTGTCGATTGGCGACCTGGTCAAGGAGACCATCGCGGAGCAGGCAGGGTTGATCTTGCAGCTCGAGCAGTACATCCGCGGCGAGTGAGGCATTTCAGGGCTCGGCCACCTGCATGCGCTACAGGTAAGACTGGCCGTCAGCCGGTTCCGGAACTGTCTATACCTTGAATGGCAGTATCGACGCGTTGACCGGAACGGCTCACGGCCCCTCACGCTTCACGCTGCAGGTAACTTATTTCTTGGCCGGATGCAGCGCTTCGTTCAACTGATCGGCCATGGGAACCCAGTCGGCATCGGCGGCGTAGCTTTCCTTGAGAAAGGCACGCTGGCCCTCACTCCAGAACGGTGCATCGACCAATTTCACATCATCATCGAGTGGCGAATGGGTGGTGATGAAGCGCTCGATCTCGACCGGGTCGTCGTCCAGTCCAAGCTGCTTGAACAATTCGGAAAAGTGGTGAGTCGGTTTGTCCATGATTCCTCCGCAGTGCCGGCATGCGCTTTGGTGTAAGCGCCAGTCCTGTTTGAGAGCTTGCGCTCAAGGGTGGGCATCAGCGCCCTAGGCAGGACGACCGCAATCATCCTGCCTGGGAATAGACAGCGCGCCACAGCAGAAGACTCGATAAATCACCGTAATGCCTTGAGCAGAAAGCTCTGAGCCAGAAGGCGCAGCCACCTCTGCCCTGGATTTACAGCGGCGCGCGGCGCAAGGTGGCCAGGAACGTGGCCGCACCGATGAACAGCCCGGCAAAGGTACGGTTGAGGCGCTTTTGCTGCTTGGGTGTGCGCAGCACCCTAAGCACGCGTGCTGCAAGCCCCGTATAACCCGCCATCACCAGCAGATCGACGGCAACCATGGTAGCGGCGATGGCGATGTACTGTGGTAACAAAGGCGCATGAGGATTGATGAACTGCGGCAGCACCGCCAGCATGAACACCAGGGCCTTGGGGTTGCTGACGTTCACAAGAAAACCCCGGAACACCAGGCTCAGCGGTTTGCCGATGGGTCGTATACCGGATTCATCGCTCATGTCCATGGGCAGGGCGCGCCATTGCTTATAGGCCAGGTACACCAGGTAGGCGACGCCGAACCATTTGATCACATGGAATGCGGTGGCCGAAGCAGCCAGGATGGCCCCGACGCCTGCCGCAATGATGGCGATCTGCATCACCAGGCCGATCTGCAAGCCCAGCGCATTCCAGTAGCCGCGCCAGAACCCATATTGCAGCCCACTAGACATCGAGGCGATAGCGCCCGCACCCGGAGACAGGCTGATAACCCAGCAGGCGGCAAAAAAGCCCAACCACACTTCCATCGACATCCCACACCTCGCTCATGCACATGTTTCAAAGCATTAAGCTAAGGTGCCGATGAAAAAATGACCAGCGCAATTTGAGCGATTTTGCAGCGCTGCTTGCGAAGGGTCGGTAGCAGCGCTCGCAAAAAGCGCGTCAGCTGAGCGCTTCGAGTTCGGCCTGCATGGTTTCGAGCGTTTCCAGTGCCTGCATCCAAGCGTCTTCGAGGTTGCCTTCACGCTGCTTGAGCGCGGTTTGCCGGGCCAGCAATTCACGCAGCTCGTCCTTGCGGGCGGCTTCGTAAAGACCACCATCACCCAACGCAGTCTCGATCTCGGCCAACTGCGCATGCACCTGGTTGAGTTCAGCTTCAAGCTTGTCAGCGGTCTTCTTGTGCGGCGCCAGTTGTTGGCGCAATGCTGCCGCAGCCTGGCGCATGGCCTTCTTGTCGGTCTTGTCGGGGTTGGTTACCGCGCTACTGACCGGCGCGTTGCGCTGGCGATATTCCACGAGCCAGCGGCTATAGTCATCGAGGTCCCCGTCGAAGGGCTCGACCTTACCGTCGGCGACCAGCAAGAAGTCATCGGTTGTGCTTTTGAGCAGATGCCGGTCGTGGGACACCACCACCACTGCACCTGCAAACTCCTGCAATGCCATGGTCAGGGCCAGGCGCATTTCCAGGTCCAGGTGGTTGGTGGGTTCGTCGAGCAGCAGCAGGTTTGGCCGCTCCCAGGCGATAAGCGACAGCGCAAGCCGTGCCTTTTCGCCACCCGAGAAGTTCACGACCGGCTCGTCTACGCGATCGCCATGAAAATCGAAACCACCGAGGAAGTCGCGCAGCGTCTGCTCGCGCTCGGTTGGGGCAATGCGCTGCAGGTGCAGCAAGGGGCTGGCCTTGTCGTCCAACGAGTCGAGCTGATGCTGGGCAAAATAGCCGACGGCGAGGTTTTCACCCCGCACCAGGCGCCCGGACAATGGCTCAAGCTCACCGGCAAGGTTCTTGATCAAGGTGGACTTGCCGGCGCCGTTGGGGCCTAGCAGGCCGATGCGTGCACCCGGCACCAGCTGCAGCTTGACCTTCTCGAGAATGGCCTTGTCGCCGTAACCCAACCGCCCTTCGGACAGGCTCAACAGGGGGCTGGAGATTTTCTGCGACTCGCGGAACACGAAATCGAACGGCGAATCCACGTGAGCGGCCGACAGCTCCTCCATGCGCTCCAGGGCCTTTATGCGGCTCTGTGCCTGACGCGCCTTGGTGGCCTGGGCCTTGAAGCGCGCAATGTATTTTTCCATGTGCGCACGCTGCGCCTGCTGCTTCTCGTATGCTTGCTGCTGTTGGGCCAGGCGTTCGGCACGGGTGCGTTCGAATGCACTGTAGCCGCCCTTGTACAGGTTCAGCTTGCGCTGTTCGACATGCAGCACGTGATCGACCACGGCATCGAGAAAATCCCTGTCGTGGGAGATCAGCAACAGCGTGCCCGGGTAGCCCTTGAGCCAGTCTTCCAGCCAGAGGATGGCGTCCAGGTCCAAGTGGTTGGTCGGTTCGTCGAGCAATAACAGATCGGAGGGGCACATCAATGCCTGGGCCAGGTTCAGGCGCATCCGCCATCCACCGGAGAAGTCGCCGACGCGGCGGTCCATCTGCTCGTTGGTAAAGCCTAGCCCCGCCAGCAGCTTGCGCGCTCGCGCATCGGCGGTATAACCGTCCGCACTGTCCAACTCACTGTGCAGCCGGGCCAGTGCCGTACCGTCATGGGCCTGCTCGGCCTCTGCCAACGCAGCCTGCACCCTGCGCAATCGCACATCGCCGTCGAGCACATAGTCCACGGCCACCCGGTCGAGGGTATCGACCTCCTGGCGCATGTGCGCGATCCGCCAGTCTGCCGGCAGGTGGCAATCACCGCCATCGGGCGACAACTCACCGCGCAGCAAAGCGAACAAGCTGGATTTGCCGGCACCGTTGGCACCGATGAGGCCGGCCTTGTGACCGGTGTGCAGGGTCATCTCGGCGCCATCTAGCAAGCGCTGCGGACCACGCTGTAAAGTGAGGTTGGATAGTCTGATCATGATGGTCGCGGAGTCTACCAGCTTCCTCGGCCCATAGCGCGAGTGGAACCATGCAATGCGACTTGTGGGATCACGCCTTGAGCCTGTACGCCAGGCCCGGTGTGGAAGCGGCTTGCCTCGACCTGCAACGGCAAGGGGGCGACGTGTGCCTGCTCTTGTGCGCCACCTGGCTGCAGGCCAGGTCAATCGAGGTGCAGCAACAGCGCGTCGAGGCCTTGCAGGGCTGTGCAGGGCCCTGGCAACGGGATGTGGTCTCACCCTTGCGAAGCCTGCGCGAACAATGGCGAGAATCAGCGAAAGGCGACCCACCGTTGGCTGAGCTGCGAGAGCAACTCAAAAGACTGGAGCTTTCAGCTGAAAAAGCGCTGTTGGAACGCTTGCAAGCCTGTGCAGCACAGTGGCCCGCCGGCAGACCGGGACATACTGGCGACTGGCTGGCTTGGCTTGCACCGAGCCAGCTGCGAGATCACCGCGCACTTGAGCAGTTGCGCGCGGCGGCGCTGGCGCATCAGGCGTCGGTGGACGACGACTGAGCAGCTCCTACGTCGGATACAGGTGTGGCAGGGTTCACCGAGTTGCCGGACGCTGGGGCTTTGTCGTCGGCAGCCGTCGCCGGCTTGGCACTTGTGGATCGGCTGCTGGCAGTGCGAGTGGCCGTTCGGGTGGCGGTGCCACGGGTAGAGGGTTTCGCAGGTGCGGGCTTGCTTGCGGCTTTTGCACTCGCTGCCTTGGCTGCAGGCTTGGCTGACGTCGCCTTGGCAGCCTGGGTGCTGGATGCAGAAGATTCAGCCGCTGAAGCCTTGGCCGCTGTCGCTTTCGCAGGGGACTTGGCTGCGCCCGGCTTTGTGGCAGCCTTGGTTGCGGTAGGCTTCGAGGCCGATCTGGCAGCAGGTTTGGCTGCCACGGATTTTGCGTCAGCGGCCTTGGCTGCAGGCTTGGTAGCTGCGGTGCGCGCAGCCGGTTTGGCCTTGCCAGTGGCTGGGGTAGGCGATTTGGCGGCTGTGGTCTTGGTAGCAGGCTTGGTAGCAGCTGGGGCGGCAGCCTGGGCTGCACGTTGGTCGAGGGCCTTGGTAGCGGCTTCACGCACCTTGCCGACGCCCTGGGCCAGTTTCAGACTGTCCTGAGCATCGCGCTTTAGCTGCTGGATGTAGCCGCGGGTCTGGGTCTGGCGGTCCTTGAGCGAGTCGAGCAGCTCTTCGAGCTCGGCAACGGCCTTTTTGGCCTTGTTCTGCGACTTGGCTTTGCCCGCCGTTGCTGCGTCTTGCAACTTCAAGCGACCGTCATGCAGTTTTTCCTGGGCCTTGCCGCGCTGCTTTTCCAACTTGGCCAACAGCTTCTCTGCATCAGCCAGCGCTTGCGAGCAGGCCTCTTCCAAATGTTCAAGCAAGCTACCCGAAAGTTGCTGAAGCAGGTGTAACGGCGTGCTGACTGGCTTTTTCTTGGCCGACATGACTTACCTCCTGACTGATGAGAGTGCGACTCATACTATGCTTCCGCTGCGCAGGCCGCTAGGGCATCTTGACCGCAATATCCATACACTGTTGCATATCAACGTCTGAGCACATCTCGCACCGCAAGCACGGCAATTAACTACGCTTCGCCAGCGCTGACCTGCTGCTGCTCAATGCACCGTGTGGTCCGGCACGCCGCGAGCCCGTACCGTCGTGAACACTGGCATACTTCGCCCCCCACCGCCGTAGGAATTGGTCATGCTTCGATCCATTGTTCTAGGTTTTTGCCTACTGCCGATGTTGGCCGTGGCCGACACCGATGATCAGGACCTTGCCTACAGCCTGGGTGCCAGTCTGGGTGAACGGCTGCGACAGGAAATGCCAGGGCTACAGCTCGATGCGCTCGTCGAAGGCTTGCGCCAGTCTTACCAGGAACAGCCCTTGAAGTTGAGCCAGGCCCGCATGCAGGCGCTGCTCGAACAGCACCAACCGCAGCAAGACGCTGCGCCCCAGGCGCCTGAAGCCGCAGAGATACGTTTCATGGCCAATGAGCGGGCCCGTGCTGGCGTTCATGAGTTGATGCAAGGTGTGCTGTACAGCGAGCTACAAGCAGGCAATGGACCGCAGCCCAAGGCGGGCGCCAAGGTGCTGGTCAATTACGTGGGACGGTTGCCCAGTGGAGAAGTGTTCGACCAAAGCCGTGAGCCGCAGTGGTTCAGCCTCGACTCGGTTATCGAGGGCTGGCAGATGGCGCTGCCGCAAATGCATGCGGGTGCAAAATGGCGACTGGTGATTCCGTCTGCACTGGCCTACGGCGCCGACGGCGCGGGTGATCTGATTGCACCCTACACGCCGCTGGTTTTTGAAATCCAATTGCTGCAAACCAAGGACTGAATGACCCTCAGACGGGCGCCAGGCCTTCTTCCTTGTGCGCGTTGTGCAGCACTTCGATCAGGCAATCTTCAAGCTCGAAGCGCTCATGCAACAAGCTGCCAAGCTTGCCAAGCTTCTCGGCGAAGCGTTCGGTGTCCCTGCATTCAGCCTTGACGCAGTGATCGTTGAACGCCAGTGCAATCTGGGTAATGTCATCAATGCGTGGGCTGATCTCGCCTGCAAGATCAAGGGCTCGGGTGTCTCCAAATGCCTTGGCCTCGCTGACCAGTTGTTCACAGATTTCGAAATGCCACGCCGAGACATAGTCCACCAGCAGCGCACAGAAGTCGCCGTTGGTGTCTTTGTCTGCAAAGGCCGGTTTGGCATCACGCAACGAACGATAGGCATGAACCAGTTGCTCGCGCTCGCTCAGCCAACGGTCGATCAGCGCGTTGACCCCGCCCCAGCGTTCCTGTGCATTCTGACAACTATCGAGCATGGCGATCTCTTCCCCTGTGGGTAGATGCCGCTGCTCCTCGCGTAGCGCTGCTAAGGCACGAGATTGAATTAGCAGAACAGCATCAAACCTTGGATTTTCGGTAGGCGTGCTCGGAGATTATTCCCACGCAAGCTGCCCTTCAAGGTACGCAGGGTAATAACTTCGTACAAGTGTTTAATACGCCGTCTTACCGCCATTGGTCGTGCTGCGGCTCAGCGTTGTTTGAGGTCATGGGTGAGCAGGGCATGCAGGCGACCTGCAAGTAGATGACCGAGCGCAAACGCAGCCAGGAGCACAAAGGCCATCAGGCTCCATTCGGGTAACGTCAAGTCCATGAAGCTCCAGGTCAGCGCATTGCAATCAGGGGCACCGGAAAATAGTTGCCGGGCAAGCTCGTTCCAGTACTGCCCAGCGTTGTGGTCGATGGCGACGGGGCAGACCAGGTCATCGGCCGCAACCCCCTGCAGCCAGACATGCCTTGCGGCTACTGCAGCGCCACCCAGTGCAAAGCCAAGCGCTAGCTGGGCATAGCGGCGTTGGCCTTCGAGTGCCGGCCCATGCAGCACTGCGCTTAGACACACCAGTACATACCCTGCCAGCAGCGCCCGTTGTGTCACACACAGTAGGCACGGCAACAGCCCGAGCGCATCTTGCAGCTTGAATGAAGTGACTAGGGCAGTGAATGCCACCAGGCAGGTTGGGAAGAAGAAAGTACGCAGGCGGGCCGGCAGCATGGGCAGTGAGGGTCCCGGTATCGGTAGTCGTGGCTTGAAACGGTAGAGGAATCACATCCTTTGTTTCAAGGCACAACAGTCGAGACAATTCCCAGCGTTACCTAAGAAATATCCAACTGCTGTGTAAGACGCGCCTTAAGAAAATACGTCAGGATTTCTCTGGCCCGAGCCGAAAGATTACCTCCCCTTGAAGCCCGCGGCTTTGCGCGGGCCAAGGTCAGGTCAAGCGCGAACCGTCTCCGGCAACGGCAGCGCCAGCAGTCGCTCATCGAGCAAACCAAGCCCTTCCTGGAAGAGTTGGTTGCTGCGCTCCGTTTCGCCAAGGCCTGCGAGCAGACGTGCCAGCTCAGCGCAGGCCTCGGGGTTGCGCTCCATGCGCAAGCTGCTTTCCAGATAGTCACGGGCCTTGCCCCACAGCCGATTCTGCAAGCTGAGCCGACCCAGCGTCAGCAGCAGGCTGGCATCCTGAGGATGGTCCTTGAGCCAAGCTTCGGCGGTCTGCAGCTGCTGGGCAGGGTCTTCACCGCGCACCAGGCCGTACAGCCGAGCAAGGTGGCTTTCGTAGTTGCGCTTGAGCGCCGTGCGCAATACCTGCTCGGCCTCGCCCTGAGCGCCGAGCTGGCGCAGTTGCTCGGCATAGGCCAGGACCAGTTGCGGCTCCTGACGCTGGGCGGAGGTCAATTGCTGCCAGGCACGCTCCAGGGCTTGGCGGGCCGTTTGCGCATCTTCACCCCGGGTCTGTGCCAGGCTCAGGTTTTGCCCCCAGGCACGACGTTCGAGCGTGGCGAGCTCGGTGGCGGGCAATACCTTGTTCTTGCGCAGGTCCGGCATCAGGCGAATGAGCGCAGACCAGTCGCCGCGCTCAAGCTGCAAGCGTTGCAACAAACGCAGTACCTGAGTGTTCTGTGGATGGCGCTCCTGCATGGCCAGCAACGTCTCCAGCGCCCCGTCGTTGTCGCCACGGTCCATTTGCAGTTGGGCATGGGTCAAGGCCACGGCAAGCTCTGCCTGAGGTTGCCGCTCCAGCGCACGCTCCAGCAGACCGTCGCTTTCCTCGACACGGCCCTGCTCGTTGGCGGCCTTGGCGGCGCCAAGGTAATACATCAGCGGTTGGCGTTCGGCTTCTGCAGCCCTGTGCAGATGACGCTGGGCGCTGGCCCAGCGCCCTTCTGCCAGATCCAGTTGGCCCTGTTCGATGGCAACGCGGTTGCGCCGGCTGCGGTTGCGCCGGGACCAAGGGTTGACCGCCCCGCCGGACGCCAGGAGCAGGCCGACCAGAAAACGCAGCACCAACAGCGCCAGGATGACGGCCAGCAAGCCCAACAGCGCGGCCCAAAGCCCGGACTGATAACGGAAGCTGCCATAGGAAATCATCACGTAGCCGCTGTGCTTGGCCACGGCCACGCCGAGGGCCGCTGCCACCACAATGGCCAGTACCGCCAACAGGTAGACACGCTTCATGGCTTGTCTCCCTTGTCCTCGGCAGGCAGATGCCGGCGCTGGATATAGGCCTGAACGGAGGCAAGGCTTTCACTGAGGTCAGGGGTAACGACCGAAACGGGTTGCTCGGCCAGTGCGTTCAGGCTGTCGAGCATGGCTTTGCTCTGCGGATTGTCGGCGTTGAAGTTGGCCAGCAGCACGCTGCGTGCATCGTCCAATGCCTGGGCATAGACCTTCGCATCGCCGTTGAGCGCTGCCCATTGCGCCTGTTCCAGCGTAAGACTCAACGCCAGGCGCAGCTGATTGAGCTGCTGCCCCGCGAGCAGTGGCTTCACATTCTCGTCTGCATTGAATTCAATCTGGAAATACTTGGATATTTCCGACCACCATTTGGACAGGCGACTGGCGCCATCGCCGTCACTGGTCAGCGCACCCATGGCATTGGCGTCATTGTCGAATTCCGGGGGCTGGGCGCTCAGTTGCTGGACGAGCTCACGCTGGGCCGCCAACTTCAGGAACAGACCGGTGCGGTCAGGCTGCTGGGTATTGTTGAGCGTGGCGAGGCTGCGGGCCAGTTGCTCGCGCGCGGCGAAGGCGCCAGGGTCGCTTTGCTCGCGCAAAATCTCGTCGGCCCCTTCGACCAGCGCCTTGGCACTGGTGATGTCCTGCAAGGCCGACAGCCTCAAGGTCGCCAGGCGCAACAAGTGCTCGGCTTCGGCCAGGCGCCACTCCTTGCGGCTTTCACCCAGTACGGTCTCAAGCCGCTGACTCAGACGTTGCTGATCGCCTTGGAGCTGCGCGACCAGACGACGACGGTCTTCAAGCTCACTGGCTGCCGGCAGACCGGCCAACTGTGCGCTGATTTTCTGTTCACGCTGCTGAAGCGCCTCGGCTCGCTGGTTCAGCGCCTCCAGGTGCTGGCCCTGGTCGAACTCGCTGCCTTGCAGTTGGTGCACTTGCCAGGCGCCCCAGCCGCCTACAGCGATGCCGGCAGCGCCCAACAACAGGGCCAGCGCGGCTAAGCCATTGCCGGAGCGCTTGGCGGGCACTGGGGTGACAGGCTCCGTCGGCGCCTGGGCCGACGTTTGATCCTTGTTGGACAAGACAGTCTCGCTCACGTATCCATCCTTTGCATGGGGGCGCGCCGCCTAGAGCTTGGCGCCTGGGTCGGCAGGTGCAGCGCTGCGCTGCACGGCTGCCAGCAAGGCCGCAGCGCTGGCGCCACGGCAATCCACAACGTGTTGGGCACCTGCGGCCCGGGCCTGTTCAGCGACCCGCGGGCTTGGTACGAACACCGGCAAGCGTGCCAGCTGCGGCCATTGGCTACCAGCCTGTTGCTGCAAGTGTTCGAAACCCTGTCCACTGCTGACCACCAGGCCATTAAGGCGTTCCGCTTCGATGCGATGCAACAGGTAGCCCGCAGGGTACGACGGCAGGTCGCGGCGATACAGTTCCAGATAATCGACGGTAGCACCTCGCTGAGCAAGACGCTCTGCCAACAGTTCGCGACCTCCGACACCCCGCACGATCAAGATGCGCGGCCCTGCGTTCGCCAGAACCTGTTGGAGCGCAGGCAATTCGAGCAAGGCTTCACTGTCGTCCCCGCATGCGGGGAAGCTGACATCAAGCTGTGCATCCTGCAGCACCGCAGCCGTAGCCGCGCCTACCGTGAACCAACCCTGCATCGGTACGGGCAGTTGCCGCTGCGCCGCTGCCGCCAGCAATAACCTGGCAGCCGGTTTACTGACCACGATGAACCCTTGGTAAGTAGACAGTCCCTTGAGCAACGCCAATTGCGGCGGCTGCAGCATGACAGGTTCGATCGCAAGCAAAGGCATGCAGCTGCTGGCTATGCCAGCTTGGCCCAGTGTGTGGGCAAGCGCTGCACACTCCTCAGCGGGTCGGGTCAACAGCAGGCGCCAAGGGCTCACGAATGCCCTGCCTCGCCGTAGACTTCCTTGAGAATGGCCTCAGCACCCTGATTGAGCAGATCTTCGGCCACCTGCACACCGAGTGCTTCAGCTTGCAGGCGAGGCGCCCGAGCCTGGGCGACCAACAGCGTACCGCCATCTGGATGCCCTACCAGGCCCCGAAGCCACAGCTGGTCTTGTTCAAGCACTGCATAACAGGCGATGGGCACCTGACAACCGCCGTTCAGGCGTTTGTTCAAGGCGCGTTCGGCTACCACACGATCGGCCGTATCGAGATGATGCAAAGGCGCGAGGAGCGCGTGGATCTCTACGTCGGCGCTGCGACATTCGATGCCAACAGCGCCTTGCCCCCCGGCAGGAAGGCTGTCGTCGACGCTGATGCTATCGGTGATTCGCGCTTCGAAGCCCAACCGGATGAGCCCGGCTGCCGCCAGGATGATGGCGTCGTAGTCACCCGCGTCGAGCTTGGCCAGGCGTGTATTGACGTTGCCGCGCAGAAAGCGAATCTGCAGGTCGGGACGGCGGGCCAGCAGTTGGGTCTGTCGACGCAGGCTGGAAGTTCCGACGATGCTGCCGGCAGGCAATGACTGAAGGCTGTCGAACCGGTTGGAAACGAACGCATCGCGCGGGTCTTCACGCTCGCAGATGCAATACAGGCCAAGGCCCTCGGGAAAGTCCATGGGGACGTCTTTCATCGAGTGCACGGCGATGTCGGCTTCGTGCTCGAGCAGAGCGGTTTCCAGTTCCTTGACGAACAGCCCTTTGCCGCCGATCTTGGCCAAAGGTGCATCGAGCAGCTTGTCGCCCCGGCTGACCATAGGCACCAGGGAAACTTTCAGGCCAGGGTGGGCCTGTTCCAGGCGCGCCTTGACGTATTCGGCCTGCCACAGGGCCAGGGCACTTTTACGAGTGGCAATACGGATTTCGCGAGTGGACATGTAACGCCCCGAACCAGAGAAATGCCGCCGATGATAGCAGCATCACCGGCGGCACTAGCAGATACGGATCAACAGCCTGGGCCGAAGCTGCCGATGACAGGCCCGGCGGTGCGCCCCTGTGCGACTGCCATGAGCACTGGCACGTCCACGGCGTCAAGCGCTCAAAGGGTCTGCATCATCTTGCGCACGCCAGCTACATGACGCCGGCTCACGGTCAGGGCATCGCCGTCGAGCCCTCGAAGGTACAGTTGGAAATGCCCCAGAGGTGTACGTTGCAGGCGTTCGATCCGCTCCCGCGCAACCAGCGCATTGCGGTGGATACGCACAAAACGGTCGCCAAATTCATCCTCGAGTGCCTTGAGCGGCTCGTCGAGCAGCACTTCGCCCGTTTCATGGCGCAGGGTCACGTACTTGTGATCGGCGATGAAGTAGATGATCTGAGCGATAGGGATCAACTCGATGCCCTTGCGGGTTCTGGCACTGATGTGGCTGCGGGGACCACCGCCCTCGTGGCCTGGACGAGTGAGCGCGGCCAGCTGGCTGCGGTTTGGCCGGTCGGCCTTGCGCAGTGCCTCACGAAGCGCCTGCCCGTGCACAGGCTTGGTCACGTAGCTGAGGGGAGTTTCCTTGAAGGCGTCTTCCCCGTACTCGTCATCACCGGTACAGAACACGAGCGCAGGTGGCGCCTCACGCTCGCACAGTCGGGCGGCGACCTGCAGACCATCGAGGCCAGGCATGCCGATATCCAACAGGACAATGTCGGGTTTCAAGCTTTCGATCAGCGCAAGGGCCTCTTCACCATTGGTGGCACTTGGCTCCAGCACGGTATAACCCTCGAGTTCACCGAACATTCGGCTTAGGCGCTCGCGGCCTTGGGGTTCGTCATCAACGATCAGGACATTCATAATTGCGCTGGATTCCTGAGTGAGTCTCGCACGGTTAAAAGCGTAGACAGCTGTGTGAAGCGACGCTGCGTGTCACGCTCTAGACCGGTGCGATAGCCAAAGATTCACTGTGGCTGGCAGATTAGCTGCCCGCCTCTGTCAAACTGTAGACGGTCCATGGAACACTGCCGTTCAATCGGTGAAATCTCCGTGGCCTACATCGCGCTACGCCTTTTCCACCCTCACACTCTGCAGGCGCCCTGCGGCACTGGGCCCAACCCTGTTATCATCGCGGCAATTTTTCGTTCACGCCTGCAATGAGTGAAACCATGAGCACTGACAAGACCAATCAGTCCTGGGGCGGCCGCTTCAGTGAACCCGTAGACGCCTTCGTCGCCCGTTTCACGGCCTCGGTCGATTTCGACAAGCGCCTGTACCGCCACGACATCATGGGCTCCATCGCTCATGCCACCATGCTGGCGCAAGTCGGTGTGCTCAGCGATGCCGAGCGTGACACCATCATCGACGGGCTCAAGACCATCCAGGGCGAAATCGAGGCTGGTGCCTTCGACTGGCGCGTCGACCTGGAAGACGTGCACATGAACATCGAAGCGCGTCTGACCGACCGCATTGGTATCACCGGCAAGAAATTGCACACCGGCCGTAGCCGCAACGACCAGGTCGCAACCGACATTCGCCTGTGGCTGCGCGACGAAATCGACCTGATTCTGGCCGAAATCACCCGCCTGCAAAAAGGGCTGCTGGAACAGGCCGAACGCGAAGCCGAAACCATCATGCCTGGCTTCACACACCTGCAGACGGCCCAGCCCGTCACCTTCGGCCACCACCTGCTGGCCTGGTTCGAAATGCTCAGCCGCGATCATGAACGCCTGGTCGACTGCCGCAAGCGCACCAACCGCATGCCATTGGGCAGCGCTGCGCTGGCCGGCACCACCTACCCGATCGACCGTGAGCTGACCTGCAAGCTGCTGGGCTTCGAAGCCGTGGCAGGCAACTCCCTGGACGGCGTGTCGGACCGTGACTTCGCCATTGAATTCTGCGCCGCCGCCAGTGTGGCGATGATGCACCTCTCGCGCTTCTCCGAAGAACTGGTGCTGTGGACCAGTGCCCAGTTCCAGTTCATCGACCTGCCCGATCGATTCTGCACCGGCAGCTCGATCATGCCGCAGAAAAAGAACCCGGACGTGCCAGAGCTGGTGCGTGGCAAGAGCGGGCGCGTCTTCGGTGCGCTGACCGGACTGCTGACCCTGATGAAAGGCCAGCCGCTGGCCTACAACAAGGACAACCAGGAAGACAAGGAACCGCTGTTCGATGCCGCAGACACGCTGCGCGATTCGCTGCGTGCCTTCGCCGACATGATCCCGGCCATCAAGCCCAAGCATGCCATCATGCGCGAGGCCGCCTTGCGCGGGTTCTCGACCGCAACGGACCTGGCCGACTACCTGGTGCGCCGTGGCCTGCCGTTCCGTGACTGCCACGAAATCGTGGGCCACGCGGTGAAGTACGGGGTCGATAGCGGCAAGGACCTGGCAGAGATGAGCCTGGAAGAGCTGCGTCAGTTCAGTGACCAGATCGAACAGGACGTATTCGCCGTTCTTACGCTGGAAGGCTCGGTAAATGCCCGTGATCACATCGGTGGTACGGCACCGGCACAGGTACGCGCAGCGGTGGCTCGCGGCAAGGCGTTGCTGGCTGCGCGCTAACGGCGCTGAGTGACGGGTTGAGAGCTAACCCTCCCTCGTCGCATGGGCAAAATACTGAGGTTGAAGGGGGCTTTGAAACAAGCCCCCATCTGGCCGGACTCGCCCGCTGTTTCAGCGCTTGTTGCGCATCATTTCAAGGAATGACGGCATTGCCGCTTCCTTGTCTGCCACGATTTTTGCCATGTGGGGGTTCTGCCCCATCTGCTCGAGCAGTGCCTTGGCCTGAGGGAAATCTTCAAGGAAGTCGATGTTGAGCACTTTCTTGCCTACGGCGCATGCCAGGTCGACCGAGAAGCAGAACATCAGGTCGGCCAGGGTCAATTGCTCGCCTGCCACGTAAGGCGCGAAACGCCCGTTGCGCTTGAGCGTGGCGAAACCTGCCAGAAGCTCGGTGCGTGCCTTTTCCTTGACCAATGGTTCCACGGGCATACCGAAGAAGGCTTCGGCATAGCAGGTGCGAGCAGGAAGCTCGATGTACAGCTCGATCTCCTTGACCAGTTCACGCACTTTCGCCTGCGCGTACGGGTCAGCGGGAAGCAGCGCCTTGCCGCCTTGGGTCTGCTCGATGTAGTCGAGGATCACCGTGGTTTCGCTGAGAAAGCCGTGCTCGGTCTGCAGTACCGGCACCTTGCCACGTGGGCTGACTTCCAGCACCTGAGGCGTCTGACCGCTGAAGAACAGGACTTCTTCGAAAGGCACGCCCTTTTCCAACAAGGCCAACTTGACCATGTTGTAGTAGTTGCTGACAGGGAATCCGTGGAGCTTGAGCATGGTTCGACAGCCTCCGGGCCGTATGGGGATGGCAGGGCTGTTATAGCCCGTTCGCCGTCGGCTGACCAGCGTCATGCACCCGGTCGATGACCAGGCATTGCCACCACGGACGTGGCAAACTGTAGCGCCCACCACAGGAGTAATCCCATGAGCGAGCCCACCGATATCGACAATGACGATGAAGCGTTTGCCGAAGCCACGCTGACGCAGGCCATCGAAAACCAGATCGAAAGCGGCGAGCCGGCTGCGGCGAAGGCTACGTTCAACAAGCTGACACTGGTCGGGTATGAGCGCGAGGATATCCTCAACCTGATGGCCCACGTATTGGCCTTCGAGATCGACAACATGCTGGCGCAGGATCGAGCCTTCGATAGCCAGTGGTATGAAAACGCCCTGCGCGCGCTGCCTGAACTGCCTCCTGAGATGGATCAAGGCGAGGACGAATAACACGGCTACACTCCAGATTCAGGCACCCCCCGCGGTGCCGCTATCCTCGTCTGGAAGTCAGGAGTCGCCATGTCCTTTTCACCCGAACTGATCGCTGAACTGGAAGTCCTCGCACTGTTCAACCTCGACAGCAGCCAGGAAGGCATCAAGATTCACAACACCGCATCCCCGACCCTCATCGCCGCCGCGCAGCGGCTGCACGAAAAAGGCCTGACCGATCAACCCGACGGTGGCTACCTGACCAGCCTGGGTCACGATGCGGTCGAAAGTGTTCAGTTGCTGCAGAATATTCTGAGGGCGCCCCAGCCGGCCTGACCTTGTGAGTGCGTGGGGCTGTGCTGCAGCCCCTGCCTTGCAGTGGCCTTGGAAGGCTCATTTACAAGCCATAAGCCCGCCACCTGGGCTGCGCTCGCCTCACCTGACCCTGTTCTCAAGACTTTTTACACAGACCCTATTTTCCCATCAGTGCTCGACGGGTCGCTTCCAACCGCCTCCAAGCGCCAGGAACACGCCAACCTGCCCCATTGCAACCTGGCTGTTCGCAGCCGCCAACTGCGCACGCATGTCGGTATAGGTCCGCGTCGCCTGCAAGTCCGCCAGGAACGACTCCCGCCCAGCCTGATAATACCGGTGCGTCTGGTCGGCCGCCTCCCGAGCTGACTTCTCGGCCTCGGCCAGTGCATCGCGCCGGTCCAGCAATGCGCTGTATTGGGCCAGCCGCGTCTGGGTTTCGCGTATGGCATTGAGCACTACGCCATCGAAATTCGCCAAGGCTGCCTGGGTGGACGCTTCGGCCATGCGAATGCGGGCCCGCGTGCCATCGGTGGGGATACTCCAGCTGACCTGCGGGCCGAAGCCCCAACGGTTGGTCGAAGGCTCGCCCAAATTGTCCAGGATGCCGATGGTCCCGACCTGCGCGCCGATGCTGATCTGTGGATAAAGCGCGCCGGTCGCCACACCGATATTGGCGGTAGCAGCAGCCAGTTGTCGCTCTGCCTGACGCACATCGGGGCGACGTTTGAGCAACGCGGCGCCATCGCCCACTGGCACTAGCTGAGTCAGCTGCGGAAGTTCGGCACAATCGGCAACGCCTGCTGGCAACTTCTGCACGGGGACCGCCAGCAATGCGGCCAGGGTATACAGGCCTGTCTCACGTTCGGCCTTGAATCGCGGCAGCTCGGCGCCCAACGACTTGAACTGGGTTTGCGACCGCGTCACCTGGGTTTCATCGCCACGCCCCGCATCGCGCAGGCGCTGGCTGAGCTTGACGCTTTGCGCCTGTAAATCGAGCGACTCACGGGCAATGTGGTATTCCTCGTTGGCCGAGCATACCTGGGTATAGGCCTTGACCACATCTGCCACCAGCGTGATCCGCGCCGTGTCCGCTGCGGCTTGGACTGCATCGGCACTGGCTTTGGCGGCCTCTGTGCCGCGCTTGAAGGTGCCCCACAGGTCGAACTGGTATGACGCGCTGATGATCGCCTCGCCGATGTTGGCCACAGGCACCTTTTCGGGCTGCAAGAAAGCCTCGCCAGACTCCTGCAGGCGCTGGGCGCCTAGCTTCACTCCACCGTCGAAGCCCCCTTGAGACTCAGCGATGTCGACCTGCGCGCGGGCCTTGGCGATGTTCGCTGCCGCAACGCGCAGTTCGGTATTGGCACTCAAGGCCTGGCGCACCAGCGCGTTCAACCGCGGGTCGTGATACAGCTGCCACCAATCCTCCGGCACCGGTGCCGACACTACGCTGTCGGCATCCTGGCGCAGGGGGCCGTTGAGGTCAGTGCGCTGTATTGCCGCCTCTTTGGGCAGCTCGTAGTCTGGCCCGACCGTCATGCACGCGCCAAGCGACAGGCATAGCCCTGCGAGCATCAGCCGTTTCATGGGTGCTGGCCCTCGACGATCGAGACAGTGGCGGTTCGCCCGGCAATCATGCGGAAATCCTGCGGGACTTCGTCAAAGGCGATCCGCACCGGAATCCGCTGGGCCAGCCGCACCCAGCTGAAGGCAGGGTTGACGTTGGGCAGCAGGTTGGTGCCGCTGCTGCGGTCGCGGTCCTCGATGCCGGCTGCAAAGCTTTCCACATGCCCGCGCAGGCGGGTGTTGTCGCCCATCACACGAATATCCACCACGTCCCCGATGTGAATGCCCCCCAGCTTGGTTTCCTCGAAGTAGCCATCGACGTGATAAGAGGCACTGTCGACCACCGACAGCACCGGTCGCCCCGCGGTTACGAACTCATGGTTGCGCGGCGCGCGATCGTTGAGGTAACCGTCCACGGGACTGCGCACCACCGAGCGATCAAGGTTCAACTGGGCACTGTCGACAGCCACCTGCGCCTCGCTGACCGCCGAGCGGGCGCGCGCTTGGCGCGACTGGCTTTCTTCGAGCTGTTCGGCCGCCACCAGATTGCCCAACTTGCGATTACGGTTCACCTCCCGCGAGGCCTGGGCCAAGGTTTCCTGGCGCTCGCCGAGCGTGGCCTTGGCCTGACGCAGCGCCAGGCTGAAACGGTCCTGGTCGATGGTGAACAGCACATCGCCGCGCTTGACGGTCTGGTTGTCACGCACCTCGACCTTCTGGATCAACCCGGACACGTCCGGGGCGATCTGGATCACATCGGCGCGAATGTGGCCATCGCGCGTCCAGGGTGCGAACAGGTAGTACACAACCATCTGCCAGACGAGTACGGCGGCAAATGTCACTACCAACAGGGTAAGGACCACACGGCCCAGGGTCAGCAAAGGTTTTTTCATGGCAGCATCAGGCTTCGACAGAAATGGTCCACCGCACCGAGCAGCACGGCGTAGAGGGCAACGTTGAACAATGCCCGGTGCCAGACCAGGCGATAGAAGTGCACACGCACCAGTACGGCGTGGACACCCAGAAACAGCAGGTAGGTTCCAATCATCATTACCAGCAGCGTGGGCAGGAATACCCCACTGATATCCAGTTCACCGATCACAGGGGCGCTCCATCCAGGCCAGACGGCAGTTGCAGTTGTTCCGCAGGCTCGAGCATGACCTCGACACCCGGCAGCAGTGCCAGGCGCAGGCCAGCCAGTGCATGCAACAAATGCGGGCGGGCGTCGAGGCGTTCGCAGGGTTCATCGAGACTGAGCGCCAGTCGGGCCCTTTCCATGTTGCGCAAGAGTGCAGGTGGCGCGTGCAGCCGCTCACCGGCGCGCAGGCAGGCCGCGTAATGGGCACCCACTTCAGCGATCACCAGGGTCAGTCGCTCACGGGCAACCTGACCGGCGCGCGGCATGTACGCCAGCAAGTCGAGCAGGTTCAGCCCCACACGCAAGTCCCGTAGCGCCACGCTGCTGTCCTGGCCGGTTTGCGACAGACGCGGCAAATGCTGCATCAAGCGATCGAGCATTTTTACACCCACCTTGCGATGCTCGGCCAAGGTCGCGTACTCGGTCACCTCGACGATGTCGCGCCAGGCGAAACGGGTCATGCGTTTGGCAGCCAGCTCCACACCAAAGGGGCGCATGACCAAGGTCCAGATGAACGCGAAGAGCAGGCCAACCGGGCCGGCGAGGTTGGAATTGAGGAAGGTGAAGAAATCGGCGTCGTAAGCACCCTGGATGCTGATGAAGGTCGAGGTGTTGACGATAGTTAGCAATGTCCCCAGGTAGAAGCGCGGCTGTACCGTCAACGTACCGATGCAGATGAAAGGCACGGCGAAGGCCAGTACCAGCATCGGGAAGTCATGCAGGTTGGGCAGCACGAGGAACAGGTACAGGCTCGAGAAAATGACCGACAGCAGGGTCCAGAAGAAGAAGCGGTAGATCTGTGGGGCCGGGTCGTCCATCGCGGCGAAGAAGCTGCACGACACAGCCGCCAGGATCACCGCACTGGCGCCGTCATTCCAGCCCAGGCCGATCCACAGGCCGCAGGCAACGATGATGGCCAGGACGGTGGAGGTGACCGAGTAGAGCATCAGGCCCCGGTCGAAGAATGGCCGCAAGCGCGCCAGGCGCCAGTGGCGGTAAACGGCGCGCCAGGGTGTGGCGTCATCGGTGCGCAGGGCATGCTGCAAGGTACAGCAGTCCTGCCACAGATCTACCCATTCGGTGAGCCGGTAGAGCGCGTTGGACAGCAACAGCTCGGCACGCTGGTCCAGTGCAGCCGCATCCGGCCGCAGCTCGTCGATCCTTTGGTGCAAGGCTGCCCACTGCTGGACAGAAGGGCTTTCTGCCGTGCCCTTGAGCCATTCACGGGCTGCATCGAGCACAGGCAGGATCTGTTCGAATTGCTGCGCAGCGCGCCCTTGCAAGGCCGTCAATGCGTCGTCCAGCGCATCAATGACCGGCAGTAGGTGAATCATGCGCCCACGCAGCTCACGGGCGTTTTTCAAGGTATGAGGCCCGGTCCCTTCATGGCCGAGCTGGCCGATCATCAACTCCAGTGAGTTGAAGGTCGCCACCATCGCCCCGCGCATACCTCCGACATCGACCGTGCTCTGCTGCCGGACCAGATAGCTGTCGCTATAGCGAATGGCCTCGTTGAACCAGTTACCGGTTGCCCCCACTACCACGGGCGCCAGCCGCCGCGGCCAGAAAATGGCCCCGACCACGGCTGCGCAGACGATCCCCAGGCAAATTTCCTGAGCCCGCGAGGAAGCCACGTCGAACACGGCCAACGGGTTGTCGACCACTGCCAGGGCGATCATCGGCAAGGTGTACCCGGCCAGCATGAACACGTAGTTGTTGGCCGTACGCACGTTCAGAGAAAGGAACAGCAACGTCCCCGTCCACAGGGCCACGGCGATGCTCAGCAGCAGCGGCGACTGCACCAGAGGCGGCACCAACAGCACTGCCCCAGCGGCACCCAGCAAGGTACCCAGGGCGCGGTACAACGCTTTGGAGCTGGTAGGCCCCAGGAAGGGGCTGGAAACGATGTAGACGGTCGCCATGGCCCAGTACGGACGCGGCAACTGCATGAGCAGGGCGATATACAGCGCAATCATCGAGGCGGCGAAGGTGCGCACGCCGTAGAACCAATCGCGAGCCGGCGGTACCGAGCTGAAGAAGCCGTTCATGCGACCCCGCCCGTGCTGCCCAGCCCGGCTGCTTCGAATGCGCGCAGTACACGCAGCGTGGCCTGCAGGTCCTCTGGATCGAGACGACTCAGCACATCACCCCGCACCCTTACCAGCTCCGCCTCGATGGCCTCGGCCAGCGCGCGCCCTTCAACTGTGAGGCTCAGGGCCTTGGCGCGCCTGTCCAGTGGATCCTCGCTACGCAACACCAACCCGGCCTTGCACAGCTGGTCGAGCAAGCGCACCAGGGACGGGCTTTCCAGCCCAGCCGCCTGGGCGACGGCCACCTGGTGCACGCCATCGCCCAGGCGCACGATCATCAGCAGTGGCGCGGCACAGGCTTCGGAGATGCCGTAGCCGGTCAGCGCCACGTGACAGATGCGGCGCCAGTGGCGAGCGGCAACGACCAGGCCGCTGCTGACCTGTAGACGCAGAAGATCAAGGGACATGAAAACCACATATATTCATAGTTTGCTAACTATCAATATACGCCGGGTGCTCCCCCTTCCGTCAACAGGGGGCGACGAAGCGCCTGCATGAAATCTTGTTTACAGTGCAAAGCTCGCAGCTAACTGCACCAACGCTTCAGGGCTGAACCTGGTCTTCCAGCTTCATGGTCAGGGCCAAGGTACTGCCCATCTGCACGGCGCGGTCGCGCCATTGCTGATACCGCTCCTGATCGCGTCGACTGAAGTGCACGGCCAGTTCTTCAGCTGCCTGCACCACACCCGCAGCGGCCGCCAGTTCGAGCCAGTACAACGCCGGCTTGAGCTCCGGTTGCACATGCAGACCGTGAATCAGCCGGTAGCCAACCTCAAAGCGACAGCGTGCCTCACCCTGCTCGGCACCTTGCAGGAACCATCGGTAGGCAAGCTGTGGATCGACTTGCCATTGAATCCGGGCATCACACACTTCTTCTTCGTACAAGTCTCCCAGCGCAGCGGCCGCATGCGACATGCCCCGCTCGAACGCCTGGCGGTAGCATTCGGCGGCCTGGGTGTAGGAACGGTCGACACCTTTGCCGAAGTAGTGCTGCTGCCCCAGGTTGAACCAGGCCACGGCACTGCCCTGCAACGCCGCCATGCGCAGCAGGTGCCCGGCCAGCACGGTATCAGCACGCCAGTACTTGCCATTGAGCCAGATCCAACCAAGGTCGTTCAGCGCCGCGACGTTCCCTTGCAGGGCTTGCAGGCGCAGATCCTGGTAGACCGCTTGCAGGTCACTGGCTTCGTCCAGACGGCTGACCAGCATCGTCCGTTGACTGGGCATGCCGACACCTGCAAACAGCCGCTGGCGTCGGGCAACGGCGGGAGGAACGATCACCTGTGCCGGAAGCAGGCGGGCGAGCAGCGAATGGATATTGCCGACAGCAGACATGTTCATCCTCATTGAACGATGCACAACCTCAACCTTCGGCTGTGATGAGGCGTGATTCTGCGCAACAGGACGTCAAAACCTGTCGCGAACGATTCGGTGGCAGGCAACCAACCGTCACTTACTTGATCTGAGCGGTCCGTGGCCAATTGCCATGCCCCTCGCGTGCCGCCATCCTAGAGCGGCAAGCCTAGACAAGGACGTTACCTTTTGCCGTTCGCCACCACTCGCGCCACCCTCAGCCGTCAGTGGGCGCTGCTGCGCCAGCTACCGGGCCGTTCTCCAGGGCTCACCAGTTCCGAACTGGCTTGTCGGCTACGAGACCTGGGCTTTACCGTCAGCAAGCGCACCGTGGAGCGCGACCTCAATGACCTGTCGCTGATCTTTCCGCTGGAGCGCAATGACAAGAGCATCCCCTACGGGTGGCACTGGGCGGCCGGCGTGGTGAACGAGCTACGCGGCACCACCGATCTGCTGGCACACCTCAAAGGAGAGGCGCTGCAAGCGCCACCGGGCGAAGGCATCGAATTGGTGGCACGCATCAGCGATCCACTGGCGCGCCAGCTCAGGGAGGCCCCACTGAGCAGCGACATGCAGTTGACCGCCCATGACCAAGGGCATCGGCTGCGGGCCACGGTGAGCGATGGGAGCTCGTTGCGCTGGTGGCTATTGAGCCGTGGGGATGAGCTGGTGGTCGAGCAGCCTGCGCAGTTGCGCGAAGAGATCGGCAAGATTCTCAGCAACGCCGCAGCCCAGTATCAAACGCCATGATCAGGGGAGCGCTCACTGGCCTTGGCCAATGGCCGGCGTCCGCGCCTGCCTGTTCAGCGCTGCATGCCCCAACGCTTGACCGTCAGGCGCTCCAGCGTGCTGAAGACAATCCCCTCAACCAGCAGCCCGATCAGGATGACCACCGCAAGGCCTGCGAACACCTTGTCGGTATAGAGTTCGTTGCGGTTCTGAAAGATGTACCAACCCAGGCCACCTTTGCCGCTGCTGGCGCCAAAGACCAGTTCCGCGGCGATCAACGTGCGCCAGGCGAACGCCCAGCCGATCTTGAGCCCGGACAGAATCGAGGGCAACGCCGCCGGCACCAGGATGTGCATCACCAGCCGTAGCCCTTTGAGGCCGTAGTTGCGCCCGGCCATGCGCAGGGTGTCGGAAACGCCCTGGAATCCTGCATAGGTATTGAGCGCCAGGGCCCAGAGTACCGAATGCACCAGGACGAAGATCAAGCTGTTTTCGCCTAGCCCGAACCACAGCAATGCCAATGGCAACAGGGCGATGGCAGGCAGGGGGTTGAACATGGAGGTCAAAGTGCCAAGCAAGTCGCGCCCAAGCTGGGTCGAGACAGCCAAGCTAGTGAGACCAAAAGCCAGGATGATGCCCAGCAGGTAGCCCTTGAGCAGGATCACCAGCGACACGCCGACCTTGGCCGGCAACTCTCCACTGACCAGGCCTTCCCAAAACGCGGCAGCGGTCTGGAGGAAGGTCGGTAGCAGCAGGTCGTTGTTCTGGTAACGGGCGACGGCTTCCCAGACCACGGCGATGACCACCAGGATGACGGCCTTGCGCAGCCAGCCGTGCTGCCAGAGGCGCTGAGTCAACGACAGGTCGCGTTCCACAGGCACACTGAGCAAGGGCTCTAGCTGCACCTCGTATTTCTGGCGCACAGAGGTTGTGGTCATGGCTCAAACTCCTGATCAGTAGGCAATGCGGATGTCATTGAAACCAATATCGTCGACCTGCGCGGGGCCAGCAGCTTCATCGAACAACAAGCGGTGTATGTGCCGGGCACTGGCCTGGAAATCGCTGCCACCCAGGCTGCCCAAGTCATATTGGTGGCTGTGCACCTCGGCGCGTACCCGGCCGGGGTGAGGTGAGAGCAGCAAGATGCGGTTGCCCACGACCAAGGCCTCCTCGATAGAGTGGGTGACGAACAGCAGGGTGAAGCGCACTTCCTCCCAGAGCAGCAGCAATTCTTCCTGCATCTTGCGCCGGGTAAGTGCATCGAGTGCGGCAAAGGGTTCGTCCATCAGCAATATCTTCGGCTGCGTGGCCAAGGCCCTGGCGATCGCCACGCGCGCCTTCATACCGCCCGACAGCGTATGCGGGTAGGCATCGGCGAAAGCTGCAAGGCCGACTTTATCCAAGTAGTGAAGCGCCCGGTCTTCGGCCTCGGCCCGCTTCAATTGGCCCGATACCAACAGCGGAAACATGACGTTGTGCTTCACCGTCTTCCAAGGTGGCAACTGGTCGAACTCCTGGAACACCACGATTCGGTCCGGCCCCGGGCCGCTGACGGGCTGCCCCTGAAGCAGGATCTGCCCTTCACAGGGTTCGATGAAGCCAGCCACGGCCTTGAGCAAGGTTGACTTGCCGCAACCCGAAGGCCCCAGTAGGACGAAGCGATCTGCCTGATCCACCTCGAAACTGACCTGATGGGTCGCGCGCACCACCCGTCGCCGGGTGCGGTACTCGAGGGTGAGGCCCTGCACGTTCAGCAACGGCGGTGCTGCGGGGTGGATCAAGGTGCTGACCGTGTGGCCTGGCAATGGCGCAGTCATGACTCAGCTCCCTTGCAACGGGCGTTCATCCTGGAAGAAATAATCCTTCCATGACGCTGGCTTATGCTTGATCGCGCCGACCCTGTAGAGGAATTCGGCGAGCTTGTAGGTGTTCTTTGGCGTGACGGTAAATTCGTACCGAGGGTTGTCGATCAGCTTGATGAGGCTTGCGCGGTCGATCTTGGCGTTGGTCACCCGGATGTAGGTATCGGCGGCTGCCGCCTTGTCGTTCTGGGCGAATGTGGCCGCTTCGGCAATGGCATCGACGAAGGCTTTGTACGTCTTGGGGTTGTCCTTGCGGAATTTTTCGGTGGCGAATAGCAGCGTGGGCGAATTCGGTCCGAGCAGGTCGTAGCTGTCGAGCACGATGTGCACGTTCTTGTTGGCCAGTGCCTGGTCCTGGAACGGCGGGTTGGAGAAATGCCCGTTGAGTTCGGTACCGCCTGCCAGCAAGGCGGCCGTAGCATCGGGATGAGGAACAGCCAGGGTGTACTTGTCCAGCCGGTTGTACTGCTGATCTCCCCATTGCTGCGCCGCAGCGTATTGCAGCAGGCGCGACTGCACCGACACCCCCACTGCCGGCACTGCGATTCGGTCCTTTTCGGACAGATCCGCAATGGTCTTCACAGCCGGATTGCTACTGACCAGGTAATACGGGAAGTTGCCCAGCGAAGCCACAGCCTTGACGTTCTGTCGCCCTCGGGTGCGATCCCAGACGGTGAGCAGCGGACCTACGCCAGCGCCTGCGATATCCACGGAGCCGGATAGCAACGCGTCGTTGATGGCCGAGCCACCGGAAAGCTGTGCCCACTCGACGTCGATGTCGATGCCCTGCGCTTTGCCATGCTTTTCGATCAGGTGCTGATCACGCACCACATTGAGCAGCAGGTAGACGATCCCGAACTGTTCGGCGATGCGGATCTTGCCTTCTGCCTGGGCGGCGGCGGGGGCCGTCAGGCTGCCAATGATGAGGCTTGCGCCCAGCCCGATGCTTGCCGCCAGGCGGCTGATGGATTTGCGCATGATGGAATCCTTTTCGTCAGAACGGGGCATCGCCCTGGATGGTGGTGCGGTAGAGCTTGCGCCGCAGGTGCGCAGGGCAACCGGCAGCCAGGTGGATCAGGGAGCGGTTGTCCCAGAACACCAGGTCGTGGGGCTCCCATTGATGGCGATAGACGTTGTCATCCTGCACGCTCAAGGCATACAGCTGTTGCAGGACATCCCGGCTTTCGTCTTCCGGCAGGCCGACGATGCGGGTGGTGAAACCTTCACTGACGAACAAGGCCTGACGCCCGGTCTCAGGGTGGGTGCGCACGACGGGGTGGACCACTTCCTGCACCTGGGCCAGTTGCTCGGCTGTCAGTGCAGGGCGCCAATTGCCTTCGAATCGGGTTTCGGCATAGCGGGCGGTGTAGGAATGAGCGGCATTGCGCCCGGCTACCAGCGTGCGCAGCGCAGCGGGTACTGCGTCCCAGGCCTTGTGCATGTCGGCGAACAACGTGTCCCCGCCTTCGTCAGGGAGTTCCTGGGCGTGTAGCATCGAGCCCAAGCTGGGCAGTGCCTTATAGGAAAGGTCCGAGTGCCAGAATTTGCCAGCATCGCCCAGGCCGATGTTTTGGCCGTTCTCGATGATGTTGGAAACAATCAGGATTTCAGGATGCCCCTCAAGCAGGAACTGCTTGAGCACATGAATCTGCAGTTCGCCAAAACGGCGGCTGAAGGCGATCTGGTGCTCAGGCGTGATGCGCTGATCGCGAAAAACCAGCACATGATGATCGAGGTGGGCACGGTGAATCCGCGCGAAGTCCTGGGCATTGAGCGGCCTGGAAAGGTCGAGGCCGACGATTTCGGCGCCGACGGCGCCGGCGAACGGGTGGACATCAAAATGTTGTGACGGCGCGCTATCGATGAGCAACAGGGCGTTCAAGGCGGCTGGCATGTTTCACTCCCACGCAGTGCGCGACTTCATGACGCGCGACGATCGGAAACGCACGGGGGACTCCCGTGTGGGTTCGAGTCGTGCGGCGCATCGATTGGTCGACGGGTACGCAGTGGAGTGAACTATAAGGTCATAAGAACTATATTTTAAATACCTTTAAAGCATAACCATAGTTCGGTCGGTGCCTGAGTTCGGCGTCAGATCAGGCCACCCTCTTCTTCTTCCTCTATCAGGTTATTGAGGCTGCTCAGCGCTTTGCGCGCTGTCGAACGGTTCAGGAGTTTGGCCTGGGCGCCCGGTGGCAGGTCAGTGATCTTGAACACGCCTTTGGCGGTCAGGACATCGATCAAGTCTTCAAGCACCCGGATCATGTCCAAGTCGCTTTGCTTGAGCTGATTGAGGCTATTTTCCACGACGTCATCGGCAAACCATTCCTGAATGTCGGCATGGTCGGCCGGAAGCATTTCGGTAAATTCGTCGAACGCAGCAGCTTCCACTCGCTGCAACTGGCCAGCGGCGTCGCGTTGCACGTAGAACATGGCGATGTCCCTCGTCACATGGATTCCTTCAGGGTAGACAGCAGCATAGGCAAAAAGCGCCGCACGCGTGGGTGCGGCGCGAAAGTATGCGCTGTGGGAGTGCGTGGCGGAAGGCCTGCCCAGGCAGTTGCGCCAGGTCAAGGCACACCGGAGCAACCTGTTACGGTTGCCCCGGTCATGGACCGTCAGCTGTCTTTGTTGTGGATGATGATGGTCGGGTCGGCACCGCTGATCAACGAATTGATCGTCTGGTTGGACCAGTTCACGCCTTCCAGCTTGATGGTGACGTCAGCATTGGCCAGCCCGCCATCGGTGTTGAGCTTGCCTTCGCTGCTGACCTGCAACGTCGTGGTGCCCTCCACCGTCGACAGCTTGAGGTAGTTGTCGATGGTGCTGCCTTTCTCGCCTTGCAACAGGTCCTTGAGGTCGATGCGGTCACCTTCGGAGCGGTTGAAGTCCTTGATGACGTCATTGCCATAATCACCGGCCTTCCAGACGAAGGTATCGGCACCGCTGCCGCCGATCAGGATGTCGTTACCCGGGCCGCCGATGAGGGTGTCGTTGCCCGAACCACCCAACAGGATGTCATTGCCTTTGCCGCCATCGAGGATGTCGTTGCCGCCCTGACCGAACAGGATGTCGTTGCCGTTGCCGCCCGAGAGGATGTCGTTGCCGTCGTTAGGCCCTGAAATATCGAACTCGGTGTAGTGCTCAGCGATGTATTGGTGAACATTACTAGTGGTGACAGCACTGGCATCAACCCCTGTTTTCTGGGCGACATACGTTTGCAAGGCCTGATAGCCCTCGCTGACAACACCGTTCAAGGTAATCAAGTCACCAAAGATGATGTCGTTGCCATTTCCACCGTCGACCGTATCGGCACCAGGCAACGTCGCCTCAGTATGTCCAAGAACCGCGCTTGCCAGTTTGGACGGATCTATATTGGTCTGCGGTTTGCCCGCCGTATCGTACGGTTTGAGATCAGCGAGGCTGACGTCAGAATTCAAACCAATAGCCTGAACCTTACTCAGTCCCGGCACGGTCGAACTGCCACCAAGCAACATGAAACTATCAGTTGTATTTGTAGCCGAATCGCTCCAATTCGAGGATGAATTCTTGCCAGTGCCGCCCAAACTGGACAGCTCGTAGGTGCCATCACCTTGGGCATGGATTGTCCCGATAGTGCTCGTGGACATGGCAACAAACGAACCCCAGAAATTGTAGCCATAAGTTGTAACTTTTACCTGTCCAGCGCTGTTTATGTCCACCCTGTGAGTCGAGTCAGCCCACTCACTGAACGTGGCACCAACCTTGTAGTTGTTAACATTAACAACCTCGTCCAGCATTTTGCCGTTCGTCCACAGTCGGGCATCAGTCTGCTCGCCACGCTGGTAATAGGTCGGCTTACCATCGGTAATGAAGTACGTAAGATTCTCAGCGTTCGTATTGCCCAGCGCCATCTTGCTCTTGAAGAAGTTAGCTGTAGTTTTAAACGCATCTTCATAATTGGTGCCGCCGCCGTAGTCGCCGCCCTGCATGGAGCTCAGAACACTTTGAAGTTGGCTCAGAGCATTCGCGTCCGATAGATTGACGGCTATATTTTGGTTGACCTGAGTATCGAAATCTACCAGGAAGAGGTTAACCGTTCCCGACGTGTCGGCCCCCAAACTCGCTTTGAGTGTCTTGAATACAGATTCCAGCTGTGTCTTCGCTGCGGCAATCGATTCGTCTGTCATACTGCCGGAGCTGTCGACAATGAATGCAATGTTGTAGTTTTTTCCGGCCACCACGTTCAGGCCAGATACATCCGCCACGATGATGTCATGACCTTCGCTGCCATTCAGTACGTCGCTGCCCGATGTACCAACACTGGCTTTGTAAACGCCGCCATAAACCGTAACCGGAATACGGCCAACGGTACTAGCGGAGTCACCCAGACTTTCAGTAGCCGTTGAAGTGACCGTGATGTCAAACGAGCCCTTGAAGTAGGCAGGTGGGGTAAGGGTCAAGCCACTGAGTTTCCACCCTGTTACATTGATCGGCCCATCGGCGACTGTAGCTGTATGTCCTGCGTTGTCAGTTAACACCGTTCCTTTTGGTAAGCCGCCCAGTGTGACGTTCAGCGTCTCGGAACCATCGGTATCGGTCAGGGCGGTCGAAATACCGACCAGTTTCACCGTACCGTTCTCTGGGCCTTCGTTGAGCTTGTAGCCATCGTAGTAGGTTTGACCATTGACCGTGTGCGCGTCGGACACGGTCAGGCCAGCGTTGGCCATCTCGGTCACGTTCTGGTACATGCGAATGTTCGCGCTGCTCAGATCCGTCACGCCGCCAGAGCCCACCTGAATGTTCAGGTCATAACTGCCCGGGCCGGACTGGTTGGCGTGGTAAACCTCGATCGGGTAGTAGCCGGTCGCCGTAGGCGTGAACGACCCCGTCACCTGGCCGCCGCCACCCCACGTGGCCGTGACCACGGTCTTGCCACCGATATTGACCAGGAAGCTGTCGTCGGCAGTACCACTGAAGGTGTAGGTCTTGCCTGCTTCCAGGTAGATCAGGCCGGAGGTCTTCGAACCGCTGCCCCCATTCACGCTGCCGTCGGACTGGACGTTGGTGGTAGTGCCGCTGGAGGTGGCGCTGCCGGAGTTGGCAAAGACCGTCTTGAGTGCATCACCGGTGATGCCATTGCCGTTGGTGCCCAGGTCCTTCAGGGTGGTCCACACTTCCTTGGTCAGGCCTTTGGACACCACATCGGCACTGCCGATGGCCAGGGTCGGCATGTCGGCCACCGGGCTGATATCGACCTTCATGGTCGTCTCGGTGCCCAGGTTGGTCCCGTCGTTGGGCTTGTACTTGAACTGCGCGTAGTCGGCCTGTTGGTTGCCCACGCCGGTGCCACCGTAGCCGTCAGCGCCAGACTGGTTTAGCAGCGGCACGAACTTCAGCTTGCTGGCGGCGATATCGGCCTGGCTGATCACCTGGCCGACGGTAACGTTGGTCCAGCTGCTGCCGTTGAAGTACTTGAGGCTGCCTGCAGCCGGCAGCGAGGTGATGGTCACGGCCAGACCGGTGTTGCCATCCGGGTCGGTGACCTTGAAGTCCCCCCAGGCGAATACGTAGTCGGTGTCTTCCACGCCATACACGGCACCGCCTGGGGAAACCGGCAGGTTGTCGTTGTCGAGGATGGCGGTGGTGACGCTGCCTTTGCTGCCGTTTACCTGCAAGTTCTCGAAGTTGCCACCGGTGGCGCTTTCGATCTTGACCGTGAAGTTCTCGGTGCCTTCGACCAATTTGTCGTCGATCGTCGGCACATCGAAGGTCACGCCGGAGCTGTTGGCCGGAATCTTCACGGTAGTGACACCCGTGAAGTCCTCACCGTTCTTGGCCGTGCCCGAGTAGCTGAGGGTGACGGTCACTTCGGACTGGGATGGATTGCTCAACGTCAGGGTGTAATGCGCCGTCTCGCCTTCGGTCAGCGAAGTGGTGCCACTGATGCCTACGGTGGTCACGTCACCCTGGCCACTTGGCTCGTCGGTCACGGTAGTGGTTACGGCAGTCTTGCTGCCCACCAGGCTTTCGAACTGCTTGTCACCAGCAACGCTGATGTCGGTGATCGCCTTGGTGATCGCAGGCTGCCCACCGACGTACACGTCGTCCGGCGCATTGATGCTGACCGTACCGCTGGCAGAACCCGCCGCGATGAACACTTGCGTGCCACCGGTCAGGGTCACGGTCACACCGCCGTGGCCTGTCACAGGCAGGCTGGTGTCTTCACTGACCAGCGTCACGGTGTAGGTGATCTTGCCACCCTCGACGACGGTGGTGTTATCCACAGCCAGCACGGCGGTGACCTTGCTGATGGTGTCGGTGATGTTGACCGAGGCAGGCGCGCCCAGCACCAGGTTCTCGAACTTGGCGTTCGGCACTTCAGCCTTGGCGATGCCGATCTCCAGCTTGCCCTCGTCCTTGAACACGTCATCGCCCTGAGCTGGCGCGACATAGGACTTGCTGGTCTCCCCGGCCTTGAACACAACGGTGGCGTTGTTGCTCAGGGTGACGGTGAGGTCCTTGTCCAACACGCGGTTCAAGGTCAGGGTGAACAGAGGCGGCGTGGCTTCATTGACCGAGGTTTGGTTGGCCACGATGTTGACCAGTACCAGGTCACCCTGGCCGGCCGGCTCATCGGTCACCGCCGTGGTGACGGTGGTCTTGCTCGCCACCAGGTTTTCGAACTGCTTGTCACCGGCGACGGTGATGTCCGTGATGGCCTTGGTGATTGCAGGCTGGCCACCGACGTACACGTCGTCCGGCGCATTGATGCTGACAGTGCCGCTGGCAGAACCTGCCGCGATGAACACTTGCGTGCCGCCGGTCAGGGTGACGGTCACGCCACCATGGCCAGTCACTGGCAGGTTGTTGTCTTCGCTGACCAAGGTCACGGTGTAGGTGATCTTGCCGCCTTC
>NZ_OCMQ01000011.1:0-137548 GCF_900230165.1 Pseudomonas sp. URMO17WK12:I9 | reverse complement strand
GACGCTTAATCACCTTTTCGCCCTTACGGCGAGTCACTTTTTGTCAAACGCCACAAAAAGTAACCAAAAAAGGCTGCGCTCCGTTCATACGGCCCCTACGCTGCGCTTCGGGGTTCCCTCACTCCGGTCTTGCTCCCGGGAGGACCGCGCTGTAGGCCCCATCCTGGGGCCCAGCGCTTGACAGGCATCCATGCCTGTCACCTCCCTCCGCAAGACCTGCGTTCGGCCTTCTGAAGTCGCGAAGATCAAAAGCAAGATCAAGATCAAGATCAAGATCAAGATCAAGATCAAGAGCAAGAGCAAGAGCAAGAGCGTCTATAGTGGGGATGATAACGTCTAAACTTGCCGCTATACATAGCCTGTGTAGTGTTCAATGAGTGTGCTAGCGTTAACTAATTTTGAAGTTATATTTGCTAGTGCAAGAGCAGAGAGCTTTGATTTTCGGTTATGTCATATTCCAAGTATTAGGCAGCGCTATTAGCAGTACGAACATGCGGCGCCATCAAGTCAAGCGCTTGATACTGTGGCAGTTCCTACAACACTCGCCCTTGTACGTATTCCAGTGACGAAAACGTGCCAGCGCACTGGACTGCTCCAGGATCTGAGCCTCACTGCCCATTACGGTAACAACATTGCAGGCCCCGACCTCACCCCTCCAATCGCTTCAACCCTTCCAGACAGGTGGCCAGATGATAAGGCGTAGTCGACGGCATATCATGCCGGCTGACATCGCCTTGCCCGTCCCGGCATTCATACCATCCCGCTTGCCGCAAGAACCGCCCCTGCAGGGCCTGCAACAGCTTGGGCAGCTTTACATCGGCATCAGGGCGCAATGCCAGGGCCCTGGCGTATTCGGCCTGTGCCCAGATCCGCTGAGTCGCATCCAGCACATGCCCTTGCACATCCAGCATCGCCAGCACCGCCTCGTCCTTCACGCCATGGTGCTCGGCAAAAACAAAGCCCCGCTCAATGGACGCATGCAACGCCGTCCCACGCAGCAGCGGCGAAGTGTGCAGCAAATAGAACCACTCGAACTGATGACCCGGCTCGAACCAGTTATCCACAGTGCCCCGGGGCTTTTCCAGCATCACCCCGTGGGCAGGGTCGATGAAGTGGGCCTGCATCGCTGTGCATAACTGTAGAAGCGATTGCTGCACAGCCTGATCATCACGCACGGCCAACACCTGCAAGAAGGCCTCTGCCAGGTGCATCTGCGGGTTTTGCAGCGCGCCACTGCCCAGGTTGCCCCAGTCTTCACCCAGACTGGCCTCGTACAAGCCATCATCCCGGGCAAAGCGATGCTCGATGACGTCCAGCGCACCAGCCAGGGTGGAGGCCACCAGGCTGTCGCGGACCTGGCCCCAATAGTGCGCGCAGGCGAAGACGATGAACGCGTGGGTATAGAGGTCCTTGCGTCGGTCCAGCGGTTTGCCCTGGGCGTCGATGCTGTAGAACCAGCCACCGTGCTCGGGGTCATGAAAGTGCTTTTGCAAGGAGCGGAACAATGCCGCGGCGCGTTCGGCCGCGCCCGGTTGACCGATGCGGCTGCTGAACAGGTACAACTGGCGTGCGCAAGCCATGGCCCGATAGCGCTGCACCGGCAGCGGCTGATGCTCGGCGTCCAGGGCCTCGTAAGGCAACGCCATCTCGGTGTTCCAACCTGGCCCCTGCCATAGGGGCACGATGCACGCGGCAAAGTGCTGATTGAAGCGGGTCAGTTCGGGCAGGGTAGGGCGGGGGTTGGACATCTTGGCGCTCGTCGCTGTCGGGCAGGGCGCCATGGTAGCAGAAGTCGGGTCTGCCGAGCCCGTCAGCCGGGGTTGCCGAGCCCTTGCCAGTGCCGCGCACCGACGAAAATGAAGCGCAGCTGCTGGGTGATCTTCTCCTGAGGGGTCAACGCCTGCGGCTCACCCCTTTCCGGCCTGTCGATCAATTCGGGCAAGGTGGCGAACACGGTCTTGACCACCAGGTCCGCCATGACGGTAAGCGCCGCATTGTCCAGGTGCTGCCAACGCTGCATCCGGGCCAGGTCGGTGGCCAGGTCAGCGGTAATGTTTTCCCGCAATTGGGCGATGGCCTGGCGCACGGGCTGCGACCCTCCGTACTGCTCCCGTGCCAGGAATAGAAACTGGGCGCGGTGGGCAGCGACTACATCGAGAAATATACGAACTGACGCATCCGTGATACCGCCCAGCTCGAACTCGTTGTGCCGCACCAGCCGGATGGTCTGGCGGAAGGTATCGTCCACCTCATTGACCAGAGCCAGGCCCAGTGCATCCATGTCCGGGAAATGCCGGTAGAAACCGGTGGGCACGATGCCGGCCGCCTTGGCCACTTCGCGCAAGCTGATGCTGCCAAAGCCACGACCACTCTCCATGAGCAGGCAGGCGGCATCGAGCAGGGCCTGGCGGGTCTGTAGCTTCTGTTCGGCACGCGGCAACATGATGCAGGTTTCTATAAAGGGTGGCTGGGCACTCTAGTTAAAAAAACGAAGCCCGGTCAATGGACCGGGCTCGAAGGGGGAGGTCAGGTAGACGACAGCGCGGTGCGTCTTCCATAAGGTCAGCTCACCCGTGCCGTTTGCGACAAGCGATCTGCACCGCCCTCGGCGACACGGGCGCTGCGCTCGATCAGGCGATCGGAACCCCCTTCGGCAACACGGGCGCTGCGCTCGATCAGGCGGTCGGAACCCCCTTCGGCAACACGGGCGCTGCGCTCGATCAACCGGTCGGAGCCGCCTTCGGCGAGTGTTTCAAGTGGTTGGATGGTTTGAACAGCGCTCGAACGCGATTCGGCCGTCAGGTGCTGCTCGGCACCTGGCAGGGCGAACGCATTGGCTGCAAGCAAGGAAAAGGTGAGGGTCAACAGATGGCGTTTCATGATTCGGTGCTCCTCTGCGGGGCTGGAAAGTGGGTGTGTAGCCAATGCTACGCCTCGCACCTGCACAGAGAAGTTCATCCGGGTAATGGTAAAAATCGACCCCATTGATATCAGGCGTCAAAGGCTCTATTCAGAGCCTTGCAGGGCCGCCGGTGGGCTTGATGGTAGGGGTGCGTAAGGGATGCACCGAGTGAGCATGACGAGCCAAACGCACCCAGACGCGGGAAATTCTTGGCTATCCTCCCCCTGAGATAAAACCCTCACGCCTTTCATCAGTCCCAGATACATGACCCCTCACCGCTACGCTTGTTTTCGCCTTGCCGCATGGAGACTCACGCAATGACGCGCCCCGCCAGAATCATCCTCTGGACCCTGACCACACTGCTGACCGTGCTGGCAATCCTGGTCGTGGTGATTGCCACCTTCGACTGGAACCGCGTCAAGCCGCTGCTCAACGAGAAGGTGTCCGAGGCCTTGCATCGGCCCTTCGCCATCAACGGCAACCTTGCAGTGCACTGGCGCACCGAGCCTGAAGAAGGGGGCTGGCGGGCATGGATACCTTGGCCGCATTTCACGGCTGAAGACCTCACCCTGGGCAACCCGGACTGGCTCAAAGAGCCGCAGATGGTAGCACTGGAGCGCGTGGAGTTTCGCCTGTCGCCGCTGCCCCTGTTGTTTCACCAAGTCAGCATCCCGCGCATCAACTTGACCAAGCCGACTGCCAGCCTGACACGCCTGGCGGACGGCAGGGCCAACTGGAACTTCGACTTCGGCCCGAAAGACGAAAACGAAGCACCGTCCAAATGGGAAATGGACATCGGCGCGATTGGTTTCGACCAAGGTAACGTCAGCTTCGACGACCAGACGCTCAAGGCTCGCATGAAGGTCCAGATCGATCCGCTGGGTAAGCCCATTCCGTTCAGCGACATCGTGGGCAAGGCCACGGCCGAGAAGTCGGCGCCTGCACAGGACTATGCATTCGGCCTCAAGGCGCAGGGGCGCTACAAGGATCAGCCCGTGTCCGGCACTGGCAAGATCGGTGGCCTGCTGGCACTCAAAGCATCCGATCAACCCTTCCCACTGCAAGCGGATGTGCGCATCGCCGACACCCATGTGGTACTGGCCGGTACCCTGACCGATCCGCTCAACCTGGGTGCACTCGACCTGCGACTGCGCCTGTCGGGCGCGAGCCTTGGCAATCTGTTCCCGTTGACCGGCGTGACATTGCCTGACACCCCGGCATATTCCACCGATGGCCACCTCAGCGCCAACCTGCACGCTGAGCAGGGCGCCACCTTCAAGTACCAAGGGTTCAATGGCAAGATCGGTGACAGCGACATTCATGGTGACCTGGCGTACGTCGCCAGCAAGCCTCGGCCCAAGCTCACGGGCAAGCTCGTTTCCAACCAGCTCCTGTTCAAGGACCTGGCGCCACTGATCGGCGCTGACTCCAATGCCGAGCAGAAAGCCCGTGGCGGTGCCAGCAAGCAGCCGTCCGACAAGGTCCTGCCGGTCGAGGAATTTCGTACCGACCGCTGGCGCGCCATGGATGCCGATGTCACCTTCACCGGCAAGCGCATCGTGCACAGCGAGCAGCTTCCCTTCAACGACCTGTCGGCCCACGTGATCCTGGAAGACGGCCTGCTGCGCCTGGAGCCTTTGAGGTTTGGCGTAGCGGGCGGCAATCTGGCATCGCGCATCCGCCTGGACGGCCGCAACGTTCCGTTGCAGGGGCGTGCACGGCTGACCGCCAGGGGATTCAAGCTCAAGCAGCTGTTCCCTTCTTTCGCGCCGATGCAAAGCAGCTTTGGCGAGCTCAATGGGGATGCCGACATTACCGGTAGCGGCAACTCCGTGGCAGCACTGCTCGGTAGCGCCAATGGCGACCTGCGCATGCTGGTCAACGATGGCGCCATCAGCCGCAGCCTCATGGAAATCGCAGGGTTGAACGTGGGCAACTACATCGTCGACAAACTGTTCGGTGATGAAGACGTGAAGATCAACTGCGCCGCTGCCGATGTCGGTATCAAGGATGGCCTTGCCAGCACGCGTCTGTTCATTTTCGATACCGAGAACGCGATCATCTACATCAACGGCACCGCCAACTTCGCCAATGAGCGCCTGGACCTGAAGATCACACCGGAATCCAAGGGGCTGAGGCTGTTCTCCCTGCGCTCGCCGCTGTATGTGCGGGGAGCTTTCGCCAAACCGAGCGCCGGGGTGCAGGCCGTACCGCTGGCGCTGCGCGGTGCCGGCATGGTTGCCCTTGGGGTGGTCGCGGGGCCTGCGGCCGGTCTCCTGGCGCTGGTCGCGCCCAGCAGTGGTGATGATCCCAACCAGTGCACACCGTTGTTGCAGCAGATGAAGGAAGGCAAGGCGCCGGCGGCCGTCAAAGGCCGCAAGTGATGGAAGACGATGGGCGCGGCGGTTCAGATGTCCTGCCGCGCCCTGTGGCCCTGTTAGTTGCCGAGCTGGAATGCTGGGGCTGCGCAGCAGCCCCGACCCTCTGAGCTGCCGAGCTGGAAACCCTTGGCGCTGCGTGGCCTGGCAGCCAGCCCAGCACCTCGGCGGGACCGATCACAGGGTTCAGTAACTCAAAGGTCTGGGACAAGACAGTCGGCGCTTCACAATCACCGAGGCTGGGAACGGTCCGATCAGGGCGCCGGACCGACCGCAATGGGCTGCGAAGCAGCCCTGCGTGACGAGCATTACCGCATCAGCGGCCTTGCGTGTTGCGATTGGCCTTACAGACCGTCGAGCAGGTCGGACATGTCATCGGCGTGCTCTTCTTCTTGCGCCAGAATATCTTCGAAGATACGGCGAGTGGTCGGGTCCTTGTCGCCGATGTACTGGATGATCTCGCGGTAGCTGTCGATGGCGATACGCTCGGCCACCAAGTCTTCCAGGACCATTTCCTTGAGGGTCGCACCCGCCACGTACTGGGCGTGGGAGTTCTTGCTCAGGTTGTCCGGGTTGAAGTCAGGCTCACCGCCCAGTTGCACGATACGCTCGGCCAGCTTGTCGGCATGTTCGGATTCCTGGTTGGCATGCTCCAGGAATTCTTCGGCAGCCACACTGGCCTTGACGCCAGAAGCCATGAAGTAGTGACGCTTGTAGCGCAGGGTGCAGACCAGCTCGGTGGCCAGCGAATCGTTGAGCAGCTTGATGATGCGCTCGCGATCGGCATTGTAGCCTTCGGTCACTGCACCATTTTCCACATGCTCGCGTGCACGCTGGCGCAGGGTCTGGATATCGGTCATTTCAGTCGTGTTCATGTTTCATCTCCGAAAAGCATCAGGTAGTCGTAGTCAGGTAGCGGAAGCCTTACGCGCCTTTGACGGCCTCGCGGTCTTCTTCACGTTGTTTGCAGGTCTTGAAACCCTTGGCATCCACATGGCCGGTGGCATCGAAGCGCACGTAGTACGGCTGCTGCTTGCCGTCGCGGTTGAGGATGTAATCGTTGCAGGTGCCGCCATTGGGCAGGTCGATGACATTGGACGGGCTGCCGCCGATGGCGATCACGCGCTGCATGGTCATGCCATTTTCGACCTGCTTGACCAGGGGCTCGTTGCGGTAGGTCACATAGTCCACCGGGTTTTCCGGGCGGCTGCCGCATGCCGCCAGGGTGGCGCTGGCCAGAAGGATTGCCAGAGTCTGCTTGAACATCGTCCCGCTCCTTGCACAAAAGGGTATGTGCAGGTTTTGAACCTCACGCAGCGCCAGGAGTTCGATCGAGCTAGCCAATTGCCTGCGTGCAAATGGTTGTCGTGCGCTTGATGGCAAACCGGGCCTCGCGCCAGGCTTGTCTACACTGCTGGTGTCACCGTGCGTTGGGCGCGGGCTCAGGAGAACACGACATGAAACGGCTGCACATTCCGTTGCTGATGGTCGCGCTGATGTTCAGCGCCCAGGGCTTTGCGGCAACTACTACCCAGCAGGAAAAGATGAAAACGTGCAATGCAGATGCCACGGCGCAATCGCTCAAGGGCGACGCCCGCAAGGCCTTCATGAGTACGTGCCTGAAGAAACAGGTGCCACCCACCCAGCAGGAAAAAATGAAGACGTGCAATGCCGACGCCACTGCCAAGGTGCTCAAGGGTGATGAGCGCAAGGCGTTCATGAGTGACTGCCTGAAGAAGAAATGATCGGTGCCTATGCCTGCAGGCCTAACGCTGGCAGACTGCGGATCTTCTTCGCTGGCTGCCGCTGAGGCTGTATGACCTTCACCCCCCGCCAAGTCACCCTGGCAAGTTTGATCATCGTATTCGCAGGCTTGCTGATGGCATTGCCGTTGAAGCTGCTGCCCAGCCTGCTGGCAGGCCTGCTGGTGTTCGAACTGGTCAACATGCTCACGCCGCGCCTGCAGCCGTTGATTGCCGGGCAGCGTGCGCGCTGGCTGGCAGTGGCGCTGCTGGGGACGCTGGTGGTGATCAGCCTTGCGCTGTTGATCGCCGGGGCATTCAGCTTCCTGTTGCATGAAGCGGAAAATCCAGGCGCTTCGCTGGACAAGTTCATGGCGCTGGTGGAGCGGGCACGCGGCCAGTTGCCGCCGTTCATCGAGGGCTACCTGCCGGCCAGCGCGGCAGAGTTCAAAGTGGCGATCGGCGACTGGATCAAGAGCCACCTCAGTGATTTGCAACTGGTGGGCAAGGGCATGGCGCACATGTTCGTGACCCTGCTGATCGGCATGATCCTGGGGGCCATCGTCGCCCTGCAGCGCATACCCGACATCTCTCGGCGCAAGCCACTGGCTGCCGCCCTGTTCGAGCGTCTGAGCCTGCTGGTCCAGGCGTTTCGCAACATCGTTTTCGCCCAGATCAAGATTTCCCTGCTCAATACCGCATTCACCGGCATCTTCCTGGCCGTGGTGCTGCCGCTGTTCGGGGTGCATCTGCCGCTGACCAAGACCTTGATCGTGCTGACGTTCCTGTTGGGTCTGCTACCGGTCATTGGCAACCTCATGTCCAACACCCTGATCACCATCGTGGGGTTGTCGTTGTCGGTGTGGGTGGCTGCGGCGGCGTTGGTCTACCTGATCGTCATCCACAAGGTGGAATACTTCCTCAACGCCAAGATCGTCGGGGGGCAGATCAGGGCCAAGGCTTGGGAACTGCTGTTGGCGATGCTGGTGTTCGAAGCGGCGTTCGGCCTGCCGGGGGTGGTGGCAGGGCCGGTCTATTACGCCTATCTCAAGAGCGAGCTGCGCAGGATGGAGCTGGTTTGAATGCGGCCACGGCGGGCCTGCTCAGGGCATAGCAGGGCCGGCGTCAGGCTTGGTCAGGCGGTGTTGACCAGCGCCACCGCCAACGAGGGGCGACCCAAGCGCCCCTTACCCCGGTCATTTCGTCACGCGCCGTAGCGCTTGCGTGCCTCGATGGCCAGCCCACTGCCGATGCTGCCAAAGATGTTGCCTTCCACATGACGTGCATTGGGCAACATCGCCGCCACGCTGTTGCGCAGGGCTGGAATGCCGCTGGAGCCGCCCGTGAAAAATACCGTGTCGACCTGGCCCTGGCTGACCCCGGCCTTGGCCAGCAAGTCCGTGACACTGGCCCGCACCCGTTCCAGCAGGCTTTCGATGGCCATCTCGAACAAGCTGCGAGACAGGTCCACGCCAAGGCCGGATTCGATGCGGCCGAGGTCGACATGACGACTGGGCTGTTCGGTCAGCTCGATCTTGCTGGCTTCCACTTCCATGGCCAGCCAATGCCCGGCGCGCTCCTCGATGAGCTTGAACAGCCGATCCACGCCGAGGGTGTCCTCGATGTCGTAGCGCATGTTGCCCAAGGCCAACTGCGACTTCTGTGAGTACAAGGCGTTGATCGTGTGCCAAGTGGCCAGGTTCAGGTGATAGCTGGTTGGCATCAAGGCACCGCTTTTCATGCGGCTGCCATAACCGAACAGCGGCATCACCCCTTGCAGGCTCAGCTGCTTGTCGAAGTCCGTGCCGCCGATGTGTACGCCACCGGTCGCAAGGATGTCGCTCTGGCGCTCGGCTACCGCGTGCCGCTCAGGCGACAGCCTGATGAGGGTGAAGTCGGAAGTACCGCCGCCGATATCGACGATCAGCACCAGTTCCTCCCGGCTGATGCCCGACTCGTAGTCGAACGCCGCAGCGATGGGCTCGTACTGGAACGACACGTCCTTGAAGCCGATCTTGCGTGCTACCTCGGCCAGCGTGTCCTCGGCTTCCTGGTCGGCTGCCGGGTCCTCGTCGACGAAGAATACCGGGCGGCCGAGTACCACCTGATCGAACTCACGGCCGGCCTCGGCCTGCGCGCGGTTTTTCAGCTCACCGATGAACATGCCCAGCAGGTCCTTGAACGGCAGTGCGCTGCCCAGCACGCTGGTGTCGTGCTTGATCAACTTGGACCCGAGCAGGCTCTTGAGCGAGCGCATCAGGCGCCCCTCGTAGCCTTCGAGGTATTCGTGCAGGGCCAGCCGACCGTAGACAGGGCGGCGCTCCTCGATGTTGAAGAACACCACCGAGGGCAACGTGATCTTGCCGTCTTCCAGGGCAATCAGCGATTCCGTGCCCGGTCGGTGCCAGCCAACCGTCGAGTTGGAGGTGCCAAAGTCGATGCCAAGGGCGCGGGCCGGGGATACGTCGGACATGGGGAAAAGGCTTCCGGAGGCAAAACGGCCGCGCAGTGTATGCCAGCTGGCGACAGAATCAAGACCGGTCGTCTGCCATGGAGCAACCCCAAGCGGGCCTTGAAAGGCTATGCTTGATCCCTATCTTCTCCAGCAACACGCACATTCTCACTGGTGATCCCTAGATGGACTTCAAAGACTACTACAAGATACTTGGCGTAGAGCCCACAGCGGACGACAAGGCGATCAAGGCCGCGTACCGCAAGCTGGCCCGCAAGTATCACCCTGATGTCAGCAAAGAGCGCGACGCCGAAGACAAATTCAAGGAAGCCAACGAGGCCTACGAAGTGCTGGGCGATGCGCAGAAACGCGCCGAATTCGATGAAATTCGCAAGTACGGCGGCCAGCATGGTCGGCCATTCCAGGCGCCGCCAGGCTGGGAAAGCCGAGGCGGGGCCGGAGGCGGTTTCGAGAGTGGCGATTTTTCGGACTTTTTCAGCTCGATGTTCGGCGGTCGTGGAGGCAACCCGTTCGGGGGCGCCCGTCAACAACAGCGCAGTGCCGGCAGGCGAGGGCAGGACGTGGAGCTTGAACTGGCGGTATTTCTGGAAGAAACCCTGAGCAAGGAGTCCAAGCAGATCAGCTTCCAGGTTCCGCAAACCAATGCCATGGGCCAGCGTACGGGGTTCACCACCAAGACCCTGAACGTCAAGATCCCGGCCGGCGTGACCGATGGCGAGCGCATTCGCCTCAAGGGCCAGGGTGCCCCGGGTGTCGGTGGCGGTGCCAATGGCGATTTGTTCCTGACCATCCGCATGGCCCCGCACCCGCTGTTCGACGTCGAGGGGCATGACCTGATCATCACCGTGCCGCTGGCGCCTTGGGAAGCGGCCTTGGGCACCAAGGTGGCGGTGCCCACGCTCGAAGGCAGGATCAACCTGACCATCCGCCCCGACAGCCAGAGCGGGCAGCGCCTGCGGGTGCCAGGCAAGGGCCTGGCCGACAAGCAGGGCCAGCGCGGCAACCTCTATGCACAGCTCAAGGTCGTCATGCCGACCACCTCTGACGAATCTACCCGGGAACTGTGGGCCAAGCTTTCCGAGAAGGCCGCGTTCGACCCGAGGGCACAATGGAGTAAGTGATCATGAGCAGCACCCTGATCGTTCAACTGGACATGCATACCTTGTGTCAGGAAGCCGACCTTACGGCGGACTGTGTGATCGAGATCGTCGAGCACGGCATTGTGGAGCCAACCGGGCGCAGGCCTGAAGACTGGCTGTTCGACGATCAGGCACCGCTGCTGGCAAGGCGCGCGGCCAAGCTGCACCAGGAGTTGGAGCTGGAATGGGAAGGCGTGGCGCTGGCCCTGGAATTGCTCCAGGAGGTGCAGCAGCTGCGCAACGAGAACAGCATGCTGCGCCAGCGCCTGGGCAGGTTTACGCAGATGTGAGGGGAATCAGGCGCGGGCAGGGCTGGAGCGCTGGCCTGCGCAGCCTTGTGTCACCGGGCAAGGCTGCGTGAGGGCGGCCTTGCCCAGTGTCATGGCAGGTCTGGCTCGGCCCCTGGGTTCAGCACCCGCTGCATGAAGGTCAGGTCCAGCCAGCGCCCGAACTTCACCCCCACCTGCGGCATCTGCCCGGTGACCACGAACCCCAGGCGCTCGTGCAGGTGCACAGACGCTGCGTTGCCGCTTTCGATGGCCGCGACCATGACGTGCTTGCCGCCACCTTGTGCGCGCTCGATCAATGCACGCATCAGCGCCGGCCCAAGCCCTTTGCCGCGCTGATCGCTGCGCACGTACACCGAATGCTCGACCGTGTGGCGGAACCCCTCGAACGGGCGCCAGTCCCCGAACGAGGCGTAGCCCAGCACGTCGGCGCCGTCCACGGCTACCAGTATCGGGTAACCCTGTTGCGCACGGGCGTCGAACCAGGCCTGGCGGTTGGCCAGGTCCACCGGCGTCTCGTTCCAGATAGCCGTGGTGTTGCGCACGGCATCGTTGTAGATGTCGAGGATGGCCGGTAGGTCGGCAGGCAGGGCGTCGCGGATTTCGTGACTCATGGCAGCGTCTCGCAAGGTCGAAGCGTGCAGGTTAAATGGTTACCAGCCCGCGTACACCTTCGGCCTGCATGTTTTCGCCCCGGCCACGCTGTACGATCTGGCCGCGGGCCATGACCAGGTAGTGATCCGCCAACGCTTCGGCAAAATCGTAAAACTGCTCGACCAGCAGGATGGCCATGTCGCCGCGCTGCGCCAGCCGCTGGATCACCGCGCCTATTTCCTTGATCACCGAAGGCTGGATGCCTTCGGTGGGCTCATCGAGAATCAGCAGGCGCGGGCGACTGGCCAGTGCCCGGCCAATAGCCAGCTGCTGTTGCTGCCCCCCGGACAAATCCCCGCCTCGGCGTTGCTTCATTTGTTCGAGCACAGGGAACAACTCGTAGATGAAGGCAGGCACTTCACGTGCCTCGCGCCCCGGAAAGCGTGACAAGCCCATCAGCAGGTTTTCCTCGACGCTCAGGCGCGGGAAAATTTCGCGGCCCTGCGGTACGTACGCGATGCCGGCCTGCACCCGGTGGTGCGGCTTGAGTGCGGTAATGGGCTTGCCTTCCCACTCCACGCTGCCTTCGCGCACAGGCACCAGGCCCATCAGGCAACGCAGCAACGTGGTCTTGCCCACGCCGTTGCGACCCAGCAGGCAGGTGACCTCGCCCAGCCTGGCTTCGAAGGACAGGCCGCGCAGGATGTGGCTGCCGCCGTAGTACTGGTGCAGCGTATCGATCTTGAGCATGCGAGGCTCCTGAAGTAACCGGTTGTGCGACCCCGGTAGCTCACCGGTGTACGCATGATTAAACGTGCACTTGCTCAACGACCGAGGTACACCTCGACCACACGATCATCGGCCTGCACCTGCTCAAGCGGCCCCTCAGCCAGCACCGAACCCTGGTGCAGCACCGTCACATGGTCGGCGATGCTGCCCACGAACCCCATGTCATGCTCGACCACCATCAGCGAGTGCTTGCCTGCAAGCCCCTTGAACAGCTCGGCAGTGAAAGCGGTTTCGGCGTCGGTCATGCCGGCCACGGGTTCATCGAGCAACAGCAATTGGGGTTCCTGGACCAGCAGCATGGCAATTTCCAGAAATTGCTTCTGGCCGTGGGACAGCAGCCCGGCCTGGCGCGAGGCCAGCCCGTTCAGGCGCACGGTGGTCAGGACTTCGTCGATCCTGTCGCGTTGCTCGCTGCTCAAGCGCGACCTCAGGCTCGCCCACACCGACTTGTCGGTCTTGAGCGCCAGCTCGAGGTTTTCGTACAGGCTCAACGCCTCGAACACCGTGGGTTTCTGGAACTTGCGGCCGATACCCGCCAGGGCAATCTGGTATTCGCTCATGCGCGTCAGGTCGAGCGTGTCGCCAAAGTAGGCACTGCCTGCGCTGGGCCGTGTCTTGCCGGTGATCACGTCCATCATCGTGGTCTTGCCGGCGCCGTTCGGGCCGATGATGCAGCGCAGCTCGCCCACGCCGATATACAGCGTCAGCGCATTGAGCGCCTTGAACCCATCGAAACTGACGCTTACCTCTTCAAGGCTCAGCACGGTGCCGTGCCGCGCGTCCAGGCCAGGTACCCGGGCATGGCCCAGGCCTATGGCGTCGCGGCCGATACCCTGCGGGTCGAAGGCAGGTTCGAGCATGAACTCCGGGTGTACCGGGGGCAGGCCTCTCATGGCTGGCTCCTTTTGTTCCACAGGCCGACCAGGCCCTTGGGCAAGTACAGGGTCACGAGGATGAACAGCGCGCCGAGGAAAAACAGCCAGAATTCCGGGAAAGCCACGGTGAACCAGCTCTTCATGCCGTTGATCAGCCCTGCGCCCAGCAGGGGACCGATCAGGGTGCCGCGCCCGCCCAGCGCCACCCAGACAGCGGCCTCGATGGAGTTGGTGGGCGACATCTCGCTAGGGTTGATGATGCCGACCTGTGGCACGTACAACGCGCCTGCCAGGCCACACAGCATGGCACTGAGCACCCATACCAGCAGCTTGAAACCACGCGGGTCGTAGCCACAGAACATCAATCGGTTCTCGGCATCGCGAACGGCTGTCAACAAGCGCCCGAACTTGCTGCGCGTCAGCCGCCAGCACAGGTACAGGCTTGCGACCAGCAGTGCGACGGTGAGCAGGAACAGCACCGCGCGGGTCCCGGGTGCGGCGATGTCGAAGCCCAGCAGGGTGCGAAAGCTGGTGAAACCGTTGTTGCCGCCAAAACCGGTCTCATTGCGAAAGAACAGCAACATCCCGGCAAAGGTCAGGGCCTGGGTCATGATCGAGAAGTACACACCCTTGATCCGCGAGCGGAAGGCAAACCAGCCGAACACCAGGGCCAGCATGCCAGGCGCCAGCACCGCCAGGCACAAGGCCCAGGCAAAGTGCTGGGTCCCTGCCCAGTACCAGGGCAGCTCGCTCCAGGACAGGAACGTCATGAAACCCGGCAGCCCGTCCCCGGCGGCCTGGCGCATCAAGTACATCCCCATGGCATAGCCGCCCAGGGCAAAGAACAGGCCATGGCCAAGCGACAACAGCCCCGCATAGCCCCAGACCAGGTCAAGGGCCAGGGCCACGATGGCGTAACAGAGGATCTTGCCCACCAGTGTGAGCACATAGGCCGACACATGCAGGGCATGATCGGCGGGCAGCAGTGACAACAGCGGCAAGGCGAGCAGCAGGGTCAGGGCGGCGATACCCAGCGCCAGCGACAGGCGAGGGCCGGCTTTGTGCGCGGCGGTGACAAGCAGTGGCTGGTTCATCAGTCGATCACCCGTCCCTTGAGGGCAAACAGGCCTTGCGGGCGCTTCTGGATGAACAGAATGACCAGCGCAAGGATGAGGATCTTGCCGAGCACCGCACCGATCTGCGGCTCCAGCAGTTTGTTGGCGATGCCCAGCCCGAACGCCGCCCAGAGGCTTCCGGCCAGTTGGCCGACCCCCCCAAGCACCACCACCAGGAATGAATCGATGATGTAGCTTTGCCCCAGGTCCGGCCCCACGTTGCCGACCTGGCTCAAGGCCACGCCGCCCAGGCCTGCGATGCCCGAGCCCAGGCCGAAGGCGAGCATGTCCACACGCCCGGTGGACACGCCGCAGCAGGCCGCCATGTTGCGGTTCTGGGTGACGGCGCGCACGTTCAGGCCCAGACGCGTGCGGTTGAGCAGCAGCCAGGTCAGCAGCACCACGGCCAGGGCGAAGGCGATGATCACCAGGCGGTTGTAGGGCAGGATCAGGTTGGGCAGGACCTGGATGCCACCCGACAACCAGGCCGGGTTGCTGACCTCGACGTTCTGTGCGCCGAACAGCAACCGCACAGCCTGGATCAGGATCAGGCTGATGCCCCAAGTGGCCAGCAGGGTTTCCAGGGGCCGGCCGTACAGGTGGCGGATCACCGTGCGCTCCAGCGCCATGCCGACACCGGCACTGACGGCGAACGCCACGGGCAGGGCGATCAGCGGGTAAAACTCCAGGGCGCCCGGGGCGTAGCGCTGCACCACGACCTGCACCATGTAGGTGCTGTAGGCGCCGAGCATCAGCATCTCGCCGTGCGCCATGTTGATCACCCCCAGAAGGCCGAACGTGATCGCCAGCCCCAGCGCCGCCAACAGCAGGATCGACCCCAGCGACAGGCCACTGAAGGCCTGGCCGAGCACTTCACCGACCAGCAGCTTGCGTTTGACCTGGGCCAGGCTGGTTTCGGCGGCGGTACGCACCGTGGGGTCCGTTTCCATCTCTGGTTGCAACAGCGCCTCCAGGCGGGTGCGGGCCGTTGGGTCACCGGTTTCTCCCAACAGGCGCACGGCCGCCAGGCGCACCGACGGGTCGCTGGCACCGAGCTGCAGGTTGGCCAACGCCAGGCCCAAGGCTGCCCGCACGGCCGCATCCGGCTCGCTGGCGTAGCGCCGGTCGAGCAAGGCGACCTGGGCCGGTTGTGCACTCTTTTGCAACTGCCTGGCGGCAGCCAGCCGGGTGGCGCTGTCGTCACTGAGTAACCGGTGGCTGGCCAGGGCATTGTCGATCAGCCCGCGCAGGCGGTTGTTCAGGCGCACCTTGCGGTTGTCGTCCTTGGCAATGCGGCCGGCCTGCAGGTTTTCCAACAGCGCCAGCCGGCCCGGCTCGGGTTGGGCGGCCCAGGTATCGAGCAGGCGCGCCTGCTCGGCGGGCTTGGCGGCGAGGAAAAACTCGCCCTCGCTGGCTTGGGCTGCCATGGGCAGCAGCAGTAGCAGGGTAAGCAGGAATCTGAGCATGAGGCTCTCCTGTAAATCAGCGCTTACGCGCAGGCGTACCCGAACGCCGGGCCGCCTACGGGCGGGCTGCAAAGCAGCCTTGGGCCTCAGTTACCTTTCACGGCGTAATCAGGGCGCTTGTCGTTGCCTGGGATGAAGGGGCTCCAGGGTTGTGCCCGCAGCGGTTGCTCGGTCTCCCACACCACGCTGAACTGCCCATCGTCCTGGATCTCGCCGATCATCACGGGCTTGTGCAGGTGGTGATTGGTCTTGTCCATGGTCAGGGTGTAGCCCGAAGGGGCCTTGAAGGTCTGCCCGGCCAGCGCTTCGCGCACCTTGTCCACATCGGTGGATTTGGCTTTTTCCGCCGCCTGCGCCCACATGTGAATGCCCACATAGGTGGCTTCCATCGGATCGTTAGTTACCGCCTTGTCGGCGCCAGGCAGGCCTTTGGCCTTGGCATACGCCTTCCAATCAGCGACGAACTTCTGGTTGACCGGGTTATCCACCGACTCGAAGTAGTTCCAGGCGGCCAAATGACCCACCAACGGCTTGGTGTCGATGCCCCGCAGCTCTTCTTCCCCCACCGAGAACGCCACGACCGGCACATCGGTCGCTTTCAGGCCCTGGTTGGCCAGCTCTTTGTAGAAAGGCACGTTGGAGTCGCCGTTGACCGTGGAAATTACCGCCGTCTTAGCCCCGGCCGAGAACTTCTTGATGTTGGCGACGATGGTCTGGTAGTCGGCGTGGCCGAACGGCGTGTAGACCTCCTCGATGTCCTTGTCGGCCACGCCCTTGCTGTGCAGGAACGCACGCAGAATCTTGTTGGTGGTGCGCGGGTAGACGTAGTCGGTGCCCAGCAGGAAGAAACGCTTGGCGCCGCCGCCATCCTCGCTCATCAGGTATTCCACCGCCGGAATCGCTTGCTGGTTGGGCGCAGCGCCGGTGTAGAACACGTTCGGCGACATCTCTTCGCCCTCGTATTGCACCGGGTAGAACAGCAGACCATTGAGCTCCTCGAATACCGGCAACACCGATTTGCGCGACACCGACGTCCAGCAACCGAACACCACCGCGACCTTGTCCTGGGTCAGCAACTGGCGGCTTTTTTCGGCGAACAGCGGCCAGTTGGACGCCGGGTCCACCACCACCGGCTCCAGCATCTTGCCGTTCACCCCACCTTTGGCGTTGATCTCATCGATGGTCATCAAGGCCATGTCCTTGAGCGACGTCTCGGAGATGGCCATGGTCCCGGACAGCGAATGCAGGATGCCGACCTTGATGGTCTCGGCGGCCTGGAGGCTCCAGCTAAGGCCCATCGCCGCCATCGAGGCGCTGAGGGTGAAGGCCTTGATCAGACTGCGTCGCTTCATGTGCTCTCTCCGCTGAGTTGTTGTGGTGTGGGCAGAAGGGCGATTGCAAAGGCTGTGCCGTGGTGCGCAAGGCTGCGGTCTAGAAGGGTTGTGCTTCTATGCAGGGCTTGGATAGGGGCCAGATTGGTGCTTGCGCGACTGGCCTGCACAGGATTGGGTCCAGGGCGGTGAACAGTTTTGACACATAAGCGGTACTTGAGTACCGTTCGGCACCGCAGTAGATTCTGCGACCGGGATTGGCGTCCCGTTTTACAGAGAGATCGAGCATTGACGCTCCTTGCGACTTTGCTCTGCATGGCTGCACCCGTCATGGGCGGAGCCGTGTGTGGGAGCCTTCGGGCTCACCGGTTCTCTCTGCCGGCACGCCAACCCGCACGGCTCCGTCCACCCATATTGGCGTATGGGCTCGGAGCGTCATAAAGAGAGAGCTGCAAGGAGATGCACCATGCTCAAGAAGATCGTTCCAGATCCACCCCGCACATCGCGTTCCGTGACCGCCAGTGCCGATTTCGGCACCTGCAATCAGGCTCATGATCCAATACTGTCGGTTCAGGCTGGAATCGATAGCGAGGATGCACTTGTGTGCGCCGTTGCCGCGCTGAAAGCGGCTTATGAAACCAATGCCGCAGCACTGGAAAGGGTGGGAGAGCCGCTTCGTAGTCTACTGACCGCGACGGAAAACTCGCTAGAGAAAGGCTTGGCCCTGGCCGAGGCAGTGCTCAAGGGGTTGGAGCAAGGCTGAAGCGGCCTGGCTGTTGTGCGCCCATTCGCCAGTTCTGCCTGAGAATGGGCTGCACAGTTTCCTCATCAGTTGCTCGACGACCCACGTACGGCAGTACGCGGCTGGCGCCGGCTACGCACGAACTGGTAGGTCACCGCCAGGATCACAAACCAGATCGGCGTCACCAGCAGCGCCGAGCGGGTGTCGGCTTCCAGGCTCAGCAGCACCAGGATGCCGGCGAAGAACGCCAGGCACACGTAGCACATCAAGCGCCCGCCAGGCATCTTGTAAATCGACTGCTCGTGCAGCGCTGCGCGGTGCTTGCGGTAGCTCAGGTACGACAGCAGGATCAACGTCCAGACGAACATGAACAGCACCGCCGACACCGTGGTGACCAGGGTGAAGGCTTCGATCACGTTCGGGACCAGGTAGATCAGCACCGCGCCGAGCAACAGGCACAGGCAGGAGAAGTACAAGCCGTTGGCCGGCACGGCGCGACGGGACAGTTTCTCGAACGCTTTGGGCGCATCGCCTTCCTGGGCCAGGCCGAACAGCATGCGGCTGGTGGAGAACACCCCGCTGTTGGCAGACGAGGCCGCCGAGGTCAGCACCACGAAATTGATGATGCTCGCCGCCGCTGGCAGCCCTGCCAGCACGAACAGCTCCACGAACGGGCTCTTGCCCGGAACCACGTCGCGCCATGGGGTCACGGCCATGATCGCGATCAGTGCCAGTACATAGAACACGATGATGCGGATCGGGATCGAGTTGATCGCCCTGGGCAGCGTGCGCTCCGGGTTCTTGGCTTCGGCCGCCGTGGTGCCGACCAGCTCGATGCCCACGAAGGCGAACACCGCGATCTGGAACCCGGCGAAGAAGCCCATCACGCCATGGGGGAACATGCCGCCGTCATTCCACAGGTTGGCCAGTTGAGCCGTGCGCCCGCTGGGGGAGGTGAAACCGGTGATGACCATGTACAGACCGGTGGCGACCAGGCCCAGAATGGCGATGATCTTGATCAGGGCAAACCAGAACTCCATTTCGCCGAACAGCTTGACCGTGACCAGGTTCAGCGACAGCAGCACGGCCACGCAGGTGAGCGCCGGTATCCACTGAGGCAGGTCGGGGAACCAGAACTGGGTATAGGCCGCAATGGCCACCACGTCGGCAATGCCAGTGACTACCCAGCAGAACCAGTAGGTCCAGCCGGTGAAGTAGCCCGCCCAGGGACCGAGCAGGTCGGCGGAGAAGTCGATGAACGACTTGTAGTTCAAGTTCGACAGCAGCAGTTCGCCCATTGCACGCATGACGAAGAACAGCATGAAACCGATGATCATGTAGACGAAGATGATCGACGGCCCAGCCAGGCTGATGGTCTTGCCCGAGCCCATGAACAGGCCGGTGCCGATGGCACCGCCAATGGCGATGAGCTGGATGTGTCGGTTGGTGAGGTTGCGTTGCAGGTGTTGATCGTCGGATGGAGTCGGCGCAGTTTGCGTCATAGGCTGCATTCCCTTGTAGAGGTCAGTCGCGTTGGCTGACGTAGCCGGCTAGGCTATCACGCACTGCAAAGGTGCGGGCGTGACAGATCGACACGATATCGTGAGTGCAGGGCGCTTTAGAAATGATCAGGGTCAAGCGTCGGCGCTTTGGACAATAAAGCTGCACCGACCGGCAGGGCCGTGAAACGCTCGGCGGGCCTTTCGGCTCGCCTGAGGTTCCACGACAGCCGCCTACCGTGCCCTATGCCTGCGCCGCCAACCTGGCGCGCCGTACCATCAGGTTGTCGAGTACCCACATCAGCACCATCGACACCCCCACCAAGGGGAAGACGAGCCCCAATGCCAGCATCACCACCACGGCCGTCTTCCAGCGCGGCAGGTCGTGGCGCAACGGGGGGACGCCCAGGCCGCCTTCGGGTCTGCGCTTCCACCACATCACCAAGCCACTGACCGACCCCAGCAGAATCATCAGGCACACCAGCGCAATGACGATCTGGTTCAGCGGGCCGAACATCTTGCCCTCGTGCAGCATGACCCCCAGTTCCGTGGCGCGGGCCACAGGGCTGTAGTCCTGCCAGCGCACATCGGCCAGCACCTTGCCGGTGTACTGGTCCACATGCAGGGTGGCATCGTTGCGTGGATCGTCGGCGAACACCGCAACGGTGAATACGCCGTCGGCCGTGGTAGGCAAGGTAATGCTGTAGCCCGGCTCCACCTGCCGCGCCGTGGCGATGTCCTCGACCTGTTGCACGCCCACGTTCGGTGCGGCCGGTTGGCTGGACAGGGTGTGATGCCCGGCGTGCTCGGCATGGGCCCCGGACTGGGGCATCGGCGTGTTCTCCACGGCCCAGGGCACGGTCTGGCGGTGAGCATGGTTGAGCTCGCGTGCCTGCTGGTCCGACTTCGGCACATCGTTCCACATCGCTACCGGAAAGCGGTTCCACAGGTCGGCATATTGCTTGCCCCAGAACCCGGTCCAGGTCATGCCGCTGAGCAGCATCAACAACAGCAGCGCCGAGCCCCAGAACCCACTGACCGCATGCAGGTCGCGCCAGAACAGCCGGCCTCGGGCGGCCAGGCGCGGCCACAGTACGCCTGCGCCCAGGCGCCCGCGTGGCCACCACAGGTACAGGCCCGAAACCACCAGCACGATGCCCCAGCCTGCGGCCAGTTCCACCAGGCGATCACCCAGGGTGCCCACCATCAACTCGCCGTGCAGGGCGCGGGCGATGGCTTGCAGGTTGCGCTTGCCGTCCTGCTCGCCGAGGATCTTGCCGCTGTACGGGTCGACGAACACATTCAGCTCGCGCCCGCCGTCGTGCACCACGAACTGCGCACTGCGCTGCGCGTTCAGCGGCGGCAGGTACTGGCCCACATGGCCTTCGGGGTACGCCGTGCGCACCTCGGCCAGCATCACATCGGCCCCTTGGCGATGGTGGCCGGCCTCGACCACCATCAGGTCGCGGTACAGCCATGGATCGAGCTGTGGTTTGAACAGGTACACGAGCCCGGTAAGGGCCAGCAGGATCATGAAGGGGGCCACGAACAGCCCTGCATAGAAATGCCAACGCCAGGCCAGGTTGTAGAATGAAACGCGTGTTCCTCTCATGGGAACCTCCAGGTAAACCCGCACAGGGCGCGGTCACTGCCGCGCCCGCGGTGGATGTCAGAAGCTGAAATCGACTTTGGTCCAGACGGTCCGGCCGGGCTCGTTGACCGGTTGAGGATCGCTGGCCGGGTAGCCGAAACCGGCGTTGCCTGCCAGGTTCAGGTGTTCGGCGTAGGTCTTGTCGAACAGATTGTCGACCCCGGCGCTGAGTTTCAGATTTTTACTGACCTTGTACGCGCCGTTGAGCGAAAACACCCCAAACCCTGCACTGGCGTCATAGTCCTTGCCGACCACATTGCCCTGGTTGAAGGCGATGCGGTTCTGCGCCGCGACCAGCCGCCAGAGCGCACCTGCACTCCATGCATCGCGGCTGTACGTCAGGCCCAGGCGGCTTTCCAGGGGCGGCATCTGGGGCAGCGCCTTGCCGTCGCTGCTGTTCTTGCCCCAGGCGTAGGCCAGCGTGGCATCGGCCTTCCAGGTATCGCTCAGCGAGTAGGCCGCACCCACCTCGCCACCCATGATGCGGGCGTCGATGTTCTGCGCCTTTGAAGCCCCCATGCCCATCATGCCGGTGCGGTAGTCGAACAAAATGTAGTCGCGGATCTGACCGACATAGCCCGAAGCCCAGGCTTCCAGCCGTTCGCTACGGTACTGGACACCAAAGTCGAGCTGGGTCGTTTTCTCGGGCTTGATGCCGTCGAAGGCATTGACCGACCCGGTGGGCGCCGTCTTCGGCGAAAACAGCTCCCAGTAGTCCGGGAAGCGCTGGGCGTGCCCAAGGCCGATGTAAGCCGTTGCCGGCAGGGCTGCCATGTCGTGTTCATAGCGCACGAAGCCGCTGGGCAGCGTATCGGCGCGGGTGTCGTTCCGGGTCGGACTGGCCTGACGCAGATCCCGCGCAGACGCGCGGTCCAGGCGGGCACCGGTGATGACCCGGTCGTCGCCGCTGAGCGACCAGGTCAGCTCGCCGAACACGCCGTAATTATGGAAATCGGCATCCTTGGTCCAGGCCTGGCCTTTGTGCGCGTCTACACCCATGCCGCCGCGCTGGCGATGCGCGTTGGTCTGCGCGTCGATACCGCTGATCAACTGCACATCGGCCCAGCGCCAGGTCGCCTTGATGCGTGCGCCCATCGTGCGGCGGTCGACGTTGCTGACCATTGGCATGCCCATCATGCCGCTGCCAGAGGGTGTGCGCAGGCTGTAGTTGTCCATTACATGGTCGGCATAGTTGTAATAAGCCTGGGCTTCGAGCTTGTCGAGGACCTCGCCCAGGTTGGACTTTTCAAAGCGCAGGCCCAGGCTTTCACGCTTGAACTGCGAGCCGTCCATGCCCCGACCGGCATAGCGCGCCTCCCCATCGCCCTTGCCTGCGGTGAGTTCGAGCAATGTATCGGCATCGGGCGTCCAGCCCAAGGCGACATCGCCGTTCCACTTTTCCCAGCGCGACGGTACCGAATCGCCAGCCCCGTCGTGGTAGTCATCAGCGCGCGACTGATTGCCGACGAAACGGGCATAGGCCTGGCTGTTGCCGGCAGCAGCGTCCAGCACCTTGTCGAAGCGGCCATTGGAGCCGGTGAGCAGGCTGGCATTGACGCGGCTGCCAAGGGTGCCGAATGCCTCGGGATCACGCTCGAACAGGACAGTGCCTGCCGAGCCGCCCGGCCCCCAGATCACGCTCTGTGGGCCCTTGATCACGGTCAGTCGGTCGTAGGTTTCCGGGGCGATGTACGAGGTTGGGGCATCCATGCGGTTAGGGCAGGCGCCCAGCATCAGCCCGCCATTGGTGAGGATGTTCAGCCGCGAGCCGAACATGCCGCGCAGTACTGGGTCGCCGTTGGTGCCTCCGGCACGAATGGCTGAAAAACCGGGGATGGTTTTCAGGTAATCGGCACCGTCACTGGCCGGCACGGGCTGGCGAGGGTCCTTGGGGTTGGTGACCACGGTCAGTGGCGAACTGGGGGCGATGGCGGTGATCACCGTAGGGCCGAGTTCAGGTACATCGGATGAATAGGCAAGGTGACCAGGGTCTGCCGCCAGTGCGACAGGCGTCAACAACGAGCCACACAGGGCGGCGATGGTCCCGCGCAGGGACAAAAGAGGGGTGCAGCCGGACATAAGGATTCCAGTCGATCAGTCGTGAGAAGACGCGAAGCGATCAGGCTTCGCGCGCAAACGGGTCAAACACTGATCGATGCAGGCGGCGCGCGGCTGCGGGCGCCGGGGAAGACGGCCTGCCTGGCATGCCCGTGGCGCGTGGCAGGCTGAAGGTGGACTTGAGGCAGGGTGGCTGCCAGGTTGAGCGGGCTGAGCGCCTGGGGCAATGCAGGGCAGTTGAACAACAGGCTGCAATAGCCGCACTTCTCCCACATCACATGAAGCTGGCCGTCCTGGCTCGGGCCGTGATGAGCGTCGCCATGCTGATGAGCAGCCGGCATCGGCATGTCCATCGGCATGGGCATGCCGCCGCCGTGGTGATCCATGGGCATCGACTGGGAAACCAGCGGCCCGATGAAAATCATCCACATGGCGAACAGGCTCAGCCATCCGCCACCGGCGCGCCTGCGATCAGGGCGGGTGGTACGGGGCTGGCGGTGTGGCAGCGAGCGCATCACGCCCTGTCAGCGCCAATCAGTGCTGATGGGCCTGCGGCTGGCCGGTCGGCGGCGCTTTCTGCACCGCCACTTGCACGGTGACGGGGCCAGCTTTCTCGAAGCGAAGGGTCAGCGGGAAACGCTGGCCATCGGTCAGCAGGCTGCGATCCTTGGGCTGCATGAGCATCACATGGTAAGCGCTGGGCGCGAACACCAGATCCTTGCCTGCAGGCACTACTACGTTTGGCACTTGCTGCATGCGCATGGCACCGGCCGCGCTCATGGCGTGCGCATGCAACTGGGTGTCATCGCTGATAGGGGACTCGGCGCTCAGCAGGCGGTCATCGGTGTTGCCATTGTTGTGCACCACGAAGTACGCGGCGACGTTGGGGGCATTGGGCGGCAGCTGCAAAGACCAGGGATGAGCGATATGCAGGTCGCCCACGGTGTATTCGTGAGCATGGGCGAAGACGGCGGGCAGCAGGAGGGCGGCCACGGCAAGGGCGTGCTTGAGCATGATGGATGTCCCGATGAAATGAGGTTCAGGCAGACAGCGAGAAACACTCAGGCAAGCGGGGAGGCACGGGGATTGAGCGCGGGCCGGAGCTGGCGCGGCGTAGGCGTGGGTGGCGCATCCAACGACAGTGGGCCGGCAAGACGCACAGGCGGGGCATGCAGTTGTAACGCTTGGCCGCCTGATGCGAGCGGCGGCGCAGCACCCAGGCAGCACCAGCAGTGCATCGTGCTGGCGCTGTCATCGCTTTGCGGACCCAGGTCGATCTTGGCCAGGGCCTGCACATCGACCTTGGCTTTGTTGGCCATGCTGGAACAGAACGCCCCCCACAGCAGTTGCTCTGCCGGGCCTTTGGGCGCAGCAGAGGACAACGGCATGGCCAGCAGGTTGAACAGCACCGCTAGGCAGGCTATCCAGGCGATGTGCCGACGTGGGGGCATGGAGAGATCCGGTCAGGAATCGTGGCGACTATTGTACGGCCGAGTATAAGCAAATTTGGCGGGGTGCGGTGACGTGACGCAGGTGGTGTGCATGGCGGCTGGCTTCGCGATGCTCTGGCACCGCGAAGCCGTTCAGGTTCAGGCCTTGTGGCGGCCCATCAGGCCGCGTACGGTTTCCTGCAGGTCGGCCGGCAGTACCACCACCTTGGCGTTAGTGCTGCTCGCCAGGTTTTCCATGGCGCCAACGTAGCGCTCACCGAGCAGGTACATGGCCGGGACGGTTTCGTTGCCGACCGCTTCGGTGACCAGCGAGATGGCCCGCGCCGAAGCTTCGGCCAGGCTGATCTGCGCCTCGGCATCCAGCCGGGCGGCTTGCAGGCGCGCTTCGGCTTCGAGTACTGCCGCCTGCTTGGCGCCTTCGGCACGGGTGACGTCGGCCTTGCGCTCCCGCTCGGCGGCCGCCTGGCGCTCCATGGCCAGTTGCATGTTCTGGGACGGCTTGATGTCCTGGATTTCTACCGAGCGTACGGTTACGCCCCAGTCCTCGGTCTGCTCGGACATGGCCTCGCGCAGGCGCGCTTTGATCTGTTCGCGGCTGGAGAGGGCTTCGTCCAGGTCCATGGCGCCGACGATGGCGCGCAGGGATGTCATGGTCAGGCTGGTGACGGCAAAGGCATAGTTCTGCACGCCATAGGACGCCTTCTGCGGGTCGATGACCTTGGCGAAGCACAGGGCGTTGGCGACGATGACGGCGTTGTCGCGGGTGATGATTTCCTGTTCCTGCACGTCGAGGATGATGTCCTTGGTCGGCAGGCGATAGGCGACTACGTCCATGTAGGGGATGACGACGTTGAGGCCAGGCTTGAGGGTGGTGTGGTAGCGGCCCAGGCGCTCGACGATCCATTCCTCGCCCTGGGGGACAATGCGCACCCCCTTGAACACGGTGATCAGTACGAACAGGGCGATGGCGCCGACGACGATGAGGCTGGTCATGATGACAAATTCCTTTTTTACGGATTCAGGCCCGCATGACGCGGGCGGTATTTCCTTCGACGGCGATCAGGCGTACCCGCTCGCCTGCCGGGATGGTGGTATCGGCAATGCAGGTCCACTCCTCGTTGCCCAATACGGGCTTCTGGAAGCGCACCCGGCCTTTCTGGAACTCGGACACACCTGTGGTCAGCAAGCCGACCTCACCGATCACGCTGGCGGCGGTCCAGCGCTCATCGGGCTGCTTGCGGCGAAACACCTTGAACCACAGCAGGGTAGTCAGCGATGACAGCACGACCCAGAGCAGCCCTTGCATGGCCAATTCCAGGCCTGGAAACGCCAGGGAAACCAAGGCCACCAGCACGGCGCCGATACCGAACCAGAGGATGAAGAACGTAGGCAAGACCAGCTCGAGCAACGTCAGCGCGATGCCGAACACCAACCAGATCCACCATTGCAATTCCATATCAGGCACGTCTTCCGAGGGGGGCGCCCGAGTTTAAGGCAGGACTGCGACACATGGCCACTTGCGGGCGCTCGGAAAAAGCCTAAGGGTGTGTAGGAGTCCAACCCCACCAGGCGCGATGCAAGGGGCTTTCGCCACTAAGCAAACAAGGCCGCTACCAGTTCCGGCAGGGCATGGAACGTCCGATCGGTGATCGGCAATGTCGGGCGCTTGAGAATGAACACCGGCAGACCCAGCGCGCGGGCTACCTCCAGCTTGGGTTCGGTGGCGACGCTGCCGCTGTTCTTGCTGATCAGAACGTCGATGCGCCGGTCGATGAACAGCGCACGTTCCTGGTCCAGGTCGAAAGGCCCGCGTGCACCGATCACCTCGCAGCGCGCATTGCCAGGGCAGGCCTGCAAGGCGCGCAGGGTCCAGAACTGGCCATCCGGGATGGCGTCCAGGTGTTGCAGGGGTTCCCGACCCAGGGTGAACAGCGGTCGGGCATAAGGCCCAATGCCCTGCATCAGCGCCGGCCAGTCTTCCACTTCTCGCCAGTCATCCCCCGCTTGTGCCTGCCAGGCTGGACGGTGCAGGGCCCAGCAAGGAATCCCGACACGCTGCGCGGCGCTGGCCGCGTTGGCGCTGATACGAGCGGCATAGGGGTGGGTGGCATCGACCAGCAGTGTGATGCCGTTTTCACGCAGGTACTGGGCCAGCCCCTCGGTCCCTCCGAAGCCGCCCACGCGTACCTGGCACTGCAGGTCGTCGGGCACCCGGCCGATGCCGGCCAGGCTGTAGATGTGGTCTGGGCCCAGCAGGCGCGCGATGGCCAGCGCCTCGGTAATGCCGCCGAGCAACAGAATGCGCGCGTTCATGGCTGACCCGCCCGGCCGACGATGCCGCCCTGGCGGTCGATGGCGACCACCTCGACGCTGACCTGCGCCGGCACGACGCTGCGGGCGAAGGCGAGGGCATGCTGGCACACGGCATCACCCAACTGCACACCCGCGCTATGGGCCAGCGCCAGGGCTTGCTGGCTGGTGTTGGCGGCCACGATGGCTGCCTGAAGCGCCGGATCGGCCCCGCCTGCCGCCGCCCAGCCCGCCAACTGTGGCAGGTCGATGCTCGAATGACGGCTGTGCAGGTCCATGTGCCCGGCGGCGAGCTTGCTGATCTTGCCAAAGCCTCCGCACAGGGTCAGGCGGGGCACCGGGACCTTGCGCAGGTGCTTGAGTACCGCGCCCACGAAGTCGCCCATCTCGATCAGGGCGATTTCCGGCAGCCCGTAGACACGACGCATGGTGTCCTCACTGGCGTTGCCGGTGCACGCGGCGATGTGGGTGTAGCCGTTGGTGTGTGCCACATCGATACCTTGATGGATGGAGGCAATGTAGGCTGCGCAGGAGAAGGGGCGGACGATACCGCTGGTGCCCAGGATCGACAGGCCGCCGAGGATGCCCAGGCGTGGGTTCATGGTCTTGAGCGCCAGGGCTTCACCGTCCCGCACGTTGAGGGTGACCTCGAACCCGCCGGTGTAGCCGCATTCGACGGCCAGGCCCTGCAGGTGGTCCGTGATCATGCGCCGTGGCACCGGGTTGATGGCCGGTTCGCCCACTGCCAGAACCAGCCCCGGCCGGGTCACGGTGCCCACGCCTGCGCCCGCGACGAAGTGCACACCGGGCTGGGCACGCAGGCGTACCTGGCTGAACAGCAGTGCACCGTGAGTCACGTCCGGGTCGTCGCCGGCGTCTTTGAGGGTGCCTGCTTCGGCGTAATCGTCGACCAGCCGGCAGAACTCAAGGCGCATCTGCACCACCTTGCCCTTGGGCAGGGTGATGCTCACCGCGTCGCTGTCTGCACCGGTGAGCAGCAGACGCGCTGCCGCCAGGCTGGTCGCGGTGGCGCAGCTGCCAGTGGTCAGGCCACTGCGCAGCGGGGCGGCCTGTTCGCGGGTTTCTTCACGCATCGGCCGGCTTGACCACGTCGAGCAAGGTGATGGGCAATGCTTGGCGCCAGGTATCGAAGGCACCCAGGGGCTGGGCATGGGCAACATGGATGCGGGTCAGTTCGCCGCCGTGCTGCTCCTTGAAGTGGGCCAGGGCCAGTTCGCTTTGTACCGTCACGGCGTTGGCCACCAGCCGTCCGCCTGGGCGCAAGCTGGACCAGCAGTGCGCTAGAACCCCTGGACGGGTGACTCCGCCTCCAATGAACACCGCATGCGGGGGTTCCAGCCCGTCCAGTGCCATGGGGGCCTTGCCGCGCACCAGGTGCAGACCAGGCACGCCCAAGGCATCGCGGTTGTACTCGATCAACCCCTGACGGCCCTCGTCGGCCTCGATGGCCACTGCGCGGCATGCCGGGTGTGCACGCATCCATTCGATGCCGATCGAGCCGCAGCCCGCGCCCACGTCCCAAAGCAGTTGCCCAGGCTCCGGGGCCAGCCGGCCCAGGGTGATGGCGCGCACATCGCGCTTGGTCAGTTGGCCGTCATGCCGGTAGGCGTCATCGGGCAGGCCTGCCAGACGGTGCAGGCGCGGCGCTTCGGGCGCTGCCACGCATTCGATGGCCACCAGGTTGAGCGCGGCCGTTTGCCCGTGCTGCCACGTGGATGCATGCCCGTGCAACTGGCCCTGAGCCTCGCCACCCAGGTGTTCGAAGACCCACAGGCGGCTGGGGCCGAAACCCCGTTCGCGTAACAACGCGGCAATTGCCGCCGGGCTGTCCCCATCGTTGCTCAATACCAGCAGACGCAGCCCACCATGCAGGTGCGCGTTGAGTGCGGCCAGCGGCCTTGCCACCAGCGACACCACCTGCACGTCCTGCAGCGCCCAACCCAGGCGCGCAGCCGCCAGGGCGCACGAGGAGGGCATCGACAGCACCTGCATCTCGTCGGCAGGCACCTGGCGCGCCAGGCTGGCGCCCACCCCATAGAACATCGGGTCGCCACTGGCCAGCACGCACACAGGCGCGCCACGCAGCGCAAGCACGGGCGCGAGCGAAAAAGGGCTCGGCCAGTGCAGCCGTTCGCCGGTCACGCAACGCGGCAGCAGGGCCAGCTGGCGGGGGCTGCCGAAAATCCGCGCGCCACTGAGCAGCGCTCGGCGAGCTTGTTTGCCCAGACCGCTGAAACCGTCTTCGCCGATGCCTACTACCGTCAGCCAGGGTGCCATTGATACCTCTAGAGTTCGTGCGTGTGCAGCACGCCCAATTGTGCCTTTACCCGAAAGATGCTCGACCACCGGCTTTTCATGCGGGCGGCCAAAGCAGGCATAATACCGCGCCTTCTCCACTCAAGCGCAGTTTCACGGATTGCCGGACACCTCAGCGATGCCACCTCACGCTTCCTACAGTTCGCCTCGCCCCTCGGCTTGCCCGGGGTTGTGGCGTATCGTCAGCGCCCTGGATGGCGGCATCTGCCGGATCAAGCTGCCGGGCGGGGTGTTGCTGGCCCAGCAGGCCGAGGCCGTCGCCAGCGCCGCCGAGCGCTTCGCAGGCGGTGTAATCGAGGCCACCAACCGGGGCAACCTGCAGATCCGTGGCGTGGGCCCTGATCACCCGGGCCTGGTAGCGGCGCTGCTCGCCGCTGGGCTGGGCCCGCGTGAAGCGGCCGGCGACGATGTTCGCAACCTGATGCTCAGCCCCCTGGCTGGGCTTGACCCAGCGGGGGTGCTGGACGTCAGGCCGCTGGCAGGGCAGATCCTCGACCTGCTCGAGGGCACGCCACGCTTTCACGCGTTGTCGGCCAAGTTCGCCCTTCAGCTCGATGCTGGTGAACGCCTGGCCATGCTCGATCACCCGCACGACCTGTGGCTTTCGGTGCTTGAGCTTGAGCAGCGGCCCTGGCTCGCATTCGGCCTGGCCGGCAGCCTTGGTGAGGGTGACGTACTGGGTGCGGTGCCGTTCAGCCAAGGCCTGACCCTGGTGCGCGCCGTGCTCGAACGTTTTCTGGACCTGGCCACCCCAACCCAGTCGCGCATGCGGCATGTGCTGCAGGCCTGCACGGCAGCCGATTTCATCGGTGGGCTTGGCGTGGCGTTGCGCCAAGACCCCGCCGTGCTGGGCTGGCGCCGACCGGTTCGCCCGGTGACGTGGCTGGGGGCACTGCCTCAGCGGCGTGGGGTTGCGCTGGGCGTGGCCCCGCCACTGGGGCGGCTCACCCCGGCCATGCTGCGTGAGGCGGCGCGTGTCGCGCGTGAACAGGGCGACAGCAGCCTGCGCTTGACCCCCTGGCAGAGCCTGGTGCTGCCCAACCTGGCGCCCAGCGGCCTCGACCAGGCGCAGCGCAGCCTGATGACGGTCGGGCTGCTCTGCCACGCGGCCGAGCCCCTGGTGCGCATCAGCGCCTGCACCGGCGCCAGCGGCTGTGCCAAGGCCTTGAGCGAGACGAAGGCCGACGCCGTGGCATTGGCCGCATTATTGGGCCCCGGGGCGCCTGTCAGCGTGCATCTTACTGGCTGCCCCCGGTCCTGTGCCCTGGCCCACACCGCCCCGGCCACGCTGCTGGCCCGCGCGCCCGGGCGCTACGATCTTTACCAGCGTGATCCCCGCCTGCCGGGGTTCGGCGCCCTGCGCGCCACTGACATTACCTTGAATGAAGCAGGCGCCATGCTCGACCTGCCGACGGAGCACCTTGATGATTGACTACATCCGCGATGGTCAGGAGATCTATCGCAATTCCTTCCGGATCATTCGTGAGGAAGCCCGACTTGAGCGGATTCCCGCAGACCTCGAAAAGCTTGCGGTGCGCGTGATCCATGCCTGCGGCATGGTCGATGCGATTGATGGCCTGCAATTCTCCGAAGGCGCCGGCCAGGCGGGCCGCCAGGCCTTGCTACGTGGCGCACCGATCCTGTGCGATGCGCACATGGTCGCCGAGGGCATCACCCGGGCACGACTGCCGGCGAACAACCCGGTGATCTGCACCTTGCGCGACCCGAGCGTACCGGACCTTGCCAAGGCCGCTGGCAACACCCGCTCCGCCGTTGCCCTGGAGCTGTGGCGCCCACACCTTGAAGGCAGCGTGGTGGTGATCGGCAACGCGCCGACGGCGTTGTTCTACCTGTTGGAAATGCTCGATGCCGGCGCGCCGCGCCCAGCGCTCATTCTGGGGTTTCCCGTCGGCTTCGTTGGCGCTGCCGAATCCAAGGCCATGCTGGCGGCCGACAGCCGTGGCGTGCCCTTCGTGATCATGCAGGGGCGGCTGGGCGGTAGTGCCATGGCCGCCGCGGCCGTGAATGCCCTGGCCACGGAGGTGGAGTGATGGCCCCGCGTGGACGCCTGATCGGCCTTGGCGTAGGGCCGGGTGACCCTGAACTGATCACGCTCAAAGCCCTGCGCCTGCTGCGCGAGTCGCCCGTGGTCGGCTACTTCGTCGCCAAGGGCAAGCGCGGCAACGCATTCGGCATCATCGAAGCGCACCTGCAACCCGAGCAGACGTTGCTGCCGCTGGTCTATCCGGTGACCACCGAATCCTTGCCCGCCCCCCTGTCCTACGAGCAGGTGATCAGCGATTTCTATGACGAAGCCAGCGTACAGGTGGCCGAGCATCTGGACGCAGGGCGTGATGTGGCGGTGATCTGCGAGGGTGACCCCTTCTTCTATGGCTCCTACATGTACCTGCACGACCGCCTGGCACAGCGCTATGAAGCGCAGGTGATTCCTGGTGTGTGCTCCATGCTCGGTGGAGCCTCGGTGCTGGGTGCACCGCTGGTCTATCGCAACCAGAGCCTGTCGGTGCTCTCTGGCGTCTTGCCGGCCGAAGACCTCAAGCGCCGCCTGGCCGACGCCGATGCGGCCGTCATCATGAAACTGGGGCGCAATTTCCCCAAGGTGAGGCAGGTGCTCGGTGAGCTGGGCCTGCACGCGCGTGCGCTGTATGTGGAACGCGCCACCATGGCCAACCAGAAAATCGTACCGCTGGACCAGGTTGACCCACAGTCCTCGCCGTATTTTTCGCTGATCATCGTGCCGGGGGAAAAATGGCAGGGCTGAACACGCAGGTAGCACCGGCCATCGTCATCCTGGGACAGGGCAGCCTGGCCACTGCCCGTTGCCTTCAGCAGGTCTACGCCCAGGCCACGATTCACGGCCTGCAAGGGCGCGTTCAGGGTGCAGACCAGGATTACAACGCCTTTGGCGATCTGCTGCGCAGCCTTTACCAGCGCGGTACGCCAATCATCGCCTTGTGCGCTGCGGGTATCGTGATCCGCAGCCTGGCCAGCCTGTTGGGGGAGAAGGGCAGCGAGCCGCCGGTGCTGGCCGTGGCAGAAGACGGCAGCGCCGTGGTGCCCCTGCTCGGTGGCCTCAGTGGCGTCAACCAGATGGCACGGGACATGGCCTCGGCGCTGGGTGTGTCAGCGGCCATCACCACCAGCGGCGAGTTGCGCTTTGGTACGTGCCTGCTCAACCCGCCCCAGGGTTACGCTTTGGCGGACCTGGAACAAGGCAAGCGCTTCGTTTCCGACCTGCTGGCCGGGGAGCCGGTTCGCATCGAGGGTCAGGCGCCGTGGCTGGCGCAGGCACAGTTGCCTGCCAGTGATGCCGCGCAGCGCACCATCCATGTAGGCCATCTGGCGCGTCCCGCCAGCCGAGACGAGCTGTTGATTCATCCCCGCTCCGTCGTGGTCGGTGTCGCAAGCGGCGATCTGCAGATGATTCGTGACGCGCTGCAGCAGGCCGGTATTGCGCAGGCGTCACTGGCCTGCGTGCTGGCCGATGAGCGGGCCATGGCGGACACCCGGTTGCAGGCTGCCGCGCAGGCGCTGGGTGTCGAATTGCGCTTTGCCGCAAGGCCCGACGATGTGGCTGGCATGGTGGGCGCTGCACTGCCCGATGCGCGGTTGCAGTGCCAGGGTGAGGTGGTCATCGCCGTGGCACCTGCGCCGATCGAAGTGGCTCAGGTTGGCCGTCGCCGCGGGCGGCTGGCGGTCATCGGTCTGGGGCCAGGCGCAGCGGAGCTGATGGTGCCAGCGGTCAAGGCTGAGCTGGCCCGGGCCGAGGATGTGCTGGGCTACGAAACCTATGTACGAATGGCAGGGCCGTTCCGGGACGATCAGGTGCTGCACTGCACCGACAACCGTGAGGAGATGCAGCGCGCCCGGCACGCATTCGAACTGGCCGCGCGTGGCCGTTCGGTGGTGGTGGTGTCATCGGGGGACCCAGGCGTATTCGCCATGGCCGCTGCGGTGCTCGAGGCGTTGCACGCGTCCACGGACGCTGCCTGGCACGCTGTCGACCTGGAGATACTGCCTGGTGTATCGGCCTCCTTGGCAACGGCTGCACAGGCTGGCGCGCCGCTGGGGCATGACTTCTGCGTGATGTCGCTGTCGGACAATCTCAAGCCCTGGTCGATCATCGAGAAACGCCTGGACCTCGCTGCCCAGGCCGATCTGGTGCTGGCCTTCTACAACCCGATTTCCAAAGCACGGCCGCACCAACTTGGGACCGCGCTGGACGTCGTACGCCGGCACCGTGGTGCTGATACACCTGTAGTCCTTGGCCGTGACATTGGTAGGCCGGGGCAGACTTTGCGCGTCGTCTCTTTGGCCCAACTGGTGCCAGAAATGGTCGATATGCGCACCATGGTGCTGGTGGGCTCATCGACCACGTGCACGTTCGAACGCCCAAATGGTGGGCAGTGGGTCTACACGCCGCGGTGGTATGGCGCCAAGCCCTGAAGCACGGTAGCTCGATCCGAGGGGGAAGCGTTTCGGCGCAGGATGAGCAGCGTCGAGCGGTTAGGTTCAAGGCCGAAGCCACCTGGTTTCGACCGGACCTAACTGGAGCCTTTGACATGACCACCAACAAAGAAAACCTTGAACTGCAAGTCTTGCCTGACATGAACCTGTTCGTGTTCCCCGACACCATGAGCGAGGCCAACCGTACTGCGGCCAAGGCCTGCCACGCCCTGGCTACCCAAGGCGCCAACAAGCAGCACCACCCGATCCAGGAAACCCAGGCCTGGTTCAACCAGTACGTGTTCCTGATGTCGAAGATGGGCTGGACACCCACGCGCGTTGATGTTCAGCGCATTACCCAGAGCGACAGGCACCTGGAAATCAGCAACCTGGTTGGCAAGGGGCTGCAAGCTGCCTATGGCGCCTTTACTGGTGACGTGGCCTCGGCGCTGGAAGGGTTGGGCAAGACCGTCGTTTCCGCACTGGCTGCCAGCACCAAGAATGTCGAACTGCTGGACCGCAAGTCCGTGGAGGATGACCGCAACAGCCTGAGCCTGAACAAGTGTGAGCAGACCGGTGCTGGCCAAGTCGCCATGATGGTGAGCGCAGTCCAGACCGATGCCAAGCCTGACAAGAAAGCCAACTACCTGTTGGCCAAATGGGAGAGCAGCGGCACCACCAACTATGCCTGCGGTGCCGTGCTGAACCTTGATCAGCGCCAGTACGAGAAAGTACGCGCCGTTGTTGAAACCAAGCTCGACGACAACGCCCTGGAAGTGTTGCTGGCCCTCGAAATCTAACCTGTCGGTATGGCTCACCGGAGCCTTGGCTTCGGTGAGCCTGGAGGGTGCATCAATGTCAAATAACTACAGCGTGTGGCGCAATGGCAACAGCCTGGTGCTCGTCGACAAGACCATCAGCGAGTCCTGCAGGCTCGACATGCTCAATATCCAGCTGGCGGCCTACCTCGCCGCGTGCAATGGCGGGGTCTCAGGGGTTGATGGGGACAGCTGGCTCAAGGAATACATACGTGTGCAGAGCGGTTTCGGCTGCACGCTAGCCACGCTACGGTCGCAAACGACACCCATGGTGCCGGTTGCCGCGTTCAGGCCTTGGACCATGCTTTGCGACAGCCTTCTCCAGGCTACGCCTCACCACCTTCGCGAAGCTGTCGCGCAGTGTCTGGAAGCCTGCGCAAGCAGTGAAACATGTGATAACCGGATAGGGGGGCGCTGTGACCTTGGCGAACCCCTTGGCGACACCTGCCTGAACCACGCGCATGCCGAGGTTCGGCTGGTGCTGCCTGACTATTCCATCATCAGCACTCAATTGAACCTTGGAAGTCGAGCGCCGCTTGATACTGACTGGCTCTGGCAATCGTTCGACCCTCCGGCGGTGCCGGCCTGCTGGCAGTTCCAAGGGCAGTATTTGATCGATTCCAGGCGTATGAACCTCATCGGGCCGGGGCTTGCAAAAAAACTTCAGGCCAAGCTCGCCCTTCATCGCAGCGAAATCAGCGTGCAGGAGCCGAACCATGACTAACACCGACGCATCATCTATCGCCGGCCAGCTGGTACACAGCAGTGTGCTGGTCTTTTTGCCAGGCGTATGCCCGCAAGCACGTTCAGACATACTGCTGGCCAACGCCTTTGCTCAGCAGGTGGCATGGGGGGATTTGAAAGACGGTCTTGAACCTGACTGGTTCAGGAATTACTGGCGCAACCTCGCTGCCCTGGGCTTCGATGGCAAGCTGGCGCCAGCAGGGCGGCGGCCGGGGCCTGACCGGGGCAGCCTCGCTGCGCAGGCAATCGAGCACATCAGCCAAGCGGGCTCTGCCCGGCTGGGCGAAGCGGCCAACCAGGCGCTGGAGGCCTTACGTCGTGATGACAAGGCTCTGAAACTGTTCAGCAGCCATTCGATCGTGGGCACTCAAGCGCGTGTGCAGTTGTTGCCCTGCGCCCAGCAGTCCAATGGCTTCATCGACATGGTGCTGCTGCACATGGATGTCTCGATGGAAAAAAGCGCCAGCGACTTCCTGTTCAAGGGCGCGAGCAATGGCATCAGTGTGAGAGACCTGCGACTGGAAGTGATCCATTTCAATCTGCAAGGGTTTCGTGAGGATTATCGGCGCCGGGCAGAGGCCAGTGTTGCGCGAACGGCCGAGCGCGTCATCAGGGATTTGGTGCTCTAGTTGCGCGGCGAGCTGCCGTCCGGACCCATGCCCTGATCGGCATTGGCCGGCTGCTGGCTGGCCCAGTATTGAATCAACTCTCGCAGTTGCGACAATTCGACGGGCTTGGCCATGTGGCCGTCCATGCCGGCTTGCTTGGCGCGGTCCTTGTGCTCGGCAAGGATATGCGCGGTCAGCGCAACGACGGGCGTGTGCGCGCGCTGGTTGGCGGCTTCCCATTCGCGCAGGCGCCTGGTTGCCGAGAAACCATCCAGAACCGGCATTTCGCAATCCATGAGCACCAAGTCATAGCGCTTGGCTTTCATCGCTTCAAGAGCTTCTTCGCCGTTGGACGCGGTATCGGGCTGCAGGCTCAGCTTGCCGAGCATACCGCGGATGACCTTGGTCGAAATGGTGTTGTCCTCTGCGACCAGCACGCTGAAATGCGGGGGCAGGTCGAGCGCCTGGGGCTGGCCGGGTGCAGCCGCCGGCAGCGCCTGCTCGCGGCCGCGTTGAGCCAGTTCTTCGGCCAGGGTGGTCTTGAGTGTGTAGCCAGCCACCGGTTTGGCCAAGATCCGCTTGATCCCGGCGTTGCGCGCGATGATCTTGCTGGGCGCGTTGCTGATACCGGTCAGCATGACCACCAGAATGTCGTGATTGAGGCTGGGGTCTTCCTTGATTTTGGCGGCCAGTTGCATGCCGGTCATGCCGGGCATGTTCTGGTCCAGGAGCACCGCGTCGAAGTAATCGCGAAGATGAGCCTTGGTACGCAGTAGGGCCAGGGCCTCCTTGCCCGAAGGCACTGCGCTGACATTCATGCCCCAGGCGCTGCACTGTTGGACCAGCACCTTGCGGCACGTGTCGTTGTCGTCCACCACCAGTACCCGCGCGTCGCGCAGCGGTCCGTCCAGGTCGGTCGGAGGTTGCTCGAGGCAGGCTGGGTCCAGCGGCAAGGTCAGCCACAAGGTATTGCCGGTGCCGGTGCTGCTCTTGATGCCGAATTCCCCATGCATAAGGCCAATCAGCTGCTTGGCGATCACCAGCCCCAGGTGGCCGCCCAGTCGATTGCTGGACAGGAAATGCCTGCTGTGCAGTTCTGCCTGCAACAGCGCCTCGCGATCGGCTGCCGGCAAGGGGTCGCCGCTGTCCTGTACGGCGATGCGCAAGCGGGGCACCTCGCCGCGCTGGTCCAGTGCAACGACGAGCAGGATTTCCCCCTGGTCGGTGTTCTTCAGTGCGTTTTCCATCAGGCTCGACAGCGCCTGACGCAAGCGGGTGGGGTCGCCACTGACCACGCGGGGCACCTGGGGCTGGGTGAAGCTGATCAGCTCGATGTTCTGCTGCTCGGCCTTGGCCCTGAAGATGTTCAAACAGTCTTCGATCAGCGCGTTGAGGTCGAACTGGACGTCGTCGAGTTCGATCTGGCGGGACTCGAGCTTGGAGATATCGAGTATCTCGTTGATCAATGTGAGCAACTCGTTGCCCGCGCTGTGAATGGTCTGGACGTAATCGCGCTGCTTGACCGATAACGGCGTGCCCAGCAGCAGTTCGGTCATGCCCAGCACGCCATTCATGGGGGTACGTATTTCGTGGCTGATCTTGGCCAGAAACTCGGCCTTGGCGTTGATTTCGGCGTCACTGGCCGCCAAGGCGCGGCTGACACTGAAGCGCTCTTCGTTGATACGCCGCAGCCGGTCGCTGACCGCCAGGTTCAACAGCAGCCCGCTCGCCACCGCTAGCCCCAACAGAATGCACAGCAACCAAGGCGTGGAGGTGCGGGTAAGCCCAAGCAAGGCAGGCAGCAGCACCAGCCCGCCAACGTTGAAGATGATCATCGCCAGACCGAACAAACGGGCCGGTGCGTAACCTCGGTACCAATGGTAGCTGCTGACCACCAGCATCGTGACGCTGCCCAGTGCCATCAAGGCATAGGTCATGAGATTGAGCGGCAAGGTATCGATGAACAGCAGCACGATCCCGCTCACCCCCACCAGCAGCATCTCGCCGCTCAACAGCCGGTTAAGGCGCGGCGTGTTGCGCGGTGCGAAGAAGTGCTGGGTGAAATACAGCCCAGCCAGCCCCGCCAGTACCAGCGTAAGGTACGCCGCTGGCGTCTGGGCGCTGTACCACACATGCCACCATGGGCCGCTGAGGTTCAGCAGGATCAGGCCACTGAGCAACATCAGGCCATGGTAGAACGCCAGGATCAGCGCAGTGCTCGAGCGGCTGTAGATGAAGCGAATCAGGTTATGCAGGATCAGCATCACCAGGCCACCGAACAGCATGCCGAAAAGCAACGGCTGGGTCTGGTTGGCGGCGGCTCGCGCAGCAGGCTCCAGGCTGATGGCCGGGCGCAGTTGGTGTTCCGATACCAGGCGCAGGTAGATATCCAGGCCTTGCTTGCTGTTGGGCAACGGCAGCACGTGGTCGCTGCCGCGCAATGTGGGGTTGGCACTGCCGGCTTGGCGGCCGTGATGCAGGTGGCGTATCAGCTTGTCGCCTTGCAGCGCATACAGGTCCAGACCCGACAGATCAGGTGCGAAGACGCGCAGCAATTGTTCCTGCTCACCAGGCTCTAGCCGATAATGCAGCCACAGGGCCTGGTCGGGGGGCGCTGCATCGAGTTCTGCCAGCTCCAACGGGCTGAACTGGTTGCGATAACGGTCCGAGCGCACGTCGCTCAGTTGCAGGTTGCCTTGTTCGTCGAGCAGCAGGGCCCAGCCACTGTCATGTTCCGCCATCGCGGGGAGCATGCAGATCAGGGTCAGCAAGCTGACGATCAACGCTGAGGCAATCCGGAGCCGGCGCACTACGAAATCCCTTCTTGGCCCATGTGCGGGGTGCTAACTATGCGCGGCGTGCCGAGTTGAAGGCAAGGCCCGCGGGCACGCCGACAAGACGGTTGCCGTGCGCCCGGCTGCACGGGCCCGGGCGCCTCGACATTACAGCGGTGAAGCGGTTATTGCTCGGCACGTTCCCGGGCAATGGCCCGGTAGCCGATATCGGTACGGTAGAAGCTGCCGTCCCAGGTGATCTGCTCGGCCAGGCGATAAGCTTGCTGCTGGGCGGACTCGACGGTTTCACCCAGGGCGGTGGCGCACAGCACGCGACCCCCAGCGGTCACCACGTCACCGTCCTTCAAGGCAGTGCCTGCATGGAACACCTTGCCTTCGAGCTTCGCAGCCGCCTCCAGGCCCGAAATGGCTGCGCCCTTGGCGTAGTCACCCGGGTAGCCGCCTGCGGCCAGCACCACGCCCAGGCTCGGGCGTGGGTCCCACTGCGCTTCGACCTTGTCCAGGGCCTTGGCGAAGGCCGCTTCGATGAGCAGCACCAGGCTCGATTCCAGGCGCAGCATGATCGGCTGGGTTTCCGGGTCGCCGAAGCGGCAGTTGAATTCGATGACCTTGGGGTTGCCCGCCTTGTCGATCATCAGGCCCGCATACAGGAACCCGGTGTAGACATTGCCTTCCTCGGCCATGCCGCGCACGGTCGGCCAGATCACCTGGTCCATGACCCGCTGGTGCACGTCGTCAGTGACTACCGGGGCAGGGGAGTAGGCACCCATGCCGCCCGTGTTCGGGCCGCTGTCCTGATTGCCGACGCGCTTGTGGTCCTGGCTGGTGGCCATGGGCAGCACGTTGTGGCCGTCGACCATGACGATGAAGCTGGCTTCCTCGCCATCGAGAAATTCCTCGATGACCACGCGTGAACCCGCTTCCCCAAAGGCATTGCCCGCGAGCATGTCACGCACGGCGGCTTCGGCTTCTGCCAAGGTCATGGCGACGATCACGCCCTTGCCAGCGGCCAGGCCATCGGCCTTGATGACGATCGGCGCGCCTTTTTCCTGCAGGTACGCCAGGGCCGGTTCGATTTCGGTGAAGTTCTGGTAGTCGGCCGTCGGGATCTTGTGGCGGGCCAGGAAATCCTTGGTGAACGCCTTGGACCCTTCCAGCTGGGCAGCGCCCTGGGTCGGGCCGAAGCAGTCCAGGCCACGGCTGCGGAACAGGTCGACCACACCGATGACCAGGGGCGCTTCCGGGCCGACGATGGTCAGGTCGACGTTCTTCTCGGCAAAATCAGCCAGTTGCTCCAGGGCGCAGACGTCGATCGCGACGTTCTCGCACTTGGCCTCGATGGCGGTGCCAGCGTTGCCCGGGGCCACGAAGACTTTTTCGACGCGTGGGTCCTGGGCGACTTTCCAGGCCAGGGCGTGCTCACGGCCGCCGCTGCCGATGATCAAAACTTTCATGTCAAAACCTCTAGATCTGTCGAGCGAGAGGCCCTGCCTCTCGCTGTGCCAGGTCGCACCGCGGCAGTTGCCTGCCTGGGTGCGGCCGATTGCCGTGAATCAGTGGCGGAAGTGGCGCATGCCGGTGAACACCATGGCGATACCGGCTTCATCAGCGGCAGCGATCACCTCGGCGTCACGCATCGAGCCACCTGGCTGGATGACCGCGCTGATGCCGACCTTGGCCGCATTGTCGATGCCGTCACGGAACGGGAAGAAGGCGTCCGAAGCCATGACGGCACCCTGCACCTGCAAGCCGGCATGCTCGGCCTTGATGGCGGCGATACGGGCGGAGTTGACCCGGCTCATCTGGCCCGCGCCCACGCCGATGGTCTGGCGCTGCTTGGCATAGACGATGGCGTTGGATTTGACGAACTTGGCCACTTTCCAGGCGAACACCAGGTCGTGGATCTCTTGCTCGGTCGGTGCACGCTGGGTGACGATCTTCAGGTCATCGGCCGTGATCATGCCGATGTCACGGCTCTGGACCAGCAGCCCGCCGTTGACTCGCTTGAAGTCCCAGCCGGCAGCCCGCTCAGCTGGCCACTCGCCACATTCGAGCAGGCGCACGTTCTGCTTGGCTGCAACCACATCGCGGGCAGCCTGGGAGATCTTCGGTGCGATGATCACCTCGACGAACTGGCGCTCGACGATGGCCTTGGCGGTTTCGCCGTCCAACTCGCGGTTGAAGGCAATGATGCCGCCGAAGGCCGATTCGGTGTCGGTGGCGTAGGCCAGGTCGTAGGCTTTGCGGATACCGCCTTCGTCTTCAGGCACCACGGCCACGCCACACGGGTTGGCATGCTTGACGATGACGCAGGCCGGCTTTACGAAGCTCTTGACGCACTCGAGCGCCGCGTCGGTGTCGGCCACGTTGTTGAAGGACAGCTCCTTGCCTTGCAGCTGCACGGCAGTGGAAATGCTGGCTTCGCCTTTCTTGGCTTCCACGTAGAACGCCGCACGCTGGTGCGGGTTCTCGCCGTAGCGCATTTCCTGGGCCTTGACGAACTGGGTGTTGAAGGTGCGCGGGAAGTCGCCGCGTGCTTCGGTGCTCAGGGTTTCCTTGGCCTGGTCCACGGTGCCCATGTAGTTGGCGATCATGCCGTCATAGGCTGCGGTGTGCTCGAAGGCCTTGAGCATCAGGTCGAAGCGCTGGGCGTAGGTCAGGCCGCCGGCCTTCAGGCCCTCGACGACGCTGGCGTAGTCACCGGCGTTGACCACGATGGCCACGTCCTTGTGGTTCTTGGCAGCCGAGCGGACCATGGTCGGGCCGCCGATGTCGATGTTCTCGATGGCGGTCGGCAGGTCGCAGCCAGGCTTGGAGATCGTGGCTTCGAAGGGGTACAGGTTGACCGCCACCAGGTCGATGGGCTTGATCCCGTGCTCGTTCATGATCGCGTCGTCGGTGCCGCGGCGACCGAGGATGCCGCCATGGATCATCGGGTGCAGGGTCTTGACCCGGCCATCCATCATTTCGGCGAAGCCGGTGTAGTCGGCCACTTCCACCGCGTTGACACCGTTGTCCTTGAGCAGCTTGTAGGTGCCGCCGGTGGACAGTATCTCGACGCCGAGCTGTTGCAGCTCACGGGCAAATTCGAGGATACCGGTCTTGTCGGAGACGCTGATCAGGGCGCGGCGGACTGGCAGGCGGGTAGTCTGGTCGGTCATTTCGGGTTCCAATAACGCGGTGGAGTCAGCAAAAAAGGCGTCTGTGTTGAGACAGGCGCCTTTTTCGATCGGGATTCTGGCTTACAGCAAGTCGTATTGCTTGAGCTTCTTGCGCAGCGTGCCTCGGTTCAAGCCGAGCATCTCGCTGGCTTTGGTCTGGTTGCCCTTCACATAGCTCATCACGCTTTCAAGCAGCGGCGCCTCGACTTCGGAGAGCACCAGGTTGTACACGTCCGTGACGGTCGCGCCTTCGAGGTGGGCGAAGTAGTTGTGCAGCGCCTTCTCGACGCTGTCGCGAAGGGTCTGGCCCTCTTCGCTCGGCGTGTTCAGGTGCTGTTTCAGGTTGGCGTTGTCGCTCACGGGCGTTGTTCCACTCACAAATGTTTCGGTCATCATCGTCATGCGGCCACCCCTTGTCCGTCCTCTGTCTCAAGGCTCTGTCGACGTTCACTGAAAAACGCGCGAACGTTGGCGCACTGCGCTTGTGTGTCTTCCAAAGCGTTGAACCGGGAGCGAAACTCCTTGCCGCCGGGTCGTGTCGCCAGGTACCAGCCCACGTGCTTGCGGGCGATCCGCACACCCATGACATCGCCGTAGAAGGCGTGCAGGGCGGCCAGGTGCTCCAGCAGGATGCGTTCCACCTCGTCCAGCTGCGGCGCTGGCAACTGCTCGCCAGTGCGCAGGTAATGCTCGATCTCGCGAAAGATCCAGGGCCGGCCTTGAGCGGCCCGGCCGATCAGCAGGCCATCGACGCCCGTGGCGTCGAGCACTGCCTTGGCCTTTTGCGGCGAGGTAATGTCGCCGTTGGCGAAGACCGGAATGGACACCGCTTGCTTGATAGCGGCGATGGTGTCGTATTCGGCTTCACCGGTGTACAGGTCGGCGCGTGTGCGGCCATGCACCGCAAGCGCCTGGATGCCAGCCTGTTCGGCTATTTTCGCCACGTTCAGGCCATTCTTGTTGGCCCGGTCCCAGCCGGTGCGGATCTTCAGCGTCACCGGAACATCCACGGCGCCCACGACGGCCCGCAGAATGTCGCTGACCAAGGCTTCATCTCTCAATAAAGCAGAGCCTGCCGCCTTGTTGCAGACTTTTTTTGCCGGGCAGCCCATGTTGATATCGATGATCTGGGCGCCCGCGGCGACATTGGCCTGTGCAGCCGCCGCCATCATCTGTGCGTCGCCCCCGGCGATCTGGACCGAGCGCGGCTCGGGATCGCCTTCGTGGATGCGGCGCAGGCTCGACTTGCGGCTGTTCCACAGGGACAGGTCGCTGGAGACCATTTCCGACACCACCATGCCTGCGCCCATGCGCTGGCAAAGTGTTCGGAACGGCTGGTCCGTGACCCCAGCCATGGGTGCGAGGATCAGGTTATTGCGCAGTGTATAAGGGCCGATGCGTACCGCCGACATAGGTGTTCCCTGTTGTGGGGCCGAATCTTGAGGTTCGAAAAAGGGTTGGCATGATACCCGCTCTGGATGACCGGATAAAGATGGATTTGGATAAAATCTGAACAACTGAGGGTTGCCGCCCCTGCACCCTGGGCTCCGGGTCGTCAGGCCCCGGACAAGCGGCATCATGGCCGGCGCAGCGGCAGCGTACCTGTTGGCCGTCAGGGTTTATTCCGGCGAGCGGAAGCTCAAGCTGTAGTTCACCGCTCGCTGACCTGGGTCAAGAATATCCAGCGCGATGTGGATTGGCGTCTGGCTGGGCATTTCGCCGCGTCCGGCCAGCTCCCCGGACAGGTATTCGGCCGGCTTGAAACGGCGACTGGCGATCAGCTGGCCATTGAGGTCCGAGAAGCGCAGTTCGAGCAGTGGAAAGGGTTGGGCGAAGGGGGCACGGTTATAGATGATGGCGTCCACGATCAGCGCACCTTTGAAGTCCGGATGGCTGCGCACCACCAGGTTGCTGCTCTTGATCCGGTTCACATCGACACGAGAGGGGACCTGGCAGCCCACGGCCGGACACACCTGCTCGAACAGCGGGCGGTACTGGTCCTGTCGGGACAGCTCGTCGAAATGGAACCAGACGTACTGCAAGGCGAGCATGGCAGCAGCGATCAGCGTCAACCCACCCCACAGCAGGCGCTTGCCCCAGGCCGGGGCCGGCTTCTCCCAGCCCAGTTGCAGCGGGTCGTCCACCACATCCACCAAGGGTTCCTTGCGCCTTGGGCGTTCGGCCTTGTCAGTGACCTCAGGCTCCATGCGCCCCATGGGCAACGGCGCTTCGTCGTGTTCATCGTCGGCGCGCAGGCTGGTTGCCAAGGGTTCGTCGTCGTGCGCGGTGAGGCCGGCAATCGACACCTCGTCATCGTCTTCGGGTCGCAGTGACGCTCCCAGTTTTGGCTCATCCTCATCCGTCACGATGCTGCCCAGCGGCGGCTCATCTTCTGCGTCTGCGTCCAGGCCGGCGGTGAAGGTCGGCTCGGTACGCGCCTCGCGCCGCGAATCTGCCTGGGGAGCAGGCTCGAGTACGGGGGCAGCAGCAGCCTGTTCCGGTTCAAACGGCTCGCCTGCTGCAGTGCCGAACACTTCGTCCAGGTGTTCGTCCGCGTCCTCCTCGTGACGCCGTGCCTGCAGCATGGACGCCTGATCGGCCTCACGCACCTGTACGGGCGCGTGGCGGCGCTCCAGGCGCTCCAGTTCCTTGTCCAGGTCGAGCTCGTCCAAGGCCTGGGCGGTCTGGGCCCAGGCCTCGTCGTCCGGCGCGATGGGGTGCACGTGCGCGGGGGTGGGCGCGGCAGGCGCCGGCGCTGCCTCGGTGGCCGGCAGCGGGCTCGGCGGGAGGGGGGCGCTGCGGTTCTGCTCCAGTAGCTGCTTGGCGGCATTGAACACTTGCAGGCACTGGCCGCAACGCACCACGCCACGGGCCACGCTCAACTGGTGGTGGGTGACACGAAAGCTGGTCTGGCAATGCGGGCACTGGGTGACGAAACTGTCGGTCATGCGGCAATCCGGAGGCTGTGCTGAGGGCTATTCTAGGTTCGACTAGCGGCGGCGACCACTGATTCGCACCCAGCCATCGCGAACGACGATAGGGTCCAGGTCGAAATCGGCAGCGTAGGCGGCGGCCACTTCTTCGCCTTGTTCAGCGAGAATGCCCGACAACGCCAGCAGACCGCCCGGGCGGACCAGGCCGCTGAGCTGCGGTGCCAGCGACACCAGTGGCCCGGCCAGGATGTTGGCCACCAGCACGTCGGCCTGCATGGCAGGCATGTGCTCGGGCAGGTACAGCGCGAACAGCTCGTCGGCAATGCCGTTGCGTTGGGCATTGTCGCGAGAGGCTTCGATCGCCTGCACGTCGATGTCCGTGCCTACCGCTTCGCGCGCGCCCAGCAACAGTGCAGCGATCGCCAGAATGCCCGAGCCACAGCCAAAGTCCAGTACCTGGGTGCCCTGCAACTGCTGACCGTCGAGCCACTCAAGGCACAGCGCCGTGGTGGGGTGCGTGCCCGTGCCGAACGCCAGCCCAGGATCGAGCAACAGGTTCACGGCGTCCTTTTCCGGAGCATCGTGCCAGCTCGGCACGATCCACAGCCGGCGGCCGAAACGCATCGGCTGGAAATTGTCCATCCAGCTGCGTTCCCAGTCCTGGTCTTCGATCACTTCGGCCTGGTGCTGGGGCAGCTCGACGCCCGTCAGCAGGCGCAGGTGCGCGAACACCTGTTCAGGGTTGGTGTCAGCCTCGAACAGGGCCAGCAGGTGGGTGTGCGACCACAGCGGCGTGGTATTGAGGTCTGGCTCGAAGATGGGTTGATCTTCGGCGTCCATGAAGGTGACCGACACCGCGCCGACTTCCAGCAGCGCGTCTTCGTAGGTTTCGGCTTGTTCCGGGCTGATGGCCAGACGTACTTGCAGCCAGGGCATGGCGTGTACCTTTGATAGATCCAGAAGGGCAGCCCAAGGCTGCGCGGAGCCTGGCAGTTTACGCGAGTGCGTAGGGTTTGTAGAGACGCCTGCGCCTGTCAGGTGCCGGTGCCTAGACAAAGCACAGGGACAGGGATTCAGCCCGGTAGGCGGGCTTGTCCTCGTCTTTTATCTCCAGCGTGGCGATGGCCTTGAGCAACCATTGGCCGGGGCGCTTTTGCTGCACATCGGCCAGCTCGACATGCAGGCGCACCTGGCTGTCGACCTTCACCGGCTGAATGAAGCGCACGCTGTCCAGGCCGTAGTTGACGACCATCTTCAGCCCCTGCGGCAAGACCAGGATGTCCTCGATCAGCGCAGGAATCAGGGACAGGGTCAGGAAGCCATGGGCGATGGTGCCGCCGAACGCGGTTTGCGCAGCTCGCTGCGGGTCAACGTGGATGAACTGATGATCGCCAGTCGCCTCGGCGAAACGATCGATACGCTGCTGGTCGATGGTCAGCCAGGCCGAGTGGCCGAGGGACTTGCCGACGTATTGGGTAAGCGCGGTGGCCGGCACTAGCGGCATGGTAATCCTCCTGGGTATGAAATGGCACGCGCGTGCAAGATCAGCATGCTTGGCCAGGCCGGTCAAGTTGCGCTCGGCGCGGGCAGCCTGCCCATGCTTATAATGAGCCGCACGCCTGAAGGAGAACGTTATGCTGTTGCGGGGTTTGACCTGGCTGGTGCTGTTCCAGCTGTTGGGGACGGCAGTCAATCATCTGTTGGTTCCCGTCCTGCCGGGGCCGATCATCGGCCTGTTGCTATTGCTGGGTTTTCTGATGGTGCGCGGCGAGGTGGGTGCGCCCCTCAACGAAGCTGCCGGCAGCCTGCTGCGCTACTTGCCGCTGTTGCTGGTGCCTCCGGCCGTGGGGGTGATGGTGTATGCCCGTGACATCGCCGCCGACTTCTGGGCCATCGTCGGTGCGCTGTTGATTTCCTGCCTGCTGACGCTGGTGGTGGTGGGCGTGCTGATGCAGAAACTCATTCATCGTCAGGCCCGGCGCGAGGACCAGCCATGATGCTCGATTGGCAAGGCGCATTGGATGCAGTGGTCCACCACCCATTGTTCGGCATTGGCGTGACCCTGGGGGCCTACCAGCTGGTGCTGGCCGGGTATGAGAAGACCCGCTGGATCTTCCTGCAGCCGGTGCTGGTGTCGATGGCCCTGGTGATCGGCGTGCTGCTGCTGTGCGGCATCGACTACGCCGAATACCGCAAGAGCACCGAAATCATGAACATCCTGCTGGGCCCTGCCACCGTGGCCTTGGCGGTGCCGCTGTTCCTGAACCTGCGGCGCATTCGCCAGTTGTTCTGGCCGACCTTGACTACGCTGGTACTCGGAGGCCTGTTCGCCACGGTGTGCTGCCTGTTGCTGGGATGGTGGTTTGGCGCCGAGCACATGATCCTGATGACCATGGCGCCCAAGTCCGTCACCTCGCCCATCGCGATGCTGGTAGCCGAGCAGATCGGTGGCGTGGCGGCGCTGGCTGCGGTCTTCGTGCTGATTACCGGGGTGATCGGGGCCATTTTCGGGCCTGCCTTGTTGAGCCGCTGCGGTGTGCTCAGCCCCGAAGCGCGGGGCATGTCCCTGGGCATCACGGCCCACGCGGTCGGCACCTCGGTGGCCTTGCAGGAAAGTGACGAATGCGGCGCCTTCGCCGCGCTGGCGATGAGCCTGATGGGCGTGGCAACGGCAGTGTTCCTGCCGCTGGCCGTCAGCCTGGTGGCTTGAGGAGTGATGATGATGCTACCGCTGTTTCCCCTCGACACCGTGCTGTTCCCAGGGTGTTTTCTCGACCTGCAGATTTTCGAAGCCCGCTACCTGGACATGATCGGGCGTTGCATGAAACAAGGCGAAGGCTTTGGCGTGGTCTGCATCGTGGAGGGCGAGCAGGTCGGCAAGGCGCCGCCCGTGGTGGCGTCCATTGGCTGCGAAGCGGTGATCCGCGATTTCGTCCAGCAGGACAATGGCCTGTTGGGTATTCGCGTCGAAGGGGTGCGGCGTTTCGATCTGCAGGCCACCGAGGTGCAAAAGGATCAACTGCTGATGGGGCAGGTGCAGTGGCTGCCTGAGCTTGACGACAGCCCCTTGCAGGAAGCGGACGACGACTTGCTGGCCCTGCTGCTGGCCTTGGGCGAGCACCCGATGGTCGAGGCGCTCGACATGCCCCGGCCTGTGGACGGGCGTCAGGCGCTGGCCAACCAACTGGCCTACCTGCTGCCCTTCGCCGAGCAAGACAAGCTGGACTTGCTGGCCCAGGACTCGCCCGAGCAGCGCCTGGGCGAGATCCACAGGTTGCTCGAGCGCATCCAGGGTGAGCTGTTTGCCTGAATAGCGCCTGGCGTCAGTACTGGTACCTGAGCAGGGCGTGGGGCAGAGCGTGGGTGGCAAAGAAGGCCAGCAAGGCGATGCAGGCCGGCAACACCAGCCACCAGACCTTCAGGGGCAGGGCCGGCAGGGTCTGACGGTACTGGGACAACGTCAGGCTGATCGCGCAGACGCAGCAGGCCAGCAGGGCGCCGGCCAGGATGTCGGTGGGCCAGTGTGCACCCAGGTACACCCGCGACAGGGCAATGGCCAATGCCGGAATGCAACCTAGCATGATCCAGGTCAGGCGCATGCGCGGTGGCTGGCCGCGGCCGGCGAGCACCGCTAGCACCAGAAAGAACGCAAACGACGCCGAACTGTGGCCGCTGGGCATACTGTAGCTGGTCAGCGGGTCGGTCAGCACTTCCGGCCGGGCCCGGGCGAACAGCCACTTGAGCGTGCCATTGGCGATGGCGGTGCCCATCAGCGCCCCAGCTGCGAAGAAAGCGTGCCGCCACTGGCGTACCACCAGCAGCAAGCCTGTCAGCAGCCCGCCGAGGAAGAACTGGGTGCGAAAATCCCCGAGCCGCGTCACCACCACCACGGCGCCGTCGATGGCCTGGCTGCGATGCTCCTGGACCAGCGTCATCACCCCGTCGTCGAAGGCGTGCAGGTAGGGCCAGCCAAGAAATACCCCGGCCAAGGCCAGCAGGCACAGGGCACCAATCAGCCGTGTGCCGTGGCGACGGTCGCGGATGCTGGTGCTCAGGCTAAGGCCGATGATCACCGCCAGCGTGCCGAAAATGATCCCGGCCTGGGGCCAGAAGCCTTCGGGCAGGGGCAGGCGCATGGCCGCACCGGTGGCCCAACCGGGCAGCAGGTAGGCGATCGACCACCCTGCGGCTGCCACCAGGCTCACGGCGATGAACCGCAGTAGCGGCATGTCGAACATGCCGGCGACCATTGGCAGCATGGGCCGCAACGGGCCGATGAAACGGCCTACGAGCAGGCTGGCGATGCCATAGCGCTTGAAGTAGGTTTCGGCGCTGCCGATCCATTCCGGGTGGTGCCGCAACACCGGCAGGCGGCGAATGTTCTGGTGGAAATGCTTGCCGATCATGTAGGACAGCGCGTCACCCAGTAACCCGCCCAAAAAGCCCAGCAGCAAGGTTTCGCCAAGGCCCAGCACACCGCTACCTGCCAGCACGGCTACCGCAAACAGCAGCACCGTGCCTGGAACGATGATGCCGGCGATGGCCAGGCATTCGATGCACGCGACCAGGAAGATTGCGACGCCAAGCCACTGTGGGTTGGCACCCAGCCAACCGGTCAGGCCGTCGAGCCATTGTTCCATGGTTCAGCTCTCTTGTTCGATGATGGAGAAGTCACGGCCTTCGACCTGGCCGCGCCGCAATGGGTTGCGTGTGCAGAACCGGGCGTATGCGGCGTCGACGAAGCGGTACGGCAGGTGCTCGTCACGCCCGTGGGGAATGCCCAGACGGGCTGCCTGGATCACCCGCGGCACCGGGTTGGCGCAGTCGTCCACATACAGCCGCTGCGGGTCGAAGCGCTGCGCATCCCAATGTGGCACCTTGAGGCCCAGCGCCCGGCACAACAGCGTCTGCCCCGCGCACAGGCGCTCGGCGGAGCGCAGGTTGCCGCTGGCGTCGGGGTTGTTCAGGTGCATCTGCGCCAGGCTGTCGGGCCCTGAGAGGGCGTCCTGCCACGGGTAGGCGGACTTGATGAGCACCGCATTGCCGGGGCCCTGGGCGCTGAAGTTCAGGGAGTCGCCGCCGCGGGCGTAGTACATATAGATGTGCCCGCCATCGAGAAACAGCGCCTTGCGCTTCTCGGTGTAGCCCAGCGACGCATGGCTACCCTTGTCGGTGAGGTAATAGGCCTCGGTCTCGATGATGCGGGCGGCAAGCCACAAGTTGCCCTGGCGGTGGCGAATGACCTTGCCCAGCAGGGCTTTGGCCAAGGTTTGGGCGTCGCGGTCGAAAAAGCTGTCTGGCAGTGCTGGCATGCAAGGGCTTCGCAGGCTAAAGGCATGAGGGTAACAGGCGCTACCTTAACCGAATCTGAAACCTTCGAACATGTGACGGCGCAGGGCAGAGATTTCCACAGAGTTCTGCTTCCTTATGGATAAGACCGGTTACATCTTTCCTACAGATTTGCCACAGCTTTTTCTACCATCCGCCACCCACCGCTGGGCGTACACCTGCGCGACAGTTATAATCAGCCGTTTCCCCACCGCCAAGACACCGAGCCCATGACTGAGTCCGTTCTTGACTACATGACCCGCCTGGGTCGCGCAGCCCGTGAAGCCTCCCGGGTAATCGGCCGTGCCAGCACCGCGCAGAAGAACCGTGCCCTGCACGCTGCCGCCGACGCGCTGGATGCAGGCCGTGACGCGCTGATCGCAGCCAACGAGCAGGACTTGGCCCATGGCCGTGCCTCTGGGCTGGAAGCCGCGTTGCTCGACCGCCTGGCCCTGACCCCGGCGCGCATCGACGGCATGATCACCGGCCTGCGGCAGGTCGCCAGCCTGCCGGACCCGGTCGGCGCCATTCGCGACATGAGCTACCGCCCATCGGGTATCCAGGTCGGCAAGATGCGCACGCCGCTGGGCGTCATCGGCATCATTTACGAATCACGCCCGAACGTCACCATCGACGCGGCCAGCCTGTGCCTGAAGTCAGGCAATGCCACGATTCTGCGCGGCGGCTCCGAAGCCATCCACTCCAACCGCGCGATTGCCGCCTGTATCCAGCGCGGCCTGGCGGCGGCGGGCTTGCCCGCCGCCGTGGTTCAGGTGGTGGAAACCACCGACCGCGAGGCGGTGGGCGCGCTGATCAGCATGCCCGAGTTCGTCGATGTCATCGTGCCGCGCGGTGGCCGGGGCCTGATCGAGCGCATCAGCCGCGACGCACGGGTACCGGTCATCAAGCACCTCGACGGTATCTGCCATGTCCATGTCAGCCAGCATGCCGACCTGGACAAGGCCTGGCGCGTGGCGTTCAACGCCAAGACCTACCGCTACGGCATCTGCGGGGCGATGGAAACGCTGCTGGTGGACCAGCTGGTCGCCGAGCGCTTCCTGCCCGAAATGGCGCGCCGTTTCCAGGAGAAAGGCGTTGAGCTGCGCGGTTGCGAGCGTACCTGTGCGCTGATCGACGCGCACGCGGCCAGCGAGGACGACTGGCACACCGAGTACCTCGATGCCGTACTGTCCATCCGTGTGGTGGACAGCCTGGATCAGGCCATCGAGCACATCAACCACTACGGTTCGCACCACACCGACTCGATCATCACCGAGCATCAGGGGGAGGCGCGCCAGTTCATGGCTGAAGTGGACTCGGCCTCCGTCATGCTCAACACCCCGACGTGCTTCGCCGACGGGTTCGAATATGGCCTGGGTGCCGAGATCGGCATTTCCACCGACAAGCTTCACGCCCGTGGCCCGGTCGGCCTCGAAGGCCTGACGTGCGAGAAATACGTGGTGATCGGCGACGGTCAACTGCGCGGCCAGGAGTCCTGCTGAGTTGAGTCAGGCCCAGGCAGTTCGCCGCGTCGGCATTCTTGGCGGCACCTTCGACCCGGTCCACATCGGCCACCTGCGCAGTGCGCTGGAAGTCGCCGAGTTCATGGCCCTGGACGAGCTGCGCCTGTTGCCCAATGCTCGCCCGCCGCACCGAGACACGCCGCAAGTGGCCGCGCACGATCGCCTGGCCATGGTGCAGGGCGCCGTCGCGGGCGTTGCAGGCCTGAGCGTGGACGCGCGTGAACTGGCACGGGACAAGCCGTCGTACACCATCGATACGTTGGAGTCGATCCGTGCCGAGCTTGCCGCTGACGACCAGTTGTTTCTGGTGCTGGGCTGGGACGCCTTCTGCGGACTGCCCGGCTGGCACCGCTGGGAAGAACTGCTGCAACACTGCCACATCCTGGTGCTGCAACGCCCGGATGCGGATGTAGACCCCCCCGACGAACTGCGCAACCTGCTGGCTGCCCGTTCGCAGAGCGATCCCACCGCCATGTCCGGCCCGGCGGGAAACATTTCGTTCGTCTGGCAGACACCGCTTGCGGTGTCGGCTACACAGATCCGACAGCTGCTGGCCAGCGGCAGGTCGGTGAGGTTCCTGGTGCCGGACGCCGTACTGGCCTACATCGAGGCGCACGAACTGTATCGTGCGCCCAACTGACGGTGCCCCTGGCACCTCATCCTACGAGTTGAACGAGTTTTATATGACCAAGCAGAAAATTTACGGCGACGAACTGGTCGCAGTGACCACGGCAGCGCTGGAAGACGTCAAGGCCCAGGATATCCAGGTCATCGACGTGCGTGACAAGCACAGCCTGACCGATTACATGATCATCGCCACCGGTACCTCCAACCGTCAGATCAACGCCATGGCCGAGAAGGTCCGCGAGGCAGTCAAGGCCAAGGGCGCCCAGCCTCTGGGTGAGGAAGGCAAGGGCGACAGCGACTGGGTGCTGCTGGACCTCAACGATGTCATCGTGCACATGATGACTGCGGCTGCACGCCAGTTCTACGACCTCGAACGCCTGTGGCAGGGCGCCGAGCAGAGCCGCGCCGCCGATGGCAAGCACCACAGCCCGGACCATGTCCACGAGTACTCCGACAAGCTCAAAGATCGCGAATAAGGAAAGCGCCGTGCGTCTGCGCCTGATCGCGGTTGGCTCGCGCATGCCGAAGTGGGTCGAGGAGGGCTGGCATGAGTATGTCAAGCGCCTGCCGGCCGAACTTTCGCTCGAGCTGGTGGAAATACCGCTGAACACCCGCGGCAAGAATGCCGACGTCGCCCGCCTGATTCGCCAGGAGGGCGAAGCCATGCTCAGCAAGGTGCAACCCGGGGAGCGCGTCGTAACCCTGGAGGTCCATGGCAAGCCGTGGAGCACCGAGCAACTGGCAGGTGAACTGGACCGCTGGCGCCTGGATGCGCGCACGGTGAATCTGATGGTGGGTGGGCCCGAAGGGCTTGCGCCGCAAGTGTGCGCCCGCGCCGATCAGCGCTGGTCCCTGTCGCCGCTGACCTTGCCGCACCCGCTGGTCAGGATACTCATCGGCGAGCAGGTCTACCGGGCCTGGACGGTGTTGTCCGGGCATCCCTACCACAAATGAGCCTGTAAGCAGCCCGATGTCGCAGCCGATCCGCCTCAAGGACCACGAAAAAGACGCCCGTCTGGTGCGCAACCGCGTCGTGGTCGGCGCCGTGGCGGTCATGCTGCTCATCTGCGTGCTGATTGCGCGGCTGTATTACCTGCAGATCATCCAGTACGACTACCACTCCACGCTGTCTGAGAACAACCGGGTGCATGTGCAGCCGATCCCGCCGACACGCGGGCTGATCTTCGACCGCAACGGGGTAGTGATCGCCGACAACCGGCCCAGCTTCAGCCTGTCCATGACCCGTGAGCGTGCGGGAGACTGGCAGCAAGTGCTGGACAGCATCGTCGAGATACTGGAACTCACTCCAGACGACCGCGCACTGTTCGAAAAGCGCATGCGCCAGGGACGCAGGCCGTTCGAGCCGGTACCCATCCTGTTCGAACTCAACGAGGAACAGATCGCCCGTGTGGCGGTGAACCAGTTCCGCTTGCCAGGGGTGGAGGTGGTCGCCCAACTGGTGCGTCACTATCCACAAGGGGCGCATTTCGCGCATTCGGTGGGCTACGTCGGGCGTATCAACGAGAAAGAGCTCAAAACCCTGGACCCTGTGAACTACAGCGGCACGCACCACATCGGCAAGACTGGTATCGAGCGGTTCTACGAGGCCACACTACACGGCCAGGTCGGCTACGAAGAAGTCGAGACCAACGCCCGCGGCCGTGTGCTCAGGGTGCTCAAGCGTACCGACCCCAAGCCTGGCAAGGACATCGTGCTGAGCCTGGACATCAGGTTGCAGGAAGCGGCCGAAGCCGCCCTGGCCGGGCGCCGTGGTGCGGTGGTGGCGCTCGACCCACGTACCGGCGAAGTGCTCGCCATGGTGAGCCAGCCCAGCTTCGACCCCAACCTGTTCGTCACCGGCATCAGCTTCAAGGCCTATGCCGAACTGCGTGATTCGATCGACAGGCCGCTGTTCAACCGCATCTTGCGCGGCCTTTATCCGCCCGGTTCGACGATCAAGCCAGCCGTGGCCATCGCCGGCCTGGACAGCGGCGCGGTGACCCCGAGCAGCCGTGTGTTCGACCCTGGGTACTACCAGCTGCCCAACTACGATCACAAATACCGTAACTGGAACCGCTCGGGTGACGGCTGGGTGGACCTGGACACCGCCATCATGCGCTCCAACGACACCTACTTCTACGACCTGGCCCACAAGATGGGCATCGACCGGTTGTCCAGCTACATGAACAAGTTCGGCATCGGTCAGCGGGTGTCGCTGGACATGTTCGAAGAGTCCGCAGGGTTGATGCCGTCGCGGGAGTGGAAGCGGGCTACGCGCCGGCAGGCCTGGTTCCCGGGCGAAACCCTGATCCTGGGTATCGGCCAGGGCTATATGCAGGCCACGCCTCTGCAACTGGCCCAGGCGACGGCGCTGATTGCCAACAAGGGTGTATGGAACCGGCCGCACCTGGCCAAGACCATCGAAGGGGAACCGCCGGTGGATGAAAACCCGATGCCGGACATCGTGCTGCGCGACAAGGCCGATTGGGCGCGTGTGACCCACGGCATGGAGCAGGTGATGCACGGCGCGCGCGGTACCGCCCGCAAGGCTGCCATCGGTGCCCAGTACCGCATCGCCGGCAAAAGTGGTACCGCACAGGTGGTGGCCATCAAGCAGGGCGAGAAGTACGACCGCAACAAACTTCAGGAACGTCACCGCGACCACGCCTTGTTCGTGGCCTTCGCACCGGCAGAAGACCCCAAGATCGTGGTGTCGGTCATGGTCGAGAACGGCGAGTCGGGCTCTGGGGTGGCTGCGCCTGTGGTGCGCCAGATCATGGATGCCTGGCTGCTGGACGAAAACGGCCGGCTCAAGCCTGAGCTTGCGCCGGTTACCGCTACTCAGGAGTCGCCGCTGTGATGAACAATTTCGATCGCATGCTCTCCAGCGAGGATGTGATGCGTCGGCGCGCCAGCTTCCTGCAGCGCATCCACGTCGATGGTCCCCTGCTGATCATCCTTCTGACCCTGGCCGCGGGCAGCCTGTTCGTGCTGTATTCGGCCAGCGGCAAGAACTGGGACCTGTTGCTCAAGCAGGCCACCTCGTTTGGCATCGGCCTGGTATCGATGTTCGTCATCGCCCAGCTCGAGCCACGGTTCATGGCGCGCTGGGTGCCACTGGCGTACCTGACCGGGGTATTGCTGCTGGTGGTGGTGGACGTCATGGGCCACAACGCCATGGGTGCAACGCGCTGGATCAACATACCCGGGGTGATTCGCTTCCAGCCCTCCGAGTTCATGAAGATCATCATGCCGGCGACCATCGCCTGGTACTTGTCCAAGCGCACCCTGCCGCCGCACCTCAAGCACGTGGCCATCAGCCTGGTACTGATTGGCGTGCCTTTCATTCTGATCGTGCGCCAGCCGGACCTGGGGACGGCGTTGCTGATTCTGGCCTCCGGTGCCTTCGTCCTGTTCATGGGCGGCCTGCGCTGGCGCTGGATTCTCAGCGTGCTGGCGGCAACGGTGCCCGTGGCGGTGGCCATGTGGTTTTTCGTGATGCACGACTACCAGAAGCAGCGGGTGCTGACCTTCCTCGACCCGGAGAGCGACCCGCTGGGCACGGGCTGGAACATCATCCAGTCCAAGGCGGCGATTGGGTCTGGCGGCGTATTTGGCAAGGGGTGGCTGCTGGGCACGCAGTCGCACCTGGACTTTCTGCCTGAAAGCCACACCGACTTCATCATCGCCGTGCTGGGCGAGGAGTTCGGCCTGGTGGGCATTTGCCTGTTGCTGATCGTGTACCTGCTGCTGATCGGGCGTGGCCTGATGATCACGGCGCAGGCACAGACATTGTTCGGCAAGCTGCTCGCTGGCAGCTTGACCATGACATTCTTCGTATACGTATTCGTCAATATCGGGATGGTAAGTGGCCTTCTGCCCGTCGTCGGCGTGCCCTTACCCTTCATTAGCTATGGCGGAACTTCATTGGTGACGCTGCTGTCAGCGTTTGGCGTTCTGATGTCGATCCACACGCATCGAAAGTGGATCGCACAGGTTTGAATAAGGTGAACAATTACATGCAAGCAGTGCGTAACTGGGCTACCCGTTGTGCGCCGTGGTTTGGTGCGGTGAGCCTGTTTGGCGCTGTACAGCTGGCCGAGGCCGGCGACTACGACAACTCGCCCCAGGTGGCCGAATTCGTTGGCCAGATGAGCCGCGACCATGGTTTTGCCCCAGAACAACTGATGGGCGTGTTCCGTGAAGTGCAGCGCAAGCAATCGATCCTCGATGCGATTTCGCGGCCAGCCGAACGGGTCAAACCCTGGAAGGAGTACCGCCCGATGTTCCTCACCGACGCGCGCATTGCGCGGGGCGTGGACTTCTGGCGCCAGCACGAAGCCGTGCTGGCGCGGGCCGAGCAGGAATATGGGGTGCCGGCACAATACATCGTGTCGATCATTGGCGTTGAAACCTTCTTCGGGCGCAACACGGGCAACTTCCGAGTGCTCGACGCGTTGTCCACCCTGGGCTTCGATTATCCCCCACGCGCCGAATTCTTCCGCAAGGAACTGCGTGAGTTCCTGCTGCTGGCCCGTGAAGAACAACTCGATCCCCTGACCCTCAAGGGCTCCTATGCCGGGGCCATGGGGCTGCCGCAGTTCATGCCCAGCAGCTTTCGCAACTACGCCGTGGACTTCGACGGTGATGGGCACATCAACATCTGGACCAACCCCGATGATGCCATCGGCAGCGTGGCGAACTACTTCAAGCGCCATGGCTGGATGGCCGGGCAGAGCGTGGTCAGCCGCGCCACCGTGCAGGGCGAGCGCGCCGATCAAGGCCTGACCACCGGTATCGAGCCGGCCAGCACGGTCGGGGAGTTGCGTGCCCTTGGCTGGTCGGTTCATGATTCGCTGCGCGATGATCTGCCCGTCACGGCCTTCCGCCTGGAGGGTGAGAACGGCCCCGAGTACTGGGTGGGCTTGAAGAATTTCTACGCGATCACTCGCTACAACCGCAGCGTGATGTATGCCATGGCGGTGCATCAGCTTGCGCAACAGCTGGTCCAAGCACGGGGCGTCAACTAATGCGCGCAATTTTCTCTACCACTTCCTTCAAGCTGGTCACCTGCGCCGCCATCGGCCTGGCGTTGGTCAGTTGCTCCTCCAGCCGCCCGGCGCCCAAGAGTTCCAGCGGCGCGAGCGTGGTGCGCAGCCAGCCCGGCCTGGACATCAACCGTGCCCACAAGGACGGTGCGCCGTGGTGGGATGTGGACGTCAACAAGATCCCCGATGCCACGCCCACCCTGCACACCGGCAACTACAAGGCCAACCCCTACACCGTCCTAGGCAAGACCTACTACCCGATGCAGGATGCGCGCAACTACCGCGCCGAGGGCACGGCGTCGTGGTATGGCACCAAGTTCCATGGTCAGAACACCGCCAACGGCGAGCTGTACGACCTGTACGGCATGAGTGCCGCGCACAAGACGCTGCCATTGCCCGCCTATGTAAAGGTGACCAACCTGGCCAACGGTCGCAGCGTCATCCTGCGGGTGAACGATCGCGGCCCGTTCTATTCCGATCGCATCATTGACCTGTCGTATGCGGCGGCGAAGAAGCTGGGCTACGCCGAGATCGGTACTGCCCATGTGCGCGTCGAAGGCATCGACCCCCAGCAATGGTGGGCTCAACGCGGCCAGACGCCGCCCATGGTGCTCAAGGAGCCCCAGGTGGCGCAGACCCAGGCGATCCCGGCCAGCTCCGGTCGGGTAGAGCAGTGGACGCCACCGCCGCAGCAGCATGCGGCGCCGGTGGTGCCGGTGCAGGTCGGTGGCAACAACGTGCCTGCCGGCACTGGCGGCAGCTTCCTGCAGGTCGGCGCATTCGCCAACCCCGATGCGGCCGAGCTGCTGCGCGCCAAGCTCAGCAGCATGGTCAGCGCACCGGTGTTCATCAGCTCGATCGTACGCAACCAGCAGACGCTGCATCGCGTACGCCTGGGGCCGATCAACAGCGAGGGTGAAGTCCAGCAGGCGCAGAACAGCATCCGCCTGGCGAACCTGGGGCAGGCCAAGTTGGTCACAGCTGACTGACCAGGCGTCCCGACAGGGTGACTGACCCCTCGCGCACGCTATGAACAGCCTGCGGGTGGGGTCCACCTATGGACAAGAGCGGTGCAAAGTGGCGGTTTTGTCATGAATTGACAGGCCCAGCCATGTACAATGCCGGTTTTGCCCGCAGCGGCACCCTGTCGCACGTTGCCGGGCCAGGCCCCAGGCCAATAACTAGACTGACCGGTGCTGGGCCGTGTGCTTGCCCAGAAAACATCTCCAGACCATTAGCGATTTTCGAGAGACGGATGAACATCACCAACCTTGCCAAACGACTTTGCTTGCCCGTATTGCTCCTGCTCACCCCGGTGGCCTTCGCGGCCGAGCAGATGACGCCCGCGCCGCCTCAACTGGCAGCCAAGTCCTACGTACTCATGGACGCGTCCAGCGGCAACGTGCTGGTCGAGAACAACGGTGACGAGCGTCTTCCGCCAGCCAGCCTGACCAAGCTGATGACCGCCTACATCGCCACGCTGGACATCCGCCGTGGCCAGATCGGCGAAAACGACCCGGTGACCGTCAGCGAAAACGCCTGGCGCACCGGCGGTTCGCGCATGTTCATCAAGGTGGGCAGCCAGGTGACCGTCAGCGACCTGCTGCACGGCATCATCATCCAGTCCGGCAACGACGCTTCCGTCGCCCTGTCCGAGCACATCGCCGGCAGCGAAGACGCTTTCGCCGACATGATGAACAAGACCGCTGCCGACCTGGGCATGACCAACAGTCACTTCATGAACCCCACTGGCCTGCCGAACCCGGAGCATTATTCCTCTGCTCACGACATGGCGATCCTGGCCCGTGCGATCATCAACGTCGACCCGGCTCACTACGCCATCTATTCGCAGAAAGAGTTCTTCTGGAACAACATCAAGCAGCCTAACCGCAACCTGCTGCTGTGGCGTGACAAGACCGTGGACGGTCTGAAGACCGGCCACACCGAAGAGGCTGGCTACTGCATGGTGGCATCGGCCGTACGTGACGGCCAGCGCCTGATCGCCGTGGTGTTCGGTACCAACAGCGAGCAGTCCCGCGCTGCCGAAACCCAGAAGCTGCTGACCTACGGCTTCCGCTTCTTCGAAACCCAGACCTTCTATCAGAAGGGCACCGAGCTGACCAAGGCTCCGGTCTGGAAAGGCGCCACCAGCGAAGTCAAGGCCGGCCTTGCCGAAGACCTGACCATGACCATGCCCAAGGGCCAGCTCAAGCGCCTGCAGGCTTCGATGACCATGAACCCGCAACTGACCGCCCCCATCGCCAAGGGTGACGTGATCGGCAAGGTTGAAGTCAAACTGGACGACAAAGTGGTTCACAGCGCCGACCTGATCGCCCTCGATGGCGTCGAGGAAGGTGGTTTCTTCCGCCGTATGTGGGATAGCATCCGTCTATTCTTCTACGGGTTGTTCAACTGACACGTGACCTGCACGCCCCCGCGTGATCGCGGGGGTGTTGTTGTTGCCACGGCTTGCGAGGCCGTTTCCGCCATGAGCGAACCAGACGTCAAGTCTCACAAAATCGAATTTCCCTGTGCCGATTACCCGATCAAGGTCATCGGTGACACCGGTGTCGGCTTCAAGGACACCGTGATCGAAGTGCTCAGCAAACACGCCAAGGTCGATCTTTCCACGCTGGCCGAACGCCAGAGCAAGGAAGGCAAGTACACCACTGTGCAATTGCACATCGTGGCCGAAAGCGAAAATCAGCTCCACGATATCAACAGCGCCCTGCGTGCCACCGGCATCGTGAAAATGGTGCTCTGATGCCCGGCTGCCTCGGTGTCCGCGAACTTGGCCTGCAGCCCTATGAACCGGTGCTCGAGGCCATGCGGCGTTTCACTGAGCAGCGCACTGCCGATACCCAGGATGAAGTCTGGCTGGTCGAACACCCGCCGGTCTTCACGCAAGGGCAGGCTGGCAAGGCCGAGCACCTGCTGGTGCCGGGCGATATTCCCGTGGTGCAGACCGACCGGGGTGGCCAGGTGACCTATCATGGGCCAGGCCAGCTGGTGGCCTATCTGCTGCTGGATGTACGCCGCCTGGGCTTCGGCGTACGCGACCTGGTCAGCCGCATCGAGCGCAGCCTGATCGCCCTGCTCGATGGCTACGCGGTGCAGGCCGCTGCCAAGCCCGATGCACCGGGTGTGTATGTAGACGGCGCGAAGATCGCTTCGCTCGGCCTGCGTATCCGCAACGGCCGCTCCTTTCATGGCCTAGCCTTGAACGTGGACATGGACCTGGCGCCCTTTTGCCGAATCAACCCCTGCGGTTATGCGGGGCTGGCGATGACCCAGCTGCGTGACCTGGCAGGCCCGATCGAACTCGACGAGGTCAGGACAAGGCTGCGCGAACAGCTGGTCAAGCACCTCGACTACGCAGAGCAGACGACCCTCACGGGCGGAATCGACTGAATATGACTACTGTGCAAGAAGCCGTGCCGAACCTGATCCCAACCCAGGACGCTACTGCGCGTTCCGCCCCCAAAAAGGTCGAAGCCGGGGTCAAGCTGCGAGGCGCCGACAAGGTCGCGCGCATCCCGGTCAAGATCATCCCCACCGACGAGCTGCCCAAGAAGCCTGACTGGATCCGCGTGCGTATCCCGGTCTCGCCCGAGGTAGACCGCATCAAGCAACTGCTGCGCAAGCACAAGCTGCACAGCGTCTGCGAAGAAGCCTCCTGCCCGAACCTGGGCGAGTGCTTCTCGGGCGGCACCGCCACCTTCATGATCATGGGCGACATCTGCACCCGGCGCTGCCCGTTCTGCGACGTGGGGCATGGCCGTCCCAAGCCGTTGGACCTGGACGAGCCGAAGAACCTTGCGGTGGCCATTGCCGACCTGCGCCTGAAGTACGTGGTCATCACCTCGGTTGACCGTGATGATCTGCGCGATGGCGGCGCCCAGCACTTTGCCGACTGCATCCGCGAAATCCGCGCCTTGTCGCCAGGCGTGCAGCTCGAAACCCTGGTTCCGGACTACCGGGGCCGTATGGACGTGGCGCTGGCGATCACGGCCCAGGAGCCGCCGGATGTGTTCAACCACAACCTTGAAACCGTGCCGCGCCTGTACAAGGCCGCTCGCCCGGGTTCGGACTACGACTGGTCGTTGGACCTGCTGCAGAAGTTCAAGCAGCTGGTACCGCATGTGCCCACCAAGTCCGGCCTGATGCTCGGGTTGGGCGAGACCGACGAAGAAGTGATCGAGGTCATGCACCGCATGCGCGAACACGACATCGACATGCTCACCCTGGGTCAATACTTGCAGCCATCGCGCAGCCACTTGCCAGTGCAGCGCTTCGTGCACCCCGACACCTTTGCCTGGTTCGCCGAGGAAGGCTATCGCATGGGCTTCAAGAACGTCGCTTCCGGCCCGCTGGTGCGCTCGTCCTACCACGCCGACCAGCAAGCGCACGAAGCCAAGATCAAGCTCTGATCTGACCGTGAATAGAGAAATGCCGATGCGCCGCAAGGCTGCATCGGCATTTTTTTTTCTGCCAGCCAACCCGTAAGCTGTCCGGGACAAGCCGTATGGAGTTGCCCGATGAAGTGCGTTGAACCTTCTGCCTTGCCACTGCGCAAGGCCATTGCGCCCGATGCCTGTTTTGCCGTGGTTGCCCCGGCAGGCCCCGCGCGTCTGGATGTGCACAAGGCGACCCGGTGGTTCGCCGAGCGCGGCTACCGCTGCCGGGTCTATCCGGGTGCGACCCAGGCCGAGGGCTACCTGGCAGGCGCCGACGCGCAGCGACTACAGGACCTGCACGACGCCTTCCGGGACCCGTCCATCGACGCGGTCCTGTGCATGCGTGGCGGCTACGGCAGTATGCGCCTGCTGGACAGGCTCGATTTCGAGCTGTTGCAAAACCACCCCAAGCCCTTGATCGGCTACAGCGATATCACCGCCTTGCATGCGGCGCTCTACCGCCATACAGGGATGATCAGCTTCCACGGGGCCATGCTCAACGCCGACCTGTTGGGGGGCAAGCAGGCACCGACCGAATCGTCGCTGGTGGCGCAGCTGAGCGGGCACCTGGCAGCCGGTGACCCGATCACACACCCGGCGCAGTTCCCCTTGAACACCGTCATCCCCGGCCTTGCCAGTGGCCCGCTGATGGGGGGGAACCTGTCGATGCTGGGTGCAACCCTGGGGACCTTGGCAGAGCTGGATACCCAGGGCTGCATCCTGTTCATCGAAGATGTGAACGAGCCGTTGTACCGGGTCGATCGTCTGCTGACGCAGTTACGGCTGGCCGGCAAGCTGGAAGGTATCAAGGGTGTGCTGGTAGGGGACTTCGCTGGCATTACCGCGTCGGCGCTGGCACCGCTGCTGCGCGACACGTTCGGCCCCTTGGGCGTACCAGTACTGGCCGGGTGGCGCAGTGGACACTGTGACCCCAATATCTGCCTGCCGCTGGGTGCCCGAGTGACGCTGGACAGCGAACGGCAGCGCCTGGTGCTTGAGCAGGCGCTGTTCCAGGCGTGAGCCTGGCGCCAAGGCCACCCCAGGCAGACGATTACCGTTGCTGGGGTAGCTGACCCGCACCATCGCCAGTAAGCGTAAGCCTACGGCTACCGTAGGCTCTCCAGGAGCTTGTGCGTCGGATAACCATCGGCTGGCCAGCCCAGGCCCTGCTGGGCGTTACGGATGGCCTTGCGGGTGTTGGCGCCAATGATCCCGTCGGCGTTACCCGCATCAAAACCCTTGGCATTGAGCAAGTTCTGCAACTCCATGCGCTCGCTGCGGCTCAGGGGCGTGTCGTCCTTGGGCCAGCTGCCAGCGATGAAGCCCCAGCCGGTGAAGCGATCGCTCAGGAGGCTGACGGCCAGCGCGTAGGCCGATGAGTTGTTGTACTTGAGAATGGCGCGGAAGTTGTCGAGAACCAGAAATGCTGGGCCTCGCGCACCAGCGGGCAGTAACAGGGCGGCTGGCAGCTCATTGCTACCGGCTGGCAACTGCGTACCGGCAGGCAGTGTCAGGCCCATGGCCAACCATTCGGCGATAGGCTTGCGCGAGGTCCCGTCAGCTTGCCAATAATCGAAGCCTGCCGGTACCTGCACCTCGAACCCCCAGGGTTGGCCACGCTTCCAGCCTGAGCTTTGCAGGTAATGTGCGGTGGAGGCCAAGGCATCGGGCGTGCTGTTCCAGATATCGCGGCGGCCATCGCCGTCGAAATCCACGGCATGGGTGTTGTAGGTGGTCGGAATGAATTGGGTCTGGCCCATGGCGCCGGCCCAGGAGCCGCGCATCGCGTCGGCTTGGATATCGCCGTGCTGGATGATCTGCAGGGCGGCAATCAGCTGGTCATGCGCAAACTGTGGACGTCGCCCTTCATAGGCCAGGGTGGCCAGGGAGCGGATCACTGACTTGCTGCCCTGGAACTGGCCGAAGTTGCTTTCCATGCCCCATACCGCGACCAGGATCTGGCGATCGACGCCATAGCGCTGTTCCAGACGGGTCAGCAGCTCGGCGTTCTGCTCCAGCAGCCTTTTGCCGTTGCGTACGCGCAGGGGCGACAAGGCACCTTCCAGGTATTCCCAGACTGGCCGGGTGAATTCTGGCTGGCTTCGGTCAGCCTTGATCACGTCCATGTCGGGGGTAACGTCGAGAAACGCCTTGTCGAAGACGTCGGGGGCAATGCCCGCTTGCAGGGCCTGCTGGCGGAAACCTGCTTGCCACTGGGCGAAGGTTTGGGACGGCTGGATATCTGGGTTGCTGTCTGGCGCCTTGCCAGGTGCATTTACGACGGGGGCCGGCTGCGCCTGGGCGAGGGGCAATGCATCGGCTGCCGTGGGTTTTTCCGCACAGGCAACGAGCAGGATGAAGCTGGAGGCCGCAACGAGCTGGCGGGTTTCCCAGCGAGGAAAAAGACGGTAGAGCATGCACAGGTCCAGGTCTGCAGGTCAGGTGATGACCATATCATGCCTGCGCTACGGATGCCTTCATGCCGCCAAAAAGTAAGAAGCCTCCCAATCTCTCGATTGGAAGGCTTCGCGGCGGTAGCTGCCCTTGCCTTTCTCCGGTCGTTCCTGACGGCAACGGAACAGGGGCTGGGCGACGATGGACTTGGCCTTGTTGTGGCCTTGCTTGTTCGGCTTTTTGCTCATGAAGGCGGTTCCTGTGTTCGGACATTGCAGGCTGCATTGTGCAGGGTTGGCCGGGGTCAGGCCAATTGATTGTTTATAGGGTGAGCGTGATCTGGCCGCTTCATGAGGTGGCGTGCCGGCGGTGGCCAACAAGCGCGTGCGCTACAGGCAGGGCACCGGTTATTGGGCAGGCAGCGCCAGGCGCTGGCCGGCCATCAGCAGCGCCAGGCGCGCCAGGCCCGTCCAGGGTGAACCCTGTGCCTGGCCCTTGATCTGGGCGTCGATACGCTGAGCGTCCTGCAGCAGCTGCGGCCAGCGTTGCGCAGGTAACCGCTGCAGGGCCTTGCTGACCAGGGGGCGGCGTTTGTCCCAGATGGGCGGGCGGGCCTGGCTGAAGGCCTTGTCCAGGGGAACGCCTTGACTGAACAGTTGGGCCAGGCCCGCCAGTTGCCGCAGTTCACGGGCCAGGGCCCACAGAATCACCGGCGGCTCCACCCCTTCGCCGCGCAGGCCTTCGAGCATGCGCAAGGCATGGGCGGCTTCACCCTTGAGAATGGCGTCGACCAGCCCGAAGACGTCAAAGCGCGCGCTGTCCGCCACCGCAGCCTGGACGGTTTCCAGGGTGATGACATTGCCCTCGGCCAGCAGCTTGAGCTTTTCGATTTCCTGCGCGGCAGCGAGCAAGTTGCCCTCCACGCGCGCAGCAATCAGGTCCACGGCATCACGCTGGGCGCTCAGGCCTGCCTGTTGCAGCCGCTGATTGATCCACTGAGGCAGCTGATGCGCGTCCACGGGCCATATCTGGATGAACTGGCAGTGATCACCCTCGACCAGTGCCTTGCCCCATTTGGTCTTCTGCGCGCTGGCATCGAGCTTTGGCAAGCTGATCAGCAGCAGCGTGTCTTCGGCAGGGCGGGCGCAGTATTCCAGCAATGCAGCAGCACCCTTGTCGCCCGGCTTGCCCGAGGGCAGGCGCAGTTCCAGCAGGCGTCGCTGGGCGAAGAGCGACAGGCTCGCACCCGCTTGCAGCAGGGTGCCCCAATCGAAGTTGGCATCGGCACTGAACACCTGGCGCTCGTCGAAGCCTTGCTGGCGGGCGGCGCTGCGGATCGCGTCGGCCGCTTCCTGGCACAGCAACGGATCATCGCCGCTGACCACGTAGACGGGCGCGAGCGAGCCTTGCAGGTGTTTGGTGAGTTGAGCGGGGGCGAGTTTCATGGCATTGGGGGGCAGGGCGCCTGGCGGCGCCCTGCACGGGCTCAGTTGCCCGGCACTTCCAGTGGCGACTGCTGAGGTGTCTCGGCCTGCTGGCGACGCGCAGCTTCAAGCGCATCCGCTTCGGCCTTGGCACGCTCATCGGCCTTGCGCTGCAGCTCATCGAGCTGGGCAGGGGTGAGGTTCTGCAGGCGCACGATCATGGCATTCACCAGGTCGCGGCGCATCTCGTCACGGGCGCGCTTGGCATCCTGCTCGGAACCGGTGATGTTCGAGGCGTCGCGCACATAGATCTTGCGCACTTCGACCTTGTCGCTGGTCAGCTCCAGGTTGTTCAGGCCCTGAATGCTATAGTCCAGCTCGGTGGTCAGCTCGAATTCTGCCGTGCGGTTGCCGCTGTTGTAGGTAACGGCGCGCTGGCGCTCCTGTTCGTTGGTCAGCACCAGGCGGTACGGTGCGCCTGCGTGAACGTTCACGCCGCTGCGCTCGAGCACTTCGCGCAGTTGAACCACGGTCGGGCCGTAGGCATTGCGCGCGCTGACGTCCATCTCCTTGACGCTCAGTTCGCTGGTGCCCGTGCCGCGCAGCTGGAACCCGCAGGCGCTGAGCATGACCGCCAGGCCGACTACCAGCAGATTGCGTTTGATCATGTTGTTGCTCCCTCGTGAGCCTGTTCCGCCCGTGCGCAGAGCCTGCGAACGGGCGTTGCCATCAGTTGGCGACGATATTGACCAGTTTGCCCGGCACCACGATGACCTTGCGGATGGCCAGGCCATCGATGAAGCGCAGGACATTCTCGTTGCTGCGCGCGGCGGCTTCGACTTCTTCACGGCTGGCTGCGGCCGGCATCTCGATCTGGCCACGCAGCTTGCCATTGACTTGCACCACCAGGGTCACGGTGTCCTGTACCAGCGCAGTTTCATCCACTGCAGGCCAGGCGGCATCGATGACGGCCTGGTCATGGCCCAGTTGCTTCCACAGCTCGTGGGAGATGTGCGGCGTGATCGGAGCCAGCAGCAGGGTGACGGCTTCGAGGCCTTCGTGCAGCAGGGCACGGTCTTGCGCGGTGGCCTGCGGCGCTTTTTCCAGCACGTTCATCACGGTCATCACCTGGGCGATGGCGGTGTTGAACTTGTGGTACTGGCCTACATCGGTGCTGGCTTGCTTGATGGCGGCGTGGATGGCGCGGCGGATCACTTTCTGCGCGTCATTCAGGGTCGCAACCTCCAGCTTGCCAGGCAGGCCTTGGGCGACATGAGCCTGGGCCAGGCGCCAGACGCGGCGCAGGAAGCGGCTGGCGCCCTCTACGCCGGAGTCGGACCACTCCAGGCTCATGTCGGGCGGCGAGGCGAACATCATGAACAGGCGGCAGGTATCGGCGCCGTACTGCTCGATCATCGACTGGGGATCGACGCCGTTGTTCTTGGACTTGGACATCTTCTCGGTGCCGCCGATTTCAACCGGCAGGCCATCGGTCTTCAGGCGTGCGCCGACGATCTTGGCCTTGGCGTCGCGCTCGACTTCGACATCGGCGGGGTTGAACCAGTCCTTGCCGCCGTTGCTGGCGACCCGGTAGTAGGTTTCGGCCACGACCATGCCCTGGGTCAGCAGGTTCTTGAACGGTTCGTTCGAAGTGACCAGGCCTTCGTCACGCATCAGCTTGTGGAAGAAACGCGCATACAGCAGGTGCAGGATGGCGTGTTCGATGCCGCCGATGTACTGGTCGACCGGCAGCCAGTGGTTGGCCGCTTTGGGGTCTACCATGCCGCCTTCGTAGTTGGGCGAGGCATAGCGCGCGAAGTACCACGAGGACTCGACGAAGGTGTCCATCGTGTCGGTTTCGCGTTTGGCCGCAGTGCCGCACTTGGGGCAGCTGCATTCGTAGAATTCGGGCATGCGTGCCAGCGGCGAGCCTGCACCGTCCGGCACCACGTTTTCAGGCAGGGTAACCGGCAATTGGTCTTCCGGCACCGGCACATCGCCGCAGGACGGGCAGTGGATGATCGGAATCGGGCAGCCCCAGTAACGCTGACGGCTGATGCCCCAGTCGCGCAGGCGGAACTGGGTGCGGGACTTGCCCAGGTCTTTGCGCACCAGCGCCGCTTCGATGGCGTCGAAGGCGCCGGCGAAATCCAGGCCGTCGAACTCGCCGGAGTTGATCAGCTGGCCATGCTCGCCATAGGCGGCCTGCCACTCTGCGCCCACTTCGTCACCTGCACTGGTACGCACCACGGCCTTGATCGGCAGGTCGTACTTGCGGGCGAACTCGAAATCGCGTTCGTCGTGGGCTGGCACGGCCATGACGGCACCGTCGCCGTAGTGCATCAGCACGTAGTTGGCGACCCAGACCGGCAGTTTCTCACCGGTGAGCGGGTGCTCGACCAGCAAGGACGTGGCCATGCCTTTCTTTTCCTGGGTGGCCATGTCCGCTTCGGCCACGCTGCCGCCCTTGCACTCGTCGATGAAGGCCTGCAGCGGCGGGTTGCCCTGGGCCGCCTGGGTGGCCAGCGGGTGCTCGGCGGCGACCGCCACGTAGGTGGCGCCCATCAACGTGTCCGGGCGAGTGGTGAAGACCTTCAGCGTGCCGGTGTGGCCAATGCTGGCCTGATCGTACGGGAACTGCACTTCCATGCCGCGGGACTTGCCGATCCAGTTGCGCTGCATGGTCTTGACCTGTTCAGGCCAGCCCGGCAGCTCGTCGAGGCTTTCCAGCAGCTCATCGGCATAGTCGGTGATGCGGAAGTAGTACATCGGGATTTCGCGCTTTTCAATCAGCGCGCCGGAGCGCCAGCCGCGCCCGTCGATGACCTGTTCGTTGGCCAGCACGGTCTGGTCAGCCGGGTCCCAGTTAACGGTGCCGTTCTTGCGATAGATGATGCCCTTCTCGAACAGGCGGGTGAACAGCCACTGCTCCCAACGGTAGTAGTCGGGCTTGCAGGTGGTGACCTCGCGGGCCCAGTCGATGGCAAGGCCCAGGCTCTTGAGCTGGGTCTTCATGTAGTCGATGTTTTCGTAGGTCCACTTGGCCGGGGCGACGTTGTTCTTCATCGCCGCGTTTTCGGCGGGCATGCCGAAGGCGTCCCAGCCCATCGGCTGCAGGACGTTCTTGCCCAGCATGCGCTGGTAGCGGGCAATCACGTCGCCGATGGTGTAGTTGCGCACGTGGCCCATGTGTAGCTTGCCGCTCGGGTACGGGAACATCGACAGGCAGTAGTACGTGTCCTTGCCTGGCTGTTCGGTAACAGCGAACGATTGTTGCTCGTCCCAGAACGTCTGGGCGGCGGCTTCGATATCACGGGGCGTGTATTGTTCGTGCATGGCTACTTTTGGCTGAGAGAGAGGAGACCTTTCCAGGCAGCGAACCTCGCTGCGTCCGGCACTCCGGTGTCATCGGGAGTGAACGCCGTAGCATACAGCAGCGCCGCGCATCGTGGGAAACGTTCGTTGCGAATGGCCGCTGGTCGCAGCGCCGGGCTGCTTTTCGCAACGACGCTAAGCTCTGGGGTGGGGGAGATAATCGTTATCTTCAATGAGGTGAACGAATGGGAGAGTCGCAGCTACCCGCAGTAAAACCAGAACTCTATGAGCGCCTGATCGATAGGCTGGGCCTTGCCCTGGATACGGCCAGAACGTCCATGCGGCTTCGGGACGAGGCGCTGACCGAGTTGGAATTGCGTGGCTTGAGCCGCGCTGAGTTCGATGTGATCAAGGCGTATCTGGATACTTTCCAGAAGCGCGCTAACGAGGCGGCATGCCCTAGGCCGCAGGCTGAGCCTACGTCGGCCAGGATCATCTGGCTCAAGGACATCAAGCGCACCGTGCGCACGCCACGCACACGCAAGGCCTCCCGCCGCTAGGGGTTGCGCGGCGCATGTCCAGGGTTTGCACATTTATCCGACCTTGATCGACGCCGGCCATGTTGTTGGCCGGCGCCGATGCTTTTAGTCTGCACACCTTCGAAGGAGGTGTGCATGCCCATCCGCTATTTCATCAAGCAATGGTTGTTACCCCCCGGTGTGCTGTTTCTGCTGCTGCTTGCAGCCTGGTGGCTGCGCAGGCGTCGCCCCCGGCTGGCCGCTGTGTGCTTTGTGGCAGGGCTGGGCGGGCTGTGGATGACCAGCTTGCCCGTGGCCGTGCAGTGCCTGGCAGAAGCGCTGGAAACCGAGCCTGCGTTAGCCGGGCAGGACTGGGCTGGCCTCAAGCGTCGGGCCGATGCCATCGTCGTACTGGGCGCAGGGCGTGAACGGGGCGACCCTGCCTGGGCGGGTGTCGACCAGCCGACGCCCACGGCCCTGGAACGGCTGCGCCTTGCCGCTCGCCTGGCCAAGGCGTCCGGGCTACCGGTGCTGACCAGCGGCGGGCTGCACTACGGCACACCGCCCAGCGAGGCGCAGCTGATGGCTGACAGCCTGCATGAGGACTTCGACGTTGAGGTGACGTGGTTGGAGCAGGCCAGCCGCACCACTTGGGAAAATGCCCAGTACTCGGCGAGCGTGCTTCAGCCGTTGGGGATACGCCGCGTCGTGGTAGTGACCCAGGCCTGGCACATGCAGCGCTCGCGCTGGAGCTTCGAGCAGGCAGGTTTCGAGGTGATACCCGCGCCGGTCGGTTTCCTCGGCCGTGATCCCGCGCGGCCATTCGGAGGTTGGCTGCCGGAAAGCCGGGCGATGTGGCAGAGCGGGCAGTTGCTCAACGAGGTGGCAGGGCTGGTGGGGTATCGGTTGTTCTACTGAAGGGGGGCTGCGAAGCAGCCCCTTGCAACGTCAACTGCAAGGCCGCATCACACGGCCCTGGCCACGCGCCCGGCCATCAACGCCCAGGCCAGCAGCAACCCACACAGGATCGCAAGCGGCCACGAACGCCATTGCAGATAAGGCGTCAGCTGCTGCATCGGCACGACCTCGCCGTACATCACCGCCTGCTGGAACTGAGGTACCTGGGTCGTGATGCGCCCGAACGGGTCGATCAAGGCCGTCACGCCATTGTTGGTGGCGCGGATCATCCAGCGGCCGGCTTCAAGCGCACGCATCTGAGCCATCTGCAAGTGCTGCAGCGGGCCTATGGAAGTGCCGAACCAGGTATCGTTGCTGATGGTCAGCAGCAAGTCGCTGCGTGCTGCCAGGCCGGCGGCAAACTCGGGGTAGACCACCTCGTAGCAGATGTAAGGCGCGATCTGATAACCCTTGGCCTGGAGCAGCGGTTGGTCCTCAGGGCCCCGGGCGAAATCCGACATGGGCAGGTTGAAGAACTCGATCAGCCCTCGCAGCATGTCTTGCAGCGGGACATATTCGCCAAAGGGCACCAGCTTCTGCTTGAGGTAGGTGCCGTCCCCTTCGCCCGTGACGGTGATGCCGTTGAAGTAACGACGCTGACGGTGCACCACCTCGCGAACCGGCACGCCAGTGATCAGGGCTGAATGCCGCTCTGCGGCGAAGCGGCCCATGACGTCGATGTAGCCTTGGGCCTGGTCCTTGAGCACAGGTACCGCGGTTTCCGGCCAGATCAGCAAGTCGGCAGGCTTTGAACTGAAACTCAGGTCGCGGTACAGGGCCAGCTGGGCGTCGATATGCGCCGGGTCCCACTTCACGTCCTGTTCGACGTTGCCCTGAATGGCAGCGACCTTGAGCGGCTCGCCTGCGGGGGTGGTCCAGGCATGCCCTTTGAGCGCCAACCCCACTGCCCAGGGGGTGAGCAGCAGCACGCAGGCGATGGCAAGAAAGCCCGGGCGGGCACGCAAACGGTTGAGGTTGCACAGCAGCGCAGCCGTCAGGGCCAACGCAAACGACACCAGCCACACCCCACCCAGAGGCGCCAGGCCGGCCAGCGGGCCGTCCAGTTGGCTGTAGCCTGCGTACAACCAAGGGAAGCCGGTGAGGAACCAGCCGCGGAACGCCTCTTGCGCCACCCACAGGGCAGCAAAGCCCAGCGCATCGGCCAGGGGCGCCTCGCTGCGCCGCAACCAGCGCGCCCACAACCAGGTGGGCAGCGCGAAGAACCAGGCCAGGGCCGCAAAGAACGCGACCAGCAGCGCAATGGCCAACAGCGGCGAGGCGCCGCCGTAGTTGGTCATGCTGACGTAGATCCACCAGGTGCCGGCGCCGTAAAGGCCAAAGCCGAACCACCAGCCACGCCACAGGGCCTGGCGCGGGCCAAGCTCGCGCAGGCCCAGGTAGAGCATGGCGATGGACAGCAGCGCCAGTGGCCACAGATCGAATGGCGCCAGGGCCAGGAGGGTAGAAGCGCCGGCCGCCAAGGCCAGCAGGTTACCGGGCCAGCCGGGGCGGGTGATCCAGCGCATGTCGTTCCTTAACGGTTGATCGGGGTCAGGCGCAGCAGGTGTATCCGGCGGCTGTCGGCGTTGAGCACGCGGAACTTGTACGCACCGATTTCGGTGGTTTCGTTGCGCTTGGGCAAATGGCCGAACGCACTCATCACCAAACCGCCGACGGTGTCGAACTCATCGTCGGAGAACGCGCTGTCGAAGGACTCGTTGAAGTGCTCGATCGGCGTCAGTGCCTTGACCAGGAAGTCGCCGTTAGGCAGCGGCTTGATATAGCTGTCCTCTTCGACGTCATGTTCATCTTCGATATCGCCGACGATCTGTTCGAGCACATCCTCGATGGTCACCAGGCCAGCCACGCCGCCGTATTCATCGATGACGATGGCCATGTGGTTGTGGTTGGCGCGAAACTCGCGCAGCAGCACGTTCAGGCGCTTGGACTCGGGCACGAACGTGGCCGGGCGCAGCAGCGTCTTGATGTCGAAGTTGTCGCCGTTCTCCTTGAGAATCAGCGGCAGCAGGTCCTTGGCGAGCAGGACACCGAGCACATCGTCATGGCTTTCGCCGATTACCGGGTAGCGCGAGTGCGCTGCGTCGATCACCGCCGGCAGGAACTCGCGTGGTGACTGGCCGGCCTTGATGCTGTTCATCTGCGAGCGTGGCACCATGATGTCACGCACCTGAAGGTCCGCCACCTGGATGGCCCCTTCGACGATGGTCAGCGCCTCGCTGTCGAGCAGCTTGTTCTGATGTGCTTCGCGCAGCAGCTCCAGGAGCTCCTGGCGGTTTTTCGGCTCATGGGCAAAAGCCTGGGTCAGTTTACCCAGCCAGGACTTCTGCCCGTTGCTCGATCGATCTTCGCTCATGGCGGTTCTCGTGATCCTTGGTCTATCAGTGTGGGGTTGATTCGGTTTCGTCATCGGCGTATGGGTCCGGGTGACCCAGTTGCGCCAGCAATTCTCGTTCCAGGCTTTCCATTTCCTCGGCTTCCTCATCCTCGATGTGGTCGTAGCCAAGCAGATGCAGGCAGCCGTGAATGACCAGGTGTGCCCAGTGCGCCTCCAGCGACTTGCCTTGCTCGGCCGCCTCGCGTTCAACCACCGCGACGCAGATCACCAGGTCGCCCAGCAAGGGAATATCGAGCAGCTCATCTGGCACGTCGGCCGGGAAGGACAACACGTTGGTCGCGTAGTCCTTGTGCCGATACGTGTGATTGAGCTCGCGTGCTTCCGCTTCGTCGACAAGACGAATGGTCATCTCCGAGTCGGCCTTGCGTTGCTGCAAGGCCAGCTCGCACCAGCGGCGAAAGTCGGCATCAATCGGGGCGAGCGCCTGGGTCGCCCGTTGTATGTCCAGTTCAAGCATTTTTGCCGGGTGCCTCGGGGGTGGCTTGGCGGGCTTCGAAGCGGTCATAGGCCTCGACGATACGCTGCACCAAGGGGTGACGTACCACGTCCTTGGGCTGGAAGTGGGTGAAACTGATACCCGGCACGTCCCGTAGCACCTCGATCACATGCGCCAGACCCGACTTGGTGCCCCGGGGCAGGTCGACCTGGGTGATGTCGCCGGTGATCACCGCCGTGGAGCCAAAGCCGATGCGGGTGAGGAACATCTTCATCTGCTCGAGCGTGGTGTTCTGGCTTTCGTCGAGAATGATGAAGCTGTTGTTCAGGGTGCGACCGCGCATGTAGGCAAGCGGCGCAATTTCGATGACCTGGCGTTCGATCAGTTTGGCCACGTGCTCGAAACCCAGCATTTCATAAAGGGCGTCGTAAAGCGGGCGCAGATAAGGGTCGATCTTCTGAGCAAGGTCGCCCGGCAGGAACCCGAGCTTCTCGCCAGCTTCAACGGCCGGGCGCACCAGCAGGATACGGCGAACCTGTTCACGTTCCAGCGCGTCGACGGCACAGGCCACGGCCAGGTATGTCTTGCCGGTACCGGCCGGGCCGATGCCGAAGTTGATGTCGTTGGCCAGGATCTCCTTGACGTAGCGCTGCTGGTTGGCGCCCCGTGGTCGGATATTGCCCTTGCGCGTGCGCAGCGAGACGCTGACCTCGTTTACCGCCGGGTTGTCGATGTGCTCGACGGCCGATTCCTGAAGGTACAGGTGCACGGTTTCCGGCGACAGCTCGGTGGCCTGGGTCTCACGGTAGAGACGGCGCAGCAGTTGCTCGGCAGCATGGGTGGTCTTGGATTCGCCGATCAGTTCGAACTGATTGCCGCGGTTGCGGATCTCGATGGCCAGGCGCTGTTCGATCAAGCGCAGGTGCTCGTCGAATTGGCCACACAAGTTGGCGAAACGGTGGGCCTCGATAGGTTCGAGGATGAAACGATGGGGTTCGATGGGTGCGTTCAAGGTCGTTTATAGCCGCCCGACGGCAATGAGTGTGAACTCAAGAATAACCCTTGAATGGCAGTGGCGAAAGTCCTGATGGGTTCAACGGCGTTATGCCCAGCAAAGCCCAGGCTCTGCGTGAAAAGCCTTGATACTCGGTGATTGAAAACAGCCTGGAGCGCCAGCCCGGTCGGAATGCTCATTTACAACCCGTAAACTCCGCTTCCTCGGCCGTTTTCGCCTTGCCTGACCTTCGTCTCAAGACTTTTCACACAGAGCCTAGGGCAGCGGGGAGAACGGCGAGCGTCCCTCGGCGTTCTGCAGCTCCAGCAGGTACTTGCGGAAGATCTGGCCGAGCACCTGCGTCGCATGCTCCAGGTCGTCCCTGGGCATCTGCTCTGTCACTTCATCTGCCATGTCCAGAGCATCTTCAGCGCCGTTGACTGCCGCCATCTTCAAGAGAATGTAGGCCTGCACGTTGTTGGCCTTGACCCCTTCGCCGCGGAAAAACATCGACCCTAGGCGGTACTGGGCCTCGGCGTGGCCTTGCAGGGACGCTTTCTGGTACCAGTCCAGTGCCTTGTTGAGGTTCTTTGGCGCTTGCGCATAGAAGTACTCGCCCAGCTCGAACTGTGCCTGGGCATCGCCGGCATCGGCCACCTGTTCACAGCTCTTGAGTGCGCTTGCCAGGTCCTGCGGCTGCACGTTCAAGGTGCAGCGACCCGTCGTCGGGATGAGCAACGAGTTACCGCCCTCCGCCAGGGCCAGCAGGGGCTGGAGAAGCAACAGGCAGCCCAGGGTGAGGGCGCGGCCGGTGCGGTTCATGGGGATCGACTTACCTCTGCAAAGCTGCGGCCAATGTCTCTGGTGGCACATTATGGGATAAGCAGCGCCAACCTTACAAAGTTTTACTCGAATTTATGTCGGCGTGGCGAAACAGGCTGATGGCAAGAGTCCTTCGTTACCCGTATGGCCTCATCGAACGTGCGCCCGTTCACACGGCGTACGCCCCTGGCGATGGCCGGTACAACCACCGTGATAGCGGGTTCTACCGGCGATCACGGTGGGTAAGCGCCGGGTTACTTCAGGGCTGCGAAGGCCTTTTCAGCGGCATCCAGGGTGATCTGCAGCTCGTTGTCGCCATGAGCGATCGAGGTGAAGCCAGCTTCGAACGCGCTCGGCGCCAGGTACACGCCACCGTCGAGCATCAGGTGGAAGAACTGCTTGAAGCGACTGGCGTCACTGGCCATTACGTCATCGAAGGTGACGATGTCGTCGGCCCCGCTGAAGTACAGGCCGAACATACCGCCAGCCTGCGTGGTCACGAACGGCACGCCGGCAGCGTCGGCGCGCTGTTGCAGGCCGTCGAGCATGCGGCTGGTGTAGTCTGTCAGCTCGGCGTGGAAGCCTGGACGACTGATCAGCTTGAGCGTGGTCAGGCCGGCGGCCATGGCCAGCGGGTTGCCCGACAGCGTACCCGCCTGGTAGACCGGACCCAGCGGGGCGATGCAGCCCATGATTTCGCGCTTGCCGCCAAAGCAGCCGACCGGCATGCCGCCGCCGACGATCTTGCCGAAGGTGGACAAGTCGGGGGTGATGCCGTAGTGCGCCTGCGCGCCGCCCAGCGAAACCCGGAAACCGGTCATCACCTCATCGAAGATCAACACCACGCCATGCTTGTCGCACTGCTCGCGCAGGCCTTCGAGGAAGCCCGGCGCCGGCGGTACGCAGTTCATGTTGCCGGCAACCGGCTCGACGATGATGCAGGCCACGGTCTGGCCCACCTCAGCCAGCGTCTTCTCGACGGCGGCGATGTCGTTGAAGGGCAGGGTCAGGGTGTGCTTGGCGAAGTCGGCCGGCACGCCGGCCGAGCTGGGCACGCCTTGGGTCAGCAGGCCGGAGCCGGCCTTGACCAACAGGCTGTCGGAGTGGCCGTGGTAGCAGCCCTCGAACTTGATGATCGCGTCACGGCCGGTGTAGCCACGGGCCAGGCGGATGGCGCTCATGGTCGCCTCGGTACCCGAGCTGACCATGCGCACCATTTCCATGGAAGGCACCAGCGAGCACACCAGGTCTGCCATTTCGGTTTCCATGGCGGTCGGGGCGCCATAGGACAGCCCGTGTTCCAGCTGGCGACGTACCGAGTCCAGCACGTCAGGGTGGCCATGGCCCAGGATCATCGGGCCCCAGGAGCCCACGTAGTCGACGTAGCGCTTGTCATCTTCGTCGACGACGTAGGCCCCCTCGGCATGCTTGAAGAACAAAGGCGTGCCGCCCACGCTCTTGAACGCGCGCACGGGCGAGTTGACACCACCGGGGATGTGCTTCTGGGCTTGGGCGAAAAGTGCTTCGGAACGGGACATGGAAAATTCTCTCGAATCAGGATGCGAACAAGGCGTTGAAGGCGCGGGCGCGGCGGGTGACTTCCTGCGCGCTATCGGCACCGAACAAGCCGTGGATCACCGCCAGCAGGTCGGCACCGTGGTGCACCAGTGCAGCGGCATTGTCGAGGGTGACCCCGCCGATGGCGGCGATCGGCAGGTTCACCTGGGCGCGCGCCTGCGCCAGAAGACGGACGTCGGCAGCCGGGGCGCCGGGTTTGGTGCTGGAGGTGAAAAAGCGGCCGAAGGCGACGTAACTGGCGCCTTCGCGGGCTGCCTGGGCGGCCAGGTCCAGGCTGGCATGGCAGGTCGAGCCAATGATCGCCGCGCTGCCCAGCAGGGCGCGTGCAGGGGTCAGCGGCCCGTCGGTTTGCCCCAGGTGGACGCCCACGCCCAGGTGCCTGGCCAGTTCGGCATCGTCGTTGATGATCAGCTGGGTGCCGTAGCGCTCGCACAATTGCTGGAGCGCCTGGGCTTCTCTCAAGCGCCGCGCGGCGTCGTCGCTTTTGTCACGGTACTGCAGAAGGCATACGCCCCCTTCGAGCGCTGCCTCCACATGAGACAGGAATCGGCCGGCCAGCAATTGGCTGTCGGTGATGGCATACAGGCCGCGTAGCGTCATGAGCACCTCGAGTCAGGAGCAGAAATCCAGGGGCAGGCGCCGAGGCACGAACTGGCCTCGTCCCAACTGCTCCGCATCGCGCAGGGTGCGCCAGGTGTAGTCCAGGGCCGTGCGCACGGCGCTTTCCAGGTGCTCGCCCAGGGCCAGTCGACCCGCCAGGGCGCTGGCCAGGGTGCAGCCCGATCCGTGGTAGCTGCCCGGCAGGCGTTGGCAGGTCGAGGTGCTGCGGTGACCGTCGCGGCTGTACAGACGGTTGTGGATTTCCACCTCGTCGCCGTGTCCGCCCGTGATCAGCACGTGCTCGCAGAACTCCAGCAGCCTGGCAGCGCACTCGTCGGCGCTGCCGTCGGGCAGCTCGGCGAGAATGCGGGCTTCGGGCAGGTTCGGCGTGGTGATGGTCGCCAGCGGCAACAGGCGTTCACGCAGGGCGTAGCCTACTTCGTCCTTGCCCAGCCGGCCGCCGCCGCCTGCACGCAGCACCGGGTCGCACACCAACGGCAGGTGCGGGTGTGCAGCCAGCAGCTCGGCCACGGTATCGACCATGTCGATCGAGCCGAGCATGCCCAGCTTGACCGCGGCCACCGTGGAGTCGGTGAGCACGGCATTGGCCTGGGCCAGCACCCACTCACGGTCGAGCACGCGGAAGTCGGAAACATTGACGGTATCCTGCACGGTCAGGGCGGTCACCGCGGGCGCGGCATGACAGCCTTGTGCAAGCAGGGCTTCGATATCTGCCTGCAAGCCGGCGCCGCCACTGGGGTCGTGGCCGGAGAGACAGAGGACAACGGGGCGGGAGGCGTAGGTATTCATGGTCGGCGAGCTTACCACCAAACCTGTTTGTGCGGACCTTGCGCGTGCAGGTCGGTGCGTTTTCCGAAGAACGGTATGCGCGCCTGAATGCCGCTAAGGCCCGTTCCAGAGCGGTCCTGTGGGTTTTGTGCCGCCGCTCGACGCAGCTTGAGGCTGTGCTAGAGTGCGCAGATAAATCGATAAACAGGTTCTGCAGGATTTCGTCGTCTCAAACGGAAAGGGGGCAACCGCGACGCGACCGGACAGGCCTTGCTGGGGCTGTATGCGCTATTTGCTGATTGTGCTCATGGGTTTGCTGCCCACATTCGCCGAAGCGGTGGACATCACCGCGGCCACCCGTCACCTGTCTCTGGGCAAGGTCATGCAGGTTTATGAAGACCCGGACGGCAGCGCCAGCATCACGGATGTCAGTGCGCCCGACTTCGCGCAGCGTTTTCGCCCCCACCCTGAAGACGTCCTCAATGCCGGGTTTTCCACGTCGGTGTTCTGGCTCAAGCTCGAACTGCACCCTGACCCGGCGCCGGGCATGCCACTGCACTGGTTGCTGGAGCTGGCCTACCCACCCCTTGATCACCTCGAACTTTACCTGACAGGCCCGGACGGGCGCTTTCGCTTGGCCCAGCGCACGGGTGATGCGTTGCCTTATTCAAGCCGGGAGATCCGTCAGGACAACTACCTGTTCAACCTGCAATTGCCACCTGGGCAGGTCACCACCGTCTTTGTGCGACTGCACAGCCAGGGTTCGGTGCAGGCGCCGCTGGCCCTCTGGTCGCCCCAGGCTTACCTGGAAGCCCAGGCCACGCGCCTGTACGTGCTGGGGATGATCTACGGGGTACTGTTGGTGATGCTGGTGTACAACCTGTTCCTGTACCTGAGCGTGCGGGACGTCAGCTACCTGTACTACATCCTCTATATTGCCTCCTTCGGCCTTTACCAGGTCTCGGTCAACGGCGCCGGCATCGCTTACCTGTGGCCTGACAGCCCCTGGTGGGCCAATGCCTGCACACCGTTGTTCGTCGGCGCAGCTGCGCTGTTCGGCTCTCAGTTCGCCCGGCATTTTCTGCAGCTTCGCCATAACAGCCGTGGCTTTGACCGGTTGCTGCAGGCGCTGATGCTGGGCGGTGCCGTGGTGATGGTGCTGTCTGTGAGCGTGCCCTATGGCCTCGCCATGCGCCTTGCCACCGCCTTGGCGCTCGTGTTCAGCCTGGGCGTTTTCTGCGCAGGGCTCGACGCCTGGCGGCGCGGCCTGCGCGTGGCGCGCTGGTTCATCATCGCCTGGACCGCGTTTCTGGTCGGGGGGCTGGTCAACACGCTGATGGTGCTGGGCTACCTGCCGAACATGTTCCTGACCATGTATGCCAGCCAATTGGGCGCTGCGCTGGAGGTGGCGTTGCTATCGCTGGCCTTGGCAGACCGAATCAAGACGCTGCGCGACGAGCAGGCCCGCACCCTGCGTGAGACGGGGCAGCAACTGGAAGTGCTCAACCAGCAACTGGCCAACAGCAACCGGCTCAAGGACGAGTTTCTGGCCTGCGTCACCCATGAACTGCGCACCCCGATGAATGGCGTGATCGGGTCCCTGGAGCTGATGCATACCCTGCCGATGGACGCGGAAATGGCCCGCTTCCACCAGACGGCGGTGGGCTCGGCTCAGGGCATGATGCACATGGTCGACGACATCCTGACCTTGTCCGAATTGCAAGCAGGGCGGCTGCGAGCGCAGCCAGCGCCCTTCGACCTTCGGACATTGCTGCAAGGCTTGCGCGCTACGTATGCCGGCCAGGCGCTGGGCAAGGGCCTGTACTTGAGTGTGGACATGCCGGCGGACCTGCCCGACCGGCTGGTGGGGGATGGGCCGAAGCTGGCCCGGTGCCTGGGGTGCCTGGTGGACAACGGCCTGAAATTCACCCACCAGGGCGGTGTGATGATCCAGGTCCGGGGGCAGCACAGGGGCCCTAATCAACTGGCCTTGACGTTTACCGTGAGCGACACGGGTATCGGTTTCGAAGACCTCGACCAGTCGATTCTTTATCAGCGGTTCTTTCAGGTGGATGGCTCCATGACCCGGCGCTATGGCGGGTTGGGCATTGGCCTTGCCATCTGCAGGCAGATGAGCGAATTGCTGGGGGCACGGCTATCGCATCAATCGGCGCCTGGCGTGGGCAGTCGGTTCGAGATGAGTCTGGAATTGGCGATTTCGCAGGGGCAGGTGGCTGTGCAGGGGCATGCGGGGCGGCGTTGGCGGTAAGCATCGGTAGGTTAGGACGATGTGCTGTTAGCTATGTGCGCAGCGAGATACCGTGGACGTGGGATTCACGGCATCAAAGAAAGTAAGAGCCTATGATCAACCAGCTGAACGCGACAGTGTTTAGCCATGAGGAAATTACTATCCGCTTTTTCATGGATGATGGAAATTGCTCATAATCCTGTGCATCAAGCATGCCTCGTCGAATACTTGATTTTGGATACTTTATGATCCCGGCGACCATGAATGTCACCAACATTCTCGCACGCAGAGTCTTTTCACCCCAAAGGGTGACAATAAAGGGTAAGCACGCACTGCGCTGCAGGGCCCCGATCATGACTTTGTATTCTTTGGAGCCTGCGATACGCAGATCCATGGCGAGACCGGTCAGTCCGAGGGCAAAGGGAGTGGCAAGAAAAAGTAATTGAAACGTAATGTCAAAATTCTTGATCACTCTCAAGGCCTCGAAAGTTTTCGCTTAATTGCATGCACGAAGACTTCCCGTCAGAGGCGCTGTTGCAGGGGTCGAGATGCCGTATGCAGCGCCGTCAAGGCAGTTCTTCGGGAAGGAATAAGTATCACTTCATTAGCTATTTTGGCCCCCGACCATTTTGGGCAAGCCAAAATCGTCAGGCTCAGTAAATAGTGTTCTTCAACATGGCTTTGTATTCCCGTCCGCCGTGCGAGCTTCGAGTACCTGGCCTACTTGCCAGCTCGCCCAGATGCGTCGAATACCCAATCATCAGCGTGGATCCATGGTGCTTGTAATGAGTAAACAGTTTCACCTTGGTAGTAGGAAAAAGTAACCGACTGTTAGCCAAGTGAACGCTACTGTGTTCAGCCAGGATGCGGTGTTGATCTTCTTTTTAAGGGAGGCTGGAAAATTCTGATAATCGAGTGGATCAAGCGCACCTTTGCGAATGTGGTAGGTTGGAAATGCTATGAGCCCACCCACCATTGAGATCACCAATAATCGTGCGCGTATGCTTTGTTCTCCCCAGAGTGTTGTAATAAACTCTAGGCACGCACTGCGCTGGAGCGCTGCGATCATGACGTCGTATTCTTTTGAACATGCAATGCGCAGGTCCATGGCCAGTGAGATAAAGCCTATGATGAAAGGGGAAGTGAGCAGAAACAACTTCAGTTTTATGTCAAGGTGGTCAATCATTCTGCAAAGCCTCGAAGATTACCTCTCCTACGTATTCGCCGAATTCCATTCCTTCTAGGCTTCCAGCCAATGCTCCAGCCCCTGTAACCACTATCCCACAGGCCCATGCCTTTGGGCCGGTCCACCAGCAAATCCCGGGCGTTAATCTGCTAGCTAGCTTCGCTCCCCCCCATCCACCTACTAAACCACCCGAAAAATTACCAGCCTCAGTAAAACGCATTTTTCTACATGCTTTCGTATTCCCCACCCGGCACGCGTCGGCAATGTTCATCGCTGATCCAATACCCCCGAGCGTAATACCCACTGCCCCTCCAGCCTTCAAGTACTTGGCCATCTTCGCCAGTCTATCCAAGTGAGTCGAATACCCCGGTATGCTGGTGGGCCCGCCTGCTTTGCTCCAATGGTGCACCAGGCTTTTCGAGGAGATACCCAAGTCTCGGCGCAGTCGTGAGTAATCCCCAAGATTGAGCCTCTTGTTGAGAAAGGTGGCCTTTAAACCGGCACTCAACTGATTGAACAGGTGCTGGCGCTGGGCGAAGAAGTCTGGGTGGCGAAGGTGCCCGTGCTTGGTGAATTGCGCTTTGTGCAGGTCTTCGATTTTGCGCAAGAGGCGGGTGATTTCATCCAGTGACTTACCCGCCACCGTCTCGGCTACGCCCATGGCCAGACTGGTATCACCAAACAGCGCGGCGATCTCGGCCTGGTACTGCATCATGAAGCCGGCTTCCTCCTCGGTGAGGTCCGCCAATGCAGCACGCGCCTGCTCCGCTGCACCCATGACCGACATTTCTTGCCGGGTACACATGGGGTACCCCGATTCTTCACCCACGACGAACAGTTCGCCCGGTTTGAATCCGTTTCGCGAAGTGGGGTTGAGCCGTTCCAGTGCTGATCGGGACAAGTGAGCGTATGGGGCACCGAGTTCTATCAGCACCTCGTCATACGACATGCTGCGCGGCACGATGTAGAAACCCGGTTCATTAACGGGCTGAGCCACTGAAGGCGCAGCGTCCCGGAACCGCTCCGGATCGATCGTCCTAGCGCGGGCGTCGGGGTTTCGCACGGCGTCATTGACCGGTTCAGGTGCAGATGCCCTGGACGTTGCAAGGGCCGCAGATCCGCCCGCAATCACGCGGTTGCTGCCTATAGGACACCCACACGCCACCAATGCGCCGTCCAGGACCGTGGGTATGCCGTCCTGACTCCAATAGGGCTCGCCCTCCACCAGCGTGCCGGGTTGCCCGCAGCCGGGGCAGGGCGTGGTCTTGTCGCCTTGCAGCAGCCAGTTACGGCCATGGACGCGCCCCCTGGCTTGCCCGGCAATGCAAATGGCGCCGGTGGTGGTTTCATCGCTGTCCAGGCCTTGGTACCGACCCAGGATGCTGATTCGCATGCTCATGGCTTGCCTGCTGGTCAAGAACGAACTCGCAACCTAGCAGGCGGCATCCGCTTTATAGGCGCTTGATTCAGCTTCTAGGAAGACTCCCACGGACGATTGGGAACTGGATTACAAGTTCCTGAAGGCCTCACCGGTTCGGGCGTCGAACGAACACGCCGCTGGCGATCCCGATGAAGCCGGCCGCCTAAGCGCCGCTCATCACGCACCCCTGCGTTTAGTCAGGAATGCCCCTTTGTCCATCGACCAGACAGTGCTTCACTGGGAACCTCACGCCTGCCCGGATTCAGGAGTACCTCCATGAACCTGCACCAGTTCGCTGAAACCCACGAGGTCACCAATCAGCCGCCACCGCTGGACGGGGCCAACCTGTACCGCCTGGACCTGCCGCTACAGGAGTGGTCCAGGCGCTTTGGTGCCGACTGGGCGCAGTCGCGGATCGATGCGTACGGCGCGCTGGCCGGTGGGCCGTTGATGCAGGCAGGCTTTCTGGCCAATGCGCACAAGCCTGTGTTCAGCAGCCATGATCGCTATGGCCATCGCATCGACCTGGTCGAGTTTCACCCCGCCTATCACCAGTTGATGCGCACCGCCGTCGAGCATGGGCTGCCGTCGCTGCCCTGGGCCGAGCCGCGCCCGGGCGCCCATGTGGCCCGCGCGGCGATGACCTACCTGCACAGCCAGGCCGAGGCCGGCACGGGCTGCCCGCTGACCATGACCTTCGCTGCGGTGCCGGCCCTGCGCCTGCAACCCGAGATCGCCCACTACTGGCTGCCCAAGGCGCTGTCGCGTGAGTATGACCCGCGCAACGTCGGCGACCGGCACAAGGCCGGCGTCACGTTGGGCATGGCCATGACGGAGAAGCAGGGTGGCACGGACGTGCGCGCCAATACCACCCGTGCCTACCCAGTCGGCGCGCCGGGGCCCGGCCAGGCCTACGAGCTGGTGGGTCACAAGTGGTTCTGTTCGGCGCCCATGTGCGATGCCTTTCTGGTCCTTGCCCAGACCGAGCACGGCCTGAGCTGCTTCCTGCTGCCCCGCCACCGCCCGGACGACACCCGTAACCAGTTCTATATCCAGCGCCTGAAGGACAAGTTGGGCAATGTCTCCAACGCCTCCAGCGAAGTGGAGTTTCGCGGTGCGCTGGCCTGGATGATCGGTGAGGAGGGCCGGGGCGTACCGACCATCATCGAGATGGTGGCCATGACCCGTTTCGACTGCATGGTCGGCTCCAGTGCCCTGATGCGCCAGGCGCTGACCCAGGCCCTGCACCACTGCGCGCATCGGCAGGTGGCGGGCCGCCTGTTGACCGAGCAGCCGCTGATGCAGAACGTGCTCGCCGACCTGTCGTTGGAAAGCGAAGCGGCATTGGCCCTGAGCCTGCGCATGGGCCACGCCCTCGAGCAGCTCGACGACCCCCAGCAGGCGCACTTCGCGCGCCTGGTCACGGCGGTAGGCAAGTACTGGATCTGCAAGCGTGCCCCGGCCATGATCAACGAAGCGGCCGAGTGCCTGGGCGGGGCGGGGTATGTGGAGGACAGCATCCTGCCGCGGCTTTACCGCGAGGCGCCCGTCAACTCGACCTGGGAAGGTTCGGGCAATGTGCAGTGCCTGGATGTGCTGCGCGCCTTGTCCAAGGAGCCGGGTGTGCTGGAGGCGTTGTTCGCCGAACTGGGGGACGGACACGGCGACAAGCGCCTGGCCACCTGCATCGTCAACCTGAAGGATGCGTTCCTCGACACGGGCGACATCCAGTACCGGGCGCGGCAACTGACCGAGACCATCGCCCTGGCATTGCAGGCCAAGTTGCTGCTGGAGGCCGGCCATTGTGCGGTCAGCGATGCGTTCATCGCCAGCCGCCTCACAGGGACAGGGCGCGCTTATGGCACGCTGCCGCGCGGTGTGGACGTACAGGCCCTGATGGCGCGGGCCATGGCCAGCTGACCGGCTCGGCCCAGCTGCGCCGCCTTGCATCATCAAGGGGATGAATTTACCCGAGAAGGCAGGCAAGATGGTTCGCATGCATGTCCAGACAGGAAGCACAGTGTGAGCCACGCGTTTGAAGTCGTTGATACTCCCGAACAGGCCGTCGATCGTCTGGCGGCCTTGCATGAGCAGGCCACCGGTGCCCTGAGCCAGGCCCTCAAGCGTTACCTCAAGGACCGCACCGAGCCCGATGCCCAGCAGCGAGACCTGTTCCGCTACCCGGCGCTGCGCCTGACCTACCACAGCAATGGCGAAGTCGCTGCCACCACGCGGGCCTACGCCAAGGTCCAGGTGGCGGGCACCTACAGCGTCACCATCACCCAGCCGGCTGCTTTTCGCGGCTACCTGCTGGAGCAATTGCGCCCGTTGATGCACGACTACACCGTCACGGTCGAAGTGGGGGTGAGCGAGCAGCCCATTCCGTATCCGTACGTGGTCGACCAGGGCGACGAGCTGGCCGGCAGCGGCATCACCGCCGCGCAGCTGGCGCGGGTATTCCCCAGCACCGACCTGTCCTCGGCCACCGACAACATCGCCGATGGGCTCTACGACTGGGACAGCACCGATACCTTGCCCCTGGCGCTGTTCGATGCCGCGCGCGTGGACTTCTCGCTGCGGCGCCTGGTGCACTACACCGGCAGTGACTGGCGCCACGTGCAGCCCTGGATCCTGCTGACCAACTACCACCGTTACGTGGACCAGTTCATCAGCCATGGCCTTGAGCAGTTGCGCGATGATCCGCGCTTCGTGCGCATGGTGTTGCCGGGCAACGTCGTGATCGAGAAGAGCATGGACCATGGTGAGGTCCAGGCGCTGGTCGCCGGTGTGGTCTGGCACCGCTACCAGATGCCGGCCTACCACCTGATTGCAGGGGACGGCGACGGCATCACGCTGGTCAACATCGGCGTCGGCCCGTCCAACGCCAAGAACATCACTGACCACCTGGCAGTGCTGCGCCCGCATTGCTGGCTGATGATCGGGCACTGCGGCGGGCTGCGCCAGTCGCAGACCATTGGCGACTACGTGCTGGCCCACGCCTACATGCGCCGTGACGGCATCCTTGACCGCGTGGTGCCGCCGAACATTCCGATCCCGGCATTGGCAGAGGTGCAACTGGCCCTGCAGGAAGCCGCTGCGCAGGTGACCGGCGAGCGGGGCGAGCAGCTCAAGAAGCGCCTGCGCACCGGTACCGTGCTGACTTACGACGACCGCAACTGGGAGCTGCGCTGGGCCCAGGAACGGCCGCTGATCAACTTGTCCCGCGCCGTTGCCGTGGACATGGAAAGCGGCACCATCGCAGCCCAGGGCTATCGCCTGCGGGTGCCGTACGGCACCTTGCTGTGCGTGTCCGACAAACCGCTGCACAGCGAAATCAAGCTGCCAGGCTCGGCCAACGCGTTCTACAACCGCGCGGTCAGCCAGCACCTGAAGATTGGTATCGCGGCGCTGGACCTGTTGCGCACCGAGCTCAATTCGCTGCACTCGCGTAAACTGCGCAGCTTCGACGAGCCGCCGTTCCGCTGAGGACCCATGCCACTGCCACCCCGTTCCAAGCCGCGCCGCCCTCAGGGGCGGCCTGTGCCTGGCGCTCACCGCCAGCCCAAGGCGCCACCCGCCGAGCCGCGGTTGATCCTGTTCAACAAACCCTTCGACGTGCTGACGCAGTTCAGCGACGGCGAGGGGCGCGCCACGCTCAAGGATTTCATCGATATTCCGGGCGTCTACCCCGCCGGCCGGCTGGACCGGGACAGTGAAGGCCTGTTGCTGTTGACCAATGACGGCGCGCTGCAGGCGCGTATTGCCGACCCCAAGCACAAGCTGCCCAAGACCTACTGGGTGCAGGTCGAGGGCGAGCCCACCGAGGAGCAGCTGCGCCAACTGCGCGAAGGCGTGCAGCTCAATGACGGACCAACGTTGCCCGCCGAGGCCCGCAGCCTCGAAGCCCCCGCTCTGTGGCCGCGCAACCCACCAGTACGCTTTCGCAAAAGCGTACCGACCTGTTGGCTGGAGCTGGTGATTCGCGAGGGTCGCAATCGCCAGGTACGGCGAATGACCGCCGCCGTGGGCCTGCCCACCTTGCGCCTGGTGCGCGTGCGTATCGGCGATTGGACACTCGATGGGCTTGAGCAAGGCTGCTGGCGCGAGGTGGCGCCGACCCTGCGGCGCTAGGCGGCATGGCCAGCGGGCACGTGGCGACCGCGCTGGCTACACCCCCTCGATGAACCCCACCACCACGCTCTTGATGATGAACGCCAGCACACCCAGGCCGAGCACGAAGAACAGGATCAGGGTGCCGAACCGCCCCGCCTGGGATTTTTTCGCCAGGTCCCAGACGATGAAGCCCATGAAGCCGATCAAGGCGGTCACCAGGATGATCATCATCCACTCTTCGAATACGGCAGGATCCATTGCAGTGCTCCAGGCGGGTTGAGGGGGCAAGTATACCCGTGAGGTGGCAGCCGATCAGCGAAGGTGGGTCAATGGAAGCTCGGTGCTGGCCAACACCTGGTTGAGCACGAAGCTTGAACGCACGCTGGTGACGCCCTCGATGCGCGTGAGGCTACCGAGCAGCAGCTTCTGGTAATGGTCCATGTCGGGCACGACGACCTTGAGCTGGTAGTCGGCGTCCATCCCGGTCACCAGGCTGCACTCCAGCACCTGCGGCAGGTTGCGGATGGTGGCCTCGAAGGTTTCGAAACGCTCGGGGGTGTGCCGGTCCATACCGATGAGTACGTAGGCAGTCAGGCTCAAACCCAGCTTCTTGCGATCGAGCAAGGCCACCTGACGGGAAATGTAGCCGTCGTCTTCGAGTTGCTTGACGCGGCGCGAGCAGGGCGAGGGTGAAAGGCCGATGCGTTCGGCCAGCTCCTGGTTGGAGATGCGCGCGTCACGCTGCAATTCAGCCAGAATGCTCAGGTCGTATCGGTCCAGCTTGCTCATGAATCATGCCTTTTCTGTTCGGATTGCGGCGAATTATCAATCCAGGGTTAAAAATTGCGCAAGTGCTATTTATCTGAGCAATCTTAGCAATCCTGTGCCGGGGCGCGACCGGTATCGTTAACACCAGAATCACTGCCCGGACATCAGTCCACGGCGATGCGCCCCAGACGGGCGCTCGCGGCCAAGCCATCCAACAGGATGGGCCAGGCCCCCGGGCTACGCACCTTCCAGAAGACGGTGTGAGGTGAGCCGGCGCCACAAGTGCCGAGCACGGACGACAATTGCTGAAGGGAGGCCCAGGTGGCCTCCCTTTTTTCATGGCTGAAATTTAATGGGCGGCGTGATGGGGCGCGGTAGACTGGCGCAGTCAGCCGTTTTACCGTCGAGAGGACTACCATGAAGTCGCACATCTGGCAGTGGGCAGGTGTTGGTTTGCTGGGCATGGGCATCAGCGTTGCAGCCCTGGCGGCCGGGCCCAACGACGGCCCAGGTGCTTTGCCCCCCGCCGCTACAGGGCCAGGTGTGGAGGCAGGGCCCGCGCCTGGGCGTGCGCTCAATTCGCGTGACGAAGTCGGTCAGACGCAGCCCCCACGGCCGGGGTTCTACCAGGACATTCCCCGCCGCCCCGATGACGGCCCGCGTTGGCATGGCCCAGGCCCTGGCTACGCGCCTCACGAGGGCTGGCAGGGCCGCCCTGGGGGCCACGGTGAAGGCTGGGGCCCCGGGCCGCACTACCGGCCTGGCCAGACCGTGGAGCGGTTTGCTGACCGTTTCTGGAAGGTGCCCTACCAGGGGCAGGACTATTTCTACTCCGGCGGGTACTGGTACCGCCCCTGGGAAAGGGGTTACCAGGTCGTGGTGCCGCCCCCGGGTGCGCGAGTCAGCTACCTGCCGCCCTATGCGCACAAGTTTCGCGTGGACGGCGCGATGATCTACCTGGTCGCCGACACCTACTATCGCTACCTGGAAAACAGCCGCGAGTACGTGGTGGTCAATCCCCCAGCACCTGCGCCTACAGCGGCGTCGGGGTATGACGTGGTGGCTTATCCGCGCTATGGACAGGGGCAGGAGCAGCAGGATCAGGACCGTTACCAGTGCCATCGCTGGGCGGTCAGCCAGTCGGGGTTCGATCCTGCCATGGCGGCCTACGCGCCGGCGCCTGCGGTTGCAAGTACCTACCAACGGGCGCTTGGCGCGTGCTTGTCCGGGCGAGGCTACAGCGTCAACTAGAGGGCTACACCGGGTCGGCGTGGACCATCACGTCGGCCTTGGGGTACTGCTGGCGGATCACTTCCGACGCCTGCACGCACAGCCCATGTGCGTGATGCAGCGGCAGTTGCCCAGGCAGCTCGATGTGCAATTGCACGAACCACTGGTTGCCCGATACCCGGGTGCGCAGGTCGTGCACGCCCAGCACGCCCTCGATGGCCAGCACGCGGCTGGCCATGTCTTCGCTCACATCCACGGGCAGCTCCTTGTCCATGAGAATCGCCGTGCTTTCGCGCGCGATCTGCAGGGCGCTCCACAGGATGTACAGTGCGATGCCCAACCCGAACAGCGCATCGAGTTGCGGCCAGCCGAAGCGCGCCAGCAGCAACGCCAGCAAGATGCTGCCGTTGAGCAGCAGGTCGGAGCGGTAGTGCAGGGAATCGGCGCGTACCGCCGTTGAACCTGTGGCGCGGATGACCTTGCGTTGCACGGCCAGCAGCGCGACGGTCAGCACCAACGACAACAGCATCACCCCGATGCCGATGGCGGTATCGCCTAACGGCTGCGGGTTGCGCAGGCGCTCCAACGCCTGCAAGGCAATCAGCACGGCACTGCCGCCGATGAACAGCGCCTGGGCGATGCCAGCCAGGGCTTCTGCCTTGCCGTGCCCGAAGCGGTGGTCGTCATCGGCCGGGCGCAGGGCGTAGTGCACAGCCAGCAGGTTGAGGAAGGACGCCACGGCGTCGAGGGCCGAATCGGTCAACCCGGCCAGCAGGCTAACCGAGCCGCTCAACCACCAGGCCAGCGCCTTGCTGACCACCAGGATGCTGGCCACCGCCAGGGAGGCGCGCGTGGCCAGGCGGAGCAACCGTTTGTGTTCGGCCGAAGTGGTCATCTCAGGCGGTCGTCCTTGACGTCAGGCGGCAGGTACCAGCCCAAGGCTGGCCAATTGTTCGGCACTGCCGCGGTGCTGGATCAAGCGTGGGTCGTCCAGCGGCAGGCGCTGCCCCAGTTCGCTTTCCAGAATGGCCTGCAGTTTGAGATTGTCCACGCTGCCATCGGCATTGACGGCGTCCTTCAGTTTGGCCGGGTCCACCTGCGCAGTTTGCCCTGGTGGGTAGTAGATGGCGCCGGTGGCGAAGTCGATGCCGAAGGCGATCAGCCCTGGGATGACGTAGAACAGCAGGCCAACGGCATCCAGCACGGCGATCGCAGGGTCGACCTTGCCGTCGATCTGGCCGCGACGGTCTGGGTAGAAGATGGAGCCGCAAGCCGTCAGTTGCGTCAGCAAGGTGCCCACGAGGGCAGCACCGATCAGGCGGGAAGCAATGCGCATGTAAATCTCCGGGCGTGGCGTTCGGCAGGCCAGGCAAGGCGCCTGAACCCGCGCAGTTAAGACCATGATAGGACAACGTCGGTTCGCCGTTATACTCGCCTGCTTGTTCGAGGGCCACCATGATTTCATTACCTATAGACCGTGTATTGCCAGATCTGCGACAGGCCCTGGCCAGTCGCAATGAAGTGATACTCGAAGCGCCCCCGGGTGCTGGCAAGACCACTCGGGTGCCCCTGGCGTTGTTGCATGAGCCCTGGCTAGCCAGGCAAAAGATCCTGATGCTCGAACCTCGCCGACTGGCTGCGCGGGCAGCGGCGGAGCGTTTGGCCAGTGAGCTGGATGAGCAGGTGGGCGAGACGGTCGGCTACCGCATTCGCCTTGAAAGCAAGGTAGGGCCGCGAACGCAGATCGAAGTGGTCACCGAAGGCATTCTGGCTCGCAGGCTTCAGGAGGACCCGGCGCTGGACGGTGTGGGCGTGGTCATCTTCGATGAGTACCACCTGCGCAACCTCGATTCCGACCTGGCACTGGCGCTGTGCCTGAGCGCCCGTGAACTGCTGCGCGATGAGCCCCCGCTCAAGCTGCTGTTGATGTCTGCCACGCTGGAGGGTGCCCGCCTCTCGAAGGTGCTCGACGATGCGCCTGTGGTCACCAGTGAAGGGCGGATGTATCCCGTCTCGACGGTATGGGGCAGCCCCTATCAGCCGGGCGAGCGAATCGATGCGCGCATCACGGACACGTGCCTGGCCGCCCTCGATGAACAACCTGGCAGCATCCTGGTGTTCCTGCCTGGGCAGGCGGAAATTCGGCGGGTGGCAGAGGACCTCAAGGCACATCTCGGCAGCCGTCCAGAGGTGATGGTGTGCCCGCTGTACGGTGACCTCGACCTGCAGGCGCAGCGTGCGGCGATAGACCCGGCCCCCAAGGGCTCGCGCAAGGTCGTATTGGCCACGAACATCGCCGAGACCAGCTTGACCATCGAAGGGGTCAGGGTGGTGGTGGACAGTGGCCTTGAACGAGTACCCAGATTCGACCCCCGCAGCGGCATGACCCGACTCGACACACAGCGCATTTCCAAGGCCAGCGCTACCCAGCGGGCGGGACGGGCGGGGCGCCTGGAGCCTGGTGTCTGCTATCGGCTGTGGTCGCAGTCCCAGCACGAGCAGATGGCCAGCTACAGCACCCCTGAAATCCTCCAGGCAGATCTGGCAGCCTTGGCGCTCCAGCTGGCTCGATGGGGCATGAAGCCGGAAGAGATGACCTGGCTCGATCAACCACCAGCGGCGCCCTTCGCTCAAGCCACAGACCTGCTCAAGCGCCTGGGCGCGCTCGACGATGCTGGACAGCTCACGCCACACGGTGCGGCCATGAGCGCGTTGCCAGCCCACCCCCGGATCGCCCACATGCTCATCAAGGGCAATGCGATGGGCCTGGATGACTTGGCATGCAACATCGCGGCTCTGCTGGGCGAGAAAGATATCCTGCGTGGGGCCGGTGCCGACCTGCACTCCCGGCTCAGCGCACTGTCGGGCGAGCAGCATGCCCGTCGCAGTGGCGGTTCCCTGCAACGCGTGAAACAGTCTGCTCGGCAGTACCGGTCGCTGCTGCGTGGCAAGGCCTCGAGCCCTGTAGACGCGCTCGATCACCCACGGTGGGTAGGATGCCTGCTGGCGTTCGCCTATCCCGACCGAATCGGCCTGCAAAGGCGCGCCAGTGCAGCGGAGTACCGCCTCTCCAACGGCCGGGCAGCCCTGTTCCCCGAGCCCGATGCGCTTACCAAGCACGCGTGGCTAGTGGTCGCCGACCTGGGTAGCCGGCAAGGACAGCGCGAGGAGCGGATCTACCTGGCGAGTGACCTCGATCCGGCCTTGTTCGATAACCAGCTGGCTGACCTGGTGAGGTCGGTCGATGAGGTCGATTGGGACGAGCGCGAAGGCGTGCTCAAGGCGCAGCGGCAGTGGCGGGTAGGCCAGCTCGTGCTGTCGACGAAAGCGCTGGCGAACCTTGACGAGCAAACCCGTTCGCTGGCCTTGGTCAGCCTGGTGAGGCGCAAGGGCATCGAGCTTCTGCCCTGGAACCCCGAGCTGCGGCAATGGCAGGCCCGGGTGGGTCTGCTGCGCCAGCTGGATATCGAGCGTGGGCAGGCACAAAGCAAGTGGCCTGACCTGAGCGATGCCAATCTGCTGGACACGCTCGACCAATGGCTCACGCCCTACCTGGGTAAAGTCACGAGGCTCAGCCACTTCAGCCAGCTGGACCTGCCCTCGATCATCAGAAACCTTCTGCCCTGGCCGCTTCCACAGGAGCTGGACACCCAGGCACCCCAGGCGATCCAGGTGCCATCCGGCTCGAATATCCGTATCGACTATTCGCAGCATCCGCCAATTTTGGCCGTGCGGCTTCAGGAGCTGTTTGGCCTGGCAGAAACCCCACGCATCGCTCAGGGCAGGCAGCCGCTGGTTCTGCACCTCCTGTCGCCGGCTCGCAGGCCTGTGCAGGTCACCCAGGATCTGGCGAACTTCTGGCGCAGCACTTACGTGGAGGTGAAGAAGGATCTGAAGGGGCGATACCCGAAGCACTATTGGCCTGAAGACCCGCTGGTGGCCGAAGCGACTGCCAGGGCTAAGCCTAGGAAGTAGCGATGCGCATACGTAACTGAACGTCGCCCGCCGTGTGCAGAACGGCTTGGTGAGCGAGCACAACGCACTGGAAATCCTCGCCGGCAAGCTGGGCGACGACCAGACCGGCGTGCCGGTGGTCGGCATCGACATCATCCTCAGCAAACAGCCCTCTACGCCAGCGCCGCCACCTGATGGACAGTGCCCTGGCCAGCCAGGATGTCATCAATCTGAGCCTGTGCGTGGCCCTGACCGGCGCGCAGGTCGGAGCACTGACCCATGACATCGTGTGGATGAAAAACAGTGTCATAGGCGGGCAGACCATACGGGTGCCGACTTCGTACTTGATCCAAGCGGACGCCCACAAAGTTCGTAGCCGCCGTAGTATTCCTTTCCGTCGATAGCGGAAGGTTCAAGAACCTTAGCGCTTGAGGGCAGCGGTTGGGTATCTCGAAGTTTTGTACAGCCTTAGTGACGCATTTTGACAGTTCTAAAATCATGGACACTGGGGATAATAACGGGCATGCCGTTCCGCATCAATGTCGCCAGTTCTGCATTAGACTCCACCGGCATGCTTGGTTTGTAGAGTCCTTCCTCCAACAACGACTCAATAACGTGTACGAGGCGTCCTGTAATCTTTGAATTTAATGCTTCAGTCAATACATGGTGGCGGTTCTCAGTTTTAACATATTTCTCGATGGCCTCTGAAGCATCATTTGGGCTGCGCAGTATATTGCGTTTCGCTTCTTTTAACTCCCCTTTGGAAATCTTGAACCAGTGTTGAATCTCTTTATAGGACATTTCCTTCAGTTTCATATTGCTGAAATCCCTTTTCGCTAACTCCGAGGGATGTGTCGGCCACTTGCCTGCTTCGCCGCGACTCGGCAGCGTAATAGCTGGTCTTCGCACATTTTTGTTGGGGTATAGGAAAGAGTGCCCAGTGGGATCGCTGCGGTTCACGGGGTCGTTTGAACAGTAGGCGTAGGTATTCATGCCACCCGCGTCGAACGGGCTTAGGCTATCAGGTGAAAGAAAACGCATTAAGCGCGTGTTGTAGACTCTGTATCCGGAGCCAAGCAGGTAGAGCGGTGTCAGCGCTTGCGCATGCTCACCATTGAAGCCAAGTAACGTGTGTGCAGATCGAATCTCTGCGGCAAAGCCGTAAGGCGAGTACGCCGATCTCTCGAGTCTGTTCATGCGATTGTGCTCGCGGTTGGAGAACTGTCGTTTCGCCCGTTAGCAGGGCGGGCGTCTTGAGTATCCGGGTGATGTACGCACCCGGCCACTGGCAAAACTGACAGGTGTTAGAGAACGGCCTTGGGCCCCGCACGAAATCGCGAGCAACCCAATCGCCGAACCACGAATGCCAACGGTTATAAAGATCCATGCCATTACGCATTTGTTATCCGTCGACGGCCGGAAGCCTCATAGAATTCCAGCTGCGAAGAACGCCACCGAGTTTTCCAGATTTCGCACTGGCCGCAATCATCCGATCCCCACCCTGACCCAAGCCCTGCGGGGCATATCTCCAAGCCCCGCAAATCATACTGCCCACTCGACCTCAAGCCTCCTCGAAATGCATCTCTGGCGGCTGTTGGCGCAACCCACGGGTGATGACCAGCAGGTACAGGCACCCCATGCCCAGCCAAGCCACGCCAAGGTAGATGGCCATGGGGTCCAGGCTTGCCATCAGCCACAGATCCGCCATCAGCCCGACCAAGGGGAAGGCCAGGTACACCGCTGCCGCCTTGAGCCCGCGCTCGCCCTGGGCGATCCAGTAGTGAAAGATCACCGACAGGTTGACCAGGCTGAACGCCAGGAAAGCGCCGAAATTGATGAACGAGGTAGAGGTCGTCACGTCCATGCGCAAGGCCAGCAGCGCGACTACGCCACACAGGACGATGCTGATGACCGGTGTGCCGAACCGCGTACTCAGTCGCCCGAACCAACGCTTGGGCAGCACACCGTCGCGGCCCATGGCGAACAGCAGGCGCGAGGCACTGGCTTGGGCGGAAAGCCCCGAGGTGAACTGGCCCACGATCAGGCCGATCAGGAAGAAACTCACGAAAATGTCCCCGCCAATGGCCTTCGCGATTTCGTAGGCGGCCGAGTCCGGGTTGCTGAAGGTCGCGCTTGGGTGCGCGAGTTGGACGAAGTAGCTGGCCACGATGAAGATGAAACCGCCCAGCAGGGTGATGAGCAGGATGGCGCGAGGGATGGTCTTGCGCGGTTCATGGGTCTCCTCGGTCAAGGTGCTGACCGCATCGAAGCCCAGGAACGAATAACAGGCGATGGCGGCGCCACTCATGATCAGGGGCAGCTGGAAACCGTCCTGATGAAAGGGTGCCAGCGACCACAACGGCTGGTTCAGCTCGCCGGTGGCGTAATGCACGGCCAGGCCCACGAAGGCTGCCAGTACGAGGAACTGAAGCAGCATAAGCACGCCATTGACGGTCTTGGCCAGCTGCAGGCCGATGATGTTGATGGCCGTGGTGACGGCAATGAAGGCCAGCACCCACACCGGGTGCGGCACCGCCGGAAAGGCCGAATGCAGGTAGGCCGCGCCGATCAGCCAGATCGCCATGGGCAGGAACAGGTAGTCCAGCAGCACCGCCCAACCGGCCAGAAAACCCAGCTTGGGGCTGATGGACTTGCGCACGTAGGTGTAGGCCGAGCCGGCGACGGGGAAGGCCTTGGCCATCTTGCCGTAGCTCAGGGCGGTGAACAGCATGGCGATGGAGGCGGCCAGATAAGCCGAGGGCACGGCGCCCTGGGTGGTGTCGGCGAGGATGCCGAAGGTGCCCAGCACAATGATGGGGGTCATGTAGGCGATGCCGAACAGCGTCACCGCACCCAGCGACAGGGTGCGTTTCAAGTGGGCCATGGTGTTACTCCGGATTGTGTTTTTTATGGAGTTCAATGTCAGGGCCCGGCCTGGGCCCTGGGCGCCAGCCGTGGCGCAAAGGTTCAGACGGTGGTCAGGATCAGTTCTCGCAAGCCGTCAGGGTGCTCGACCTGCTGGCCTGGCAGTTCGAAGCGGCGCTCGGCCAGGTAGCTGTAGTCCTGGCGCGCTTGCCCGATCAGCGCCAGGTCGAGGTCCAGTTGCAGCCGGCAGGCGGTGCGCCCTGCCTCGCATAACAGTTGGCCGTAAGGGTCGACCACCGCGCTGCCGCCTGCAAAGACCAGGTTGCCATCGCCCTGGCCGACGCGATTGACCATGACCGCATAGGCCTGGTTTTCCATGGCGCGGGCGCTGATGGCGGTGCGGTGCGTGGGGCCATAGGGGTCCATGTTGCCGTTGGTCACCAAGATCAGCTCGGCGCCCAGCTGGCCCAGGGCGCGGGCGCTTTCGGGGAATTCGATGTCGAAGCAGATCAACAGCCCTACGCGCACCCCTTTGTACAACGCCGTGGCGTAGCGATCGCCCGCCGTGAAGATGCCCTTGTCGGAGGCCCACAGGTGGGTTTTGCGGTACTTCAACGCGACACCGTCCGGGGTGATCAACACGGTGGTGTTGTAGAAGTGCCCGTCTTCGCCCGCTTCGGCAAGGCCAACCACGGCTGCCACGCCCTTGTCGGTCACCGCTTGGGCGACGGCGGCAAGCGTCGGGCCGGTCAGGGGCTCGGCGATAGCCGCGATGTTGTCATGGGTTGGAAAGCCCATCAGTTGGGTTTCCGGGAACACGATCAGGTCCACATCCGCTGCTGCGCGGTGGATCGCCTCGAGGGTGCGTTCCAGGTTGTAGGCGGTGTCGCCGTCGCGACCGTCCAGCTGGACGAGTTCTACTTTCATTGCAACTCCTGAATGCGCAGCCCAACGGCTGCCAGGTGATCGACGCGGCGTGAAACCAGCTGCTGTGGCGCACGGTGAGTGCCCGAGTATGCCGCTGCCATCGGCGGCGGGGTAATTACGCCCTTGAGGTAACCCATAGGGGTTAGCCCCATGCAAATCCGTCGGTACTGGTCGACGCTGCGCTGAAAACAGCGCCGCAATGCCGATGCACTCCAGTACACTTTGCCTGCTCGGTTGTATTCACCCTGACCTGCGTCTCACCTTTTGGTACAGAGCCCGGACATGAACCTTACACTTCAGGACATTGCCTGGCATCGCTCGGTCGGCCAGGTGATCGATGCGTTGGACCACCCCGGCTTCTGGCTGCGCCTGGTGCGTTTGCTGGAGCAATACGTGGCGTTCGACAGCTGGGTCGCGTTTCTTTTCAGTGAGCACCGCCCATTGGTGTATGCCGAATCCCCGGGCAGCGACGGCGGGCTGGACCCGTTATTCCGGGATTACCTCAAGGGCCTCTACCTGCTGGACCCGTTCTACATCGCCAGCCGGGAAGCACCGGCAAGCGGCCTGGTCCAACTGGCCGACGTGGCCCCTGAATGCTTCGAGCGCACCGACTACTACCAGCGTTATTTCCGCCTCAACGTGGTGGCCGACGAGGTGCAGTACAACGTGGCCCTGGATGCAGGGCGCACGCTTTGCCTGTCGCTCGGTAGCCGCTCACGCTTCGCAGGTGAGCAGATTGCGTTGCTGCACCTTTTGCAACCCTGGGTGCTGGCCACCATGCGCCAGCGCTTTCGGTTCGAGCACGATGTCGACGAAGTCACCCCGGCGCCTGCGTGGCAGAACCACTTGGCCGAGGGCTTTGGCCACCTTGAAACGCCGCTCACCGCCCGCGAACTGGAAGTGGGCCGCATGCTGCTAAGCGGCTGTTCCAGCAAGGAGATCGGCCGCAAACTCGCCATTTCATCGGAAACCGTGCGGGTCCATCGCAAGCACATCTACCGCAAGCTGGGCATCAAGTCCCAGTCGGAGCTGTTCGCGCTGTTCCTCAAGGCCCAGCGCTAGCAGCCAACGGCTGCGTTCAGGTGCGCTGCTCGACTTCGAGCAGCATGAACAGCCGGTACATGACCACCGTGCCGAACAATTGCAGGAAGCCTGCCAGGCTATCCACGAGCAGTTGCACGCCAGGGGAAGGATCGGGGATGGCCATCAGGATCAGGCCTTCGATCAGCCAGATCGACGCCAGCACCCCCAGCAGGCACACCAGAATGCGCATGAAATGGCCAGTAGTCATGCGGGCGCTTTCGCGCATCGCCTGCACCACGGGCAAGCCGCGCAGCACCAGCAGGTATTCGCCGAACACCAGGTTGACCATGATCCACACCCCTGGGAACACGAACAAGGCCATGCCGGCCATGATCAGCAACGAGCTGATCAGCACCAGCAGCGTCAGCGCCGGCCAGAGCTGCACCGCACGGGCAAACAGGTCGCGCTTGGCGATGGCCTGGCCATTGCTGCGGGTATCGAGGTAGAGGATCAGTGCAGCGCTGTACAACGGGTAGCACAGCACGTAGATCAGCATGCCGTAGGCCGGCGAGGCCTGCTCGCCCAGCTGGCGATACAGCACCTGGGTCAGCACGGCTTCGAGCACCACCAGCGGCAGGCACAGTTGGGCAATACCGGCCAGGTGGCGGGTGAAGAAGTGGAGGGAGTCGCGCAAAACGCTCAGCGGATTCATGGGTCAACATCGCATGGCAGTTGAAACAGGGGGTCTAACTCTAGCCCAAAGCGACCCCTGATCCGTCACTTGCTGAAAAAAGTTTCACCCCGCCAGTGATTGAATCAGCCGCGTTAACGCCCCATCTTTGAGCCTGTCCGTTGTCCCGCTACCCACGAGGTCGCCCCATGAATACCGAAGAACAATCCCTGATCGATGGCCTGTTCAGCCGCATCAAGCAGGCCGAAGACCCAAGCCAGCCCCGTGATGCGCAGGCACAGGCCTGTATCGAGGCGCACGTGCGCCAGCAGCCGGCGGCCCCTTACTACATGGCCCAGGCGATCCTGGTGCAGGAAGCGGCCATCAAGCGCCTGGACGAACAGAACAAACAGCTCGAAGCCGAACTCAAGCAGGCACGTGCCCAGGCCGAGGCTGCGCAGGCCGGCGCCTCGCAGAACACAGGCGGCGGCGGTTTTCTGTCCAGCATCTTCGGCGCTGGTGGGCGCAGCTCGGCGCCGGCACCTGCCCCTCAACCCCAGCGCTCGGTCGCGCCGTCCGCACCCGCCGGTGGCGGCTGGCGCGAGCCGGCGGCACCTGGCTTCTCGCAGCCGCCGGCCCAGCAGCCGGGCTTTGGCGCAGCGCCCGCGCGTGGCGGTGCCAGCAGCTTCCTGGGCGGCGCCATGCAGACTGCGGCCGGTGTAGCCGGGGGTGTCTTGCTGGCCCAGGGCATCAGCAGCCTGTTCAACCACAACGCCCAGCCCGAAGAGGTGGTCGAGGTGATCAAGGAGGAGCCTGCGCAGGCCAGTGACAGTGGCGGCTGGACCGACCAGAACGAGCAGCAGCACGTGGCCGACAACAGCGGCTGGGGCAGCGACCAGGGCGGTTACAGTGACGCCGATTACGGCGGTGATGACGGTGGATTATTCTCCGACGACGATTCCTACGTCTGACGGCTCTGGCATACTGCTGGCCTTCGCGGGGCGCTGAACCCGCCCCGATTCGGCCAGACGAGGTGCCAAGGTGAAAAAGATCGCGTTGTTCGCCGACGTGCAGAACCTCTATTACACCGTGCGCCAGGCCCACGGTTGCCATTTCAACTACACCGCCTTGTGGAACCAGGTCAGCCGAGAAGGCCAGATCGTCGAGGCGGTGGCCTATGCCATCGATCGGGGCGACAGCAAGCAGCAGCAGTTTCAGCAGATACTGCGCAACCTGGGTTTCGATGTGCGCCTCAAGCCCTTCATCCAGCGCAGCGATGGCTCGGCCAAGGGCGACTGGGATGTCGGCATCACCCTGGATGTGATCGATGCGGCCAGCCGCGTGGACCAGGTGGTACTGGCCTCGGGTGACGGGGATTTCGACCTGCTGCTCGACCGCGTGATCCAGCGCCACGGCACCGAAGCGGTGGTCTACGGCGTGCCGGGGCTGACGGCGATGTCGCTGATCCGCGCCGCCACCCGCTATGTGCCCATCGAGGGCCCGTTGTTGCTCAAACACTAAGGTTTTTATGGAACGTATCGCTGTCATCGACTTTGAAACCACCGGCATTTCCCCAGGCACCGGTTGCCGCGCCACTGAGGTGGCCGTGGTGATGCTCGAGCGCGGGCAAATCGTCGAGCGCTATCAGAGCCTGATGAACGCGGGGGTGTCGGTGCCTGCTTTCGTGTCGGGCTTGACCGGCATCACCACCGCCATGGTGCGCAAGGCACCCCCGGTGGAGCAGGTGATGAACGAGGTGGCCGAGTTCGTGGGGGCCACGCCGCTGCTGGCCCACAACGCCGCCTTCGACCAGAAGTTCTGGGATTTCGAACTGAGCCGCATCGGCCGCAGCCGCAGCCAGCCCTTCGCCTGCTCGCTGTTGCTGTCCCGGCGCCTGCTGCCGGCCGCCCCCAACCACAAGCTGGGCACACTGAACCACTGGGCCGGGCTGCCCAACACCGGCACGGCCCACCGGGCCATGGCCGACGCGGAAATGGCCGCTAACCTGGTCCAGCACCTGGCCGGCGTGCTGCGCCAGGACCACGGGGTGCAGCAGCCTTCCCACGACTTGTTCTGCCGTTTGCAGAAAACCCCCGCCGCCAAGGTGCGCGACGCGCTGGCAGCCTACCGCTGAAACGGGCAGCGCCTGGCGTCGCACGCCCGCGGCTGCAAGTGTGCTGCTTATCCAACGCCTCACTGTAGGGTTGCCGCTGCGTTTCACACCGTTAGACTGCGTCACCCGCAAATGGATTTTCGAGTCGACCATGTCCAGCACCCGCCGCTTCCCGCTGTTGCTCATCGGGGCCTTCGTGGCCCTGTATTTCGTATGGGGTTCAACCTACCTGTTCATTCGCATCGGTGTGGAAAGCTGGCCGCCCATGCTCATGGCTGGGGTGCGCTTTCTGATTGCCGGGGGGCTGTTGTACGGCTTCATGCGCTGGCGAGGGGCGCCATCACCGTCCTGGCCGCAGTGGCGGGCAGCGGGGCTGGTGGGCTTTTTGCTGCTCAGCTGTGGCAACGGGGGCGTGACGATCGCTGAGCATGCCGGCGTGGCGTCCGGCGTGGCAGCGCTGGCGGTGGCGACCGTGCCCTTGTTTACCCTGGTGTTTGGGCTGATGTTCGGTTATCGCAACTCAGGGCTCGAATGGGCGGGCATCGTGCTTGGCCTGACCGGCATCGGCTTGCTCAACCTGGGCTCCAACCTGCAGGCGAGCCCGCTTGGCGCGGCGCTGTTGATCTTCGCCGCCGCCTCGTGGGCATTCGGGTCGGTCTGGAGCAAGCGCCTGCCCATGCCTCCGGGCCCCATGGCCAGCGCTGCACAGATGCTGGTCGGTGGTACGGCGTTGCTGTTGGGCAGCCTGCTGTCGGGTGAACGCATGACGCAGATGCCCACCGCTGCCGGCTGGGGCGCGCTGGCCTACCTGGTGTTCTTCGGCTCGATCCTGGCGTTCAGCGCCTACATGTACCTGCTCAAGCACGTTCGCCCGGCGGCGGCCACCAGCTATGCCTACGTCAACCCGGCCGTGGCGGTGCTCTTGGGCATCGTGTTTGCCGGCGAGCAGATCGGTGCCGAAGAGTGCGTTGCCATGGCCGTGATCATTGGCGCGGTGGTCCTGATCGGCCTGCCGCAGTGGCGCAAGGCGCGGCCCATCGCCTAGCCGCTCGACCGGGAAACCTGCAAGTGCACAGGGGGGATGCGGTAGACTTGCCGGCTTCGCTGAACCCCTGATGGTATTGCCATGAATTTCGCCAAACTCGGCCTGATCGAACCCTTGCTGCGCACCCTTGAGCAGCGCGATTACACCAACCCGACCCCGGTACAGGCCCAGGCCATCCCCGCCGTGCTGGCCGGCCGCGACCTGATGGCCGCCGCCCAGACCGGCACGGGCAAGACCGCAGGTTTTGCCCTACCCGTGTTGCAACGCCTGGCGCTTGAAGGCGAGAAGGTGGCGGCCAACTCGATTCGTGCCTTGGTCCTGGTGCCCACCCGTGAACTGGCCGAGCAGGTGCATACCAACGTGCGCGAGTATGCCGAGCACCTGCCGCTGAGCACCTATGCGGTGTATGGCGGGGTCAGCATCAACCCGCAGATGATGCGCCTGCGCCGTGGTGTGGACCTGCTGGTGGCGACCCCGGGCCGGCTGCTGGACCTGTATCGCCAGAACGCGATCAAGTTCAACCAAGTGCAGATTCTGGTGCTCGACGAAGCCGATCGCATGCTCGACCTGGGGTTCGCCGAGGAGCTGCAATCGGTCTATGCCGCGCTGCCCCGCAAGCGCCAGACGCTGCTGTTTTCGGCGACCTTCTCGGACCAGATCCGCCTGCTTGCAGGGCTCGCGCTCAACGACCCGCTCAGCATCGAAGTCAGCCCGCGCAATGCCACGGCGGCGAGCGTCAAGCAATGGCTGGTGACGGTGGACAAGAAGCGCAAGGTCGACCTGTTCTGCCACCTGTTGCGCAAGCAGCGTTGGAAGCAGGTGCTGGTCTTCGCCAAGACCCGCAATGGCGTCGATCAACTGGTCGAGCGCCTGCTGGCCGAAGGGGTCAAGGCCGATGGTATCCATGGCGACCGCCCCCAGGCGACACGGCAACGGGCGCTGGACAGCTTCAAGGCACGCGAGGTGCAGGTGCTGGTGGCCACCGACGTGGCTGCGCGCGGGCTGGACATCGACGACCTGCCGCTGGTAGTCAACCTGGACCTGCCGATCGTGGCCGAAGACTATGTGCACCGTATCGGCCGCACTGGCCGTGCGGGCAACACGGGTGAGGCGATTTCGCTGGTGTGCGCGGATGAGGTGCAGTTGCTAGCGGCCATCGAAGTGCTGACCCGGCAGACACTGACGCGTCATGAAGAGCCTGACTTCATTCCTGATCACCGGGTACCCCTGACCGATGCCAGTGGTCAGGTGATGAAAAAGCCCAAGAAACCGAAGAAGCCCAAGGAGAACAGTGCCAAGCGTGGGCTGGGTCGCTGGATGGACAGTGATGAGGCAGGCACCGCGCCACCTGCGGTGAAGGCCGTGCGCAAGGTGCCTAGCTTCAATGGGGGGCCGCGCAAGCGCAAGCCCTGACGGTTAGAGCGTTGGCGTGAGGCAGTGGCTTTTGATCTCAACGGGGCAGGTACGAGCTTTAGCAGCGCGTTGGGTATAGCCCCGATTGCTAAAGCGAGGACAGGCCTGTGAAACCTGCGATCAGCCCGTCGTATTCCCCTGCCGCCCCACCCACGCCGCCGCTGCCCGACCGGCCCGCAGCCCGCTGGCGAAGCAGGCAGTCAGCAGATACCCGCCTGTTGGCGCTTCCCAGTCCAGCATCTCGCCCGCACAGAACACCCCTGGCATGTGCTTTATCATCAGCCCCTCATCCAGGCTTTCGAAACGCACCCCGCCGGCACTACTGATCGCTTCGTCCAAGGGACGAGTGCGCACCAGCGTGATCGGCAGGGCCTTGATCGCCTGGGCAAGGGCTGGCGGGTCGGCGAATGTGGCCGGGTCGGTCAGCTCGCGCAGCAGCGCCGCCTTGACCCCGTCCAGGCCCACTTGCCCTTGCAAGTGCTTGGCCATGGACCGCGAGCCCCTCGGGCGTGCCACGGCTTGGGCAATCTTGTCCACAGGCTTGTCCGGCAGCAGGTCCAATATCAGCACACCGCTGCCACATTGCTCGATGGCCGCACGCACCTGCGCCGACCAGGCGTAGACCAGGCTGCCTTCCACACCCTGGGCGGTCAGGATGAACTCGCCTTTGCGCGGCGCACGGCCTGGCACGCTCAGGGCAATGTTCTTGACCGGCGCCCCTGCGAACTTGTCGGTGAGCACCGCACTCCAGCCCGCGACCTCGAACCCGCAATTGCTCGGTCGCAGGGGTGAGATATCCACAGCGCGGTCAGCCAGGGTTGCCTGCCAGCGCCCATCCGATCCCAGCCGCGCCCAACTGCCGCCACCCAGTGCCAGTACGACCACGGCGGGCCGGACCAGCCGCTCGCCCTGTGGATAAGCAATGCGCAGCGCGCCGTCCTCGCTCCAGCCCAGCCAGCGATGACGGTTGTGGATAACCACGCCGGTTTCACGCAGGCGCTTGAGCCACGCGCGTAAGAGCGGGGCGGCCTTCATGTCGGTTGGGAACACGCGGCCCGAGCTGCCCACGAACGTGGCGATACCCAGCCCGTGAATCCACTGGCGCAAGGCGTCTGCGTCAAAGTCGCGCAACAGCCCGTCAACCTCGCTTCGGCGCTCGGCATACCGCGCCGCAAAAGCAGGGTAGGGTTCGGAGTGGGTGATGTTCATGCCGCCCACGCCTGCCAGCAGAAACTTGCGACCCACCGAAGGCATGGCGTCGAACACTTCCACCGAAAGCCCGGCCTGTGCCAGGGCTTCAGCCGCCATCAGGCCGGCGGGGCCGCCCCCAATGACAGCGGCGACAGGAGGGGCGGGGTGACTTACTTCGGACATGATGGGCTGCAGGCTGTGGAAAAGATGCGCATTCTAGCGCAGCACAGCCCTCACAAGCACTGATCAAAAAATGATCAATGTCGCGCAAGCAGCGCTATTAAAGGGCTACAGCCTGTTTCGCTCAGGTTATCCACAAGCGGTTCCACAGTCATTGTGCACAACGCAAGACGTTGGCCGCCGTGTGATGAAGTACGCCGTGGCGCTTGGCCAGCGCTCTGCGATCCTTGCTGTAACCGCCCCCGATCACGCCCATGACCGGAATGTCGCGGCCCAGGCACTGGCCGAGCACGCGCGCGTCACGTGCGGCCAGCCCTGCATCGGTGATTTGCAGGTAACCCAGGGCATCGTCCTTGTGAACATCGACCCCGGCGTCGTACAGCACCAGGTCAGGCTGATAGAGCGGCAGCAGGTAATTGAGCGCCTCATCCACCACGTGCAGGTAAGCGTCGTCCCCCATGCCACGTGGCAGGGGGATGTCCCAGTCGCTTTGCGCCTTGCGGGCCGGGAAGTTCTGCTCGCAATGCAGGGAGACGGTAATGGCGTCGGGCGTGTCTTCAAGAATGCGCGCGGTACCGTCCCCTTGATGAACATCGCAATCGAAGATCAGCACCCGGTGCACGCGACCGGCTTCGAGCAGGTAACGGCTGATCACGGCCAGGTCATTGAAGATGCAAAAGCCGGCTGGGTGGTCGTAGTGGGCATGGTGGGTACCGCCCGCCAGGTGACAGGCCACCCCGTGTTGCAGGGCCATCTCGGCCGTCAACAGCGAACCCCCGACCGCACGCACGGTGCGCCGCGCCAGCGCTTCGCTCCACGGCAGGCCCAGGCGCCGCTGGTCCTCGCGGGATAGCTCGCCGTGCATGTAGCGCTCGATGTAACGGCGGTCGTGGGCCAGCGCAAGAATGTCATTGGGGCAGATTTCGGGCCGCAGCAACGCCTGGTCGGTGGTCAACCCACTGTCGATCAGGTGATCGTGCAGCAGACGAAACTTGTCCATCGGAAAACGATGGTCCGGCGGAAACTCCGGGCTGTAGTCTTCGTGGTAGATCAGCGGCAGCGACATGGGTTATCCACAGCAAGAAACAGACTTGATCTTGCCATGACAGCCAACGGCTGTGGAAAACTTTGCTAGCCCAGCGTGCAAGCCGGTGCCCACCTATGCAACGGGCACTTTCAACGTGCAGCGCTGGCCAGCACGCGCTGCCATTCGGGCGCGTTCAACCGCCCCAGGATGCGTGCCTTGCCACTGTCGTCCACGGAAACGAACAGGGCACTGGCATAACCGCTGTCCCGTTCGCCGCCGGTAACGTTCTGCTGGCGAGCGAACTGATCGACGCAGCCGTTGTGGGTTACCAGCACCAGGTTGTGTTCGGGGCGTTTGGCTGCCAGCGCCTGAGCCGGGAAGCCGCCGTCGCACTGGCCGATCCATTCCCGCGTGGCCACCGGCTGCCCCAGAATGAAATGCGCCGTCTGCTGGGTGCGCACCTTCGGGCTGCTCAACAGGTCGGCATCGGCCAGCCCCAGGTGCTTGAGGCCTTCGCCCACGCGCCCGGCAGCCTGGCTGCCGGCGACCGTGATGCCAGCCGGGTCGCCCAGGCAGGGGCCCGGTGCGCTGTCACAGCGCTCGGCATGGCGGATCATGACGATCACCGCACCGTTGGCCCAGGCCTGGAGCAGGCCGCTTTTGCTGAGTTGTTGTTCGCTACCAAGGTCCACGATGGAGGTTCTCGTCATAAACCAGGAGGTCGATGCCGCCACGGCCAGGCACAGGCTCAAGGCGACGGTCACGGTGCTGCGGGGCAGCCATCGCTTGCGCGGTGAATGCATTGCGTAGGGCGGCAGAGTGTTGCTCGACAGCATGGGTGGCTCCGACAGGGAAACCGCGCGCTGGGCGCGGCAGGGATGGCGGCATTTTGCTAACCCGCGTGTTGCCAGCCGGTGAAGCGCATGTGAAAAATGCATTCGGCTACTCATTACCCGGTGCGCGGTCGTGCCTGCGCCTACGCTGTACAGTGCAGCACGCCAAAACGGAGCGAACCCCATGACCCCCATTCTGGAACTGGAAAGCGCGCGGCTGATTCTGCGCCAATGGCAGGACGAGGATCTGCGCGAGTTCGCTGCCCTGTGCGCCGACCCCCAGGTCATGCGCTACTTCCCCGCGCCGCTCACACGCCTTGAAGCGGCTGCCTTGATCGGCCGCATCCGCGGGCATTTTCATGAGTACGGGTTTGGCCTGTGGGCGCTTGAGCGCAAGGACAGTGGGGCTTTCATCGGCATGACGGGCCTGCTCAATGTCAACTTCGACGCGCCCTTCGCCCCGGCAGTCGAGATCGGCTGGCGCCTGGCACGTCGGCACTGGGGTCTGGGGTTTGCCAGTGAGGCGGCCTGGACGTGCTTGCGCTGTGCGTTTGCCCAGTTGCAGGTCGAGCAGGTGGTGTCCTTTACCAGCACCCTCAACCTGCCCTCGCAGAAGGTGATGCAAGCCATCGGCATGGAGCAGGACCTGGCAGGCAGTTTCGACCACCCGCGTGTCGCCCTCGGCCATCCACTGCGCCCGCATGTGCTGTATCGGATCGATCGCGCGCGGTGGGAGCAGACCTTGCGGGCCGAGTGAACCGCCAGGGGGGCTGGCGATGTCAAACCCTGTATTATTTGCGCTATTGGACGGTGCGGCTCATGCGTGGGCCGCGCCGGTTGAATCGAGCGCCGGCCCACGGCGCCTTGTGAGCACGTCTTGCGTCTACGGAGAACCCTGATGAGTCATGTGTTGGACGACCTGGTCGACCTGTTGAGCCTCGAAGCCATTGAAGAAAACCTGTTCCGCGGCCGCAGCCAGGACCTGGGTTTTCGCCAGCTGTATGGCGGCCAGGTGCTGGGCCAGTCCTTGTCGGCCGCCAGCCAGACGGTAGAGGATGCCCGCCACGTGCACTCGCTGCACGGCTACTTCCTGCGCCCGGGCGATGCCAGCCTGCCGGTGGTGTACTCGGTGGACCGCGTGCGTGATGGCGGCAGTTTCAGTACCCGACGCGTCACGGCGATTCAGAAGGGCAAGACGATCTTCACCTGCAGCGCCTCGTTCCAGTACGACGAGGACGGGTTCACCCACCAGGCACAGATGCCCGATGTGGTCGGCCCTGAAAACCTGCCTACCGAAGTGGAACTGGCCAGCGCCATGGCCGATCAGCTTCCTGAGCGCATCCGCGACAAGGTGCTGTGCGCCAAGCCCATCGAGATTCGCCCAGTAACCGAGCGTGACCCGTTCAACCCCAAGCCCGGCGACCCGGTGAAATACGCCTGGTTCCGCGCCGACGGCAATCTGCCGGCTATCCCTGCGCTGCACAAGTACATCCTGGCCTACGCCTCTGATTTCGGGCTGCTGACCACATCGATGCTGCCCCATGGCAAGTCGGTCTGGCAGCGGGACATGCAGATCGCCAGCCTGGACCACTCTTTGTGGTTCCACGGCAACCTGCGGGCTGATGAATGGCTGCTGTACGCCACCGACAGCCCCTGGGCTGGCAATGCCCGTGGCTTCTGCCGCGGCAGCATCTTCAACCAGGCCGGTCAACTGGTCGCCTCGTCCAGCCAGGAAGGCCTGATCCGTCATCGCAAGGACTGGGCATGAACCTGGGCCAGGTGCGCCATTGGGTGTTCGACATGGACGGCACCCTGACCGTGGCCGCGCATGATTTTGCCGCTATCCGTGTGAAGTTGGGCATTCCTCCCAAGGACGACATTCTGGCGCACCTGGCGGCTCTGCCCGCAGACGAAGCCGCCGCCAAGCATGCCTGGCTGCTGGAGCACGAGCGTCATCTGGCGCTGGTCTCCAAAGCTGCCCAGGGGGCGGTGGAGCTGGTCCGTGAGCTGGCCAGCCGTGGTTGCCAACTGGGCATCCTCACCCGCAATGCCCGCGAACTGGCACACATCACGCTCCAAGCCATTGGCCTTGCCGACTGTTTTCCGGTGGCGCACATTCTTGGGCGTGACGAAGCGCAGCCCAAGCCCAGCCCCGATGGGCTGCTCAAGATTGCCGGCGCCTGGGGCGTCGCGCCGCAGGCGATGGTGATGGTGGGCGACCACCGCTTCGACCTCGACTGCGGGCGAGCCGCCGGCGCGGGCACGGTGCTTGTGAACCAGCCGCACGACGCCTGGCCGGGCCTTGCTGACCGACATGCGCCCGACTGTCATGCCTTGAAGCGTATGCTGGGCTGACCCCACGCTCGCCGACCACTTTCCTTTTTACAGATGGAGCACTCGACCATGAGCAACAAGGCGATCTACGTTCAACCCGGCGGCGGCTACGACAAGGTCGAGGTCGGCACCTGCGAGGCCACTGCCCCAGGCGTGGGTGAAATCACCGTACGCTTGCATGCCAGCTCCCTCAATTACCACGACTTCGCCGTGGTCAGCGGCATGTGGGGCCCAGCCGAACGGCGCATCCCGATGGCCGACGGTGCCGGCGAGGTGATCGCCGTGGGCAGCGGCGTCAGCGACTTTCAGGTCGGTGACAGCGTGGTCAGCACCTTCTTCCCTGACTGGCTGGATGGTGAGGCCAATGTCGAGGGCTTTGCCCGGGTGCCGGGCGATGGCCTGGACGGTTATGCCCGTGGCCATGTGACCGCGTTGGCCACAGCCTTCACCCGCGCGCCCAAGGGCTTCAGCCACGCCGAGGCGGCGACCTTGACCACCGCCGGGCTTACCGCCTGGCGCGCGCTGATGAGCGACGATCACCTCAAGCCCGGTGACACGGTGCTGGTACAGGGCACCGGCGGGGTGTCGATCTTTGCCCTGCAGTTCGCCAAGCTGGCCGGTGCGTCGGTGATCGCCACCTCTTCCAGCGATGCCAAGCTCGAGCGGCTCAAGGCCTTGGGCGCCGACCACGTGATCAACTACACGCGCACGCCGGCCTGGGGCGAAAAGGTGCGTGAGCTGACCGACAACCGTGGGGTGGACCATGTGATCGAAGTCGGCGGGCCCGCCACCCTGGAGCAATCGATGATCGCCGCACGCATCGGGGGCCATGTCTCGCTGATCGGCATTTTGACCGGTGTGGCGGGGCAGCTGCCGCTGGTGCAGGCCCTGGTGCGGCAGATCCGCCTGCAGGGTGTGCTGGTAGGCAGCCGTGCCCAGCAGCAGGCCATGGTCCGGGCCATCGAGGCCAACGGCCTGCGCCCGGTGGTGGACAAGCACTTCGAGCTCGAACACATCGTCGATGCGTTTCGCTATCAGGAAAGCAACCGCCATTTCGGCAAGATCTGCCTGACCTGGTAACGCCTTGGGGTAACGGGATGTAATGGCTGGCGACCAGACCAATACATTCGCGCACATCGGGAGCACAGGCGGCTGGCTAGAATGCCCGGCTCCGTTGCGACTGATTCTCTCTTCAAGAGGACGCCCCGATGTGCCTGTTCCCCCGTTTGCGGCAGCGCCTGCTGCCTGCCTTGCTGCTGCTGGCGTCCTGCCTCGGCTTTGCCCACACCGCCCAAGCCCTGCAAGTTACCGATGTGCTGGGGCGTACCGTCGAGCTTGACCACGCCCCGCAACGTATCGTGCTGGGCGAGGGGCGTTTGTTCTTCGCCCTGGCGCTGCTCGACCGTGATAACCCCTTCCAGCGCGTGGTGGGCTGGCAGAACGACATGCGCTTGCTGGACCCGCATACCTATGAGGTCTACGCCCGGCAGTACCCGCAGATCGCCAAGCTGCCCTTGATAGGGCAGGCCTCCGAGCAGAGCGTGAGCGCCGAGCAGATCCTGTCGCTCAAGCCTGACCTGGCCATTTTCAGCATCGCCGGCGAAGGCCCGACCCAGCACAGCCCGGTGGCCGATCTGCTGGCCAAGGCCGGCGTGCCGGTGTTGTTCATCGATTTTCGTGTGCACCCCATGCGCAATACCCACGTCAGCATGCAGGCGCTGGGTACGCTGCTAGGCCGTGAACAGCAGGCGCAGCAGTACCTCGACCTGTACGACCGTCACCTGGAGCAGGTGAAAGCGGGCGTGGCTGGCATCAAGGAAAGCGAGCGGCCCAAGGTGTTTCTGGAATTGCTGGCCGGGGTGTGGCAAGCGCCTGGCCATACCACTGGCAAAAGCGGCTTGGGCAGTGTGGTCCAGGCGGTGGGTGGCCATAACATCGGTGCCGACGTGGTGCCCGGTGCGCTGGGCGATGTGAGCGTCGAGTACGTGCTGCAAGCCGACCCCGACGTCTATATCGCCACCGGCAACCGCGCCCCCGGCGTACTGCTGGGGGCCGGGGTTTCCGAAAAAACGGCCCGGGACAGCCTGGCGAAGATCACCGCCCGCCCGGAATTCGCCCCCTTGCGGCCCATCCAGGCCGGCCAGGCCCATGGCTTGTGGCATGACTTCTACAACTCGCCGTTCAACATCCTTGCGATTGAAGCGATGGCGCGTTGGGTGCACCCGGAGCGGTTCAAGGACATCGATCCGCAAGCGACCATGGCCGAGATCAACCGCATGCTCAAGGTAGGGCTGGACGGTCAGTACTGGGTCGACGCCCAGTGACCGCACAGGCGCTGCCAGGCGTGCAACAGGCCGCCTGGCACTACCGCCGGCTGCTGTGGCGGCGTACCGGGCTGATTGCCGGGCTGGCCGTGCTGTTGCTGGTTTCGGTCTTGAGCGACCTGGCCAGCGGTGCGTCGGGGATGAGCCTGGGGCGACTGGTGCAAGGCCTGTTCGACCCGGCCACGCTCAGCGCCACGGAGCGGGTAATCATCTGGAACGTTCGCTTGCCCTACGCGCTGATGGCCGTGCTGGTGGGCACGGCACTGTCGCTCGCAGGGGCCGAGATGCAGGCAATCCTCGACAACCCGCTGGCCAGCCCCTTTACCCTGGGGGTGTCCTCGTCAGCGGCACTGGGGGCTTCGCTTGCCATCGCCTACCCGCTCAGCATCGCCTGGATGACGGCGGGGGTGCAGGTGACGGTGATGGCCTTCGTCTTCGCCTGCCTGTCGGTGGTGTTGTTGCAGGCCATGTCGCGGCTTCGCGGGGCGGGCGTGGAGAGCCTGGTGCTGTTCGGCATCGCCCTGGTGTTCAGCTGCAATGCCCTGGTGTCGCTGTTGCAACTGCTGGCCACCGAAGACGTATTGCAGCAACTGGTGTTCTGGACCATGGGCAGCCTGGCCCGGGCCGATTGGAACAAACTCGGCATTCTGGCGCTGGTCGTGGCGCTGGTGTTGCCGTTTTCGCTGCGCTCAGCACCTTCGATGACGCTGCTGCGCATGGGCGAGGACCGGGCGCGCAGCTTCGGTGTGGACACCCGGCGGCTGCGTTTTGCCTCGCTGCTGCGCATCAGCCTGTTGTCGGCAACCGCCGTGGCATTCGTTGGCACCATCGGCTTCGTCGGCCTGGTCGGGCCGCACATTGCGCGCTTGCTGGTGGGTGAAGATCAGCGGTTCCTGCTGCCGGCCAGCGCGCTGGTGGGCGCACTGATGCTGTCGTTGTCCTCCATTGCCAGCAAGCTGATCATGCCAGGCGTCATCGTGCCGGTCGGCATCGTCACCGCCCTGGTGGGGGTACCGATTTTCGTGACGCTGGTGTTCCGGCGGGGGAGAAAGCTGTGAGCCTGGTGATCGACAAGGTTTCGGTCGCCTACGGTGCGCGGCAGATTCTGCACGAGGTCAGCCTGCCTGCCTTGCCCGGAGGCAGCCTGGTGGCGCTGGTGGGGCCCAACGGGGCGGGCAAGTCCACGCTGCTCAGGGCCCTGGCAGGGCTTGAACGCATGCGTGGCGGCCTGCGCCTGGATGGCCAGGACGTGACCCGCCTGGCCTTTGCCGAGCGCGCTCGACGGCTAGCCTACATGCCCCAGCAGTTGCCCCCCGGCATTGCCCTCGGCGTGCTGGAAAGCATCATGGCGGCACTTCGCGTAGGCACCGCGGACGACCTGCTGGGCCAGGCCTTTGCGGCCCTGCGCCAGCTGGGTATCGAGCACCTGGCCCAGCGCTCGCTGGACAGCTTGTCCGGTGGGCAGCGGCAATTGGTGGCGCTGGCCCAGTTGCTGGCGCGCAACCCGCAGGTGCTGCTGCTCGATGAGCCCACCAGCGCGCTGGACCTGCATTATCAATTGCGGGTCATGGACGCCGTGCGTGAGCGCGTGCAGGTGCATCGCCTGTTGGCGGTGGCGGTGCTGCACGACATCAACCTGGCTGCCAGCCATGCCGACTGGCTGGTGGTGCTGCGCGAGGGCAGGGTGGTCGCCAGTGGTACGCCGCAGGATGTGTTGGTGCCCGACTTGCTGGCGCAGGTGTATGGCGTCCAGGCGCGGGTCGAGCGCTGTTCCCTGGGGCGGCTGCAAGTGCTGGTCGACCACGCCTTGGCCTGATGCCCGCGCCACCCGCTGCCTGTTGAACGGGCAGCCGGGGCAGCACACTCGAATGAAAAACAGAAGCGCCATTGGCGTTCATGGCGCGTTCGGACATGCCAATCGCGACATTTGTCGCTTGCACAAAAGCGCTGTCGTGATCGAACAGTTCCGGGGCGTTCTCGTGTAATTTCCCTCATCCCTGCGGGGCTTAAATGAAGCCCGACCCCCACTGGCACGTTGCCTTGTGATGCGCTGCAAAGATCAACAACAGAGCGCAAGCAACCTGTCGACCTGAACCCTTCAAGGAGCTATTTTCGCCTACGCCTGCCCGTCCATCCTTGTGTCAGCAAAAAGAGAACAACATCAATGAACACCGTGGGATCTGATGGCAACCTTGCACAAGGTTTCAAGCCACGTCATGTAACGATGCTGTCCATCGCCGGCATCATCGGCGCCGGACTTTTCGTCGGCTCGGGCCACGCCATTGCGGCAGCCGGCCCGGCTACCATAATCTCCTATTTCGTGGCCGGGACCTTGGTCGTCCTGGTCATGCGCATGCTCGGCGAAATGGCCGTCGCGCACCCCGATACCGGTTCATTTTCCACCTACGCCGACCAGGCCATCGGCCGCTGGGCCGGCTACACCATCGGCTGGTTGTACTGGTGGTTCTGGGTGCTGGTCATTCCCATCGAAGCCCTGGCGGCAGGGCATGTGCTCAACGCCTGGTTCCCGCAGATAGACAGCTGGATATTCGCCTTGGCGTCGGTGCTGTTGCTGGCAGGTACCAACCTGTTCAGTGTGGCCAAGTACGGTGAGTTCGAGTTCTGGTTCGCCATTTTGAAAGTGACTGCGATCCTTGCCTTCATCAGCCTCGGCTTCGCGGCGCTGATGGGGTGGCTGCCCAACCGTGAAGTCAGCGGTTTGAGTGGGCTGATTGCCGAGCATGGCGGTTTTGCGCCCAATGGCTGGGCGGCGGTGGTGGGCGCGTTCATCACTGTGATGTTCAGCTTCATCGGCACGGAGGCAGTGACCATCGCCGCTTCGGAGTCGAGCGATCCTTCGCGCAACATCGCCAAGGCCACCCGTTCGGTCATCTGGCGCATCAGTACCTTCTACATCCTCTCCATCTTCGTGATCATTTCCGTCGTGCCGTGGAACGACCCACAGTTGGCTATGGTGGGCTCGTATCAGCGTGCACTGGAAATCATGAACATCCCCAATGCGGCCTTGCTGGTCGACCTGGTGGTGCTGGTAGCGGTCACCAGCTGCATGAACTCCTCGATCTACATCGCCTCGCGCATGATGTATTCGCTGGCCAAGCGTGGCGATGCGCCGGCAATGCTCAAACACACGTCCAAGGTCGGCGTACCCCGTGCTGCGGTGTTCGGCAGCACCCTGATCGGTGCATCCATCGCCGTGCTTAACTACTTCGCACCCAAGGGCGTGTTCGAGTTCCTGCTGGCAAGCTCAGGTGCCATCGCGCTGCTGGTCTACATGGTCATCGCCATCTCCCAACTGCGCATGCGTCGCCGTCTTGAGCGGGAGAATACTGAGCTCAAGTTCCGCATGTGGCTGTTCCCCTGGTTGACCTGGGCGGTGATCATCTTCATTGCCCTGGCCTTGGCGGTGATGATGTACACGCCCGAGCACCGGGCGGAAGTGAGCGCCACGCTGGGGCTTGCGATCCTGATTTCCTTCCTGGGTATCGTGACGACACGCGGTCATGCGCAGCCTGTGGGGGCGCGGTCGTTGGGTTGAGATGAGCTTTGCTGGAGCCTTGAGGCTGCGATGCGGCCTCAGGGTTATCAGCTTCGCAACTCAGGGTGCTGGGGCCGCTTTGCGGCCCATCGTGGCACGAGGCCTGCTCCTACTTGGATGGGTAAGCCTTCGGGGCTGCACACGTCTGTACTGAGGCAGGCGGGAATGCCAGCCTTGCAGGGCTGGCAGCTCATAGGCGCTGGGCGGCGAGGCGATCAGCCTACTGCGCCGGGCGCTTGTCTTGCGTGCAGGCAACGTAGGTACTGCCCGACTCGCCCCGCAACGACACATCGTGGTTGCCAACTTCCTGGGTGTAATGCCCCAGGTCATCCTTGCCGATGCCGCTCAGCTTGGCGATGTCCTCGACGCGCTGGCCCTTGAACATCCCCGAAAACTCGTTGAAGTCACCTTCGCCGTCACTGGCAGCATGTACCGTCAGCTGCGTGATCGGTTGGCCGTAGACCTTCACTGGCTGCGCCAGCGAGTACTCAGCGTCCGACAGCTCCGACGCCTGGACGGTGGCCTGGCCCTTGGCCGCCGTGACCAGTGCATCGAACTGCTCGGGTGAGACCACGCGCTTGCACGTCAGAACTTGGCCGATACGCGTGAGAGCCTCGGTTTGATCGAGGTTTTCAGCGTGAGCGGTGGCCACGCCAGCAAGGCTGGCAAGCAGGGGGAGGATCAGGCGAGTCGTGTTCATGCATCAGTTCCTTCTGGTGGGTAGCCCCTATTGAGTGCCGGGGTCACCAATGGTTTCAAGGCGCCAGGGACGCTACCGGCCATGGCGTGAAGAGGCAGGCCACCCATGCTTTGGTCCGGTGCTCACGGCGCACTCGCCTGCCCTTGATCCAACCTGCCAAATTTCTTTGAGCAATGGACTACCATCCGATGGCCTAATGCAATTAAATGCGCCACCCGGACAACTATTCCGGCCAGTAACTGTCACTCACAAAACACCCGGTCATAGCGTGAAGGTGCCCGCTTTCACCACAGGAGCTCAGATACATGGCAGCACTGCAAAGCAGTACGTTGGACGCGGTCGAAAACAACCAGGATCAGTTGCTGACCCAGTGGTTGGCAGGCCTGGAAGCCAACGGTGCCACGCGCAACGTCAAGGAACAGGTGCTGGCCCAAGAGACACGCGAGTTCCTGCAACTGTTGGTGCAGGGCTTGAAGGGCCAAGGTGGCGCCAACCTGGCAGCCGCCGATTGGGAGGCCGTACGCCGGTTCCTCGAAAAGCTGTCGTCATCGCGCGCGCAGATGGGCCATGACTCCCACCAGACCGTGCACTTCATCTACGCCCTGAAGCGTCCGCTGTTCGCCTTGCTGCAATCGCACTACAGCGCCGACCCGGCCACGCTGGCCGAGGAACTCTGGCGCGTGTCCGAGCTGCTCGACAGCATGGGCATGCACACCATGCGCACTTACCAGGCGAGCCGTGAAAACGTCATTCGCCGCCAGCAGGAAGAACTGCTGGAGCTGTCTACGCCGGTGGTCAAACTGTGGGACGGTGTGCTGGCCTTGCCATTGATCGGCACCCTCGACTCCCAGCGCAGCCAGACCGTCATGGAGTCGCTGCTGCAGCGCATCGTCGACACCGGTTCGGAAATCGCCATTATCGACATCACGGGCGTGCCCACCGTGGACACCCTGGTGGCGCAGCACCTGCTCAAGACCGTGACGGCCATTCGCCTGATGGGCGCCGATTGCATCATCAGCGGCATCCGCCCGCAGATCGCCCAGACCATCGTGCACCTGGGCCTGGACCTTGGCACCCTGACCACCAAGGCTAACCTGGCCGATGCCCTGAAGCTGGCCCTGACCCGCGTGGGCAGCGACCTCGGCCAGCGAGCCTGAGCCATGGAGCGTATCCCGATCCTGCAGATGGGGGAATTCCTGCTGGTGACCATCCAGGTGGACATGCATGACCAACTGGCCCTCACCCTGCAGGAAGACCTGACCGACCGCATCAGCAGCACCTCCGCCCGCGGCGTACTCATCGACATCTCGGCACTGGACATGGTCGACTCGTTCATCGGGCGCATGATCGCCAGCATCTCGGGCCTGTCACGCATCATGGACGCCGAGACCATGGTGGTCGGCATGCAGCCTGCCGTAGCCATCACCCTGGTGGAACTGGGCCTGACGTTGCCCGGGGTAAGTACGGCCTTGAATGTGGAACGCGGCATGCAAGTGCTGCGTCAGCGTGTGACCCGCAAATGAATGTGCGCGACAGCGGTAGCCTGCCGGTGCGCATCGAGCAGGATGTAGTCCTTGCGCGCCAGTTGGCCCGCAAGCTGGCGGGCGAGTGCGGCATGCGCCTGGTCGACCTGACCAAGCTGGTCACCGCCGTCAGCGAGCTGGCCCGCAACACCGTGGTCTACGGCCGTGGCGGCGACATGGACTGGCAGGTGCTGGAGGACTTCGGTCGCGTGGGCCTGCGCCTGCATTTTCGTGACGAAGGCCCCGGCATTCCCGATATCGGCCTGGCGTTGACCGACGGCTGGACCTCGGGCGGTGGCATGGGCCTGGGCCTGACCGGCGCGCGGCGCCTGGTGGATGAGTTCGAGTTGGATACCGCGCCTGGCGAGGGTACCCGTGTGACGATCACACGATGGGCGTGAGCATCGCTGCCAGCCAGACCTGCGTCGTACCGTTGGCTGACCCCAGTGACGTTGGCCACGCTCGACGGATCGCGCAAAAACTTGCACAGGCCCACGGTCATGACGAAACGGACGCCGGACGTGTCGCGCTGGTGGTGACCGAGCTGTGCACCAACGTGCTCAAGCATGCCGGGCACGGCGAGCTTCATCTGCGGGCGCTGCCGCGCGGTGACGGCAGGTTTGGCATCGAAGTGCTCACCCTCGATCGCGCGCAAGGGTTCGATGCCCAAGCCTGCCTGGCCGACGGCTATTCGTCGGCGGGCACCCAAGGCATTGGCCTGGGCGCCATCGCCCGCCAGGCTCAAGTCTTCGACGTCTATGCCGATACCCGGGGAGCCGTAGTTCTGGCGCGGTTGTATGCCCAGAATGACCCAGGTACTGACCTGCGCTTCGGCGTCAGCCAGCATGCCCTCAATGGCGACCCGGCCTGCGGCGACACCTGGCACCTGACCTTCGATGGGCTGCGCGTGAGCGCCCTGGTGATCGACGGGCTGGGGCATGGCAGCGAAGCCGAAGCGGCAGCCCAGGCGGGCGCGGCAGTGTTCGCACAGGCACCGTTCGCCCACCCGCAGCAGCAGCTTCTGGCCATGCACCAGGCGATGGCAGGCACACGCGGTGGCGCCGTGGCCCTAGCGCACTACGACGGCTGCAATGCACGGCTGAGCTACACCGGCATCGGCAACATCGGCGCGAGCCTGGTCAATGGCAGCCAATCACGAGGCCTGGCGTCAATGCCCGGCATCGTCGGCGGGCAATTCAGAAAAACCCAAGTGTTCGACTACGCTGATCTGAACGGAAATGTGTTGATCATGTACAGCGATGGCCTGCAGTCCCGGTGGAACCTCAAGGATTACCCTGGCCTGGTGCACCGTCATCCGGCCGTGATCGCTGCGGTGCTGCACCGCGACTTCTGCCGAGGCCGGGACGATGTCACCGTACTTGTCATCGACCTGGAGCTGCCCAATGGCTGATGCCGCACTGATTGCCCGCCTGCAAGCCGAGAACGACGCCTTGCGCGCCGAGCTGGATGAAACCAACCAGGGCGTGCTGGCGCTGTATGCCGAGCTGGATACCCAGGCTGAGCACCTGCGCCAGGCCTCGGACCTCAAAAGCCGCTTCCTGTCCTACATGAGCCATGAGTTTCGCACCCCGCTGGGCTCGATCTTGAGCATCACCGGCCTGCTGACCGACGAGCTCGACGGGCCGTTGTCGGCGGAACAGCACCGTCAGGTCACCTTCATCAGTACCGCTACCCGCGAGCTGTCCGACATGGTTGACGACTTGCTCGACTTGGCCAAGATCGAAGCCGGTCGCATCACCATTTCGCCGGCCTGGTTCGACATGTTCGACCTGTTCGCCGCCCTGCGAGGCATGTTCAGGCCCATTGTCGATGCCTCGGCCGTGGACCTCATCTTCGAAGAACATGCCGGCCTGCCGCGGCTGTACACCGATGACAAGAAGCTGGCGCAGATTCTGCGCAACTTCATTTCCAATGCCCTGAAGTTCACCTCACAGGGCGAAGTGCGTATTTCCGCCTGCCTGGAAGGCGATGACAGTATCCGTTTCGCCGTGAGCGACACGGGTATCGGCATTGCACCGGAGCTGCTGGGTACCCTGTTCGAAGACTTCGCCCAGGTGGACTCGCCGTTGCAGAAACGCTTGCGCGGTACGGGCCTGGGCCTGTCGCTGTGCAAGCGCTTTGCCGAGCTGCTGGGAGGTCATGTGGGCGTTGAGAGCGAGCCGGGCGTCGGCTCCTGTTTCTTCGTGGTGATCCCGCTTGCCCTCGCCCCGGAGAGCACTGAATGAATGCCGATGTGCGCTTGCTGATCGTCGATGACAACGTTGCCACCCGCTACGCCATGCGCAGGCGGTTGGCGGTGCACGGGTACCAGGTACTGGAGGCCGGCACGGGCGGCGAGGGCCTGGCGCTGATCCGCGACAGCCAGATCGACGCCTTGATCCTGGACGTGAACCTGCCGGACATGAGCGGCTTCGACATCGTCCGGCTGCTGCGTCAGGATCCACGCACGGCGCTGCTGCCAGTGATTCATGTGTCGGCCGCGTCGATCCAGAGCGGCGACATCATCACCGGGCTGAACGCTGGCGCCGACGCCTACCTGATTCACCCCGTCGACCCGGATGTGCTGCTGGCCACCCTGCGCACCTTGCTGCGCGTGCGCGACACCGAGCGCGCATTGCGCCAGAGCGAGGCACGCTTTCGCGAGATTTTCACCAGTGTGTCGGCGCCGATTGCCGTGATGGACGCCCAGCTGAAGGTGCATGAATGCAACCAGGCGTTCAGCTACCTGATCCAGGACAACCGCCACCCTGAGCAGCTGCACGACTGCTTCGCCGATGGGCAGGAGGCGGCGCTGGCCAGCCTGCGCGAGCACCTCATGGCCGGCGAGCGCTGGCAGGGCACCTTGAGCATGCAGGTGCATGGCCATGTACGCGAGACCGAGTGGCAGCTTTCGCCGTATCAGGCGCCGGGTTTGTGCCTGGTGTTCGTCGAGGATATCACCGAGCACCGTCACCGCGAACGCTCGCACCTGGCCCGGCTGGACGACGCCACCAGCCAGTTGGCCCATGAAGTGGCCGTGCGCGAACGCACCGAGGCGCAGCTGGTGCAACTGCAAAAAATGGAGGCGCTGGGCAGCTTGACCGGCGGCATCGCCCACGACTTCAACAACCTGCTGACCGGCATCATCACCAGCCTCGAACTGATCTGCAAACGGGTGGCCGAGAACCGTGTCGACAGAGTGCCGCGCTATGCCGAAGCTGCGCTCAGCTCGGCCAACAGCGCGGCTTCGCTGACCCATCGGCTACTGGCCTTCGCTCGCCAGCAACCGCTGGACACCCGACCCGTGGACGTCAACCGCCACGTGCGCTCGCTCGAAGAACTGCTGACCCGCACCATTGGCGAGCGCATCACGTTGACCCTGAACCTCTCCACCCAACCGGCCATCGCCCTGGTCGACCCGGTGCAGCTGGAAAGCGCGGTGCTCAACCTGGTGATCAACGCCCGCGACGCGCTGCCCAAGGGCGGGCGGATCTGGCTCGACACGGCCGCCATCTGGTCCCAGGAAAACCCCAATCTTGCCGACGGCCCCTATGTGATGGTCAGCGTGCGCGACAACGGCACCGGCATCGAACCTGAGTTGCTGGACAAGGTGTTCGACCCGTTCTTCACCACCAAGCCCGTCGGGCAGGGCACCGGCCTTGGGTTGTCGACCATCTATGGTTTCGCCCGGCAGTCCGGCGGCCACGTGATGCTCAACAGCGTGGTGGGGCAGGGCACCGAAGTGGCGCTGATGCTGCCGGCCAGCGCGCAGGCAGCCGTGCCCGTGGTGCGCGAGCGTGGGCTCGATCTACAGGGTAACGGCGAGCATGTGCTGATCGTCGAGGACATGGCCTCGGTGCGGCTGTCGGTGGCCGAAGCGCTGGCCGATGCCGGCTACCACTGCACACTGGCTTCGACCACCGACCAGGCGCTGCAATACCTGCGCGACGACCCGAGCCTGGACCTGATGCTGACCGACGTTGGCCTGCCAACGCTCAGCGGCCGGGAGCTGGCCGACCTTGCCCGTGGCTACCGGCCCGAACTGCCTGTGCTGTTCATGACCGGCTATGCCGATGCCGCGTTGGACCGGCAGGCGTTTCTCGGCGATGGCATGGACATGCTGATCAAGCCGTTCCGTATGGGTGAGCTGCTGGGCAAAGTGAGGCAGGCCATCGGTAAGGTGTAGGACCCAACCTACATCCGAAGTTAATTAATCTGAAAATAAATGAGGTGTTTTCTCATTCTCGTTCGGCAGGTAGGGAAGGCCGGAATACAGGCCGCCCGCCGATACGCTACGGAGCGAGAGAATGAGTTCTACCCCGGTTTCACCGCGCCACCCCCTGAACCGAGCCCTGCGTGGCGCCTTGCTCGGGCTCGTGGTAGGCAGCCATGTCCTGCCAGCCCTGGCCCAGCCTGCGGCCACTGACAGCAGCAGCCCGCTCAAGCAGTGGAACATTCCGGCAGGCCCGCTGGCGCCAGCGCTCGATCGTTTTGCCAGGGAAGCCGGCATCAGCCTCTCGTATGACGCGCAAAGCGTGGCCCACCAGACGACGCCGGGCGTCCAGGGCTCGCTGGGTACCGCAGCGGCCTTGTCTTCGCTGTTGCAGGGCAGTGACCTGCAATCTGAACAGCAAGGCCCCAACGCCTACCTGTTGCTGCCCCAGCCCAAGCCCACCGGCCCGCTGGAGCTGGGCGCCACCGAGGACTACCGCCTGGCCCCGGTGATCGTCAACGCCAAGGTCAAGGCCAGCGCCGACGACGACATCAACTCGGTCGTGGCCAAGGAGCTTTGGGTGGGGGGCAAGGTCGCCACCAGCATCCTCAATACCCCGGCGTCGGTATCGGTGGTGACCCGCAAGGAGATGGAGCAGCGCAGCGTCAGCACCACCGAAGAAGCGCTGCAGTACACCCCAGGGGTGATCAGCGACTTCTATGGGTCGGACGACCGTAACGACTACTTCCAGATTCGCGGCTTCCAGGCCACCACCTACCGTGACGGCCTGACGCTCAGCTCCATGCGTGGCGTGCGCGAAGACCCTTACGCCTACGAGCGTATCGAGATCATTCGCGGCGCCAACTCCACCCTGTTCGGCCCCGCCGACCCAGGCGGCTCGGTCAACTTCGTGACCAAACAGCCACGGTTCGAGCGTTTCGGCCAGGGCTACGTGACCTACGGTTCGTACGACCATGCCGAGACCGGCATTGATGTGGGCGATGTGCTCAACGAAGGCGGCACCGTGGCGGGGCGCTTCACGGCCAAGCTGCAGGACAGCGACCGTGAGTACGACCATTCCCGGGACGACAGCCGCCTGGTGATGGGCGGGCTGACCTGGGCACCGAGCGACTTCACCTCGGCCACCGTGGTGCTGGACTACCTGAAGACCAACAGCTCGCCCAACAGCGGTGGCTACCCGCTGGACAAGGAGTACGACCGCAGCAAGTTCTTCGGCGAGCCCGGCTACAACTTCCACGATGTGGAGCGCACCAGCCTGTCCGGCAACATCACCCACGACTTCGACAACGGCTTTGTATTGCGTGGCAACCTGCGCTACAGCGAACTGACCGACGATTTTGGCTACGCCTACTTGAGCGACAGCCCATCGCGGGTGGGCACCACCATCCCGCGCTATGTGTTCGGCACCGACAGCGACGCCGACCAGCTCAACGGCAACCTGATGCTGCAATACGATGCGCAGTTCGAGCACATCGACAGCAGCACCCTGGTGGGGGTGGAGTACCTGGACTCCTCGACCAAGCAGCGCTCGGTCTATAGCCTCGCCCCCCCGATCGACATCGCCAACCCGGTGTTCACCGGCGTGCCGCGTGGCATCGAGCCCTACAGCCGCAAGAAGCAGGACGTGACCACCAAGGCTGTGTTCATGCAGCAGAACCTTTCGTTCTACGACCGCGTCATCGCCACCGCTGGCGTGCGCAATGACTCCATGGATCTGTCCAGCACCGAGTACGTGGGCGGGGCCGCCAAGCAGAGCGACGATTTGTCGGAAACCTCGTATCGCGCGGCGCTCACCTACATCGTCAACGACGAAGTGTCGACGTACGTGAGCATGGTGGAGTCGGTGTCCCCACCCCAGGTGGGCGTCACCCCGCAAACCGGCAAGCAGTACGAAGTGGGCGTGAAGTACTCGCCCATCGGCATGGACGCGATGTTCTCCGCTGCGGTGTATGACCTGACCCAGGAAAACGTCACCATCGCTGTGGTACTGCCCAGCGGCATCATCGAACAGCAAACCGTCGGTGAGTCCCACGCACGCGGCCTGGACCTGGAAGCCAAGGCCCAGGTGACGGCTGATATCAGCGTGATTGGCGCGTATTCGTACATGGACACCGACGTGAAACGCGGGTCGCTGTATGACGGCTCTTCGCTCAAGGGCAACGCTTTTGCCACCGCACCCAAGCACTCGGCTTCGTTGTGGACGTACTACGACATTCCGGCGACCGACGTGAGTGTCGGGCTGGGCGCACGGTACGTGGGGGCTTACTACATGGATGCGGCTAACACCAAGAAGACCGACGGCACCACGTTGTTCGACGCGGCATTCAAGTACCAGATCGCCAAGGGCACCGACCTGGCGGTGAACGTGAGCAACCTGTTCGATGAACAGCACGTGGTGGGCTCGGGGACGGCTGATTATTACAACCCGGGGCGTGAGGTGACGGCGCGGGTGAGTTATAGCTGGTAAGCCATTATTTGGGGGGCTGAGCAGTGTCTGTAGAGGCTGCAATCGATGGCCTGTGCAGTCTGGCCGTTGTGAGCCGCACGGTAGGCCTTGAGCTCTAATGTGGAGCTGAAATGTTGGGGCCGCTTCGCGGCCCATCGCGGCCGGTCCGGCATCCCGGCGAGGCCGCGCCCACTAATACCGCGCAACCCTTAGTCCCGCACTATCAAGCAGCTAAAGGCTCGCTTGAACCTGAGCCACTGCCTCCTGCAGGCGTTCGGTGAATCCGGAGTGGGTCTGATGGGTCATCACCAGCCTGTCCACGGCGCGGGTCATGGCTACATACAGCAAGCGCATCTCATCGGCTTCGTCTTCGCCCTGCACCGGCATCTCGTGCAAGCGCGGAATCACCACGAACCCGAATTCCAACCCCTTGCTCGAATGCATGCTCACGATTTTCACCGTGTTCTCGCCATACAGCGCGCTGCGTTTGGAAACGGTCTTGGCGCTGGTGTACGGGATACCCGCGGCCTTGAGTGTGTCCTCGATCCAGGTGGCCTGGAAACCTTCTCGGTAGATCACGGCCATGTCTTGCCAGGCCCGGCCGTTTGCCTGCTCATGCTCAAGCCGGGCGACAAGGCATTGGGCTTCCTGCACAAGCCCAGGGTGGCTGAGCAGTTGCGGCAAGTCGCCGCGCCGGCCTGCGCTTTGCGGAGCCAGTACCGGGATATGGTCATCTTCGGCATCGCGGGCGCTGAGCAAATCCTTGGAAAACGCATGCGCGACCGACAGCACTTCCAGCGTATTGCGGTAGTTGATGCGCAAGATGGTGGTCCGCCCTGACGCCTTGATCCCTACACTGGCGAAGCTGAATGTCATCTTCGAGGCAAGGGTGGCCTTGCCGCGGTAGATGGCCTGGGCGTCGTCGTAGAGCACCAGCAGGTTTTCCTGCTCCTGGTCGAGTTGGTGAACGACCAGGCGGAACCACTCCGGTTTGAAGTCGTGGCCCTCATCGATCAGGATCGCGGCATACCGATCAGCGTCCAGCTTGCCGTCCGCCATGTGCTTGAGCACATCGTCCTCGAGCGCCTGGAAGAACTTCTGCCCGTTGAGTTGAGGGATGGGCAGCTGCGCATCGGTCAGCAGCTTGCGACACCAAGCATGAAAGCTCATGGCAACTACCTGAACGTCTTGCTGGTGCGCCTTGAGCACTTGGTTCAAGCGCGCTGCGAGGGTCTTGTTGTAGCACAACACCAGTACCGGCTTGCTGGAGGTGCGCGCCAGGTAGAGGCTGCGGTACACCAGGACCATGGTTTTGCCGCTGCCGGCCACGCCGTGAATCACCCGGTGCCCACTGCCCATGGAACGCGCCAGTTGCTCCTGCTGCAGGTCCATGACCTTGATCAGGCTGGGCATGGGCGCCTCCTGCTCACCGAACAGCCCGAACTGGGCACGTGCCGGGTTCAGGCGGATTTCCGGGAACAGGTGGTAACGCACGCGGTCCACGTGCTCGTCCGACAGCGCCACGGGAAAGTGCTGCACGAACATGGCCTTGAAGCGTTGTTCGAACAGGCCTGCATCCACGGTTTCGAACATTTCGTCCTTGCAGATGACACGCAGGCTTTGCAAGGCCGAACCGGCTTGCAGCGAGGTGAATTCCTTGCGCGTCATCTCTGGCAGCACGACGCCCCAGGTATAAGGCATCAACAGTTTGCCCGCTCGGATAGAGCCTGGCTTCTGGGTCAACGCGGGGTCCTTTTCCAGCGCTTCCTTCGTTTCGAACGCGTTCTTGCGGGCCTGCGCCATGGGGTTGATGACGGTGACTTCGCGACCGTCCTCGAGCTTGGTGACTTCGTTGATCGTCACCTCTTTCAGCGAGCTCAGCTTCCAGTCCTTGACCTCGAGAATGAGCAAGCCCACTTCAGGGTGCAGGAGGACGAAGTCCGGTTGCAGCCCCTTTGGGCCAACCGGCACGTTGAACCAGCATAACCAGTCATCGGGGAGTTTCTTTTCGAGGCGCTCAGCCAGGCGTTTTTCCCCGGGCGAGTCGAAACGGCACGCGCCGAGTGTTGGGATGATTTGGGCCATATCCTTATTGTCCATATCCAAAACGACGCGCCACAGTAGGATTTATCCTTCTGCAGTGCAAATCTGAACCACTGTCCTGCACCCGATCTGACGGTCAGATAACCCGAGCGTAATGGCTTGCCTAGTTCGCAGGCATCAACGTCTTGATCAATGCGCGCACCGTCCCCGGCAGGGCCTCCAGCTCCCGGACGAGTATGCTGCGTTCGCGCTCGGCCCAGGGTTCGTCCAGGGCGATGGTCACCAGATTCATGGTGTGGCTGTGGCGCGATGCGGACGACTCGGGAATGATGCCGATGCCCACGCCTGCCTCGACCATGCGGCAGATGGCCTCGAAGCCCGACAGCTGGATACGCAGGGCCAGGGTTTCACCCATGCGCTCGACCTGGTCGCGCAGAAAGGTCAGCAGGGTGCTGCCGTCGTGCAGCCCGATGTGCTGGTAGGCCAGAGTCTGTTTCAAGGTCACCTGGCGGCGGTTGGCCAGCTCGTGGCCGGCGGGCACGATCAGCACCAGCCGATCGGTGCTGAAGTGCATCACCTGCAGGCCGCTGGCCTCCACGGGGCCGGCGATGATGCCCATGTCGGTGCTGCCATCGAGCACGCCTCGCACGATGTCACGGGACAGGCGTTCCTGCAGGTCGACCGTGACCCCCGGCCGTTGCGCCAGGAAGCCTGCCAGCACCTCGGGCAGAAACTCGGTCACCGCCGTGGTGTTGGCAAAGATGCGGATATGCCCCGCCGAATCGCCTCCGAACTGGGTGAACTCCGCCTTCAGGTAATCCACCTGGCGCATCACCAGGCGTGCGTGGGTCAACAGCGTGTGCCCGGCCGGGGTCAGTTCGACGCCGCGGCTGTCGCGGTACAGCAGCCGTGTGTCGAGCTGCGCTTCCAGCGCCTTGATACGCGCACTGGCGGCGGCCGGGGAGAGGTGGGCACGGCGGGCGCCCTGGGTCAGGCTGGGAGATTCGCCGATGTGGATGAACAGGCGCAAGTCAGCCAGATCGAAGTGCATGGGCAAGTCCTGGGTAGGGAAGGCGTTCGGCATTTATGAACGCCGGGTTATGGAAATGCAAATTCACAGAATGCGCGACAGGGTCGCATGATCGTCCCTGTCGCCTGCGCAGCGTCGATGACGCGTCTGCAAGCGGCCTGCCATAACAACAATTCCAGAGGCCCACCCATGCCCACTACGCCCTTTGATTACAGCCCTTGGCTCGGCCGCACCGAGCACGCCTGGGATGTGCTCAGCCGCAACCTGGTGCAGCGCATCGCGGCGACGTTCGGCGAGACCGCCCCGGCCCATGGCGAGGCGTTGCCGCCGCTGTGGACCTGGTGCTTCTTTCAAGACCCTGTACCCGAAGCGCAACTGGGCACCGACGGGCACCCGGCACGCGGGGGCTTTCTGCCGCCGGCTGACGGGCGCAACCGCATGTGGGCCGGTGGCCGGGTCGAGTTCATCGCCCCCCTGGTGGTCGGCGGCGAGGCGCAGCGTACCTCGACCATCCTGCACATCGAGGAGAAACACGGCCGCAGCGGCGCCTTGCTGTTCGTGACGGTGCGCCATGACTACACCCAGCACGACCAGCTGTGCATCCGCGAAGAGCAGGACATCGTCTACCGCGAGCCGACCCCGCCCAAGGCGAGCACGGGCGAGCCTTGTGAAACCGGCACCTGGGGTGAAACCGTCACGCCCACCGCGACCCTGCTGTTCCGCTATTCGGCGGTCACCTTCAACGGCCACCGCATCCATTACGACTACCCCTATGTCACCGCTACCGAGGGATACCCGGACCTGGTGGTGCACGGCCCCCTGATCGCGACGCTCAACCTGCGGGCCTTTCTGCGCGCCAACCCCGGTGCCCGCCTGCGCCGCTACAGCTACCGCAGCCTGCGCCCGCTGACCCTGCCCACGCCCTTCCAGCTCAGCGGCTGCCTCGACGGCCCAGGCCAGGCGCGCCTGTGGGCCGGCAACGCTGCCGGCGTGGCGCAAAGCGCCGACGTCACCTTCGACTGACCCCCTTTCAGCACCGTAGAGAAGCCTGCCATGCACAGCTACGACAGCGATGACCTCAACGCCATCCGCGAAGGCGTGCGCGCCTTGTGCGCCGAATTTCCGGCCGAATACTGGCGCACCCTGGACGAGCATAAGGCCTTCCCCGAAGCCTTCGTCAAGGCCATGACCGACGCCGGCTGGCTGTCGGCGATGATCCCCGAGGCCTACGGCGGTTCAGGGCTGGGCCTGGCCGAGGCGTCGGTGATACTCGAGGAAGTGAACCACTGCGGTGGCAACTCCGGCACCATCCACGGGCAGATGTACAACATGTTCACCTTGCTGCGCCACGGCAGCGAGGAACAGAAACGTCATTACCTGCCCAAGCTGGCCAGCGGCGAGCTGCGCCTGCAGTCGATGGGCGTGACCGAACCGACCACCGGCACCGACACCACGCAGCTCAAGACCACGGCCGTGCGCGAGGGCGACGACTACGTGATCAATGGGCAGAAAGTGTGGATCTCGCGCATCCAGCATTCGGACCTGATGATTCTGCTGGCGCGTACCACGCCGCTGGCGCAGGTCACGCGCAAGTCCGAAGGCATGTCCATCTTCCTGGTGGACCTGCGCACGGCCATTGGCAACGGCCTGACCGTGCAGCCCATTGCCAACATGGTCAACCACGAAACCAACGAGCTGTTCTTCGACAACCTGCGCATCCCGGCCAGCAGCCTGATCGGCGAGGAGGGCAAGGGTTTTCGCTACATCCTCGACGGCCTGAACGCCGAGCGTACGCTGATCGCTGCCGAGTGCATCGGCGACGGGCGCTGGTTCGTCGAAAAGGCCAGCCAGTACGCCCGCGACCGCGTGGTGTTCGGCCGCCCGATCGGCCAGAACCAGGGCGTGCAATTCCCCATCGCCGAAGCCCACATCGAACTGGAGGCGGCCGACCTGATGCGCTGGCGGGCGTGCGCCGAGTACGACAGCGGCGCCAACGCCGGTGCTGCCGCGAACATGGCCAAGTACTTGGCAGCCAAAGCCTCGTGGGAGGCGGCCAACGCCTGCCTGCAAACCCACGGCGGCTTCGGCTTTGCCAACGAGTACGACGTGGAGCGCAAATTCCGCGAGACCCGCCTGTACCAGGTGGCGCCGATTTCCACCAACCTGATCCTGTCGTACGTGGCCGAGCACCTGCTCGAGCTGCCGCGCAGCTTCTGAAGGAGGGTATGCCCATGCGTGATACCCAAGCACTGGCCACCTTCCTGGCCGACCTGCGCTACCAGGACATCCCGCCCTCCGTGCTGGCGCGTACCGAAGACCTGTTCCTCGACTGGCTCGGCTCGGCCCTGGCCAGCCAGGGCGCGCACCCGGTGCCGCTGTTCGAGCGCTACGCCGAGCGCATGGGGCCACCTGCCGGTAAAGCCCGGTTGATGAGCACCGGCCGTGGCACCTCGCCGTATTTCGCTGCGTTGGTCAATGGCGCAGCGTCGCACCTGGTGGAGCAGGACGACCTGCACAACAGCTCGGTGCTGCACCCGGCCACGGTGGTGTTTTCCGCAGCCCTGGCTGCCGCGCAGGACCTGGACAAGTCGGGGCCGGACCTGCTGCTGGCGGCTGTGGCCGGCTACGAGGCTGGCATTCGCATCGGCGAATTCATGGGCCGCTCGCACTACCGCATTTTCCACACCACCGCCACCGTCGGCACCCTGGCGGCGGCTGTCGCGGTGGGCAAGCTGATGGACTTCGACCAGGCCCAGTTCATCAACGTGCTGGGCAGTGCCGGCACTCAGGCGGCCGGGCTGTGGGAGTTCTTGCGCGATGCGGCCGATTCGAAACAGCTGCACACCGCCAAGGCAGCTGCCGACGGGCTGCTGGCGGCGTACCTGACCGCCGATGGCCTGAGCGGGGCGCGCAACATCCTGGAAGGCGACCAGGGCCTGGCGGCCGGCATGTCCAGCGACGCCGACCCGGCCCGCCTGTCGGACCGCCTGGGCAGCCGCTGGGCGCTGGCCGAAACCTCGTTCAAGTTCCACGCCTCGTGCCGCCACACCCACCCGGCGGCCGATGCCTTGCTCGAACTGATGCAGCGCGAAGGGCTGCGCCACGGCGACATCGCCGAGGTGATCGCCCACGTGCACCAGGGCGCCATCGACGTGCTCGGCCGGGTGAAGGTGCCCACCAGCGTGCACCAGGCCAAGTTCTCCATGGGCACGGTGCTCGGCCTGATTGCCGTGCACGGCAGCGCGCAGTTGCTGACATTCCGCGACCTGGCCCTGAGCGACCCGGACGTGGCGGGGTTCCGCGACAAGGTGCGCATGCAGCTGGACCCCGAGGTGGACGCCGCCTATCCGGCCCGGTGGCTGGGCCGGGTAGAAGTGGGCTGCAAGGACGGGCGCCGCTTCACCGCTGCCATCGACGAACCCAAGGGCGACCCCGGCAACACCTTGTCCCGCGCGGAACTGGAGGACAAGTTCCAGCGCTTGCTGGCCTACGCCGGGCAGCGCAGTGCGGCCGACGGCCGTGCCTTGATCCAACGTGTCTGGCAGCTGCGCGATACCCGCTCGCTGGCCGACCTGCCATGACTCCCGCACAGGACCTTGCCATGAGTGCATCTGCCCCCCGCCCCCTGGACGGCATCACCGTCGTCAGCCTGGAACACGCCATCGCCGCGCCGTTCTGCACCCGCCAACTGGCCGACCTGGGCGCCCGGGTTATCAAGGTCGAACGCCCCGGCAGCGGTGATTTTGCCCGAGGCTATGACCAGCGCGTCGACGGCCTGGCGTCCCACTTCGTGTGGACCAACCGCTCCAAGGAAAGCCTGACCCTGGACCTGAAGCAGCCTCAGGCCGATGCCATCCTCGAAGGGCTGCTGGCCAAGGCCGACGTGCTGGTGCAAAACCTCGCACCTGGCGCTGCGGCGCGCATGGGCCTGGGGTTCGAGGCCCTGCACGCGCGCTTTCCACGGCTGATCGTGTGCGACATCTCTGGCTACGGTGAAGGCGGCCCCTATGAGAAGAAAAAGGCCTACGACCTGCTGATTCAAAGCGAGGGCGGTTTCTTGTCGGTCACCGGCAGCCCAGGCGAGGAGGGTATGGCCAAGGCTGGATGCTCGGTGGCCGATATCGCCGCTGGCATGTACGCCTATACCGGCGTGCTTTCGGCCCTGCTGTTGCGTGATCGCACCGGGGTGGGTAGCCGCATCGACGTGTCCATGCTCGAAAGCCTGGTGGAGTGGATGGGTTACCCCATGTACTACGCCTACAACGGCGCACCGCCACCGCCTCGCGCGGGTGCTTCGCACTCGACCATCTACCCGTACGGCCCTTTCCCCACAGGCGATGGCGGCACGGTGATGCTGGGGTTGCAGAACGAGCGTGAATGGCAGCTGTTCTGCGAGAAGGTCTTGCTCGACCCGGCGTTGGCCACCGACGAGCGCTTCTGCGCCAACTACCGGCGCTCGGAGAACCGCGATTCGCTGCGCCAGATCATCGTCGAGGGCTTTGCTGCGCTGAGCCTGGAAGACGTGGTGTCACGCCTTGAAAGCGCCCAGATCGCCAACGCCCGGGTCAACGACATGCACGGGGTGTGGCAGCATCCCCAGTTGCAGGCCCGTGACCGCTGGCGCGAGGTGGACAGCCCGGCGGGCAAGCTGCCGTCCCTGCTGCCGCCGGGGCGCAACGCGGCCTTCAGCCCGCGCATGGACCCGGTGCCTGCACTGGGCCAGCACACCGCCGCGATCCTGGCCGAGCTGGGGTATGGCGACGATCAGCAGGCGCAATTGAACAGCGCAGGCGTGGTTTAGTAGAGGAGCAAAAGCATGCCATACCCCATCGTTCGCTCCGCCCTGTTCGTGCCCGGTAGCCGCCCGGAGCGCTTCGCCAAGGCCCTGGCTGCCGGTGCCGATGCCGTGATCGTGGACTTCGAAGACGCGGTCGAAGAACCGCTCAAGGCCCAGGCCCGCGAGCACCTGGCGCGCTTTCTGGGCGAACACCCCGACGCCCGGGTGTGGGTGAGGGTCAACGCACCCAGCCATCCAAACCACGCCGAGGACTTGCAATTTTGCGCGCAGCACCTGGGCGTGACCACGGTGCTGCTGCCCAAGGTCGAGAGCGCCGCACAGGTGGCGGTTACCGCCCGCACGGGCAAGGCCGTGGTCCCTATCATCGAGACCGCCAAGGGGCTGTTGGCCCTTGAACGTATCGCCGGCGCCGAGGGCGTCGAGCGCTTGTCGTTCGGCAGCCTGGACCTGGCGCTGGACCTTTGCCTGAACACCGACAGCCCGGCAGGTCAACGCTTCATCGACCAGGCCCGCATGGCCGTGCAACTGCATTCCCGGGGCGCCGACCTGGCGCCGCCGCTGGACGGTGTGTTTCCTGCGATCCGCGACCCGCAAGGGCAGCGCGAGGCCATGCGCCATGCCTACGACATGGGCTATGGCGGGGCGCTGTGCATTCACCCAAGCCAAGTGCCGGTGATTCACGAGGCCTTGCAGCCCAGCGAGCACGAACTGGCCTGGGCGCAGCGCGTGCTCGAGGGCAGCGCAGCGGCGGGTGGGGCAGGGGCCTTCCAGCTGGACGGGCAGATGGTCGATGCCCCGGTGGTGTTGCGCGCGCAACGCCTGCTGGCATTGGCCCATGCTGGCTAGTGGCTAGTGGCTAGTGGCTAGTGGCTAGTGGCTAGTGGCTATGGTCCAGGCCAAGGCATGAGGGGCGGCGTTCGTTTTTGCCGAACGCAGCCTTACACAAAAGCAGATTCCCCAAACACCTATACTTGCGCCACCGTAATCTTGGCTACGCTTCCCTGCTGACCTTACCAACAACAATAACAGGTGAAACCCATGTTGAAGCTGACCCAGGCGCTGTTCTGCGCCGCCGCCGTCTCCCTGACCTCGTTCGCTTACGCCGCGGACCCGGTCATCATCAAGTTCGCCCACGTAGTGGCCGACAGCACGCCCAAAGGCCAGGGCGCGCTCATGTTCCAGAAGCTCGTGGAGGCCGATGACAAGCTCAAGGGCAAGGTCAAGGTCGAGGTTTACCCCAACTCGTCGCTGTTCGGCGACGGCAAGGAAATGGAAGCGCTGCTGCTGGGCGACGTGCAGATGCTGGCGCCCTCGCTGGCCAAATTCGAGCACTACAACAAGCAGGTGCAAATCTTCGACCTGCCGTTTCTGTTCGACAACCTGGCGGCGGTCGACCGCTTCCAGCAGGGGCCCCAAGGCAAGGCGCTGCTCACCTCCATGGAAGACAAGGGCATCCGCGGCCTGGCCTACTGGCATAACGGCTTGAAGCAGCTGTCGGCTAACAAGAAGATCCTGCTGCCCAAGGATGCCCGTGGCCTGAAGTTCCGCGTACAAGCCTCCAGCGTGCTGGAAGAGCAGTTCAAGGCCGTGCGCGCCAACCCGCGCAAGATGAGTTTTGCCGAGGTGTACCAAGGCTTGCAGACCGGCACCGTCAACGGCACCGAGAACACCTGGTCGAACTACGAAAGCCAGAAGGTCAACGAAGTGCAGCCGTTCTTCACCGAGACCGACCACGGCCTGATCGACTACATGGTGATCACCAACGCCAAGTTCTGGAACGGCCTGCCTGAAGATGTGCGCACCGAACTGCAGGGCATCATGGACAAGGTCACCGTCGAGGTGAACAAGCAGGCCGAGGCGCTGAACCAGGCCTCGCGGCAGAAGATCATCGACGCCAAGACCAGCGAGGTCGATGCGCTCACCCCCGAGCAGCGTGACGAATGGCGCAAAGCCATGCGTCCGGTCTGGGACAAGTTCGAAGGCCAGATTGGCGCCGACCTGATCAAAGCCGCCCAGGACGCCAACACAGCCTCTTGATTGGCCCCGCCTGCAGCCGCCCCTGCGTGGGCGGCTCAGCCTCATTCTGCGCGGAGAATGCCCATGCAAACGTTACGGCGCGTCTGGGAGCGCTTCGAGGAAGGCATGATCGCCTTTCTTCTGGCGGCCATGACCCTCATCACCTTCATCTACGTAGCGCTGAACAACCTCTACACGATGTTCTACAACTTGAGCGACCGTTGGACCTTTGCCAGCGAGCCGCTGTTGAACATCGGTGACCACTTGATGGGCTACGCCCAGGAAATGACCTGGAGCATCGCCCTGACCAAGGCCCTGTTTGGCTGGCTGATCTTCTTCGGCATCGCCTATGGCGTACGTACCGCCGGCCACCTTGGGGTCGATGTGCTGGTCAGGCGCACCCGCAAGCCGGTGCAGCGTGTGCTGGCCATGGTTGCCTGCGCCTGTTGCCTGGCGTATGCCGGGCTGTTTCTGATTGCCAGCATCAAATGGGTCAGCGCTGTGCTGGCGGCTGGCATCGGGGCCGAAGACCTGGACCGCTACGGCATCAAGATCGGCCACATCGCGATGATTGTGCCCTTCGGGTTCGCTTTGATCATCGTGCGCTACCTGGAAATCCTCTACCGCATCTACACCCACCGCCAGATCAACCTGGGCCTGGCCGACGAAGCGGCCGAGGCGAGCAAGCTGGCCAACCCCGGTGAGGAGTCGCAGCAATGACCGTTATCTGCCTGTTCCTGCTGCTGTTCATCTTCATGTTCCTGGGCGTGCCCATTGCCATTTCCCTGGGCCTGTCGGGGGCGGTGTCGATTCTGCTGTTCAGCCAGGACTCGCTCAGTTCGTTGGCGATCAAGCTGTTCGAAACCTCTGATAGCTACACCTTCCTGGCCATCCCCTTCTTCCTGCTGTCTGGCGCCTTCATGACCACCGGCGGCGTGGCGCAGCGGCTGATCGATTTTGCCAACGCCTGCGTGGGGCACATTCGGGGCGGCCTGGCCATTGCCGCCGTGCTGGCCTGCATGTTGTTCGCTGCGTTGTCCGGCTCGTCGCCGGCCACGGTGGCGGCAGTGGGTTCGATCGCCGTGGCCGGCATGGTGCGCTCGGGGTATCCGAAGGAATTCGGCGCCGGCATCATCTGTAACGCCGGTACGCTGGGCATCCTGATCCCCCCGTCGATCGTGATGGTGGTCTATTCAGCCGCGACCGAAACGTCGGTGGGCAAGTTGTTCATGGCTGGCGTGATCCCTGGGATCTTGCTGGGCGTGTCGCTGATGGTAGCCATCTACATCGTGGCGCGGGTCAAGAAGCTGCCTGCCCAGCCACGTGCCAGCTTCCGCGAATGGCTTACGGCCGCGCGGCGGGCGTTCTGGGGGCTGTTGTTGCTGGTGATCATTCTGGGCGGCATCTACAGCGGCATGTTCACCCCCACTGAAGCGGCGGCCGTGGCGGCGGTGTACTCGGCGTTCATCGCCCTGTTCGTGTACAAGGACATGACCTGGCGCGAGTGCCCCAAGGTGTTGCTGGAGTCCGGGCGGCTGACCATCATGCTGCTGTTCATCATCGCCAACGCCATGCTGTTCGCCCATGTGCTGACCACCGAGCAGATCCCGCAGCAGATCACCCAGTGGGTGCTCTCCGAAGGCCTGACGCCCATCGGCTTCCTGATCATGGTCAACGTGGTGCTGCTGATTGCCGGCAGCTTCATGGAGCCGTCGGCGATCATCCTGATTCTGGCGCCGATCTTCTTCCCCATCGCCATGGAACTGGGCATCGACCCGATCCACCTGGGCATCGTGATGGTGGTGAACATGGAGATCGGACTGGTTCACCCGCCAGTAGGGTTGAACCTGTTCGTGACCAGTGCCGTGACGGGCCTGACATTGGGCCAGACCATTCGCGCAGCGCTGCCGTGGCTGTCGATCTTGTTGCTGTTCCTGATCCTGGTCACCTACGTGCCGTACATCTCCCTGGCGCTCCCAGAGTTTCTCGGCATGCCCTGACCGGCGGCTCGATCAACCCCGCCACTGCACCGACGCCACCGCCTACCCGGCGGTGGTTTCACTTTCGGCCAAGGGGGCAGGGGTGTAGGTTGACCCTCCAAGGGTGCCACCAGCCCGCCAGCCTTCCACAAGCCCCGAGCGGACCCACCATGACAACAACAAGATCACTGCTGTGCCTTGCCATCGCCTGCGCCTGGCTCACCAGCCCCGCGGCCCAGGCCGCCAACACCGCCGACAACCCATGCAAGACCACCGCCGAGTGCGCCGAGCAGGCCCGCAAGATCGGCGCCTTCGTGGAAAAGACCCCCGACGGCCAGCGCCACGGCGAGACCCAGTTCGACTACCTCAACCGCATCAACAAAGCCTCGCTGGTGATGCTCAAGGAAGCCGGCATCGTCACCGCCGAACAGGCCGCGACCATTGCAGGCGGGGTACGCCACGCCATCGACCAGGCCACCCAGCCAGGCGGCAAGCGCCCCAGCGATGTGCTGCAACTGGAGCAGATCATCACCGACAAGGTCGGCCCCGAGGCCTCGCTGATTCACTCGGGGCGCAGCCGCCAGGACATGTACGCCACCTACCGCCTGGCCTCGCTGCGCCGCCACGTGCTGGCCTACGGCGACGCCCTGGACGCCACCCGCCAGCGCTTGCTCACGCTGGCCGCCCAACACGTCGATACCCTGGTGCCGGCCTATACCAACGGCGTGCAAGCCATGCCCATCAGCTACGCCCATTACCTGCTGGCCTACGAGGCCTCGTTCGAGCGCGACGCCCAACGCCTGCACGAACTCTACGCCCGCCTGAACCTCAGCCCCATGGGCACCGCCGTGCTGGCCAACTCCGGCTACCCCATCAACCGCGAGCGCCTGGCCCAGCTGCTGGGCTTTGACGGCGTGCGCGAGAACTCGCTGGACGCCAGCCAAGTCTCGACCTACGACATTCCGCTGGAAGCCGCCGGCCTGGTCTCGTCCTCGGCCATTCGCATCGGCGCCTTCATCGGCGACATTCACACCCAGTACCACCAGACCCGCCCCTGGCTGCTGCTCGACGAAGGGGCCACCTACACCAGCAGCGCCATGCCGCAAAAGCGCAACCCTGGCCTCTTGATGCGCACCCGCGAAGCCGCCTCCGACGTGGTCGGCCTGGCCAACGCCACCACCCTGCGTGCCCACAACGTCACCACCGGCATGACCGACTACAAGGCCGCCTTCGACGACCTGGGCCTGTTCCGCTCCACGGGGGACATGTTCAAGCGCCTGGACCAGGTGCTCGACGCCCTGAAAATCAACGCCGCACGCGCCGAAGAAGAACTGGACGCCGACTGGACCACCTCCATGGAGCTGGCCGACACCCTGGAGCGCAAGCACCACGTCCCCTTCCGCATCGGCCACAGCTTCGCCTCGCTGATCGTCGAAAAAGCCCGCGCCGACGGCACCTTGCCCAAGGACTTTGCCTACGCCGATGCGCAGGCGTTGTTCACCCAGGCGGCGGACAAGTACAAATGGAAGGACAACACCCTGCCCCTGAGCGAAGCGGATTTCCGCGCCAGCCTGTCCCCCCGCGCCATGGTGCAAAGTCGCAAGGGTACTGGTGGGCCGCAGCCTGAAGAAGTGCGGCGCATGTTGGCTGAGGCCCAGGCGCGATTGAAGGCGGATCAGGCGTGGATGGAGCAGCGGCGGCAGAAGCTGGTGGATGCGGATGCGGGGTTGGACAAGGCGTTTGATGGGCTGACGAGGCGGTGATCTGGCAGGGGCGCTTGCTCCGATGACTCGGTGATCTGACAGAAACACGCCCTCCGTGTGGGAGCAACTGTCTTGCCCGATTTATTTAAAATCTAGCCCGCCCCTCCAGGGGGCGCGCTTGTCGCGCGGCCTCGGGCGAAGCCCGTGCCATCCAGCGCGGTATTGGATTGATGGGCAAGCCCGCTCCTGTATGAGTTACGTCGGCTTCCTGCTCTAGGTCCGCATAGGCTGTGGCAAGACCAGATCAAGCCAAGGCTTGCCCGTCCTTAGCATGGCATTGAGCCGTACGATCAATACCCGCATACAGGCTACGAGGGCGACCTTGGCAACTTTTCCGCGTCCGCGCAGCGCCTCATAACGAGCCTTGAGTGCTGGGTTGTACTTTATCGCCACAAGGCATGACATATACAACGATCGCTTGGCCTCAAACCGCCCGCCCGAGATAGAGCGTTTGCCCACGGATTTTCCGCTGTCGTGGTTAAAAGGCGCCACCCCGACCAACGAGGCTATTTCTTTGGACTCGACACGCCCCAGTTCTGGCAGAAGTGTTATCAGCTTGCCCGCCGTTACCAGCCCAATGCCTTTGACCTGGACCAGCTGAGTAACCCGTTCATCTTTCAGGGCTTCCGTTTGCTGGCTGATCGCTTGCTCAATCAGCTTGATCTGCGACTTGAAGTGCTGAAGGTTGGCTTTCAGAAAGTCGGA